>NZ_JBFTZI010000002.1:0-1048749 GCF_056406895.1 Polaromonas sp. P1_A2 | reverse complement strand
GCCCGGTGCGGAGGCCGCACYGCGCTGGCGCTTGCCGCCGCCGCCCCCTGGGCCGCGTCCCCCGCCGCCGGGCGGATCGCCGGGCAGGACCACGGAGGCGCCGTCCTTGAGCCGGTCCGCGCCTTCGGTGATGACGCGTTCGCCCACCTCCAGGCCGGAGGCGATCACGACCTTGTCGACGGTAGCCTGGCCGCGCTTGATGGGCCTGAGCGAGACGGTGCGCTCCTTGGCATTGACCACATAGACATACTCGCCGCTGCTGCCCATGCGCACGGCCGTCACCGGCACCACGATGGCGTTGTCTATGGTGCGCACCTGCAGGCGCACGTTGACGAACTGGCTGGGGTAGAGCTTGAACTCGCTATTGGCAAAGCGGGCCTTGGCCTTCACGGTGCCGGTGGTGATGTCGACCTGGTTGTCGAGCGAGGCGAAACTGCCGGTGTCCAGCGTGACGGCGCGCGTCCTGTCGAGCGCGGTGACCTGCATGGCGATGCCCTTGGCGGCGTTTTGCTGCAGCTCGCCGACCTGGTCCTGCGGAATCGCGAAGACGACGTCTATGGGCGTGATCTGGGTGATCAGCGCGATTCCGTTGGCGTCGCCGCTGCTCACCACATTGCCCACGTCCACGGCGCGCAGGCCGACGCGGCCGCTCACCGGCGCGACCACGCGCGTGTAGCCGAGGTTGAGCCGTGCCGTGCCCTCATTGGCCTTGTCGACGACGACCGTGCCTTCGAGCTGCTTGACCAGCGCGGCCTGGGTGTCGACGTCCTGGCGGGCGATGGAGTCCTGCTCCAGCAGGGTCCTGTAGCGCTGCAGCTGCACGCGCGCGCTGTCGAGCTGGGCCTCGTCGCGCTGGCGCTGGCCGGTGGCCT
The DNA here is from genome assembly GCF_056406895.1 of Polaromonas sp. P1_A2. Taxonomy (NCBI): domain Bacteria; kingdom Pseudomonadati; phylum Pseudomonadota; class Betaproteobacteria; order Burkholderiales; family Comamonadaceae; genus Polaromonas; species Polaromonas sp. P1_A2. Next base: position 1,047,877 of record NZ_JBFTZI010000002.1, on the reverse strand, counting down.
GCATCAGCGCCATTTCAAACTGGCGCGGGTCTATGGTGGCCAGCAGCTCGCCGGCCTTGACCATCTGGCCTTCCTTGAACAGCACTTTCTGCATCACGCCCGAGACCTGGGGCGTGACCCTGACGCTGGCCTGCGGCGTGACGGTGCCCAGGGCTTCCAGAACAATCGGGATGCTGGCGCGTTCGGCGGTGGCCACACCGACCGTGGTGGCCGGCGCGCCGCGCCGGCCACCGGCAAAACCGCCGGCGGCGGCGTCGGCGGAGGGGTGGGTCAAATGCCAGGCCAGCCAGCCTATGCCGGCCAGGGTGATCACGGCGATCACGCTGCCTATGATGGACGCGCGGCGGCTGATGCGCTTGCGGGGAGGGGTTGCGGCGCCGGTCTGCGGCGTTTCGGCTTTCGGGTCCATCGGCTGTCCTTGGGTGCCCGCCGCCCACCAGGTGGAGGCGGCATTTTTTGTGTTTGATGAGGCTGTTCGCCAAGCCCTGAAGGCCTGTACATACAGCGCTCAGGAATTATCACTGCTAGCCCATGGGCGCAGGTATACGGCCCGAAAGAGGCGCGTAAATATCCGGTAAAGCGGCCTTGGGCCTACAGCGCGACGGGCAAAAAGGCCGTGAAAAAGGCCGTGGTGGTTTCAGCCGAGCAGCGCGGCCACATCGGCCAGCCGCGGAATGCCGTCTATGGCGCCGTGGCGCGTCACCGAGAGCGCGGCCGCCGCGTTGGCCCATTGCATGGCTACGGGCAGCGCTTCGCCGCGGGCCAGCGCGGCCGCGAGCGCGCCGGTGAAGGTGTCGCCCGCGCCTATGGTGTCGCGCACGGCCATGGGGCGGCCCGGTATCGAATGCGGCGCCTGGCCGGCCTGGTAGAGGCGGCAGCCGGCCGCGCCCAGCGTGACCAGCACGGCGCGGGCGCCGCGCTCCAGCAGGCGCGCGGCGGCCTGGTCGGTCGAGCCGGCGTGTGCCTGGCCGGCCAATAAAAGGAGTTCGCTCTCGTTGGGCGTGAGCACGTCGACCAGCGCAAGCATCTCATCACTCAGCGGCCGCGCGGGCGCGGGATTGAGCACGGTCAGGGCGCCGGCCGCGCGGGCCAGGGCAAAGGCCTGCAGCGCGGCCTCGGCCGGCACTTCGCAGGAAGCCATCACGACGCGGCAGCCCGCCAGCAGCGCGGCCGCGGCCTGCGCATGGCGCGCGCCCAGGCCGCTGCCGGCGCCGGGGTAGACGGCAATGCTGTTGTCACCGTCTTCATAGACCAGGATTTGCGCGACGCCGCTGCGCTCGCCGGCCACCTGCTCGACATGCGAGGTGTCTATGCCTTCGGCATGCCAGAGATCCATGCCCATGCGGCCGAAGTCGTCCTCGCCTATGCGGGCCAGCAGCGCCACGCGCGCGCCCTGGCGCGCGGCGGCCACCGCGGCATTGCTGCCCTTGCCGCCCGGGCTGATGCTGAAGTCGTTGGCCATCAGCGTCTCGCCGCGGGCAATCGGCCGCGCCACCTTGGAGATCAGGTCGGCGTTCCAGCTCGCGACGCAGACGACATCAGCGTTCATATCGCGGCGTCCGGGTGAAAAAGCGGAGCCCACGCCTGGCGCGATGCAAGCAAGCAGACGCCGCGGAACCGGCTTTGCCGGGCCGCAGGAGTCGCCCCCTCGAGGGGCTGAGGGCCGCGGCTCCAAGCCTGCCTGCGCAGGCTTGGACGGCAACGAAGAGCTTCGGCCTCTGGCCGTTGCACGGAGCGCCGCGGGCGCTTCGGGGGGGAATCACTTCGCTCCATAGCCCATGGTTTGCGGCAGCCAGAGCACGATCTGCGGGAAGCAGGTCATGGCCAGCAGCAGGAGCAGCAGCATGACCAGGAAGGGCCAGCCTTCCTTCATCATCTCGCCGATGGGAATGCCGGTCAGCGCCTTGGTTACGAACAGCAGCATGCCGAAGGGCGGGTGGATCAGGCCTATCATCATGTTGAGCACCACCAGCACGCCGAAGTGCACCAGATCCACGCCCAGCAGCTTGGCCGCGGGCAGCAGCATGGGCACAAAGACCAGCAGCAGCACCGAAACGTCAAGGAAGCAGCCCAGCACCAGGAACATGACGTTCACCATCAGCAAAAAGCCGATCTGCGAGAAATGCATGCTGTCGACCCACATGGCCATGGACTGCGGCACGCCCTCGGCGGTGAAGGCGTAGTTGAGCATGAAGGAGCCGGCCAGGATCATGGTGATCACCGCGCTGGCGCGCGTGGATTCCATCACCACGCCCCAGAAACTGCGCCAGGTCAGGGCCCGGAACACCAGGGCCGCGAGGATGAGCGCATGCAGCGCCGCCACGGCGGCCGCTTCGGTCGGCGTGAAGATGCCCGAGTAGATGCCGCCCAGCAGCACGATGGGCATGGACAGCGGCAGCGCGCCGCGGAAGATCAGACCGGCCCATTCCGAGCGCGGCACGGGCTCGTCGCGCGGCATGTTGCGCTTCTTGGCAATGACCGCGACCACGCCCATCATGAGGCCGGCCATCAGAAAGCCCGGCACCACGCCACCCAGAAACAGCGCGCCCACCGAGGCGCCCGAGACCAGCGCGTAAATCACCATCGGGATGGACGGCGGAATGATGGGCCCCAGCGTGGCGCTGGCCACCACCACGGCGCCGGCAAAGCCGCGCGTGTACTCGGGTTTCTTGAGCATCTGGCGAATCGTGACCAGGCCGGGGCCGGCGGCATCGGCGATCGCGCTGCCGCTCATGCCCGAGAAGATCACGCTGACCAGGATGTCCACCTGTGCCAGCCCGCCGCGCATGCGGCCCACCAGGATGCGGCAGAAATCGAAGATCCGTTCACTGACCGTGCCTGCGTTCATGATGTTGGCGGCGAACACAAACAGCGGCACGGCCAGCAGCACATAGCTGTTGTAGAGGCCGTTGCCGATCTGCTCGGCCACCAGGCCCACGTCCTGGCCCTTGGCCACGAGGTAGCCAATGCCCGCCGCGATCATCGAAAAACCGATGGGCATGCGCAGCAGCATGCCGCCCGCCAGCACCCCAACCAATATCCAGATACCACTTGTCATATGCGCAACTCCGCTTCAAGACCCTTGCCACGGATCGCGTTCCAGATCGCCCAGGCCGAGCGCACCGCCAGGGCGGCGAGCAGCAGCACAAAAGGCATGAAAACCCATTGGAAAGACACGCCCAGCACGGGCGTTCCCTCGCGAGCCATGAAGTGCACATAGTCCCAGCAGCCCGGGATGCCCCAGGCCGCGAGGCCGCCGACCAGCAGGTTGCCGACAATGGCCATGGCCTGGCGGACACGGTAGGGCGCGTTGTTCCACAGCAGGTCGAACACCACGTGCTCACGCTCAGGCACGACCACGGCGGCGGCCCACAGGATGACCCAGACATAAAGGATCACGGCCGCCTCGTCGGTCCAGGCCAGGGGCTTGCCGAAGAAAAAACGCGCCGTGATCTGGATCACGAACACGATGAACAGGGTCAGGAAGAGTCCGCCGCCAATCAGGTTGGCGGCTTTTTGGGGCCAGCTTTTCATGGGCGTTGTGGTGTTTGCCGCGGGACTTATTTGGTCGCGTTGATGCGCTCAAGCAGGCCCTTGGGCCAGACCTTGGCGTATTCGGAGTTCAGGTAAGTCGTCTGCACGGTCTTTCGGAAGGCGTCCACGTCCGGTGTGGTGACCTGCAGGCCTTCCTTCTTGAAGAAGTCAACCAGCTGGCCTTCTTCCTTGATGCGGTTTTCGTTGTTGTAGACCGCCGCCGCCTGGGCCGCCGCCTTGACCTTGGTCTTTTGCGCCGGGCTCATGGCGTTCCAGGCCTTGTTGGAAATCGAGATGAAGATGCCGTCCACCAGGTGGCTGGTCATGACGATCTGCTTGGTGACTTCATAGAACTTGGCGGCGCGCACCGAGGGCAGGGGATTGTCCTGGCCGTCTATGGTGCCGGTCTTCAGGCCCAGGTAGACCTCGCCGAAAGCCAGCGGCGTGGGCGTGGCGCCCAGCGCTTCGCCGAGGAACAGCCATTCCTTGGAGCCCGGCATGCGCAGCTTGATGCCCTTGAGGTCGGCCGGCACCTTGACGTTGTGGGCCTCGCGCAGGTTGACCTGGCGCGTGCCGAGGTAGACGGTGGACAGCGGCGTCACTTCCATCTTCTCCGAGACGGTCTTGAACATCTCGGTGCCTATGGGGCCGGAAAACACCTTTTGCTGGTGGTCCGGGTCGCGCACGATGTAGCCGGCGGTGAAGATGGAGAACTCGGGCACCAGCTTGGCGATGTCGAAGGCCGAGATCGAGGAGAGCTCGAGGTTGCCGCGCGCCATGGCGGTCGGCTCCGTGCCCTGTTTGAACAGCGAGGCGTTCAGGTTGATCTGCACGTCGAATTCGCCGGGCGCGCTTTTTTCGAGGTTGTCCTTGAAGACCGTCCACATCTTGGCGTGCCAGTCGTCGGGCACGGCCGGGGTGGAGACGCGCAGCACCATCTTGTTCTGGGCCTGGGCCGCGGGCAGCAGCGTGCCCATCAGCAAGGTGGCGGAAGCCGCGGCCAAAAGGGTGCGGCGAAGGGTGGACGAGAGGGAAGTCTTCATGGTTGTCTCCTTTTTTAGGTCAATCGTTGTTGGGCTCAGGCCCCGGGTCGGCGTTCGGCAGTCACTCGGATTTTGTATCAATCCCGAAAGCGCTGATGGTTTTTTCCAGCGCCTTGTATTCGTCGGCGGTCAAGGCCACCAGCGGCGCGCGCACGCGCAGCCAGGCGGCATCGCCGCTCAGCATGGCCATGATGCCCTTGAGCGCGGGCATCAGTGAATAGCCGTCCAGCAGGCTTATCAGCTTGATCACGCGCTCGCGCTCGGCGGGCGTCGCCGGTGCCGCGGGTTCGGTCACCAGGCGTTTGACCAGGCGCGGCATGAAGTTGGCCACGCCGCTGATGGCGCCGGTGCTGCCGCGCTTGCCCATCTCGGGCAGGTCGGGTTCAAAACCGACGTAAACCGTCATGTCCTTCATGAAGGCATTGGCCAGGCCCACCGAATGTTCTGTGCTGCAGGCGCTGTCCTTGATGCCGACGATGGTGTCCGGGTATTGCTTCTTGAGCGTGGCGATCACGTGGTGCGACAGCGGCACGCCCGTGACCTGGGGGATGTGGTACAGGTAAAGCTTGAAGGGCGTGCCGGCCATGCCGTCGATGACATAGCGGTAGCTGTCGATGACGCCCTGGTCCGACACGCCCTTGAGGAAAAACGGCGGCAGCATCAGGCAGCCGTGCACGCCGGCTTTCACGGCGTGGCGCGTGAGCTCCAGGGTTTCGGGCAGGGCGGCGCAGCTGGTCGAGACCATGATCTGCTTGGCGGGAATGCCGTTCTTGATGAGCTGCTCTATCGCCTCCTTGCGTTCGGCCAGCGAAAAAGACGGGCCTTCGCCCGTGGTGCCGAAAGCCGTCACGCCGGGGCAGCCGCTGGCGATCAGCGCCTTGCAATGGGCGGCGAACTTGGCGTGGTCTATGTCCAGGCCGGCCGTGAGCGGCGTCAGCAGGGCGGGCCAGATGCCGCGGAAGGAATTTTCGGCGGCGGGAAAGGAACTCGTCATTCAGGGATCTCCAGAGACCACGGCATTGCGGGCCGCGGCAGGCCGAGCACGCGGCGGTGCGCACTCTCGATGTGATGGCCCAGGCGGTCGACCACGGCTTGCGGGTCGCGCCGCTTGAGGGCATCGATGAACCAGAGGTGCTCTTCCATCGCGGGAATCAGCACATCCGGGGAAAGGGAGGAGGCTTCGAGTTTGATCAGGCGCACCCGCAGGCTGTTGATGCGGTAGACCTCGGAAATCAGCTCGTTGCCCAGCGTGTCTATCATGAGGTCGTGCAGGCCCCAGTCCACCGTGGTGGCGTCTTCGAGCAGCGCGTCGTCGATGGCCTTTTTGCGCGCGCGCTTCACGATGTTGAGGTGCGCCTGCTCAATCGCGGCGAGGTCGGCGTCGGACACCGTGGTGACGAAGCGGCTGGCGGCCTCGCGCTCGAGCAGGCCGCGCAGCTGGAAGGCGTTGTTGATCAGCTTGAGGTCCACATGGGCCACCTGCAGGCCGCGCTGCGGCACGGTCTTGACCAGGCCCTCGGCTTCCAGCCGCGGGATCAGCTCGCGCACCGCGCCCAGCGGCATGCCCAGCAGCTGCATGAGTTCGCGCTGCGAGACGAACTGCCCGGGCCGTATGTTGGCGTCGACGATCTGCTGCTGGAAACTTTCGTAGGCCTGGGCCCGAAGGCTGATGGGGGACGCGCTGCTCATGGGATCAGCCGTGGTCGCTGGCGATGACACCCTTGCGCAGCAGGATGTTGCCGTACTTGCGCTGCTCGCCGGTCTGCAGGATCAGGAAGGCCGACTGCGCGCGTTCGTAAAACGCAAAACGCTCCAGCGAGGCGGCCGGGCGCTCGCCGGCCTGGTGCAGCACGGTGGTAAATTCGGCCACCGGCGCGGGAACCGCCTCGGGGTCGCCCACCACCTGCATGGTCCAGGCGGCTTCGGGCACGAAGTCATCCAGCGGCAGCAAACGCAGCACGGCGGCCAGCGCCTGCGGCGCGGTCACGCCCGCCAGCGCTACCAGCCGGGCGCCGCTTTTGCGGGCCACCTGGGCGGCCGGGAAATTGGCATCCACAATCGCCAGGTCATCGCCATGGCCCATGCTGGCCAGGGCATGCAGGGCGTCGGGAGTGAGCAGCGGTGGAATGTTCTTGAGCATGGGAGCAAGCGGTCTTGGCAGGGAAGCCCGGTTTTTGTGAAAACCTCGGGATTTCCCGCTGTCGATGACTGACATGTTAGTCATAACATAACTGAACTTTTATTGGGATTAACCCTGAATGCGGCTTTGACATGACGACTTTGGACATGGCCCCTGTGTTTTCCGCCTGCAAAGAAAGCGGCCTGCGGCTGGGCCTGGGCGGCGCGCCGCTGGGCAACCTGTTTGCCGCCGTGAGCGATGCCGAGGCCAGGGCGCTGGTCGACGCGGCCTGGGCTGACGGCTGCCGCACTTTCGACTCCGCGCCGCACTACGGCCACGGCCTGTCGGAGCGGCGGCTGGGCGACGCGCTGCGCGGCCACCCGCGGGACAGCTATGTGCTGTCGAGCAAGGTGGGCCGGCTGTTGTTGCCCGACGCGAACGCGGCGCGCGCCCAGCACGGTTATGTGGACATCCTGCCCTTCAACCAGGTGTGGGACTTCAGCGCCGCCGGCATCCGCCGCAGCGTGGAAGACAGCCTGCAGCGCCTGGGCCTGCCGCGGCTGGACGTGGTCTATGTGCACGACCCGGACGCGGCCTCGCACGGCGAACGCGCGCCCGCCGTGCTGCGCCAGCTGCTGGATGAGACCCTGCCCACGCTGCGCGCGATGAAGCATGAAGGGCTGATACGCGCCATCGGCCTGGGCACCAATGATGTGGCGGTGGTGCTGCAGGTGCTGCGCGAAGCCGGGCTGGACGTGCTGATGCTGGCCGGGCGCTACAGCCTGCTGGACCACAGCGCATTGCCGGCGCTGCTGCCGCAGTGCGCGGCGCGCGGCGTGCGCATCGCGCTGGGCGGCGTGTTCAATTCGGGCATCCTGGCGACCGGCGCGCGCGGCGGCACGGCCAGCTTCAACTATGCGCCGGCCGCCCGCGAATGGCTGGAGCGCACGGCCCGCATCGAGTCGGTTTGCGCGGCGCACGGCGTGCCGCTGCGCGCGGCGGCCCTGCAGTTTCCGCTGGCCCACCCGGCCATCGATATCGTGATGCTGGGCGCGCGCAGGGTCGCCGAGTGGGCCGATGCGGTGGCCATGATGCAGCACCCGATTCCCGCGGCCTTCTGGGCGGATCTGCGCGCGCAGGGCCTGTTGCCCGTGGAGGCACCGACACCATGAAAATCATCGATGCGCACTTTCACTGCTGGGAATTGGCGCGCGGCGACTACGGCTGGCTCACGCCGGCGCTGGCGCCCCTTTACCGCGACGTGGCCGTGGCCGACTGGCGGGCGCAGTCGCGGTCGCACGGCGTGCGCGGCGGTGTGCTGGTGCAGGCCGCACCCACCGAGGCGGAAACGCACTTCCTGCTGGAGCAGGCTGACGCCAACCCGGCAGTGCTGGGCGTGGTCGGCTGGGTCGACATGCTGGCGGCCGACGCGCCGCGCCGCATAGAGGCGCTGGCACAGCACCCGCGGCTCAAGGGCTTGCGGCCCATGCTGCAGGACATCGCCGACCCTGAATGGATATTGCAGCCCGCACTCGCCCCGGCACTGCATGCCATGGCTGATTGCGGCCTGGTATTCGACGCGCTGGTCAAGCCCGTGCACCTGCCGCACATCCTGACCCTGGCCGGCCGCCACCCCGAGCTGCGCATGGTGATAGACCACGGCGCCAAGCCCGATATCGCGGCAGGCCAGTGGCAGCCCTGGGCTGAGGGCATTGCGCGCATCGCAAAAGAAACGCAGGCCATGTGCAAACTCTCGGGCCTGCTGACCGAAGCCGGTCCGCGCCCCGCGCCGGGCGCGGTGCGGCGCTGGGCCGAGCATGTGTTGCAAAGCTTTGGCACGGACCGCGTCGTCTGGGGCAGCGACTGGCCGGTGCTGGAGCTGGCCGCTCCCTATGCGCTCTGGTGGGCCGTGTCGCGGCAATTGCTGGAAGACCTGGACATGGAAAGCCAGGCTGCGGTGATGGGCGGCAACGCGATAAGGCTTTATAGGCTTCACATTCCCCAAAAAAGCGGTATCCCTAAAATCGCCGGATGACCGAAGCCGCTGCCTCTTCTTTTTCTCCTCCTTCCCTGCGCGTCTGCCGCGCCGACTATGCGGACCCGGTGCACGCGCGTGCCCTGGTGCAACTGCTGGACAGCTATGCGCAGGACCCGGCCGGCGGCGGCAAGCCGCTCGGCGACTTCGCCAAAACCCACCTCGTGAAGGAACTCGCGGCCCGCCCGCAGGCTTTCAGCGTGCTCGCGTTTGACGGCGACAAGGCCGTGGGCCTGGTCAACTGCATCGAGGGCTTTTCCACGTTTGCCTGCCGCCCGCTGGTCAACATCCACGACGTGGCCGTGCTGCCCGGCCACCGCGGCCGTCGCATCGCCGAAAAAATGCTGGCGCTGGTGGACGAGATCGCGCGCGAGCGCGGCGCCTGCAAGCTGACGCTGGAAGTGCTGCAGGGCAACCTGGGTGCGGTCAAGCTTTACGAGCGCGTGGGCTTTGCGGGTTACCAGCTGGACCCGGCCATGGGCCAGGCGCGGTTTTTCCAGAAGTGGCTGGATTGAGTGATCCGGCCAACGAGCCTTGAGCCCTTCGCGGGTTCAAGCCTTGGGCTGTTTTGATCCAGTGTCGCGAGATGAGCCGCCAGCACGCGCGACCAGACGCTCCAGGTAGTTTTCAAACAGGCCCCGGGACGCCTGTTGGAACATGCGTATGTGCCCTGTGTGGCTGAGCACCAGCAGCCCGACCATGTGCGTGAACAAGGCCGTGATTTCGGCAAGCGCCTCGCCGGCCGGCATGCCGAGCGCTTCGAGCGCCTCCTGGGTGGGCAGCAGCGCATCGCGCAGCCGCTGCTTCAGGCGCTCGTCCAGTTCGGGCGCCAGCCCTCGCGGCTGCATGCCCTGGAACAGGTAAAAACCGAGGTCCAGCTCGCGCGGGTTGTCGCGGTAGAAATCAAAAAAAGCTGTCGCCGTGGCACGGCCCGCCGCCGCCGCTTCGCTATGGGACTGCGCGCGCGCGGCCTGGACCTTTTCGTTCAGGCGCTCCAGCGATTCGCCGAGCAGGGCCGCGTAAACCTCTTCCTTGCTCGCGAAGTAGCTGTAGATCGCGCCCGGCGTGTAGCCCGCGCGTTGGGCGATCTCACGGATGCTGGTGCCTTCGAGCCCATGCTCGAAGAAGACGGCGCGCGCCGCATCGAGCACCAGCGAGCGCCGCACGTCGGTGAGGGCTTGCCGGCGGACGTCCCGGGCCACGGAAGGACCCTGCACCGTGCGCGCACGGCCAGGTTTGCCGGGGCTGCCGGTTTTGGAGGGTTTGATCATTAAGGAACACTTTAACGCCTTGTGAAGTTGGCTAAACAGTGTTTAATTCCCAAAATCGCTGTCCAGCTTCCCGCTGAACACGCTTGCGCGCGGCTCAATCCTGGCGCGGGGCGGTCGCGGACGGATCGTGCAGCAGCATCAAGGCCGCGAAAGCCAGCAAGCCCAGCGCCGCTGAAAACCACAGCGCTCCCGCGCCGAAGCGGTCAATCGCCAGGCCGAACAGCCAGGGCGCCGTCGCCTGCGCAAAGCGCGCCGGCACCATCAAGAGGCCCTGGCGCGCGCCATAGTCGCGCACGCCGAACAGCACCAGCGGCAGCGTGCCTTTGGCAATCGTCAGCACGCCGTTGCCGGCGCCGTGCAGTACCGTAAACACCGCCCCGGCCGGCACGCCGAAAAACAGGAAAGCCGCCGCGCCCAGCGTGTGCAGGCTGCCGGCCACGCGCGCCGAGACCAGCGGGTGGATGTTGCGCAGCAGGCCGTATTCCAGCAGCCGGCCGGCCACCTGGGCGGGGCCGACCAGGCCGGCAAACACCAGCGCGGTGGCCAGCGGCACGCCGTGGGCCTGCAGCAGGCGCGGCAAATGCGAGGCCATGGCCGTGCTGATGAACCAGGTCACCGCAAACACCAGCGCCAGCAGCACCGCCGTGCGCGTGCCACTGCCGGATGCGGCGGGCGCAGCCGCTTCGGGCGGGGTCGCGTCCACATGTGGTGTGGCATCAATGGCTCTCACAGGCGAGGCCGGCAGCCGCCAGTTCAGCGGCAGGCCCAGCAGCAGGTGCAACACGGCCCAGGCCAGGCAGGTGGCGCGCCAGCCCCACTCAAGCTCCAGCCAGGCCGACAGCGGCCAGCCCACGGTGCTGGCAAAGCCGGCGAACAGCGTGATGCCGGTAATGGCACCGCGTGCATCCTTGCCGTACAAGTGCACCAGCGCGGCAAAGCCCGCTTCGTAAAGGCCCGCGGCCATGGCCACGCCCAGGATCACCCAACCGGCAATGAGGCCTACCGGCCCCTGCGCCAGTGCCAGCACAAGGAGGCCGGCGGCGAACACCAGGCTGTTGGCGGCCAGCACCGGCCGGCCGCCATGGCGGTCTATGGCTTTGCCCGCGGCCGGCCCCAGCAGGGCGGAGACCACCAGCGCGGCCGAGAAAGCGGCAAACACCGTGGGTGTGCTGACGCCCAGCTCGCGCGCCATGGGCACGGCCAGGATGGCGGGCAGGTAGTAGCTGGAAGCCCAGGCCAGGGTTTGGGCAATGCCCAGCTGGACGATGGTGGCGGTGCGGCTGCTTGTTCGACTCACGGCTGCAAGGGTAGCAAGAAAGGCCGTGGGCCTCAGCCTTTGCCGGCGCTTGCTTGCGACCCGCCCAGCGCCCGATGCAGCACCACGCCCGCCAACGCACCTGCTGCCTGGGCCAGTACAAAGCCGGGGGCGCTGGCCGGCGCGATGCCGGCAAAGCTGTCCGAGAGCATGCGGCCCAACACGGCCGCCGGGTTGGCAAACGAGGTGCTCGCGGTGAACCAGTAGGCCGCGCCTATGTAGCAGGCGACCATGGCCGGCGCCCTGGCCGCGGGCGCGCGCAGCACGACGAGGATCAGCCCGGCCGTCGCGACGGCTTCGGCCAGCCACTGGCCTGTGCCGCTGCGGATCTTGCCGCTGAGCTGCAGCAGGCTCATGTCAAACATCGCATGGGCCAACCAGGCGCCCGCGACCGCGCCCAGCAACTGGCCGGTGATAAACAGAAGGGTTCTTCGCGTGCGCTTGCCGGAGGCCGCGGTTTTGGGCCCGAGCACCAAGGTCACCAGCGGGTTGAAGTGCGCGCCGCTGACCGGGCCCAGCAATTCAATCAGCACATAAAGCGCAAACACCGTGGCCAGCGTGTTGGCCAGCAGGGCCACGCCCATGTTGCCGGCCGAAAGCCGCTCGGCCATGATGCCCGAGCCTATGACGGCACAGAGCAGGGCGGCTGTGCCCACGAACTCAGCGACAAGCTGGTGTGTAAGGCGGGGCTCCTGGCCTTGGGCGGCCGCTGCAGGCTTTAACAGCACGCCGCAGCCGCGCCCGATGTTTTGCTCTCCACCGCGGCGCAGCAGGCCGAAGCGGCGGCCGGCTTGGCTTCGCTGAATACCGGGATGCTGCCCAGCGTGTGGAACTGTTCCCAGGCAATGCCTTGCGGGTCGGTGAGCCAGTATTTGTCGCTGCGGGCGTAGCAGCAGGTGGTGGGACCTTCGTCGAGCAGGGTCATGTCGGCCCGGGTCGCGTTGGCTTTGAGTGCCTCGAGTTCCTCGGCCTGGTCGACCTGTATGCCCAGGTGGTCCACGCCGGGCGCATCACCGCGCGTGGAGATCGCGAAGTTGACCGGCGGGTCGTTCAGCATCCACTTGGCGTAGTCGGCTTCGGTGCGCGCCGGCTGCTGGTCGAACATGGCTGAATAAAAGGCGATGTTTTTTTCGAGGTCCTTCACGTGGACGTGTACATGGAAGCGTTTCATGGGGCTCTCCTGGGGTGGTAGGGGTGAGGGGGAGGGATCAGCAGGTGGCGCAACCGGCCTTGGGGCCGACTTCGCAGGCGCCGCCTTCGCAGCAGTGCTCGGTCAAATAGCCGAGCAGGGCGTTCATCTGGCCGAAATTGGCGCGGTAGATCAGGTTGCGGCCGCGCGCCTCGCTGCTGGCCAGGCCCGAATGCGACAGTTCTTTGAGGTGGAAAGACAGCGCACTGGCGGCGATGCCCAGTTGCTCGGCGATGGCGCCCGGCGTCAGCCCCTCGGGGCCGGCGACCACCAGGGCGCGAAAAGCGCGCAGGCGCTGGGCCTGGGCCAGGGCGGCCAGCGCCTTGACGGCGGCGCTTTCATCGAGAACGGTCGATGGCTGGTTTTGTATTAAAGATTCCATAATTCAAATATAATTGAATTATTGAATCGAGGCAAGTTGCCGTATTCTCAGCCCTCTCTTTTCATCCCCTTTTCTCAACCCGTCCACTTCCAGGAGCGAAACCGCATGCCAGCCGTCCCCCAGGTCACGATTTACCACAACCCCAAATGCGGCACTTCGCGTAATGTGCTGGGGCTGATCCGCAATGCCGGCATAGAGCCCGAAATCATCGAATACCTCAAGACGCCGCCCACGCGCGAAAAACTGCGGGAACTGGTTGCGCAGATGGCCGTGTCCGTGAGTGACGTGATACGGCAAAAGGAATCCATCTACCAGGAGCTGGGCTTGGGCGCGCTCGGCGATGAGGCGCTGCTGGATGCCATGCTGGCCCATCCGGTGCTGATCAACCGGCCCATCGTCGTCACGCCGCTGGCCACACGCCTGTGCCGGCCGTCGGAAGCCGTGCTGGACATCCTGCCCTTGCCGCAGCGTGGCGCCTTCGCCAAAGAGGACGGCGAGCAGGTCGTCAATGAGCGCGGCGAGCGCGTGGCCAAGCCTTAAGTCCCGCCGCCTTGCCTTATCCCGGCGCGCGGACTCGCGCGCCGCGGTCTCCCCCGCGGATTTCTACTCCGCCTTCTCCCGGCCTGTGGCTTCCCAGCCACGCCTGCAGGCCCGCTGCGCCGTGTCACACAACTGCCATTGAACTGACACGAACGCGTCACCCCCCACTCCCAGAATCACGTCATGACCAGCATGACTGAGCACCCGTTGGGACTCCCTTCACATGACAGGCAGGACGCAGGCGCCGCCCGCGGCCTGGGCGCCGGCATACAGGACCTGAACAAGCAGTGCCTGCGCATTTTGCGCTGCACGGCCCAGGCCCTGGCCAACAGTCCCGGCGGCCTGCGCTTCAAGGCCGGCACCCGGCCCTGGCTGGAGGGTTTGTCGAATGCGCGGCCGGCGCTGATGGCCGGCCTGGGGCGACCCGGCAAGGCGGTTTCGCTGTCCGCTGGTGATTGAGTGTCCAAGCCCCTTTATGGGGCTTTTTTACAGGCGGCGAAGAAATGCCGCGCGTCAGTGAGCTTGCCGAAGTTGTTGAGACACAAGGAAACAAGGAACAAGGAGTTAGCCATGAAAGAACTGCCCAATCCCACTTTTGCATTGTCGCCCGTCGCAATGCCACGGGGGTCACTTCATCAAAGCGGTCATGCTGTCGGTCCAGCCCCTGTTCAAAGGGCTCCCGTGGGGAAAATCTCGGTCAGCTGGGCCCGGCACCAGGACGAGGTCCGGCAGGCGCAACGCCTGAGGTACCAGGTCTTTGCGCTCGAGATGGGCGCCACGCTGTCCAAGACGCTGCCCGGCCACGACGTGGACCTGTTTGACGATTATTGCGAGCACCTGCTGGTGCGCGACGCCGACAGCCAGGAAGTGATAGGCACCTACCGCGTGCTCACGCCCACCCAGGCCAAGCGCGTGGGCAGCACTTACAGCGACACCGAGTTCGACCTGACGCGGCTGCGCGCGCTGCGCGAGCGCATGGTCGAGCTGGGCCGCAGCTGCGTGCATGCCGACCACCGCCACGGCGGCGTCATTCTGGCGCTGTGGGGTGCGCTCGCCGAATTCATGTCGCGCAACCAGCTCGACACCATGATTGGCTGCGCCAGCATCCCGATGCAGCACAACGGCGTGTCCAACGGCCACGCGGCCGCCAGCATCTGGCGCCAGGTGCGCCAGACGCACCTGGCCCCCATCGAGTACCGCGTCACGCCGCGCCTGGCGCTGCCTGTCGAAAAGCTCGACGACACGCTGGACGTGGAGCCGCCCGCGCTGATCAAGGGTTATTTGCGCCTGGGCGCCAAGGTGCTGGGTGCGCCGGCCTGGGACCCGGATTTCAACTCGGCCGACCTACCCATGATGATGCGCATCGCCGACCTGCCGCCGCGTTACCTCAAGCATTTTTCCGGCAAACCGGTGCCGGGCAACGCCGCGGAGGCCTGATGCGCAACATGTTTGACGCCATGGGGGCGCTGGGCAACGGCTTCGGCGGGGGGGAGGGCGACCACGACGATGACGATTCGCTGCGCAAGCGCTATCGCACCATCTTCATTTCCGACATCCACCTGGGCACGCCCGGCTGCCAGGCGGCGGCCCTGCTGGACTTCCTCAAGGCCCACCCCAGCGACAACTTGTACCTGGTCGGCGACATCGTGGACGGCTGGCAGCTGCGCCGCCGCTGGTACTGGCCGCAGTCGCACAACGACGTGGTGCAAAAACTGCTGCGCCGCGCCCGCAAGGGTTGCCGCGTGGTGTATGTACCAGGCAACCACGATGAGTTTGCGCGTGAATTTATCGGCAACCAGTTCGGCGGCATCGAGGTCATCGATGAAGCCGTGCATACCACCGCCGACGGCCGCCAGCTGTGGATCATCCACGGCGACTACTTCGATGCGGTGGTGCAGTGCGCCAAATGGCTCGCCTATGTGGGCGACAACCTGTATGAATTCACGCTCAAACTCAACCGCTATCTGAATGGCCTGCGCGCCCGCATGGGGCTGCCCTACTGGTCGCTGTCGGCCTACCTGAAACAAAAGGTCAAGAGCGCGCTCAACTACGTCACCGACTTCGAGGTGGCGGTGGCCAACGAGGCGCGCCGGCGCGGCCACCAGGGCGTGGTCTGCGGCCACATCCACCGCGCCGAGATGCGCGAGATCAACGGCGTGCTCTACTGCAACGACGGCGACTGGGTGGAAAGCCGCACCGCGCTGGTCGAAAACTTCGACGGCACGCTGGAGCTGGTGCACTGGGCGCCGGCCCATGAGACCCAGGGCCGCGGCCATGCCGCCTCCACGGTGGTCGCATGAGGATCGCCCTGGTCACCGACGCCTGGCAGCCGCAGGTCAACGGCGTCGTCACCACGCTGGTGGAGCTGGTGCGCGAACTCGCGGAACTGGGCCACCAGGTGGAAGTCATCCACCCGAATCTCTTCAAGACGCGGCCTTGCCCCGGTTATGCCGGCATAGACCTGGCGGTGCGCCCCAAGCGCGGGCTGACCGAGAAGCTGGACGCCTTCCAGCCCGAAGCCATCCACATCGCCACCGAAGGCCCGCTGGGCTGGGCGGCGCGCGGCTATTGCCTCAAGCGCGGCCTGCGCTTTACCACGGCCTTTCACACCAAGTTCCCCGAGATACTGCATGCGGCGCTCAAAATCCCGCTGTCCTGGGGTTACGCGCTGTTCCGCCACTTCCACAGGCCTTCGTCGGGCGTGATGGTGCCCACCCAGGGCGTGCTGCGCATGCTGGAGCAGCGCGGCTTTAAAAACCTGCGCGGCTGGACGCATGGCGTGGACACCGGGCTTTTCGGTTTTGAGCCGCAGCCGCGCCCGCACCCGCCCATGGGCACGCTGCTGCGCCCGGTGTCGCTGTTTGTGGGCCGGGTGTCCTACGAAAAAAACATCGAATCCTTCCTCAAGCTGGACATCCCCGGCACCAAGGTGGTCTGCGGTGTGGGGCCGCTGGAAGAGTCCCTCCAGCAGCGCTATCCCCAGGTCCGCTGGATGGGCGTGCTGGCCCGCGACGAACTGGCCAAGGTCTATGCCGCGGCCGACGTCTTTGTTTTCCCGAGCCGCTCGGAAACCTTCGGCCTGGTGATGCTCGAAGCCATGGCCGCCGGCACGCCGGTGGCGGCTTATCCGGTCGACGGCCCGCTGGAAGTGCTCGGCAAAGCCGACGGAAGCTGTCACGGCGGTGTCATGAATGAAGATTTGCAACAGGCTTGTTACGGTGCGCTGGCCGTGCCGCGCCATGAAGCGCGCCAGCGCGCGCTGGACTTCAGCTGGGGCCATGCGGCCCAGCTTTTTGAGTCTTTCCTCGTAGCCGCTGGACACAACAAGGTCATGGGCAGCACTTGCCAGCCTTTTCAGGCCGGTGCACCATCAGTCAAAAGTACTGTCACGCCATTGTCATGAAACACGTCAACACTGTGACTTGTTACTAATGACACGTAAATGCCTTGTTGATGCCCACTTCACCCGCTTCGGTGGCCGCCGCCGCGCCCCCCGTCCAGTTCCTGGACCGCGACCACAGCATTCTCGCCTTTAATGAGCGGGTGCTGGACTGGGCCAAGCGCCCGGATGTGCCGCTGCTGGAACGGCTGAGGTTTTTGTGCATTGTGTCGTCCAACCTGGACGAGTTTTTTGAGGTCCGCACCGCGCCCCACCTGACGGCGGCCCAGGCCAATGAGCAAAAGGCGCCGTATTCGGTGCAGTCCTTCAAGGCCTTGTCGTCCGCCGCGCACGACATGGTGGCGCGCCAGTATTCGCTCTACAACGACGACCTGCTGCCGGCCTTTGAGCGCCAGGGCATACGCATCGTCTCGCACGGCGAGCGCAACACCGCCCAGCGGCGCTGGGTCAAGGAGTATTTCGAGCGAGAAGTGCGGCCGTTGCTGATCCCGGTCGGGCTGGACCCGTCCCACCCCTTTCCGCAGGTAGCCAACAAGTCGCTGAACTTCATTGTGCGGCTGGGCGGCCATGACGCATTCGGCCGCGAGAACGACATCGCCATCGTCAAGGTGCCGCGCGTGCTGCCGCGGCTGATTCACATGCCCTCGCGCGGCCACCACAAGGAAGACAGGCTGTTCGTCTCGCTCTCCAGCGTGATACGCGCCCACCTGGCCGAGCTGTTTCCCGGCCGCGAGATGGGCCAGTTTTCGCAGTTCCGCGTCACCCGGCATTCGGACCTCGCGGTGGACGAGGACGACGTCAAAAACCTGCGCACCGCCTTGCGCCAGGGGCTGGAGCAGCGCCACTACGGCCAGGCCGTGCGGCTGGAGGTGTCGGCCGGCTGCTCGGAATACCTGGCCAACTTCCTGCTAAAGCAGTTCAACCTGCCGGCGCCGTCGCTGTACCGCGTTCACGGCCCGGTGAACCTGGTGCGCCTCACGCAGCTGGTGGACCTGGTCAACGATCCCAAGCTGCTGTTCCCCAGCTACCGCCCCTGCTACCCGACGCAGCTGCAGCCAGGCCAGTCCTTTTTCGAGCGGCTCAAGGAAGGCGACGTGTCCATCCACCAGCCCTTCGAGAGTTTTGACGGCGTGCTCGCCTTCCTGCGCGAGGCCGTCAACGACCCGCAGGTGCTGGCGATCAAGCAGACGATTTACCGTACCGGCGCCGATTCGGAGCTGATGGTGCTGCTGCGCGAGGCCGTGCGGCGCGGCAAGGAAGTCACCGTGGTGGTGGAGCTCAAGGCGCGTTTTGACGAAGAGGCCAACATCAACTGGGCGGAAATGCTGGAATCCATAGGCGCGCAGGTGGTGTACGGCGTGGTGGGCCTGAAGACCCATGCCAAGATGCTGCTGGTCACGCGCCGCGAAGGCCGGCAGCTGGCGCGATACGCACACCTGTCCACCGGCAACTACAACCCGCGCACGGCGCGGCTTTATACCGACATCAGCTACCTCACGGCGGATCCGCTGATGACGGCCGACATCGACAACGTGTTTGTGCACCTGGCCAGCCAGAGCCGCCTGCCCAAGCTGCACCACCTGTTGCTCGCGCCTTTCCAGCTGCACCACAAGCTGATCGAAAAAATCGATGCGCTGGGCGCGGCCGCCCTGCAGGGCAAGGACACGCGCCTGGTGGCCAAGATGAATGCGCTGACCGATGAAGACCTGATGCTGGCGCTGGTGAGGGCAGGGCGCTGCGGCGTAAAGATCGACCTGATCGTGCGCGGCGCCTGCATGCTGCCGGCCCAGGTGCCGGGCGTGACCGACAACATCCGCGTGCGCTCCATCATTGGCCGCTTTCTGGAGCATTCGCGCGTCTTCTACTTCCGCTGCGCCGAAGAGGAGACCCTGCTGCTCTCCAGCGCCGACTGGATGAACCGCAACATGCTGCGCCGGGTCGAGCTGGCCTGGCCGGTGACCGACCCGGTGATTCGCCAGCGCATCATCGACGAATGCCTGGTGGCCTACCTGCACGACGGGCGCGACGCCTGGGATTTGCAGCCCGACGGCAGCTACCTTCGTGTGAGTTCGCAGGGCGAGCTGCCGCGGCATGGCGCGCAGGCGGCCCTGATGGCCCGCTATTCGGCCCCCCAACACCAGGACAAATGACATGGACCTCATCTTGTGGCGTCATGCGGAGGCAGAAGACTGGCCAGAAGGTGATCCCCAAGGAGGCAGCGACCTGGAGCGCTCGCTCACGGCGCGCGGCGAGAAGCAGGCGGCCCGCATGGCCAACTGGCTGGACCGCCAGCTGCCCGAGGGCGCGCGCATTTTTGTGAGCCCGGCACGCCGCTGCGAGCAGACCGCGCTCGCGCTGGGCCGCAAGTACAAGATCAGGAACGAACTGGCGCCCGACGCCTCGGCCGCGCAGCTGCTGGAACTGGTGCAGTGGCCTTCGGCCAAGTCGCCCATCCTGGTGGTGGGCCACCAGCCCATCCTCGGCGAAACCATCGCCCATCTGCTGGGCCTGCAGGCCACCGATTGCCCTGTCAAGAAGGGCGCGCTCTGGTGGCTGCGCAGCCGGGATCGCGAGGGCCACAACCAGACCGTGGTGGTGACGGTGCAGTCGCCCGAAGTGCTCTGAAATAGCTGGCAGCTCCTTGGGTTATGCTGCGGGCTTTGCGGCATTCACGACCTTTAAGCACAGGGGGATATAGAGATGCGTCTGGCTGTTTGTGTGTTTCTTGCCGGTCTTTCGTTCGGAATTCATGCGCAGCCCGCGCCCGCCGGAATCAAGGAGATGATCGTGACCGGGGGGCTTTCCAGTGGAAAGACTTACCAGGTCGCCGAGCATTGCGGCGCATCCGCGGAGACGCTCAAGGCCTACAAGGCGCGGTTTGATGCCGACACCAAGGGCGGAGAGCAGCTCTACGCCAGCCTCGGAGTCAACATCGAGCAAGTCTTTCTTCAAGGGCGCAAAGAGGGTGACTCCTTTTATGCGAGCATCAAGGCCGCGCCGAATCGCGACGTGGTTTGTTCGCAAACACTGGCGCTGGTCAAGAGCCAGGCGGCGAAGCAGTGAAATGCATTCCAGCCCATTCATCGCGAGGCCTTACAAATGAATGACCTTGTTGCCGAGTATCGAGCCATGCCGTGGGCTACGGACCATTTGCCGGATTCCGGCTTGAATCATCGCAAATGCGAAATCATTCGAGCGCTTGATTCTGAGGCGAACCAGAACGATGTTTCCCGGTTACTTCTTGATGTGCTCCGGGAACCCCTGGAGTTTGATCTGGCGCGGGTTGAGGCCATTCAAGTGGTCGGGCTCTACGTCGATGAGAGCAGCCCTTTGCGCAATGAACTCTTCAATGAGGTCATTCGTATATTCAACAGCGAAGAGGAAGATGAGATGCTCCAGGGTTGGGCTGAGCGGTACGTGGAACGCCTGGAGCAAGCGCTGGAAAACACGTGATTCATCCATGAGCGTGCGTTATCCGGCAACCGCGTACCTTCAACTTTGGGCATCGAAAGGACACCTGCAAGGAGTCGCCACCGTGGCAATCAAGATCAAGCACGATGACGATCAATTAGATCGCAACCGCCACGTTATGCTGCAGGTTTTGCGGCATACATCACGTTAGACCTCAGTAGTTTCTATCGCGAGCCTCTATGCCCCAAGAGAAGATTCCAGTCGTTGTGTCACACCCGCATTGGATTCGTATGCACATCTCCAGGTCACTAGCGGTCGCCCTGTTCTCTGCGGCCCATGTCGCCATAGCTGCTGCTCAATCGGGAATTCCGGAGGTGGATGCGTCATGCCGGCAGAAAAAATGACTGAACGATTTAACGAGTTGATCGACATGGACCCACAACCCCAGGAGGCGGCTTTGCCGCGAGTTGTTGTGAGCCGGTCATTTTTACATTAGGCGTCGCAAGATACGGCGCATTCATTCGGGGGTTTTAAATGTCTCTCACTTTTTCTCCATCTGACTTGGCTACACGCCTGGCGGTCGAGGACGCCGTCGTTCAGATGTTCGTTGCCACCGATGAACGAGACTGGCCAGTGCTGGAGAGTTGTTTTACCAGTCCCTTTACGCTCGACATGACCTCCATGGTCGGTGGAACGCCGACAGAAATGACTCCAAACCAGGTGGCTCAGGCGTGGGCTGCCGGATTCAAACCGCTCGACCACGTTCACCATCAGGTTGGCAACCTTCGAACTGAGATCAGTGGTAATCAAGCGCTTGTCAGATGCCACGGCGTGGCCTTCCATCACCGGAGCAAAGCAAGCGGCCTTAAGACCCGAATCTTTGTGGGCACGTATGAACTGCAGTTGCAGCTCTTCCCGGACAGATGGCGCATCTCCCGGCTGGTCTTCAAACTCAAGTTCATTGAAGGCAACCTCGAGCTTGAGAAGTCGGCGTAGCTGTGAGAACGGCGTTTAATCCTTCCATCGAGCGGGCGTCTTCCAGCGAGCTTTGCTTGCTTCCAGCGGCCCCTCATGTCAAACGTTATGCCGCACAACCACACGTGGAGACGAGTTATGGCGAAGAAATCCAGCAGCGCAACGAAGATCGTCGTACCTGGTGGCGTTGACGAGTACATCAAAGCCAGCCCGCAAGAGGTACGCCCCCAACTGGAGGACATGCGCGATGCTATTCAAAGCGCTTCTCCCGGCAGCTCAGAAACGGTCAGCTATTTTCAGATGCCGGGCTACTACTATGAAGGCTATGACTACAACGGGATGTTTGCCTGGTTTAGCTATAAGAAGCCATTTGTCCGTCTCCATGTGCGCCCACCGGTGCTCGAAGACCACAGCAAAGAAATTGGTGTCTATGCCAAAACCAAGGCGATTGTCAGTTTCCCGGTTGATGAGCCAATACCAAAGGCGCTGGTAAAAAAACTGGTGAAAGCGAGCATTAAAGTGATGAAACAAAATGCGGAATGACAAGGCGTTCCGAACGGACGCATTTGCCGTATCCGGCGTTTGCGTGCGCAAAAGCTGCACCACCGTAGACTCAATCCTCCCATGACTATTTCTCGTCGAAAACCCCAGGTTTGTGTACTCGGCAGCGCCGAGCCCGGTTCCCGAGCCTATGAACTTGCCGGTGAGGCGGGTGAAGCGCTGGCCAGACTGGGCATCACCGTGGTGAGCGGCTGCGGCAGCCCCGCAACCAGGGTTGCCGCCGAGCGCGCCATTCAGGCAAACGGCCTGGTGCTCAGCATCGTTCCGCCAGACCAGATGCCCGGGCCGGATTGGCCCGCCACCGTTGTGCTGCCCTGTGGCATGGGGGATGCCCGTAACCTCCTGATGGCGCTTGCGGGCGATGCCTGCATCGTCATTGGCGGGCGCGCGGGTACCAAATCCGAAGTTCATCTGGCCTGGCTGCATCAGCGGCCTTTGCTTCCGTTGGTCGGCTGCGGTGGGTGGTCTGATGAGCTGCCGTCCAACCCTCCCGACGAGCGGGAAAACTCCCCCATCTTGCCTTGGAGCACCATTGCCGAGTTGGAGGCAAATCTACGCAGTCTTGGCTTGGTCAAGCGTGCGACGTGAATTGCCCGTCGGCCGTCTTCAACGTTAGACCTCAGAACCCAACTACTGGCTCGAACACATGTCAACCCAACAGCACCGCGTAAGGCCTGTATCGCTTCCTCCAGAGTCGGCAGTTACCAGCGCCTACGCATCGACGAATCTCGCAGATGCCTACTCGATCGAGCTTCCACCCGGAGCGTCGACCAATCCCGAACTGCTGGCGAGGTTCATCTTCGCCCATCAGGCACCGTGGGTTGGCACCCTCATGGCGGTTCGAGATGCGGTCGTCGGCAAGGTCGGCCTCAAAACAGCGAAGCAACTCGCGTCACTTGACGCGCAGGGCAAGACAGGCCGTCTCGGCATCTTCAAGATCTACGGCACAAGCCCGACCGAAGTTGTCTTTGGAGAAGACGACAAGCACCTGGACTTCAGGCTTTCCGTCCTCTGCTCCAGCCAGCCCTTGCCGGGAGGCAAACGCCACCTGACTTTATCAACCGTGGTCCATTGCCACAACCGCTTGGGTCGTCTCTATATTTTTGTCATCGCCCCGTTCCATCGCCTGGTCGTTCAATCCAGTCTTCGTCGTGCCGCCCAAATCGGCTGGCCATCTGCAGTGCAGGCGTAAACCAGATTCCCAGTCGCCATGTGTAGCCCGCTGCGGCCTGACTCTTTTATCGAGGGACGCCATGAACAAATCCAATCCGGGCGCTGAAATGCTTCATCTTCTCGACGCCGAGCTGCGTCTGGAAGCGAAGTGATGGTTAAACTGGTCTTCAACCTTAGGCCTCAATTGATGGAGTGACATGACAAACCATATTCGACAGCTTCTGACGCTTGCAGCCCTTGGCTGTGCACTGGGCAATGCGTTTGGCCAGCCCGCGGCCGCGGCAAATACGACTCAAAAATCGAATCAGTTCGTGGTTCAAGCCGAGGCTGCCTATAAAGGCATGCTCGAAGCGGAACGGGCGGGAAACCTCACGTCCTATAAAAAGTTCAGATCAAAGGCCGCTCTGGACGAGACCCTTGGGAACCTGCGCAAAACCGGAACTCCCGAGAGCGAGGCTGGCGCCGCGTTGCAGCGGGTATCAAAGTACTCAACAAGCCTGGATGGCTTTGATTTTGTGAGGGCCGAGGGACGAGCAAGCGTCGGGCGGCTCTTCTATCAAAAGCGCTGGAAGGCCAATGGCGAAGAAATGGTCGACTTCTTTGGCTACCTGATGCGGCTCGAGGACAACACGTGGAAAGTTGATTGTGTTGTGAATTCGACCGGAACAAAGCTCGGCATGGGCAAGTCGCGCAAGATTGAAGAGCGAACCATTGATGAAGTTGCCGAGCATCCATGCTTGAAGATGAGCTGAGGCCTGACCCCTCCTGGGTGGGCTCCCCCTCAAGGGTAAGTATCTGACCGATAGACTGGCCGGGTGGGGGCGCTTCGTTCAGCCTGGACGCCGGGCATCCAGACCTTAAAGTACATCAATCTCAATGGATCTCGACGGAATACTTGCACTCATTCTTTTTGTCTTGCATTGGCGCATCGCCCTATGCCTTGCCGGCAGTAGTGCGCTGGCAATTGCCCTGGTGCATCTGTTTCCCTGGCTGAATGTCCTGCAGGGCATCGTGCTGGCCATGCTCGGTCTTGTTGCCGGAGCGATTTGGGAGGCGCAGGCTACTACGCCGGAAGCGACGAACGCTCAGAAACCGCCTGAAACCACCACCGGCGTCGCTTGCGCGAGTGCGCTCCTCGCCGGCGCCATGTGGGGAGTCTCCAGCGCAAACTCGATGCATTCCTTTCTTGCCGGCGCGGTGATCTTCATCGTCGTCGCATGGGGGTGGGTCTGGTATTCGGGCGTTGCCGAGGCTTCGGTGGCCAAGGAGCGGGTTTATCTCTGCATTATTCTGGCGGCATTCGCATTTCCAATCGCGGCAGCGTTTGCTCACAATGCGTTTTTTCAAGCCCTGCCTTAAGCGGATCCACCTTCGGCGGTCCGCATAAGTAAAACTTGTATTGCACAGCGAGTGTGATCACGCCGGAATTTCAGAACTCATCAATGACCTATACAGCGCCGCGATACGTGAGAAGATTTTTGCATCCTTTTTTAACTTCTGGATTCCTGGCTTGCTTTTACGTTAGACCTCAATGAAAGCTGCACTTTTTATCGTCATCGGATATTTGCTGGCGAGCTTTCTTGCCACCTCTGTTTTGTTGGCGGTGCAGCCGCCGCACGCGCATTTTCCCAAGCTGGTTGCGCTTGCATTTTTTCCTCTATACCCCGTGAGGTGGGTGGGCGAGGTATTCCTGGGGACGGTGACCCCCGTGGAGGCAATGGCACTCTTGTTGTTTGTGTTGCTGATGGGAAGCAGCGTCTACCTAGCGCTCAAAGCGTGGCGGAAGGCGGCCTAATGGTTATAGTGCAAATACCGCGCGCAGGCCGATGACAGAAGTTTCCGGTCATTCCAGCTTTATTCGTCCAGGATTCCGATGCTGTTCAAGATGCTGAAAGTTGAGACTATCGCTTTGGTGCTGTGGCTCTCGTGTGGCGCAAGTGCTTCGACCATTCCAGATCTTCCGGTGGCGGTGATTGAGCCGGGCCTTGAAGTGGATGACCGTCTTGGAGCGGAGATGGGTTGGGTGGACGACTACACCCTGCTTGCCACTGCGCAGATCGACAGCAAGAGCCAGTTTTGGGAGCGCAAAGTCATGCGTGTGGATGTGCGAACGGGCCAAACCGGGGAACTGTTCCGCCAGGGGGCCTTGATTTGCGCCAACCCAACGGAGAAAATTGCCGGTGTTTTGGTGGGAAGCGAAGCGAGCATCTATACCGGAAACTCCAAGGAGCCCAAACCGGAACTGAATTTTTATAGCTGGAATTCCTTGCTGGGCAAACTGAGTCCCAAGAGTCCCGGCGTTGAATGGAATTTTTTTATTTGTAAAAAAACCAAACAGGCTGACACCAAGGTCCCTGCGATCGGGTTCCTGCAACGGGAAATTCGCTACCTTGAAGCAAAGGATGGTTATCTATCCCTTTCCATGGATCAACGCGTCGTGCTTGTAAAAAACGAAAGGCCCGTTGCGACCTTGGACGCAAAATCAAGTGAGGTTGCCCCGGTGCCCCAATACTTGCCGTTCCGCGATGAATACCTGCTGTCATCCGGCCGATTCGTAATGACTGGATCGATGGCACGACCCAATGAGGCCCATGTCACCGAATATCCGCTTCTTACGATGACGAGTGCAGGAAGGGTCAAGCGCGAGTACTTTCGGAAATTATTTGAAAGTAATGGCTTGGGCGTGGACGGTATGACCTTCCCCTATGCCAAAGGCACGGTGATCATCGTGTCGGATCGTCCCAAAAATGGCGGAGGCATCTACCTCAATCAAGGTGGATCGATCAAGCGAATTTGGTGCACCAGTAACGGTAGTGAATATGACCGTCAATGCCGTCCAGTGTCTATTTCGATGTCACCCGACGGGTGTCATTTGGCGCTTTTTGCCAAGGGGTCTGATAACCTCAAATCTCCATATGCCTATGGCCCCACGCTAAAGATTCTTCCCCTCTGCAAGTGATGGTATCTCCTTGCTTGCCGGTTCGTTCAGAAAATTCCGGTTCTATGTATCCCGCGTAACACTGCGTGCCGACCGGACACGCACGGAAAGTTGAAATGAGATGAATCACCCTATACGCCCCAAATTCTGCAGTTCAGCATTTCTGCTCGCACTCGCGATCACTTCAGCCTCCGCACTCGCCAACGAGTGCGCATCGAATTATTCTTCGCGTATGGGGCCTGAGGCGCTGGAAGCGTGCGTCGCCTCCCTGCAGCCGAGTGATACGGGCCAATTTGCAATTTTGGGGGACATATTTTTCTATGGTCGTGGCCCCAAGCCTGATCAGCAAAGAGCGATCTCCTATTACACGCGAGCCGCTGAAGCAGGCCATCCGGGCGCACAACTGAACCTGGGCCTCGCCCTAAAGTCGGTGGATGCGCCTCCGGAAGTCTGGGTAGCCTGGATCGAGAAGTCGGCGATGAATCGCAATGGGGATGCGCTGGATGCACTTGCACGCAGCGATTGGCGGACTGACGAAAGCAAGGACCCGAAAGACCGCCGCGCGAACGAGCTCTACCTGCAGGCATTGACCAGAATCGCAACCCGGGCGACTCTTGATGACGAAAGGTATGCGCAGCTTGCCAGTCGGATCGGATACTTGTATGACAAGGGTATCGGCACTTCCGCCAGTCGACCGGAAGCTGTCGCGTGGTTCGTCCGAGCCGGTGAACGAGGTGGATACAAGGCGCTCTGGTTTGCTCTGAAAGCGTACAAGCTGGGTGACGGCGTTCCAAAAAATCCCGCGAAGGCTGAGCAGTTGCTGGCTTTGTTCTTTGATAAGCAGAAGGATTTCTTTGCCACCGAACCCAAGCCATACATTGATTGGCTCACTCAGGCCGCGGACCTCGGATTTTCATCCGCTGCCCTTCGGCTCGCCGAGATATACGAGAAGGGAACGCATGGCGTCGCACCCAACAGTGCCACAGCCGCACGCTTGAGGGCGCAGGCGAAAAATTAATTGCGTCCATCACCGGGCAAGAGGCTGCCCGGTGACCGCGCGAATGGAGTCCAGTCATGACAGGCTCGGCTCTCATTCGCACCCGGTGCATTTCAAATAAGCACGACGGATAGCTTAAGTCCCGAGCGTAGGCCGACCGGTCTTGATCGCGGGAACCTGCTCCAGCGCCGTCAGGAAGGCCGCGTCGGAAAGGCCGGCCAGCAGCTTGATGCCGGCGCGCAGCAATTCGCTTTTCTTCGCCGGGCGGGTCAACCTGGCGGCGCGCTGCTTGAGCTCGTCGAGCACCACATATTCGGCCTTGGGAATGGTGAAGCTGTCGCGCACCAGTTTTGGCTTTTTGGTTTTCTCGGGCTTGGCTGCCTTCACAGGTTTGGCGCTTGCCTGGGGTTTGGCGGCAGGCTTCTTGGCGCCGGCTTTTTTCACGAGGGCTTTTTTAACCGCGCCTTTGCCGGCAGGGGCCTTGGCGGTGGACGCCTTTTTCGGGGTGGGTTTGGCGGCGGGTTTCACGGGAGCCTTGGGCGTTGCCGGGGTCGGCGTGACGGGTTTCGCAGTTGCTTTTTTGCTGGTAGCCATGGATTGATCCTTTTTGGGTGCGGTCGAATAAACCGTATATACAGTTTATACGGTTTATTCGAAAACGGTCAAGCTGCCCCCGGCGGCGCTCAGGCGCGTGAGGGGCGGGGCGGCAAGGGATGGATCAGGCGCTCGGAACGACCAGCGTCCACGGCGTCTTTTGCCAGGCCAGCACTTCTTCCTGCAGCAGGTGTGCCGATTGCGGGAAGGCCTGCGCCCAGCCGGCGCGGCAGTTCAGCACAAAAATCCGGCCAGGCTGGTCGCCGCATTCGAGTTGCAGGCCTTTGAGGTCGGGGTCGCGGCGCGCGTGGCACAGAATGACGGCCAGGCGCAGGCACAGCAACTGCTGGATGAACACCCGGTCCTCGAAATCGATTTCGAGCTTGCGCAGCTTGCCGCGGTGGCCCAGCACCAGCAGGCTGATGCGGTGCAGCTCAGGCAGGGCAAAACCCGGCGCGTCGGCGTTGTCCAGGATGTAGGCGCCGTGCTTGTGGTAGTCGCTGTGCGAGATCTGGCTGCCGATTTCATGCAGCTGCGCGGCCCACTCGAGCTTGCGCTGAAAACGCGCGGAATCGGCGGCGGGCATGCCGGCGCCGGCCATCGCGAACAGGTGGCGCGCCACCTTGCTGACGCGCTGGGCCTGCACCGGGTCGGCACTGAATTTATTGGCCAGGCGCTGCACGGTGGTGGAGCGCAGGTCGGTCAGGTCGTGTTCGCGGTCCAGCAGGTCGTACAGCACGCCGTGGCGCAGGGCGCCCTGGGCGGCTTCCATGTGCGAAATGCCCAGCAGCTCGAACACCGCGCGCAGCACGCTGACGCCGCCGCCTATGACGGCGCGCCTGTCGTCCTTCATGCCGTCGAGTTTCAGGCGGTCGGCGCTTTGTGCCTTGAGCAGGCGGTCCAGCAGCCAATCGAGGCCCTCGCGCGTGACCTGGCCTGCGGGCCAGCCTGCGGCCGTGAGCACGTCGCTGACGGCGCCTATGGTGCCCGAGGAGCCGTAGGCCGTGTCCCAGGTGTCGGCTCGGTAGGCATTGACGGCCTCGTCGAGCACCGCCTTGGCGGCCACCTCGGCGCTCGTGAAGGCGCGCGCGGTGAACTGCCCCTCGGGGAAATATTTCATGGACCAGGCCACGCTGCCGACGCGGTAGGACTCCATGGTGCGCGCATCCAGGCCCCTGCCGAGGATCATTTCGGTGGAGCGCCCGCCTATGTCGACCACCAGCCGGCGCTCGTTGGACTGCGGCAGCAGATGCGCCACGCCTTGGTAAATCAGGCGGGCTTCCTCGCGGCCGGGGATGACGTCGATGGGAAAGCCGAGGATTTTGTGGGCGCGCGCCAGAAATTCCTCCCGGTTGCGCGCCTCGCGCAGGGTCTGGGTGGCGACCGCGCGGACCTGGTGTTTCTTGAAGCCCGCCAGCCGTTCACCGAAGCGCGCCAGGCAGTCCCAGCCGCGCTGCATGGCTTCCGGCGTCAGGTTGCGGTCGGCGTCCAGCCCGTTGCCCTGGCGGACGGTTTCCTTGAGGTATTCGGTGCGGTGTATGCGGCCGTGGTCAAAGCGGCCGATTTCGAGGCGAAAGCTGTTGGACCCCAGGTCCACAGCCGCGAGCAGCGTTCCATTTTGCATGCCTGAGTTTAAGGGCTCTGCATAGCTGTCGCGTGGGACCCGCATCAGCATTTAGGCCTAACCGATGAGCCGGCCGTCGACCGTCATCATGCTCTGGGTGACGTAGGTGCTGCTGCGGCGCTGGGGGTTGAAGCTCACGCTGAAGCCGCCCATGTTCAGGGCGCCGCGGCGCTGAAAAGCGGCCAGCACATTCTGGCGGTTCAGCGGGCCGTCCACCTCGCTGAGCACCTCATAGGTGTAGCGCGCGGCGATAAATCCGGCCAGGCTCAGGGCCGCGGGCGGCTCGTCAAACAGGCGCGCCAGGGTTTCGCGGTAGCTCCTGACAATCGGCAGGCTGGCGTTGACCAGGGGCACGGGCTGGGTGGCGATCACCGGGGTGTTGCGCGCCGCGCCCATCTGCAGCATGGTCGTCAGGTTGACGTCCGCCAGGGCCACGATGTAGCGCTGGCGGGACTGCTTTTCCAGGCCCTGGGTGAATTCGGCCAGTTCGGGCGTTCCGCCCACGAACAGCAGCACGGCGGGCGTGCGCGGCGTGAGCTTCTGGCCCAGTGCGCGCAGGTCGTCCGCGCCTTTGAAGGACTGCAGCTTGAGCTGCAGGGCGGCGGTGATGCGTTCGACGTCGGCGCGGTAGGCGCTGTAGTCCTGCGCCGTGGCGTAAACCGCGCCCAGTTCCTTCAGGCCCATGGTGGAAAGGGTTTTGAGCGCGTAGGCGATCTGTTCCTGGCGCGCCGCAAAAATCGGGAAGGTCTTGTCGTCGATCTCGAGGCTGGAGTTCTGCAGCCAGGGCGCCACGTGCGCCATGGCCAGTCCGCCTTTGTGGGACATCTCCACCACCTGGCTGGCCACGAGGTCGCCGACGCTGCCGGAAAGGGCCACACAGGCGGGGTTGTCCTTGACCGAATCGAGGGCCGTCTTGAGGCCGGCCGGCGTGCCGTCGGTTTCCAGGGTCTGGTGCTCGATGCGGCGGCCGCGAATGCCGCCTTTGGCATTGATGTCCTGCCAGGCGGCGCGCGAACCAATCAGAAAATCTTTGGAGACGTCCTGCTGCGCCTGCGAAAAATCCACCACCTGCGCCACGATAAGGCTGCGCGATGCGGATTTTCCGGTTTGTGCCCATGCGGGCGCGGCAATGCCGGCCGCCAGCAGGCCGGCGTGCTGCAACAGGCGGCGGCGGGGCAGGCGAGGGAGGAGGGGGAGGGATTTGGGCAGAGGCATGGCGGGATTCCTGGCGCTGTGTCCGTCCTCAGTTGTCAGATGAGATGCGGCGAAATTGTGAAGGCCCCTGCTTTCCGGGGAAAGGCAGGGGCCTGAAGGGTGGCAAAGCAAGGCGCGCGGCCTTGCGCGGGATCAGCGGGCTGGCGGGATCAGGACGGCGTCCACCACATGCACCACGCCATTCGTGGCGGAGATGTCGGCGGTCTGGACCATGGCGTCCTCGACGGTGACGAATTCCCCGGCCTTGGAGAGCGCCACATTGGCGCCGTTGACGGTTTTGCTGTTGCCGTTCTTCACGTCGGCGGCCATGAGCTTGCCGGGGATCAGGTGGTAGCTCAGGACAGCCTTGAGCTTGGCCGGGTCCTTGGCCAGCTCGTCCATGGTCTTGGCGGGCACTTTGGCGAAAGCTTCGTTGGTGGGGGCGAACACGGTATAGGGGCCGGTGCCCTTGAGCGTGTCGGTCAGTCCGGCCTTGGCCACCAGGCCGTTGAGCGTGCTCAGCTGGGATTGGGCGGCAATGGTGTCGGCCACCGACACCGGGGTGGGGGAAGTGGCGCAGCCGACGAGGGCGGCAACTGCGGCAACAGCGGTGGTGAGGACCAGAAAGCGGCGGTTCAGCATGGGAATTTCTCCTGATTAAGACAGGGCCAAGCGTAGGAGCGCCCGGTGACAGATTCGTGACGGAAATTTGAAGCTTTTGTGACGCCCAGAGGAGCGAAAGCCTCCCGGAAGGCTGTCATATTTGTCACAGCCTTGTCACACAAGCTTCCTACAGTCGACGCATCTTCCCTGGCAAACCCAGCTGACTTCAACCAATTCCGACTATTTCCAACCCAGAGGTGTTCTGATGAATCTGACTTTCAAAGCTTCCCTGACGGCCGCGATGGGCCTT
The DNA here is from genome assembly GCF_056406895.1 of Polaromonas sp. P1_A2. Classification (NCBI taxonomy): domain Bacteria; kingdom Pseudomonadati; phylum Pseudomonadota; class Betaproteobacteria; order Burkholderiales; family Comamonadaceae; genus Polaromonas; species Polaromonas sp. P1_A2. Next base: position 1,016,669 of record NZ_JBFTZI010000002.1, on the reverse strand, counting down.
GCCTTCGCCTCTTTTGCCACCCTGGCCACCGCCCAGGACGTCACCGGCGCCGGCGCCAGCTTCCCCGCCCCCCTGTATTCCAAGTGGGCCGCTGATTACAACAAGGCCACCAGCGTCAAGATCAACTACCAGTCCGTGGGCTCCGGCGCCGGCCTGCGCCAGATTGAAGCCAAGACCGTCGATTTCGGCGCCTCCGACGCCCCCCTGAAAGACGAGGAACTGGCGAAAAAAGGCCTGATGCAATTCCCCACCGTGATCGGCGGCGTGATTCCCGTGGTCAACATCAAGGGCATCGCCCCCGGCCAGCTCAAGCTGAGCGGCCAGGTTCTGGGCGATATCTACCTGGGCAAGATCACCAAGTGGACCGACCCCGCCATCAAGGCGCTGAACCCCACGCTGGCCCTGCCTGACGCGGCCATCGCACCGGTGCGCCGCGCCGACGGCTCCGGCACCAGCTTCATCTTCACCAACTACCTGAGCAAGGTCAACGCCGAGTGGAAGTCCAAAGTGGGCGAGGGCACGGCCGTCAACTGGCCCGTGGGCGCGGGCGGCAAGGGCAACGAAGGCGTGGCGGCATTCGTCGGCCGCCTGCCCAACTCGATCGGCTACGTGGAATACGCCTACGTCAAGCAGAACAAGATGACCTATGCCCAGCTGAAAAATGCGGCCGGCAACTTCGTGTCGCCTGAAGACAGCGCTTTCAAGGCTGCAGCGGCCGGTGCCGAATGGTCCAAGAGCTTCTACCAGATCCTGACCGAGCAGCCCGGCAAGGACTCGTGGCCCATCACCGGCGCGACCTTCATCCTGATGCAAAAAGTGCAGGACAAGCCCGCCCAGGCCGCCGCTTCGCTCAAGTTCTTTGAGTGGGCTTACAAAAACGGCGACAAGACCGCCGACGACCTGGACTATGTGCCCATGCCCGCCGCCGTGAAGACCATCATCGAAAAAGCCTGGGGCGACATCAAGGACGCGTCCGGCAAGACGGTTGCCTACAAGTAAGCACAGCCTGAACCGCAGCCTGCTGTTTTCCGCAGTCTTTACAAACCATAGGGGTTTCTCACGTGTCCTCTACACTTCCGGCTAGCCGGGCCGCTTTTGACCTCCCGGCCAAAGCGACCGGACGCGACATGACCAATCCTCCCCCCGGCAATGCCGTGCGCAGAAGCCCCTTGGCAGACCGGCTTTTCGGCTGGGCTGCGCAGGGCGCGGCCTGGCTGACGCTGGCCCTGCTGGCCGGCATCCTCGTCTCACTGGTGATAGGGGCCTGGCCCGCCATCAGCAAATACGGCCTCGGCTTCCTGGCCAGCAGCGTCTGGGACCCCGTCAAGAACGAGTACGGCGGCCTGGTCATGATTTACGGCACCATCGCCACCTCGCTGATCGCCCTGGTCATCGCGGTGCCGGTGAGTTTCGGCATTGCGCTGTTCCTGACCGAGCTGTCGCCCGCATGGCTCAAAAGGCCGCTGGGCACGGCCATCGAGCTGCTCGCCGCCGTGCCGTCCATTGTTTACGGCATGTGGGGCCTGCTGGTGTTTGGCCCCATCCTGGCCACCTATGTGCAGCAGCCGCTGCAAAGCCTTTTGACCGGCGTGCCCTACCTGGGCGCGCTGGTGTCCGGCCCGCCCGTGGGCATAGGCATTTTGTCGGCCGGCATTATCCTGGCCATCATGATCATTCCCTTCATCGCCTCGGTGATGCGGGATGTGTTCGAGGTCACGCCGGTGCTGCTGAAGGAATCGGCCTACGGCCTGGGCTCCACCACCTGGGAGGTCGTCTCCAAGGTCGTGCTGCCTTACACCAAGGCTGGTGTGGTCGGCGGCATCATGCTGGGACTGGGGCGGGCGCTGGGCGAGACCATGGCGGTCACCTTCGTCATCGGCAACTTCAACCAGCTCGACTCGCTGAGCCTGTTCCAGGCGGCCAACAGCATCACCTCGGCGCTGGCCAACGAGTTCGCCGAAGCGGGCGAGGGCCTGCACCAGGCGGCGCTGATCTACCTGGGCCTGGTGCTGTTCTTCATCACCTTTGTCGTGCTGTCGCTGTCCAAGCTGCTGCTGGCCCAATTGAGAAAGAGTGAAGGGGTGAAAACATGAGCGCCATGATGCAAGACGCACGCCTGGCCAAGTTCGCGCGCCGCAAACGGGTCAACCGGATCGCGCTGGTCCTCTCGCTGGCAGCCATGTCCTTCGGCCTGTTCTGGCTGGCCTGGATCCTGTGGGAAACCATACGCCTGGGCGTGGGCGGCCTTTCGCTGGCCACCCTGACCCAGATGACGCCGGCGCCCAATGAAGCGGGCGGCATCGCCAACGCGATCTACGGCTCCCTGCTGATGGTGCTGCTGGCCACCTTTGTGGGCACGCCTATCGGCATCATGGCGGGCATCTACCTGGCCGAGTACAACACCAAGGGCATGCTGGCCTCGGTGACGCGCTTCGTCAACGACATCCTGCTGTCCGCGCCGTCCATCGTGATCGGCCTGTTCGTGTACACCGTCGTCGTGTCGCAGTTCAAGTCCTACTCGGGCTGGGCCGGTGTCCTGGCGCTGGCGCTGATCGTGATTCCGGTGGTCATACGCACCACGGAAAACATGCTGCAGCTGGTGCCGCCCGGCCTGCGCGAAGCCGCCTACGCCCTGGGCGCGCCCAAGTGGAAGGTCATCACCAGCATCACGCTGCGCGCCGCGCGCGCCGGCGTGACGACGGGTGTGCTGCTGGCCGTGGCGCGGATTGCCGGCGAAACGGCACCGCTGCTGTTCACCGCGCTGAACAACCAGTTCTGGACCTCGGACCTGAACCAGCCCATGGCCAGCCTGCCGGTGACGATCTTCAAGTTCGCGCTGAGCCCTTATGAGAACTGGCAGCAACTGGCGTGGGCGGGCGTGTTCCTGATCACCATGGCCGTGCTTGGCCTGAACATCCTGGCGCGCGTGCTGACACGCGCAAAAAACTGACAGCCACACAACACAACAAGGTCACAGATGGACACCATCACCGCACAACGCGAGCAATCGAAAATATCGGTCAAGAACCTCGACTTCTACTACGGCAAGTTCCACGCCCTCAAGGGCATCAACCTGGAAATTCCGGAAAAGAAGGTCACGGCCTTCATCGGCCCCTCGGGCTGCGGCAAGTCCACGCTGCTGCGCATTTTCAACCGCATGTATGAGCTCTACCCCGAGCAGCGCGCCGAAGGCGAAATCATGTTCGACGGCGAGAACCTGCTGACGTCCAAAAAAGACGTGGCGCTGATCCGCTCCAAGGTCGGCATGGTGTTCCAGAAGCCGACGCCGTTCCCGATGTCGATCTACGACAACATCGCTTTCGGCGTGAAGCTGTTCGAGAGCCTGAACGCCTCCGACATGGACGAGCGCGTGGAATGGGCCCTGCGCAAGGCCGCGCTCTGGACCGAAGTCAAGGACAAGCTCAACCAGAGCGGCTCCAGCCTCTCGGGCGGCCAGCAGCAGCGCCTGTGCATCGCCCGCGGAATCGCCATCAAGCCCGAAGTGCTGCTGCTGGACGAACCCTGCTCGGCGCTGGACCCGATCTCGACGGCCAAGGTGGAAGAGCTGATCGCCGAGCTGAAGAACGAATACACGGTGGTCATCGTGACGCACAACATGCAGCAGGCCGCCCGCTGCAGCGATTACACGGCCTATATGTACCTGGGCGACCTGGTCGAATTCGGCGCCACCGAAGACCTGTTCTTCAAGCCTAAGCGCAAGGAAACCGAAGACTACATCACCGGCCGTTTCGGATGAACCACCCAGCCCCCTGCCTCGGCTCACTGCGTGCAGCCGGAATTCCCCTCAAGGGGACGGCGCCTGCGGCCCGGCAAAGCCGGTTCCGCGACGCCCGCCGGCTTGGCACTGAGTGCCTCATGCGCCGCTGTTCTGATCGCAGCGGTGAATAAACCAAAGGGAAAAACATGCCTGATAAACACCTCTCAACCCAGTTTGACAGCGAACTCAACGGCGTATCCTCGCGCGTCATGGAGCTGGGCGGCCTGGTCGAATCGCAGATTCGCCTGGCGATCTACGCCTTGTCCCAGTTCAGCGCCGAAAGCGCCAACCAGGTCATCGAAGCCGAAGCGCGCGTCAATGCGATGGAAATCGACATCGACCGCGAGCTGTCGTCCATCATCGCGCGGCGCCAGCCCACGGCCCGCGACCTGCGCCTGCTGATCGCCATTTCCAAGACCACGGCCAACCTGGAGCGCGCCGGTGACGAAGCCGAGAAGATCGCGCGCATGGTCAAGTCCATCATCGAGAGCGGATCGGCCCGGGCCCTGCCTTCCTCCGACCTGCGCATCGCCGCGGAACTTGCCTCCGGCCTGTTGCGCAAGGCGCTGGACGCTTTTGCCCGGCTGGACACCGCGGTGGCGGTTTCCATCCTCAAGGAAGACGACCAGATCGACCAGGAATTCGACGGCTTTGTGCGCAAGCTCATCACCTACATGATGGAAGACCCGCGCACGATTTCGCCCAGCCTGGACCTGCTGTTCGTGGCCAAGGCCATAGAGCGCGTGGGCGACCATGCCAAGAACATCGCGGAGTTCATCATTTACATCGTCAAAGGGGCTGATGTACGGCACACCCCTATGGAACAAATCGAATCTGCCGTAAAGTAAAGACGGAATGAAACACCTGCCACGCATACTGATAGTTGAAGACGAGCCGGCCATTGCCGAGTTGATTGCCGTCAACCTGCGGCATGGCGGCTTTGACCCCGTGGTGGCGGAAGACAGTGTGTCGGCCCAGCGCGAACTCGACGCCGTGCTGCCCGACGCCATCCTGCTGGACTGGATGCTGCCGGGGCAAAGCGGCCTGGCGCTGGCGCGCCACTGGCGCAAGCAGGCACGCACCAAAAGCATTCCCATCCTGATGCTGACGGCGCGCGGCGACGAACCCGACAAGGTCGCCGGGCTGGACGCCGGCGCCGACGACTACATCACCAAGCCTTTTTCCACCCAGGAGCTGCTGGCGCGCATACGCGCCGTGCTGCGCCGCCGCGCGCCCGAGTCGGTGAACGACAGCGTGACCGTGGGCGGGCTGGTGCTGGACGCCGCGACGCACCGCATTGCCTACCTGGGCCAGGAGCTCAAGCTGGGCCCGACCGAGTTCAAGCTGCTGCATTACCTGATGAAGCATGCCGAGCGCGTGCACAGCCGCAGCTCCCTGCTCGACAAGGTCTGGGGCGACCACGTCTTCATTGAAGAGCGCACCGTCGACGTCCACGTCAAACGCCTGCGCGAGGCCCTGGGCTCGGCGGGCACCATGGTGGAAACCGTGCGCGGCGCCGGTTACCGGCTGACCGCGATGGCCGCGGTAGCCGCCAACAGCCCGGTGGCTGCTGCACAATCCAGCGCATGATCAACCGGTGGATTGTTTTCGCCGCCTGCATGCTTGTGGGCGGCGGTTTGGGCTTTTGGGCGCGCACCGTCAACGGCCTGAGCTTCGGCCTGGGCATAGGGCTGGCGGTGGCGGCCATGGTCTGGCTGGTGATAGACAGCTTCTTCATCAACCGGCTGCTGCGCTGGCTGCGTGCCGAGCAAAACAACGACACGCCCGCCGTGATGGCCGGCAACGCGCCCAGCCTGCCCGGTGTCTGGGGCGAGGTCGCCGACCGGACCCGCCGGCTGCTCAAGAACCGCGACCAGCAGTACCAGGAAAGCCAGGCCCGCCTCGACGAGTTCCTGGCGGCCATGCAGGCCTCGCCCAGCGGCGTGGTGCTGCTCGACGCGCAGGGCCGCATCGAATGGTGCAACCAGATGGCCAGCCAGCATTTCGGCTTCGACGCCCAGCGCGACGTGATGCAGCACATCGCCAACCTGGTGCGCGACCCGGCCTTCAAGGCCTATATGGCGACCGGCAACTTCACGCACGACGTGGTCATCCCGGGCAGCGCCAGCACGCCGGCGCGCCCGGTGAAGCTGTCGGTCCATGTGCATTCCTACGGCAAGGACCGCAAGCTGCTGCTGTCGCGCGACATCACGGCCGTGGAGCTGGCCGAAGCCATGCGCCGCGATTTCGTGGCCAATGTGTCGCATGAGATCCGCACGCCGCTGACGGTGCTGTCCGGCTTTATCGAGACCCTGCAGACCCTGCCGCTCAAGGAGCCCGAGCGTGCCCGTTACCTGGCCTTGATGTCGCAGCAATCGCAGCGCATGCAGACCCTGGTCAGCGATTTGCTGACCCTGTCGCGCCTGGAAGGCAGCCCCTTCCCGGGTGCCAATGACTGGATGACGCTGAGCGCGCTGCTGGCCCAGTGCGAGCAGGAGGCCAGGGCCTTGTCGGCGGTGATCGGGCCGCAAGGGCACCGCCTGGAGTTCGAGTCCGGCCCGGTCTCGGAAATCGCCGGCGTGCAGACCGAGCTGTACAGCGCCATGTCCAACCTCGTGACCAACGCGGTGCGCTATACGCCCGAGGGCGGCCTGGTGCGCGTGAGCTGGACGCTGCTGGAAGACGGCCGCGGCGAGTTCAAGGTCAGGGACACCGGCCCCGGTATCGCGCCCGAACACCTGCCGCGGCTGACCGAGCGCTTTTACCGCATAGACCGCAGCCGCTCACGCGAGACCGGCGGCACCGGCCTGGGCCTGGCCATCGTCAAGCACGTGGCGCAGCGCCATGGGGCCGAACTGCACATCGAAAGCGAGCCGGGGCAGGGTTCCTGTTTTTCGATCGTCTTTCCGGCCGCGCGTGTGCGCCGGGTGCAGCTGGCTCAGGCCGCCTGAGCGGCCGGCGCCACCCGCAGGCTGCGCCTCACGGCGTGCCACAGCAAACCCAGGAAACAGGCCGCCACCAGCGCGATGGCCACCGTGCTGGCGGCCCAGAAGCTGGCGGCCGACTGGGTGGCCGCATGGCCCGCGATGCCCCCGTAGGCCAGGCGGTAGCCGCCCAGCAAACCCAGGCCCCACAGCAGCACGCCGTACAGCGCCAGCGGCATGATGGTGATGCGGTAGCAGCGCAGCAAAAACGCGGTCAGGGCCTGGGTCGCGTCGGCCACATGGTAGAAGGCCACCCACACCAGCAACGAGGAAGCCAGCGCGATGATTTCCGGGCTGCCCGAATACCAGCGCGCCAGCAAAGGCCCGGCCATGGCCACAAAACCCCCCAGCGTGAGCGCGGCCAGCCCGGTCAGCTTGAGCCCCAGCAGCACCACGCGCCTTGCATAGTCCGGCCGGCCGGCGCCCATCCAGAAGGACACCCGGGCGCTGCAGGCAATTGCCATCGACAGCGGCATCATGTACAGCACCGCCGCCACGCTGGAGGCGATCTGGTGGCTGGCCGAGGCGACCGTGCCCAGGCGGGCGATAAAAAGGGCCATCAGCGTGAACGAGGTCACCTCCACCAGGTAGGCCAGGCCGCCCGGGATGCCCAGGCGCGCGAAGTTGCCGATCTGCGACCAGTCGGGCCGCTCCATGCGCTCCCAGATGCGGTAAGGGAGGTACATGGGCCGGGTGCGCAGCATCAGCAGGGCCAGCGCCAGCAGCAGGTAGTTCACGACCAGCGTGGCCCAGGCGCAGCCCACGGCGCCCATGGGCTCCACGCCGGCGCCGCCGGCCACCAGCCAGATCGACAGCGGAATCTTCACCAGCAGGGCACCGACCTGCAGCCAGGTGACCAGCAGCGGTTTGCCCAGCGACTGGTTGAAGGTGCTGTAGATGCGAAACAGCAGCGAGGGCGCGAAGGCAAAAGCCAGCACCGCGAGGTAATGCTGCACCTCGTCCCGCATCAGCTCGGGCACCTGGGCCCAGCGCAGCAGCGGGCCGGGAAACAGCATGGCGGCCATGCCCACCGCCACGATGAAGCCGCACAGGTACATGCTTTGCCGCAGCGAGGCACCCACCGCCTCATGGCGCCGCGCGCCCAGCATCTCGGACCAGATGGGCAACAGCGCCTGCACGATGCCGATCAGCCCCACATACACGCTGACATAAAGGGCCGAGCCGACCGACAGCGCGGCCAGCGCCTCGTCGCTGTAGCGGCCCGCGATCACGGTGTCGGCCACGCCAAAAGCCATGACGGCCAGCTGCCCGACCAGCACCGTGCCCGCGTGCCGGCTGATGACCTTGAGCTCGCTCAAGGCTTGGCTTTGCCGTTGGTGCGGCGGGACGGGGCGGGTGGTTTGGCCGGGCCGTCCTGGCTGACCCGCTTGTAGAGCAGCACGTTTTCGGTCTTGTCCGTGGGGCGGCGCACCGTGGCCTGGAAGGCCCAGTCGGGCAGGTTGACCCTGCTGCTGAGTGTGGGCTGGGCTTCGACGTCGACGATCAGGTAGGGGCAACTGGCCTGCGCGCCGGCCTGGCGCAGCTCAAGCCGGCCGTGGTACTGCAGGGCGGCGGCCTGGGCGCTGCCTATGCCGTAGATCTCGACGCAGGCGTTTTTGTCCACCAGGCTGGCGATCTGGCGCGACATGGGCGCGAAGCTGCGCGCGTAGTCGAGCAGCGGCAGCCACAGCGTCATCAGCAGCAGCCAGCACAAGGTAGCGCCGCCGGCCGGCAGCACCAGCGATTTCCAGACGGCCGCGCGCTGCGCGCCGGCCCGCCATTTGACGAGCCAGGTCCAGGCCAGGGTGGCGGCCAGCGCAAACACAAAGGCCAGCCAGGAAAAGCTGGGCTCGAAGCCGGGCGCAAGCTTGGCCACGTTGGCGGCGGGCTGGCGCGGCACGCCGGTCTGCATGGCGATCCAGACCACCCAGATGATGATGCCGCAGCCGGTGAAAAACAGCAGCGTGAACCAGTCGATCAGCGAAGCCACGCTGCGCTTGAGCGTGGGCAGCGCGAAGGCGGCCAGCGCGGCCAGCGGCGGCAGGCTCAGCAGCAGGCTGCGGTCCGAGGCCGTGGTGGTCAGCGTGGCGGCCACAGCCATGGCGGCAAACCACAGCGGCAGGGCGACGTGGCGGCTGGCCAGCTGGCGGCGCCAGCGGTAAAGCGTCCACATTGCCAGCGGCCAGGCCGGCCAGGTGAACCACAGCAGCAGGCGCCCCAGGCTGCGCCAGTCCTTCCAGGCGGAAGTGTCGTCGCTGCCTGGCAGGTGGATGCGCCAGCGCCAGAGGTCCAGGCTGTAGGCCAGCAGCGCGACCCCCAGCGTGATGCCGGTGATCAGCAGCACCCAGTGCCAGGACTGCTGCCTGGCTGCCGGGTCCGTCTGGTCGGCGCCCCAGTGCATGTGCATCCATTCCACCAGCGCGCCGCCCGCGCCCAGCAGCAGGGCCAGCGTGGGTGCACCGCTCAGGGTGAGCCCGGCCAGGCCGATCAGCAGGCCGAAGGCCGGCCCCAGGATTTTGGTGGCTCGGCGGTAAGGGCTGGCCGCCATGGCGTAAAAAGCCAGCGCCGTAAAGCCCAGCTGCGCCAGCGCCGGCGTGGTTTCGTGGGAGAGCTGCGCCAGGCCCAGGCTGGCGATCAGCGCCAGCAGGCCGGCGTCGGCAATGGCCCGGGCATAGTCCACCGGGCTGGCTTCGCCGCCAAAGGCGAAGGCGACCGGCTGGGCCAGCGGGCTGCGCGCCAGGTAATAAACGGCGTACCAGGTGGCCAGCAGGGTCAGCACCAGCAGCCCCACAAAGGGCACCCGCACCGCCAGGGCCGGGTCCAGGAAAGGCAGCCATTTGATCGCGATCGCGCCCAGCCAGTAGGGCGCCAGTGCGTCAAATTCGGTGGCCCGGCCCAGCAGCTGCGGCTGCAGCCAGTTGGCCACCGTGGAGGCCAGTTCGCGCATCACGCCGAAGGCCGCGATGTCCTCGTTCTTCCAGGGCCCGCGCCCCAGAAAGCCCGGCAGCACATAGGCCGCGCAGAACAGCAGCAGCGCAAGCCGCGGCAGGCGGCGCACGGCGGACTGGGCAATGATGGCGGGTGAAGGTTTGTTCAAAACGGTTGGAGTCGGGAAAGTGCGGGGAAGGGCCGGCAAGACTGCCGGGCCGCCATCCCGGGCCACCGGTGATTTTGCGTCAAACCGGGCCGCGAGGTTTTGCGGCTGCCGGCAAATTTTGCCGAAAAAAAAGCAGCCTGAAATTCAGGCTGCTTTTTGCAGGCTGGCGAAAGGATTCGCAGCTTACTTCGCAGCTTCGGGCGCGGCCTCTTTGGCGGCGGCGGTGGTTTTGCCGAAACGGTTGCGGAATTTCTCGACGCGACCGCCCATGTTGTCCACGGATTTTTGCGTGCCGGTGTAGAAGGGGTGCGATTCGCTGGACGTATCGAGCTTGTACAGGGGCAGTTCGCGGCCGTCTTCCATGGTCACCATTTCTTTGGTGTTGACGCAGGAGCGGGTGACGAACTTGAAGTTGTTGGACAGGTCCAGGAAACAAACTTCGCGGTAGTTGGGGTGAATGCCTTCTTTCATGATCTTTCCTTGTTCGATGCGGGAGCCACACAAGCCAGTCCTGGGCACTTTCCGCTAAGCCATAGATTATGGCATGAAATCAAGCACTTAGCGCCGTTTTAGCCCAAAAATGGTAGATTTCCCACGGAGGGCTCCGATCCCAACCCAGCGGGGGCCGCGGAACCGGCTTTGCCGGGCCGCAGGCGCAGCGGCCCCCTCGGGGGGCAAGGAGCTACACGAAGTGAGCGACTGTGGGGGCCACGTTCTAGCCGCCTCGCCTCATCATGTCGAAGAATTCGTGGTTGTTCTTGGTGGCCTTCATGTTCTTGAGCATGAGCTCCATGGACTCGATTTCATCCATGTTGTACATGAATTGACGCAAAATCCGCGATTTTTGGAGGATTTCGGGTGCAAGCAGCAGTTCTTCCTTGCGGGTGCCGCTGCGGTTGAGGTGGATGGCCGGGAACACGCGTTTTTCGTAGAGGCGGCGGTCCAGGTGGATTTCGCAGTTGCCGGTGCCCTTGAATTCCTCAAAGATCACTTCGTCCATGCGGCTGCCGGTGTCGACCAGGGCCGTGCCGATGATGGTCAGGCTGCCGCCTTCTTCAATGTTGCGGGCCGCGCCGAAAAAGCGCTTGGGGCGCTGCAGCGCGTTGGCGTCGACGCCGCCGGTCAGCACCTTGCCGGAGGAGGGCAGCACGTTGTTGTAGGCGCGGGCCAGGCGGGTGATGGAGTCCAGCAGGATGACCACGTCCTTGCCGAGCTCGACCAGGCGCTTGGCGCGTTCGATCACCATTTCGGCCACATGCACGTGGCGCGCGGCGGGTTCGTCGAAGGTGGAAGAAATCACCTCGCCGCGCACGCTGCGCTGCATTTCGGTCACTTCCTCGGGGCGTTCGTCCACCAGCAGCACCATCATGACCACTTCGGGGTAGTTGGCGGTGATGGCGTGGGCGATATTCTGCATCATCACGGTCTTGCCGGACTTGGGCGGCGCCACCAGCAGGGCGCGCTGGCCTTTGCCGATGGGCGAGACGATGTCGATGATGCGGCTGGTCAGGTTTTCTTCGCCCTTGATGTCGCGCTCGAGCTTGAACTGCTCGCGCGGGAACAGCGGGGTCAAGTTCTCGAACATGACCTTGTGCTTGTTGTCTTCGGGCAGGCCGTCGTTGACCTTGTCGAGCTTGTTCAGCGCGAAGTAGCGTTCGCCGTCCTTGGGGGTGCGCACTTCGCCTTCGATCATGTCGCCGGTATGCAGGTTGAAGCGGCGGATCTGGCTGGGGCTGATGTAGATGTCGTCGGTGGACGCGGTGTAGCTTGAGTCAGGGGCTCGCAGGAAGCCGAAACCGTCGGGCAGCACTTCCAGCACGCCGTCGGCCACGATGGTCTCGCCGGTTTTTGCACGTTTTTTGATGATGGCGAACATCAGCTCCTGCTTGCGCATGCGGCCGACGTTTTCGATCTCAAGGGCTTCGGCCTGCTTGAGGACTTCAGACACGTGCAGTGCCTTGAGTTCGTTTAAGTGCATGGAATTACTCCTTGCGGAGTTCATTGATGGAAAACGGGGGAGGTTTGAAAAGAAGCCGCAGAAGGTGGCTTACAAACCGGCAACTCGAACCGGGCGGCGCGGGCCGTACCGGTGAATAAGGCACATTATGACAGGAAATTCAGGCGGGAAACGGGGGCTAATTTCATGCGCGCGGGGCGGGTGCCCGGGGGAGGGGCGCCGGTCAGGAAGCGGCGGGGCGCCGTGCTTCCTTTTCCGGCGCGAAGCTTCAGGCCAGTTGCTGGTCGATGAAGGCGGTCAATTGGGCCTTGCTCATGGCGCCGACCTTGGTGGCGGCCAACTGGCCGTCCTTGAACAGCATCAGCGTGGGGATGCCGCGTATGCCGAACTTGGCGGGGATGTCGCGGTTTTCGTCCACGTTCATCTTGGCGATCTGCAGCTTGCCGTCGTAGCCGGTCGCCACTTCATCCAGGATGGGAGCGATCATCTTGCACGGACCGCACCATTCGGCCCAGTAATCCACCAGCACGGGTTTGGTGGATTGCAGCACATCGGCTTCGAAGGTGGCATCGGTGGTATGTTTGATCAGTTCGCTCGCCATGGCGGCTCCTTTGTCTTGGTTAGGATGGTTACGATACGTAGGGCTAAAGTTGCAGTCATTGTGGCAGAAAGCAAGTGGCCGGGTCGGGCAGGCAGGGGCTATCACCCTGATAGCCATCCGCTCAATCCGCCCGCGGCCCGTCCCAAGTTGCCCCCTGTCGCCCGTCGCAAACCCTACTCATGCCACCAGCCTCCATCGCCGACCTTGCCGACACCGCCGCCCCGCCTGATGCGCGGTGCTGGCGCCAGGCCATGGCCGCGCTGGCCGCGGCCATCGAGGCGCGCGGCGTGCACCCGGCCGAATGCGTCGTGCTGCTGCCCTATGCCCAGCTGATCCAGCAGGCGCGCCAGGCCTGGGCCGCGCAGGCCGGCGACACCTTTTTTGTCCCGCGTTTTGAAACCACCATGAACTGGGCCGGCGGCCTGGGTGGCACGCTGGGCCTGTTCACGCCCTCGGGTGACGATTTGCGCATGGACGTGGCCGTCGACATGCTCACCGCCGCCTCGCTGCTGGAGCGCGCCGGGCTGGGCAGCCAGCAGGATGCGCTGGCCGGCCGCCTGGTCGAGGCCGCCTGGAGCCTGGCCGGCGTGGCCGCCGCCGTCATGCCGGCCAGGCGCCGCGCCTGGAGCGAAGGGCTGGCCCAGACCCTGGGCGCGGGACTGGATTCGCCGGTGCTGGCGCTCGAAGCCGCCGTGGGCCGCATCGCGCTGGCCTGGGCCGCGGCCTCGGCCTACCCGACCGACCGCCTGTTCCAGGCCCGGCCCCTGCTGTTCGCCGTGCTCGAAGGCTTCCAGGCCGACCCGCTGACCGAGGCGCTCAAAGCCCATTTCGGCGAGCTGTCCCTGTCCATCCCCCTGTGCATCCCCCTGCAAGCCGGCCCGCCGCCTGCCCTGCATGCCGCCCAGGACGCCGAAGACGAAGCCGGCCGCGCCGCCGCCTGCGTGCTGGCCCACCTGGCGCAGGGCCGCAGCCCGGTCGCCCTGATCGCGCAGGACCGCCAGCTGACACGCCGCGTGGGCGCCATGCTGGCCGAGCGCGGCATCGCCATGCGCGATGAAACCGGCTGGAAGCTGTCCACCACGCGCGCCGCCGCCGGCCTCATGAGCCTGCTGCGCGCCTTGCCCTGGGATGCTTCGACAGACGCCGTGCTCGACTGGCTCAAGAATGCGCCCGCTTTTGAGCCCATGCTGGTGACCGCCGCCGAAACCGAGCTGCGCCGCGTCGGCGTGCGCGCCTGGCGCGACCTGCCGGAATTTGCCGCCGAAGACATCGTGCCACCGGCCTTTATGGCCACCCAGCCGCTGGCCCTGCAGGCCAATGCGTTGCGCGCGCCCCTGGCCCGCGCCCGCCCGCTGGCCGTGTGGCTGCGCGACCTGCGTGCCGCACTGCAGGCGGCCGGCCAGTGGGAGGCGCTGGCCGAAGACGAAGCCGGCCAGGCCGTGCTCGAGGTGCTGCGCCTGCACGAGGGCGCCGAGATTGAATTCCAGGCCTCGCCGGTCATGCGCCTGCATGATTTCACCCAATGGGCCAACCAGGCACTCGAAGGCGGCAAGTTCGCGCCGCCGCACCCGGCGGCCGAGCAGGTAGTGATCCTGCCGCTGCCGCAGCTGCTGGGCCGGCCCATGCGCGCCGTGGTGCTGCCCGGCTGCGACGAGATCCGCCTGCCGGTCTCGCCCGAGCCCGCCGGCCCCTGGACGCCCACCCAGCGCGAACTGCTGGGCCTGCCCTCGCGCGAGACCCTGGCCGCCGCGGCTCGCCAGGCCTGGCATTACGCCCTGCAGGCGCCCCGGGTCGACGTGCTGTGGCGCAGCAGCGAAGCCGGCGAACACCTGATCCCCAGCGGCTTTGTGCAGGAACTGCTGCTGGCGCAGGACGACGCCCTCCAAGAAACGCAAGCCGCCGCCGATCCGCGCAGCCTGCGCGCCGTGGACATCCAGCCCACACCGCACCCCTTTCCGACCGGCGAGGCCTTGCCCCTCACGCGGCTGTCGGCCAGCGCCTATGAAGACCTGCGCCGCTGCCCTTATCGTTTCTTCGCGTTGCGCCAGCTCAAGCTGCAGGAGCCCGAGGAGCTTGAAAGCGAACTCGGCAAGCGCGACTTCGGCAATTGGCTGCACGGCCTGTTGCGGCATTTCCATGAAGCACTGAAAGCGCAGCCTACCGACGACCCGGCCGTCCGCGCCACCATGATGGACACGGCCGCCGACCGCGCCGCCCAGGAACTGGCGCTCACTGAAAGTGAATTCCTGCCTTTTGCCGCCGCCTGGCCCGGCGTGCGCGAAGGCTACCTCGAATGGCTGGCCGGGCACGAAGCTAGCGGCGCCAGCTTTGACGAAGCCGAGGTCTGGCGCGAAATGCCGCTGGGCGAGCTGACCTTGCTCGGCAAGCTGGACCGCATAGACCGCCAGGCCGACGGCCACGCGCTGCTGATCGACTACAAGACCGAGCCGCGCGCCACCACCGCCGACCGCATCAAGGGCGGCCAGGAAGACACGCAACTGGCCTTTTACGCCGCGCTCATGAGCGACGACACCCTGGCCGCGGCCTATGTCAACCTCGGTGAAAAAGAGCCGACCAAAACTTACGAACAACCCGAGATCGTCGGCCTGCGCGACGAACTGATAGACAGCATCCTCACCGACATGGCGCGCATCGCGCGCGGCGCGGCGCTGCCGGCGCTGGGCGAGGGCAAGGCCTGCGATTACTGCGCGGCCAGAGGCTTATGCCGCAAGGACTTCTGGAGCCTGGACGAAGAAGCCACAGCCGGGGAGGAGGGCGCATGACCCCACTGGCCAATACGCTGGTCGCCCACACCGCCGCCTACGAATGCAACGGCGAGCCGGTCTCGGCCGAGGCCTTTTATGCGATTGCCTGCGACCCGCGGCGCAGCGTCGCGGTCGAGGCCTGCGCCGGCGCCGGCAAGACCTGGATGCTGGTCTCGCGCATCGTGCGCGCCCTGCTGGACGGCGCCACGGCCGCGCCCGGCCAGCAGGTCTTGCCGCATGAAATCCTGGCCATCACCTTCACCAAAAAAGCCGCCGGCGAAATGCGCGAGCGCCTGGACGATTGGCTCAAGGCCTTTGCCCACGCCGACGACGCCACCTTGCAGCGCGAGCTGGACATGCGCGGCGTACAGCTGGACCTGGCCGGCGCCAAGGGCCGGCAGGCCGCGCAGCAGCTGCGCGAGCAGCTGTCCAATCTCTACCGTTCCATCCTGGCCAGCGGGCGTTCGGTGCAGATACGCACCTTCCACAGCTGGTTCGCGGCCTTGCTGCGCAGCGCGCCGGTCGCGGTGCTGCAGCGGCTGGAGCTGCCCGTCAACTACGAGCTGCTCGAAGACGACGCACCCGCGCGCGCCCTGGTCTGGCGGCGTTTTTACGCGGCGGTCGCGCTCGACGCTGCGCTCAAGGCCGACTTCGAGGCCGTGGTGCTCACCCACGGCCGCTTCCAGGCCGACAAGGCTTTGCAGGCTGCGCTCGACAAGCGCACCGAATTCACGCTGGCCGACGAAAAAGGCGTGATCGCCGCCTCTGTGCAGCCCTTCGCGGCGCAGTTCACCGAATTCGGCGGGCTGGATGAGCCCGAAGAACTTCTCAGCACCAACCGCTTTCACCGGCAGACCCTGAGGGACGCCGCCATGGCCCTGGGCCGGGCCAGCGCGCCGACTTTTTCGGCCAAGGGCGTGGAGCTCGAACAGGCGCTGACGGCCGGCGACTTCCCGGCTGCCATCGCGGCCCTGCTGACCGAAAAAGGCACGCCGCGCAAGTTCGGCGAAAAAATCATCGGCATCGAACAGGTGCGCATCGCCCAGGACCTGGTGCTGCGTGTGGTCGCGGCCCGCCAGCAGCACGACGCCTGGCAGCACCAGCAGCGCATGGCGCGCCTGAGCCGCGTGCTGATCGCGCAGTTCACCGCCCTCAAGCGCGAACGCGGCTGGGTCGACATGAACGACGTCGAGCGCGCCGCGCTGCTGATGCTGGCCGACCCTGTGCTCTCGGGCTGGGTGCAGGAGCGCCTGGACGCGCGCATACGCCACCTGATGATCGACGAGTTCCAGGACACCAACCCGCTGCAGTGGCAGGCCCTGTATTCCTGGCTGATCGGTTATTCGGGCGCGGGCACGGCGCCCAGTGTCTTCCTGGTGGGAGACCCGAAACAAAGCATTTACCGCTTCCGCCGCGCCGAGCCGCAGGTCTTTCGCGCCGCGCAGGCTTTTGTGGTGCACGGCCTGGGCGGCGATCTGCTCAGCTGCGACCACACGCGCCGCAATGCCGAGGCCGTGATAGACACCGTCAACGCCGCCATGGTGACGGCGCGCGAAGCCGACGCCTATGAGGGCTTTCGCGAGCACACCACGGCCTCGGGCCTGGCCGGCGCCGTGGGCCGCCTGCCGCCGGTTCCGCGCAGCAAGGACGAGGAAGAAGCCTCGCCGCTGGCCGCCGGCTGGCGCGACAGCCTGACCACCCCGCGCGAACTGCCCGAGGAAACCCTGCGCACGCGCGAAGCCCGACAGGCCGCCGCCTGGATTTCGGAGCAGATCGCCGGCGGGCTGCGGCCCCAGGACGTGATGGTGCTGTCGCGCAAGCGTGCCGGCCTGCTGCCGCTGCAGGACGAGCTGCGCGCCCTGCACATTCCCGCCCAGGTCGGCGAAAAAACCGAGCTGATTGACTGCTGCGAGGTGCTGGACATGGTGGCGCTGCTCGACGTGCTGGTGTCGCCGCAGCATGATTTGTCGCTGGCGCGCGCGTTGCGTTCGCCGCTGTTCGGTCTGTCCGATGATGGACTGGTGCATCTGGCTTTGCTGCAGCGCGAACACGGCAAGCCCTGGTACGAGCTGCTGCAGAAAGAAGAACTGCTGGCGCCCGAACTGCAAGGCCTGGGCGCAACGCTGGCGCGCTGGAAAAGCTGGCTCGACAGCCTGCCGCCGCACGACGCGCTGCAAGGCATTTACGACGACGGCGACGTGCTGGCGCGTTTTGGCGCCGCGGCGCCCACCGCGCAACGCGGCGCGGTGCTGGCCAATTTGCGCGCGCTGCTGGGTGTGTCGCTGGAACTGGACGGCGGCCGCTACGCCACGCCCTATGGTTTTGTGCGCGCCCTCAAGGCCGGCGGCACGCAGGCGCCGGCCACTGTCAGCGGCGAAGCCGTGCGCCTGCTGACGATTCACGGCGCCAAGGGCCTGGAGGCCGAGGCCGTGCTGCTGCTGGACACCGACACCGTCGAGCGCAATGCCGACAGCATGGGCGTGCTGGTCGACTGGCCCGGCGAGGCCACCGAGCCGCGCAAGTTTGTCTTCCTGGTCAGCGAAAGCCGGCCTCCGGCCTGCGCCACCGACACCCTGGCCGCCGAGCAGGCCGCCCGCAAGCGTGAAGAACTCAATGCGCTTTATGTGGCGCTCACGCGCGCGCGCCACACCCTGGTGATTTCGTCCATCGAGCCGCACCGCGTGACCACCGAAAGCTGGTGGCAGCGCCTGCAGGGCTTGCTGGGCGAACTGCCCGCGCCAGTGGCCGATGAAACGGCGGGCCGGCGCCCGGACGCGGCCGATGCCGGCGTGTTCTACCTGCCCGAATTGCCCGAGCTGCCCCAAGTCCTGATGCCGGAGCCGCCCGACGTGCAGCGTCTCGACGAGGATTCCCTCAAGGCCCGCATCGGCAAGGCCATGCACCGTCTGCTCGAGTGGGGCGGTGCCTTGTTGCCCGAACAGGTGGTGGCCGCGGCGCGCGAGTTCCGCCTGAGCCCGGCCCAGGCCGCGCAGTCGGCCGCGCTGGCCGGCCGCATCCTGGCCGGCGAGGGCGCCTGGGCGTGGCGGCCCGAGGTGCTGGCCTGGCAGGGCAATGAAGTCGATCTGGTCTATGCCGGCCAGGCGCTGCGGCTGGACCGCCTGGTGCAGCGCAAGGACGCCGGCCATGAAGGCCACTGGTGGGTGCTGGATTACAAATCGGCCACCGCCCCGCAGCGCCAGCCCGCGCTGGTCGCGCAGTTGCAGGCCTATCGCGCGGCGGTGCAGCGCATCTACCCGGGCGCGCCGGTCAAAGCGGCTTTTCTGACGGGGCAGGGAACTGTGGTCCTCGTTGACTGATCACACCGGGCCTGTCCGGCGCCCATTCCTATTCCTTCCACTCCACGCCGGCTGAAAGGCACCCCATGTTCAAGCACTTCGCCGCTTCCCTGGCCCTGGCGGCCACCCTGCCGCTGGCCCTGGCGCAAAGCCCCGCGCCAGCCAACCCCACGCTGCGCCTGCGCGCCACGATTGAAAAAATCGATGCCACCAGCCTCACCGTCAGGGAGCGCAGCGGTGAAGTCATTACCTTGGTGCGGCCCGCCGCGATGGATGTCTCGGAAGTCTTTCCGCTGGCGCTGGCCGACATCAAGCCCGGCAGCTATATAGGCACGGCCGCCATGCCGCAGGCCGACGGCAGCCAGCTGGCGCTCGAAGTCGTGGTGTTCCCCGAAGCCGCGCGCGGCACCGGCGAAGGCCACCGCCCCTGGGACTTGCGGCCCGAGAGCACCATGACCAATGCCACCGTGGCCGACCTGGCCGCCGCGCCTTCGACGGTGCCCGGCGGGCAAAAGCTCACGCTGAAGTACAAAGACGGCGAAAAAACCGTCATCGTGCCGCCCGATGCGCCCGTGGTGTCCTTCAAGCCCGGCAAGGCCGATGAAAACACGCTGCTGGTACCCGGCGCCAAAGTGATGATCACCGCCCAGGCGCAGGGCGGCAAGCCGACCGCGCTGCGCGTGATCGTCGGGCGCAATGGTTTTGCGCCGCCCATGTAAGGACCGGTGGCCGGTCGCTATCCCAGCGGCCTCTCCCTGTAATAATCGGGCCATCCTGTTCCGCCGAGCCGCGCCCGTTTGAGGCGCTTTGTGTTCGCGACCGCGAACCTTCCGATTTTCCTGTTTAACCTGTGGCCGCTGCATGCGGAACCTCCTTGACATCTGGCGCATCCTCTCTTGACTCCACCCCGGCCGCCGCATTGCGCGTGGCCGTCATAGGCGGCGGGCCCGCCGGCCTGATGGCCGCCGAGGTACTGGCCGGCGCCGGCGCGGCCCTGAGGGTCGAGGTCTATGACGCCATGCCCTCGGTGGGCCGCAAGTTTTTGCTGGCCGGCATAGGCGGGCTCAACCTCACGCATTCCGAAGCGCCCCAGGCCTTTGTGGGCCGTTACGGCGAGCGCGCCGCGCAACTGCAGCCGCTGCTGGCCGCCTTCGGCCCCACCGAGCTGCGCGCCTGGGCCGAAGCCCTGGGCGTGGAAACCTTTATCGGCAGCTCGGGCCGCGTGTTTCCCAAGGACATGAAGGCCGCGCCGCTGCTGCGCGCCTGGCTGCAGCGCCTGCGCCAGGCCGGCGTCAAGTTCTCCATGCGGCACCGCTGGCTGGGCTGGGCCGAAGACGGCGCGTTGAAATTCGCAACACCCGCCGGCGAAGTGCAGGTGCAGGCCGATGCCGTGGTGCTGGCGCTGGGCGGCGGTAGCTGGGCGCGGCTGGGCTCCGACGGCGCCTGGGTGCCGCTGCTGGCCGCGCGCGGCGTGGCGCTTGCGCCGCTGCTGCCTTCCAATTGCGGCTTTGACGTGGCTGCGCGGCCCGACAGTCCGGCCCAACTGCAGGAGGCCATCGCCGATGCCGGTGAAACCCGCCGCGAGTTTTTGCAGGAACTGATCGGCAAAAGCCCGCTGCCCCACACCGGCTGGACCGAACATTTCGCGAGCCGCTTTGCCGGCCAGCCCTTCAAGTCCGTCGCCATCCATTTCACCGACTCGCGCGGCCGCAGCTTCAGCCGCAAGGGCGAGTTCATCGCCACCACCACCGGCGTCGAAGGCAGCCTGGTCTATGCCGCGTCCAGTTTGCTGCGCGACGAGATCGCCGCCCACGGCAGCGCCACCTTTATGCTGGACCTGCTGCCGGACAAATCCGCCGAACAGGTGCTGGTCGAGGTGCGCCACCCGCGCGGCTCGCGCTCGCTCTCCAGCCACCTGAAAAGCCGCCTCAACCTGGACGGCATCAAGGCCGCCATGCTGTATGAACTGCTGGGCAAGGACGCGATCGCCGATCCGGTGCGCCTGGCTGCCGGCATCAAGGCCTTGCCGGTACGCGTGACCGCCACCCGGCCGATTGACGAAGCCATCAGCACCGCGGGCGGCGTGATGTTCGAAGCGATGAACCCGCAACTGCAATTGCAAAACCTCAAAGGCCCAGGCCAGCCCGTGTTCTGCGCCGGCGAGATGCTGGACTGGGAAGCGCCCACAGGCGGCTATTTGCTGACCGCCTGTTTTGCCAGCGGCCGCGCAGCGGGGCAGGGCCTGATTGCGCACTTCGGGTTGTCATTGGAAATCTGAAGAGAAGGGGAAGCCATGATTGTCCGTTTCCACATCGAACCCATGATGCAGGACGAGTTTGAGTACCGCGTGAGCTACGAAGGCGAAGACCTGTTTGGTGACGCCGGCCTCGATAGCGTCGAGGCCTGCATCATCGCCGCCACCGAAGGCCTGGGCCAGGACGCCATTGGGGCGGAGGTCGCCTACAAGGGCATCATCAGCGGCACCTACGCGCTCGCCTCGCTGGCGCTGGCCTCGGCGCAGATCGCCCAACATGCGCTGCAGACGACAGAGGCGATTGAAGTGGCGGCCAGGTAGGCCGAAATATCTCCCGCAGGCCCGGAACCGGGTTTTCTCAGTTTGTGCGATAGCGTACATACCGGAACACCTTTACTGCCTATACTTCGACGATGGTGCGAGACCTCTGCCAGAGGCCTGCTCACAACCAGGCCCGCTTCGGAGTTCGCAATCAGCCTTTCCCCCGACCCCAGAAAGAATCAACTGCTTTCCGCCTTGCCGGATGCAGAGTGGCAGCGCTGGGCGCCGCAACTGGAGTGGGTCGACATGCCGCTGGGCCAGGTGCTCTACGAATCGGGCAGCACGCTGGACCATGTGTACTTTCCCACCACGGCCATCGTCTCCCTGCTTTATGTGATGGAAAACGGCGCCTCGGCCGAAATCGCTGTGGTCGGCCATGAAGGCGTGGTCGGCATCTCGCTCTTCATGGGCGGCGAATCCACCCCCAGCCGTGCCGTGGTGCAAAGCGCCGGCCAGGGCTTTCGCCTCAAGGCCGAGGCCATCAAGGAAGAATTCAAGCGCGCGCCGGTGCTGCACCTGCTGCTGCGCTACACCCAGGCCTTGATCACGCAGATGGCGCAGACAGCCGTGTGCAACCGCCACCATTCGCTGGACCAGCAGCTGTGCCGCTGGCTGCTGCTGAGCCTTGACCGCCTGCAGGGCAATGAACTCGTCATGACGCAGGAGCTCATCGCCAACATGCTGGGTGTGCGCCGCGAGGGCGTCAGCGAAGGCGCGCTCAAGCTGCAACACCTCGGGCTGATCCGCTACTCGCGCGGCCGCATCACCGTGCTGGACCGCCCGGGCCTGGAGCAACGCACCTGCGAGTGTTATGCCGTGGTCAAGAAGGAATACGACCGGCTGTTGCCCGACGAGCTCGCGGCCTAGCGGCCCGCTTGCGGGCTGTGTGCGCTGGCACACGGTGCGATGTGCTGCGCGTCGTGCATACTGGGGAACCGAATTGAACTGACGACAGTAGCGCGGCCTTGTCATTGGCCCGGCACATCCGGGATGTCCTAGAACCTGTTCACGGCCTAAACGGAGCCGCGTTAGGGTGCAATCGGGATGAGTGGGCCGGCCGGGAACGCCGCATGGGCTAATGCCCATGCAAGGGCCTGGGTGGCTCAATCGCCCGATTTCACCCCAACCCAGAGGGCAAGCGCCTTCTCGGGCGGTCTGCGGCGTTGCGGCGCTGGCCCATAGCGATGCTATGGGCTGGCGCACCGCGCCTTGCATCCCATCCCGAGAAGGTGCTTGCGCGGCGCCGTTTAGGCCGTGAACAGGTTCTTAACTGGAGAGCCATTTTGGCCCCTGTCGAAAACCACCTCATCGAGCGCCTTCCCCGCAAGGACCGCCTGCGCCTGCTGGCTGTCTGCGAGCCGGTAGAACTCGTGCTGGCCGAGGTGCTCTGCGAGCCGGGCAAACCCACGCGCCACGTCTACTTCCCCGTCGACAGCTTCGTCTCGCTGGTGGCCCTGGTCGAAGGCAGCCCCGGGGTGGAAGTCGGCATGGTGGGCCGCGAAGGCATGCTGGGCGCGCAACTCGCGCTGGGCGTCGTCACCGCGCCGCTGCATGCGGTGGTGCAGGGGGCCGGGGCTTCCTGGCGAATCGGCACACCGGCCTTCCGGCTCGAGCTGGCGCGCAGCCTGCCGCTGCAGCGCGGCATGAACCGTTACCTCTATGTGCTGATGGCGCAGCAGGCCGCTTCGGCCGCCTGCCTGCGCTTTCACCAGACCACCGAGCGCCTGGCCCGCTGGCTGCTGATGAGCCAGGACCGCGCGCATTCCGACCACTTCCACGTGACGCACGAATTCCTGGCCTATATGCTGGGCATGCGCCGGGTCGGCATCACGGCTGCCGCCAATACCCTGCAGCGCAGCGGCCTCATCGAATACCACCGCGGCGATGTGACGGTGCTGGACCGCCCCGGCCTGGAAGCCGCGACCTGCAGCTGCTACGCGACCGACCGGCAGACTTACGCCCAGCTGCTGCACTGACGCCTGTACTGGGAAAGGCCACTTTCCGCCGCGGCCCTCAAAACCTTTGCCCCGCATGTGCGGCAGCGCACCGACGGGCAGGTTTAGACCTCCTACAAAGGACAAAGGTGATCGTCCAACCCAACCCAGCCCAACCGGGCCGGGTTGGGTCGCATCATCCGCTTCTTGCCGCAGCGCCATGCGGCAGCCCTGTTTCGCGAGGTTTGTCATGATCCGACTTGCTTCCTCACCCGCCCCCAACCCCAAGCTGCTGGCACGCTCGGCCTTGGCCATGCTGAATTCAACCGGGTTCCTGACGGAGTCCCGGCGTGAGGTGCCCGGTGCCAGCGCCGCTGTGCTGGACGTCCTGCGCGACTGGGCCGCAGGCGACGGCGAGCGCGGCCACGATGCCCTTCTCGCTTCGCGCCGCGCGCGGCAGTTTGAGGCGCTCCTGCCCGACTACCCGCTGGACATCGCGATCACCGACTGGGACCTGCTGTTTCGCGCCGTCATGGTCAGGCTGATGCTCAGCGTCGGTGAAAAGCTCGCGGCCCCGCAAAGGTCGCAGGCCGGCGAGGCCGCGGAAATGGTCCAGTCCATCGTGCTGGAGTGCGTGGACGCCTTGCACCAGCTGCACCTGGCGCTCATGCAGGAACGCGCCGAGCGCGACCACCCCGCGGCCGTGGTGCCGGGGATGCAGGCCAGCCGGCCGGCCGCACTCGATGGATCTTTCTTGCCGGGTGTGGACGCGGGTGCGTCAGACGGGCTTTGACGCGACCGGCAAAACCCGGGGCCGAAAGCCTTCCAGGTGGGTGATGATCAGGTTCGTCACCTCCATCCCGCTCAGCGAACTTAGCGCAAAGAAGGCCGTGGAGCCCGCGTTGCCCGTTTGCGGGTCGTAGTGCTGCGACGGCACCTGCCGCAAATAACGCGCACGCGGCTTGCCGTCCTGCACCTCATACACCCGGGCGTCGTCGGCAAGTCCCACTTGCAGCCCGTGAAGCGGGCCGCCTATGCAGGTCATCAGCATGGCATTGTTGTCCTCTAGTTCAGTGGACTGTATACGCATGGGGTGGCTGTGGCTATGGCCCTTTCGGCATGCCTGGCGGCTCGGGTGAGCGCGGGGCGAGGCGGAAAACCCGAAACCGCTCTGGTAGATTAAGGCCGCAAGGCCGGCCTCGCAGGGCAGTTTCCGGCCCACACCCCTCACATGAAACCCTATTCCGTCCTCTTTGTCTGCATGGGCAATATCTGCCGCAGCCCCACGGCCCATGGCGTGTTTCTGCACAAAGTCATGGCGCGCGGCCTCGGCGGCCAGGTGCAGGTCGACTCGGCCGGCACCCACAACTACCACCCCGGCAATCCGCCCGACGAGCGCTCCCAGGCCCATGCGGCCAGGCGGGGTTATGACCTCTCAGGCTTGAGGGCCCGGCAGATCTCGGAGGCGGATTTTGAGCGCCACGACCTGATCCTGGCCATGGACTGGGACAACCTGGAACTGATCAAGGACGAATGTCCCGCAGCGCATTTACACAAGGTGCGCAGGCTCACCGAGTTTTGTTTAAAGCACGACAGCCCGGTCGTGCCCGATCCCTACTATGGCGGCAAGGACGGCTTTGAGCATGTGCTGGACCTGGTGGAGGATGCTTGCGAGGGGCTGATGCGGCATGTGGAGCAGCGGCTGTAGCGGAACCAGGGCCCCAGGAAAACCCCCGGTTTCTCCATCATCTCGTCCAAGTAGATGATGCCCGCCATCCCACTAAAGCGCAGACTCAGGGAGCCCATTCCGGGCGACATGGGATACGCGCATGAAAACAACTCTGATTCTTTTGGTGCTTTGCACCATTTCCCTAGGGGCTTACGCAAAAGGCGGTGGCGGTGGGCATCTCAGCTCGGGAAGTCACTCCAGCACCTCCTCCCATCACAGTTCCTCCGGGCATGTGAACAGCCAGAACCACTCGATCCACAGCTACACCAAAAAAGACGGCACCTATGTCGCGCCCAGCCACGCGACCAATCCCAACTCGACCACCCAAGACAACTACACGCACAAGGGAAACACCAATCCCTATACCGGCAAAGAGGGGACTAAGAAGTGAAGCGGCGATTGTTTGCCGCGTGGGTGGTGGCTGCTCTGGTTGGTAACGAGGCGGTGGCGAAGGGCCGAAGCGGCGGGAAGCGCAGGAGTTCCGGGGGCCGTAGCGGCGGCAGCGGAGGTGGGGGGTGCGGGTCCAAAGGCGGACCGGGATATCGGAAACCGAATGGGAAGTGCGCTAGCTGGAAAGACTGAGTTCAGCTGAGAGGTTTTGGAGCTCATCGTCAATGAATTGTTTGAGCGATTTCCCCCTCGCGTCAAAATTCGTCAAAAAGACAACTTGTCCCCCGCTCCTACGCGCATCTAAGATCGGCCCTTCCTTTGCGTCAAGAGATAGCACTATCGAATCAAAGGACCTTGCCGCTAATGCAACATCTGCTTCTTCTTTGTGCAACTTGGTTTTTTCATTTTTTCGTCTGTTGCGGTTCGCCATCTTCCGATTCTGCGCTGCTATAAATTCCGTTTCTTTCTGGCTTGCCCATCGACCGTGACCGAAGCCAGCTACTCTTTGCTCATCACTCGGAATAGTTGACTCTTCAAATCCGAAGTACGTGTCTACAACTACTTTGCACTTAGCTCGTTGCTGCTCAATAAACAATTCAAGCTCGGGGTTTCGCTCCTTGATTGGAGGTATTTCAAACTCAGCTTCGCGAGTAATTCCAATCGAATACCTCGAAGAAGGTAATTCGACAGACAGATCTAGATTCCGCGCAAAGAGGAAGTCCCAAATGTTGTTATCGATGAAGATGGATTGCGGCAAGGTCGTAGTCAAAGGAAATGGTTGATTGGCTCAGCCAATTGACGCCGTAGTGAGCGATCTTCGGGGTATCTTATAGGCTAGGTACTACTTGTGAGAAAGTCTCGTGGGCGGGATGGAGTCGTAAGCGAAAGGACTCTTGGGGCTCATTGTGATTGACGGCGGGAAGTCTTAGTCGAGTTGCCGACACTATCTACGGGAACAACTATGAGTCATCAGCAGCAGTACACAGTTTTTTTTGCAGCCGTAGAGAAGTGGCTTTGCGATGGGCATTCATTGCACGTGCGATATTTGGCCATTAAGCATGGTGATGAGTTGCAGATTCTTAGTGCACTTATAGCGGCAATTCCCGCCGCTGCGAACGCTGATCGAAACTTTCAAATAGTGGCTGGGAATTTGTATGCAGGTCAGATTGAGCTGGCATCTCAATCAGTGGCTGATATGTTGGAGTATTTCAACAATGCCTGTGCGGGGAAGATCAGCGTTCACGGTCTTTCTCTGACACTTAAGGTACCAGCGAAGATTGAATACTATTCGGAAGTACGTGCCCCTGATACTTGGTATAGCGTCCTTAATCTTCAGGTTCTTGGGGAGCAAGTTTCGCTGCCGTCTTATCAAGATTTTGCCGATTACGAGAATTTGTTGCGGGTTACGTCCCCGCCTTTTGACGGGATCACTGACCTGGTGGGCTGGCTTAGCCTTGCAGATCCGAGGTATAGCAACCGAGCTCCGTACATTGATTTAAGAGTAGGGGCGCCAGTTGATTTACTTTTTGACGATAGTTCGCTGCGGCAGGATAAGTTGGTTTTGAACTTTAAGGCAATGCAGGGCTTTGACATTTCAAAGGTCGATGTAGCTATACGAACGGTGCCAGGAGAAGGGATCGGCCGGCGTTTAATATCTGAGCAAATGCGGTGGCAAGAGGCTCGAGACGGCTACAAGTATGGATTTCTGGAAATTACGCAGAAAAATGCAGTCCAGATTTTGGTAATGTTGTCGCTCAACAAGAATACTGTGCGGCGACATTGGTTTGTAGACCCTGCTAAATCAAGGAACGTAAAACTCGCTTCGTTTCAAGCGTATGACACCGGGCTTCCCAAGCTTAGAGATGCCTTGTTGAAAACACCTGAGAAAGACAGCCGAGGATTCGAGAAAGCCATCAACTCGTTGTTGTATCTTCTCGGATTTTCTTCTGCGCAGAGTATCGACGCAGAGGCTCCCGACATTGTGGCGGTTAGTCCATCTGGGCGTGTTCTTATTGTGGAGTGCACTGTCAAGACATCAGATACCGCAACAAAAATCGGAAAGCTTGTGGATCGCCGGGGAGTGCTTGAAAAGCGGTTGAAGGAAGCTGAGCTTAGTGTCAGCGTCGTTGCGCTATTGGTCTGCGCTACGCCACGTGATCAGATTAGCTACGACCAAACTCAACTAAAGAAGCAAAAAGTAGTGGTTTTTGCAAAAGAGAATATTGAAGAAGCGCTTACCCGCTTGAATAGAGACTTAGATCCGGATGCATTACTTGAAGAGTTTGATCGAGCTGTGGAGCCGCCAGAAGGTCTAAATTTGGCCTAACTTGCCTGGCTGACAAGAGCGTACCAACGCGAACCATTGGCTTAGTCGGTGACGAGTCGTGACCTCAAGGTCCAAACTTGTAAACCGAATATCCATGCGGGTTTTCGGAGGCCCTAAGCCCCTCAAGTGCAGCATCAGAGTGACACATGAAATCGGACATTACTCCGATTCTTTCAGGCAGTAGAAATATCCCCATCTCGTATCCTTCATGCTGGGTAAGTTCAGCACCTCGGCATCTTCGAGTGCATCGTCATCCGTGAGAATGTCATGCATATAGGCCTGTAGCCCTTCCGCAATGCATCTGCTTAGCTCACCGAGGAGTAGCCCTAATTCATGAAGCATTACGGCCAGCCCCTCAAATGGCGCTTGTTCATTCACCAGTTTCAGCATTGGCAACGCCGCAGACATCTCGTGCCAATGAAAGAACGTGTTGCCGTGGGTCTTACCTACGATCACATAAGCTTCTTGGCAAATTTCTTTACCGAGGTGAGGTGCCCACTGGCCAGAGTTCATGTAATGGAAGGAGCGGCTGTTCCGAATACTGGTGAGCCATGGCAGTGTGTCGTACTTTGCAATTACTTCAGTCCAGGCAGCATCCAGTCCCTCGACTCCGCTGAACATTCGGGAGCGCAACACTGTTTCTACCGAGTCCTTCGTCAGGATTTTGATAGCTTCTTCAGTTTTCCCAACTAGTACCCGCAGCGCGAATATTGCGGAACCGACAGCCGCGTCTTTAACAAACTGGTGTGCGTCGCTTGGGGGCTGAGCTATGAGAACAAGTTTTTGAAGCAGCATCAACTCGTTGAAAACATGACCGGCGAGCGCAAAAACGTATCGTTCTTGTAGCGGTAGCGCTATAAGCTTGTCAGCCGACAGCATGAGCTTATGGAGTTCAACGTTGGCAGTAACCATAGACGCTTTATAAGCCTAGCTTCTTCGAAGTCATAGTGATAATTTGCCTGGCCTGCAGCGGGTATGGAGTCCCTTGAATCTAGCCTTAATCAAGGTATTGGATGCTGTGCAAATAAACAGCATTTGGGTAAGCTGGGGCTATGAACGACCTTACGCAAACCCAATGGATTGCCAAGTGTGCCGAGCGGCTACATGAGAGATGGCAGACGGTGGAGCCTGGGCAGCTCGAAGAGGTTGCCGCGGATCTTTGGCAGGATGCTCAGTTGCGGGCTACGGAGCCTTCGGACGCTGCGAGTACATGGCTTCAGTCGGTCTACACGCAAGCGCAAAAACATGGCAGCTAGAGAGGCACCTACACCGGATGCATTGATGTGGATGCGGTCCACGGCGCGCCCCATCATGTTTCGGACCGGTATTGAGGACGCCACAATATCGACTTGGGGAACGTGCTTTCTAGCTGGTTACCGGCGCAGGCTGTTTGCCATCACTGCTGCGCACGTCATTGGGAATGCCTCGGTTTCGCAAGTCGTGATATGCGCGGCTGAGGGGTCTAGCTCTGCGCTTACTTTGGTTAATGGATATAGGCTCGAACAACTACCAGATGATGATTACGAAGTCGATGTTCACGTTTTCGAGACAACGATTCAAGGTATTCCGCAGCGGGACCGAGACCTAGGCCGAATAATCAATTTAGACAGGCCCGAAGTAACTGATTGGATGGGCCAAATGTTTACTTCGCTCTTCTTTGTTTGTGGGCACCCGGTCGAGCTTAATGGCGTGAACTATGAGACCAAGTTGGTGGAGACCAGTCAAGTACTGCTCGCAGGTCATTATCAGGAAGCAGGGCCTCAGCCGGCGCAGCATGTACTGAAGGTGGCTAATCCGCTTAACCTTGGAGAGTTCAGAGGCATGAGTGGCTCCCCCGTGTTCTCCTTGGAGCCGCGCTTAGCGAGTGAACCCCTTTTGCGCTTTTGCGGCATTGCTCTCATGGGGGGCGCGGGACGCGGAATTGTCAGGTTTTTGGCTGCCACGGCCATTTTGCAAGCATTGGATAGTGTGATTGAAGAGACCGCTCCGGGAGGTGCTCGTATTTCAGATTGATCGCAGACAATCAAATCGTTTCTGTAGCGGCCCCACTTGAGGCTCCTGGAGGCGGCTCTGGGCTCGAAACCCGCAAGAACTGCGGATTTGAAATGAATAAGGTGACGAGCCTTGACCCCGGCACTGGCTCCACAGTTAGGGCTGCTTGGTTCCCCACCTGACCCGGTTGGCCGCTTTACCATGCGGGAAGGCCCGTCACCCACGATTGTAAGGGACTTGGGAATGACCCTTGTGCCGTAGGCCTTCAAAGAAGCGGATTTTGCTGCCGGAGCTATTTACACCAGCCGGGGCCGCGGAACCGGCTTTGCCGGGCCGCAGGCGTGGCGGCCCCATTCGTCAGGAAAGGGGCAGCGCATTACACGGAGCCGAAGGCGAAGTGAAAAGCGTGGGGGCCCCGTCCGGGCAATTTAGAATGCCTGGATATGTCCTATCTCGTTCTCGCCCGCAAATACCGCCCCAAAAATTTCTCTGAAATGGTGGGGCAGTCGCATGTGGTGCAGGCTTTGGGCAATGCGCTGGCGACCCAGCGTTTGCACCATGCTTACCTGTTTACCGGCACGCGGGGCGTGGGCAAGACGACGATTTCGCGCATCCTGGCCAAGTCGCTGAACTGCCTGGGCCCGGACGGGCAGGGCGGCATCACGGCCACGCCCTGCGGTGTGTGCCAGGCCTGCACCGACATCGACAGCGGCCGTTTTGTGGACTACACCGAGCTGGATGCCGCGTCCAACCGCGGTGTCGATGAAATCGCGCAGCTGCTGGAGCAGGCGGTTTACAAACCCGTGGTGGGCCGCTTCAAGGTCTTCATGATCGACGAAGTTCACATGCTCACGAACACGGCCTTCAACGCCATGCTCAAGACGCTGGAGGAGCCGCCCGAATATTTGAAATTTGTGCTGGCCACGACGGACCCGCAGAAGGTGCCGGCCACGGTGCTGTCGCGCTGCCTGCAGTTCAACCTGCGGCCCATGGCGCCCGAGACGGTGCTCGAACATTTGACGCAGGTGCTGGGCGTGGAAAACGTGCCGGCCGAGCCGCAGGCCCTGCGCCTGTTGGCGCGCGCGGCGCGCGGCTCCATGCGCGATGCGCTCTCGCTGACCGACCAGGCGATTGCCTTCGGCTCGGGTTCGCTCGAGGAGGCCAGCGTGCGCACCATGCTGGGCAGTGTGGACCGCAGCTATGTCTACCGCCTGCTGGATGCGCTGGCGCGTGGCGATGGCAAGACCGTGGTGGAAACCTCGGAGGCGCTGCGGCTCAACGGCCTGAGCGCGGCCTCCACGCTCGAAGAAATGACGACGGTGCTGCAGCGCATGGCGGTGCTGCAGGCCGTGCCCGAGATGGGCGAGGGCGGCGACGATGCCGACCCGGACATCGCCGAGACGGCGCGGCTGGCGCGCGTGCTGCCGGCCGACGAGACCCAGCTGCTGTACAGCCTGTGCCTGCACGGCCGCGGCGAGCTGGGCCTGGCGCCCGACGAATACGCGGGCCTGACCATGGTGCTGCTGCGCCTGCTGGCCTTCAAGCCCTCGGCTTCGGCCGCCCCCAGCCATGCGGGGGGTGCCGCCGAGCCCGGAAAAAAGCCTCAGCCTGAGGTGGTGCGGGCCGCTGCGCCCGCGCCGGCCCCTATGCCTATGGCTGCCGCCCCCGCGCCGGCCGCACCAGCCGCGCCGGTTGTCGAAAGAAGGCCGCCTGTGGCGCCTCCAGCGCCCGTTGCGCAAGCCGAGCGCGCGCAGCCCGCACCCCATTTCAGCGCCAGCGCCCCGGCCATGCCCGAGCCTGCGCCTATGCAGTCTGCACCGCCGCCACAGCCGCGCCCACCGGCCAGCGCGCCTTCCACCACACCGCCGCCGCTGGTGCCCGTGCCGCTGGGCGAAGCCTGGGGCCAGACGGTCAACCAGATGGTCGCGGCCGAGGCCGTGGCGGCGCTCACGCGCGAGCTGGGCCTGCAGTCGGAGCTGCGCAGCCAGGACGGCAGCCTGTGGACGCTGCGCGTGGAGCGCGAATCGCTGAACCAGGCGGCCGCGCGCGAAAAGCTGCAGGTAGCGCTGCAAACCCATGTGGGCGACCCTGCTCTCAAGCTCGTGGTGGAGGTCGGCCCGGTCACCGACACCCCGGCGCGCCGTAATGGCGCCGCGGCGGCCGAGCGCCAGCGCGCGGCCGAAGAGATGATCCAGAACGACCCGCTGGTGCAGGACATGATGCGCGACTGGGGGGCGAAAATTGTCCCCGGCAGCATACGGCCGCTGGCGGCTAAATCGATATGATCAAAGACAGCTTGTAAGCACGCATTCCAACTCCCGACATTCCCCGATTTCACGATTCAAAAGGAAGATCCCATGTTTAACAAAGGACAACTCGCAGGCCTCATGAAGCAGGCGCAGGCCATGCAGGACAACATCAAGAAAGCCCAGGACGAACTGGCTTTTGTGGAAGTGACGGCCGAGGCCGGTTCCGGCCTGGTGAAGGTCACCATGACCTGCAAGCACGACGTCAAGCGCATCGAGATCGACCCCAGCCTGCTGGCCGACGACAAGGACATGCTGGAAGACCTGGTGGCCGCGGCTTTTAACGCCGCCGTGCGCAAGGCCGAGGAAGTCAGCCAGGAAAAAATGGGCAAGCTGACGGCCGGCCTGCCACCCGGCATGAAATTACCCTTTTAACGGCTACTGCGCGGGTTCATGGCGGCGTTGCGGGTCCCGATCAGGCCATCCTCATGCACCTCAAGTGCATTCCGGTGGCCTGACACCCGCGCCTTGCCCTGAACCCGCTCGCTACGCCTTTGTTGTTTATCTTTTTCAGGCTGCTTTCCCCTCCACATGGCTGACTCCAATGCCCTTGAAGGCCTGACCCAGGCGCTGCGCAAGCTGCCGGGCGTGGGCGCCAAGTCGGCCGCGCGCATGGCTTTTCACCTGCTGCAGCACGACAAGCCCGGCGCCTTGCAGATCGCGCGCGCGCTCGAGCATGCGGTGGACAGCGTGCGGCACTGCAGCCTGTGCAACACGCTGACCGAGCAGGCGCTTTGCAGCACCTGCGCGAACCCGCAGCGCGACCGCAGCAAGCTCTGCGTGGTCGAAACCCCGGCCGACCAGGCGGCGCTGGAGCGCACGCTGGCCTACAAGGGCCTGTACTTTGTGCTGATGGGCAAACTGAGCCCGCTGGACGGCATAGGCCCGAACGACATAGGCCTGCAAAAGCTGTTCGACCGCGTGGTGCCCAAGGACGAGCGCGGCGAGGCGCTGCCGCCGGCCTCACGCGAGGTGCAGGAGGTGATCCTGGCGACCAATTTCACGGCCGAAGGCGAGGCCACGGCGCATGTGATTGCCCAGGCGCTTAAAAGCCGGGGCGTGCAGGTCACGCGCCTGGCGCGCGGCGTGCCTGTGGGCAGCGAACTGGAATACGTGGACCTGGGCACGATTGCCCATGCGCTGGTGGACAGGCGCTGAGGGGCGCCCGCGACGACACAACAACATACGGAAGGAAAACCCACATGACATACGCACGCTTCACCATTGCCTACTGGTGTGTGCTGATCGCGGCGCTGCTGCCGATCGCCTGCGCGGCAATCGCCAAGTACGGCATGATGAGCACGCCCCGGCGCGACGGCGGCTTTGACAACCACAACCCGCGCGGCTGGCTGGCCAAACAGACCGACTGGCGCGCCCGCGCCAATGCGGCGCAGCAGAACACCTTTGAGGCGCTGCCGTTTTTTTTCGCGGCGGTGATCATCGCGCACATGCTGCAGGCCGCGCAGACGCGGCTGGACATCATGGCGCTGCTGTTCGTCTTTCTGCGCATCGCCTACATCATGATGTACGTGGCCGACCTAGCCAAGGCGCGCTCGGCGGTCTGGGCCGTCGCGCTGTTTGTCAACATCCTGATCCTGCTTTCGGCTTACCGCTGAAGCATCTGCGCTACGCGCGGTAACCTTTGGTAACCGCAACGCCTGATTTTTGGTAAAAACCCGCACGGGATGTCCCCGATGCGGGCTTTTTTACGTCTCGATAAGCTTGTGCCATCCACAAGAAAAGAGGCTTTGCATGAACCGCCCACCCCTGATTTCCCGCCGCGGCTTTGCCGGCGGCGCCGCGCTGGCCGTGGCGACGCTGGCCATCCCGTCGCTGCGGGCCCAGCCCAAACTCGAAAAAAGCAAGATCGCGATTGCCGTCGGCGGCAAGGCCGCGTTTTATTACCTGCCGCTCACGATTTCCGAACAGCTGGGCTACTTCAAGGCCGAGGGCCTGGACATCGAGATCAGCGATTTCGCGGGCGGCGCGCGCGCGCTGCAGGCTGTGGTCGGCGGCTCGGCCGACGTGTGCTCGGGCGCGTTTGAGCACACCATCAACCTGCAGGCCAAGAACCAGATGTTCCAGGCCTTTGTGCTGCAGGGCAGGGCGCCGCAGATCGCCTTCGGCATCTCGACCAAGAACCTGCCCAACTACAAGTCGCTGGCCGACCTCAAGGGCAAAAGAATCGGCGTGTCGGCGCCGGGCTCGTCGACCAATATGATGGCCAACCTGGTGCTTTCGCGCGCCGGCATCAAGCCCAGCGACGTGAGTTATATCGGCGTGGGCACAGCGGCCGGCGCGCTGACCGCGCTGCGCTCGGGCCAGATCGACGCCATGAGCAACACCGACCCGGTGATGACCATGCTGGAGCAAAAAGGCGAGGTCAAGATCATCAGCGACACGCGCACCCTCAAGGGCACGACGGAGGTGTTCGGCGGTTCCATGCCGGCGGGCTGCCTCTACGCGCCGCTGGAGTTTGTGCAAAAGCATCCCAACACCTGCCAGGCCATGGCCAATGCCATCGTGCATGGCCTCAAGTGGCTGCAGACCGCCGGCCCGGGCGACATCATCAAGACCGTGCCCGAAAGTTATCTGCTGGGCGACCGCGCGCTCTACCTGGCGTCCTTCAACAAGGTGCGCGAGTCGATCTCGCTGGACGGCATCATTCCCGACGACGGCGCGCGCACGGCCCTCAAGGCGCTGGCCAGCTTCGACCCCAGCATCAGGGCCGACAAGATAGACATCACCAAGACCTATACCAACGAGTTTGCGCGCCGCGCGAAGGATCGCTTCAAGGCCTAGCACCGCCCCTGCTGGTGGTCGAGCCCGCCCGTGCTGATGTCGAAAATACACGAAGCGAAAAGCTTGGGGCCCGTCTTTTGCCAGCAGGGGCCGCGGGACTGGCTTTGCCAGACCGCAGGCGCAGCGCCCCCTTGGGGGGCAGCGCATTACACGAAGCCG
The DNA here is from genome assembly GCF_056406895.1 of Polaromonas sp. P1_A2. Classification (NCBI taxonomy): domain Bacteria; kingdom Pseudomonadati; phylum Pseudomonadota; class Betaproteobacteria; order Burkholderiales; family Comamonadaceae; genus Polaromonas; species Polaromonas sp. P1_A2. The sequence goes on along the minus strand of NZ_JBFTZI010000002.1, from coordinate 981,978 downwards.
AAGGCGAAGTGAAAAGCGTGGGGGCCTATCTCCGTGCCGGCAGCTTGTTGTAAGCTCCCGCCATGCCCGAACCCGATACCGCCTGCGCCCTCGAGCTGATCGACATCAGCTGCACCTTCCGCTCACGCGACGACGCGGCCCAGCGCTACACCGCTGTCAGCAACACCACCTTGCGCATCAACGCGGGCGAGTTCGTCTCGGTCGTCGGGCCCACGGGCTGCGGCAAGTCCACGCTGCTCAATATAGGCGCAGGCCTGCTGCAGGCCTCGTCGGGCGAGGTCAAAGTTTTTGGTGCGCCGCTGGCCGGCATCAACACCCGCGCCGGTTATATGTTCCAGACCGAAGCCCTGATGCCCTGGCGCAGCGCGCTGGCCAACGTGATGATGGGCTTGCAGTACCGAGGCGTTCCCGATGACGAAGCGCGCCGCCAGGCCCAGGGCTGGCTGGAGCGTGTGGGCCTGGCCGAGTTCGGCGACCGCTATCCGCACCAGCTCTCGGGCGGCATGCGCAAGCGCACCGCGCTGGCCCAGGTGCTGGCGCTGGACCCGGACATCATCCTGATGGACGAACCCTTTAGCGCGCTGGACATCCAGACGCGCCAGCTCATGGAAAACGAAGTGCTGGCGCTCTGGGCCGCCAAAAAGAAGGCAGTGCTTTTTATCACCCACGACCTCGACGAAGCCATTGCCATGAGCGACCGCGTGGTCGTGCTGTCGGCCGGCCCGGGCACCCATCCCATAGGTGAGTTCGCCATCGACCTGCCGCGCCCGCGCGACGTGGCCGAGGTGCGCCACCACCCGCGTTTTGTCGAGCTGCACACGCAGATCTGGAATGTGCTGCGCGACGAGGTGCTCAAGGGTTATGCGCAGCAATTGAAGAAGGCCGCTTGAATATGTGGCGGCATGTCAAACCTTCCGAAAAAAACCTGCGTGCCTGGCAGGTCGGCCTGCTGGTCGTCATCCTGCTGGTCTGGCACGCCGCTTCGCGCAACCAGAAGACCGCGTTTTTCCTGGGCGAACCGATCAAGGTGGCGGGCCGGGTCTGGAGCTGGTTCATGCCTTTCGGCGTCGGCCCCAGCGCGCTGTTTCCCGAAGGACTGTCTGGCAATGCCGACATCTACCTGCACCTGGGCACCACCTTGCTGGAGACGGTGCTGGCCTTCGGCATCGGCACGGTGCTGGGCCTGGCCTGCGGCCTGTGGCTGGCGCTGGCGCCCACGGCCAGCGCCATCCTGGACCCTTACATCAAGGCCGCCAACTCCATGCCGCGCGTGATCCTCGCGCCCATCTTTTCGCTGTGGCTGGGCCTGGGCATCTGGAGCAAGGTGGCGCTGGCCGTCACGCTGGTGTTTTTTATCGTGTTCTTCAATGTCTACCAGGGCGTGAAGGAGGTCAGCCCGGTGGTGCTGGCCAATGCCCGCATGCTGGGCGCCAACCAGCGCCAGCTGCTGCGCACCGTGTACCTGCCCAGCGCCACCAGCTGGGTGTTCTCCAGCCTGCACACCTCGGTGGGCCTGGCTTTTGTGGGCGCGGTGGTCGGTGAATACCTGGGCTCGGCGCGCGGCGTGGGCTACCTGATTTTGCAGGCCGAGGGCACCTTTGACGTCAACACCGTGTTCGCCGGCATCGTGGTGCTGACGGCCTTCGCGCTGGTGCTGGACGGCATTGTGGGCCGGCTCGAAAAACGCCTCATGAAGTGGCAGCCGCGCAGCGGCGAGACGGAAAAGCTCTGACGGAAAACCTTGGCGTTTTCCCCTGTACCGCAAACTTCCTGCCGTCCTACAGCGCCCGGCGGCGCACCTCCTTAGAGTCAAAACCGGGCTTGCCCCGTTCCATGCCCTCGCCGCCGCGTGAGGGCAGGCGGGCAGGCCGGCATCCAAAACTCCAAGGAAAACGCCATGAACCTCTCGCTCAGCATAGGGCCGCTGATGTCCCTGATCGCCGGCATCCTGATCCTGATCATCCCGCGCCTGCTCAACTACATCGTGGCCATCTACCTGATCGTCATCGGCCTGGTGGGCCTGTTCGGCGTGGGCACGCTCAAGCTGTAGCCGCTCGGGGCGTGAAAGCGCCGCCTTAGCGCTTTTTCGATTTCACGACAGGCTTGGCCGTGCCGCGCTTGACGGCCTTGACGCCGGCCTTGCCGCGGCCGTGGCTGGCCGAGGCGGCATGGCTTTTGACCGGCAGGAAGACCACCACCGGGTGGCCCAGCTTGAAGGCGCTGGAGGCGCTGACGTGGTTCCACTCGGCCACATTGGCGGCGCTCAGGCCGTAGCGCTTGGCGATGGTCGCCACCGATTCGCCCTTGCGGGCTTTCACGGTGGTGCGGCGCGTGACGACTTCGGGCGCGAAGGACACCTGGGCGGTGTCGGCCACATGCGGGGTGACGTCGGTTTCGACCTTGGCCGAGCGCGGCACCAGCAGGGTGGAGCCGGCCTTGATCAGCATGCGCGGCGGGATGTTGTTGACGCCGCGCAGGTCGGTCTCGCTCATGCCGGTGCGGCGCGCCGCCTCGCCCGGGCTCATGGTGCTGGGCGCGGTCCAGGCCGTCCAGCTTGCGTACTGGCCCTGGCTGTAGGCCTCGAAGTTGCGCTGGAACACCGTGGCGTTGTCCCAGGGCAGCAGGATTTGCGGCGTGCCGGCGGCGATGATGACGGGGCGGTGCGCCGAGGGGTTGAGCGCCTTGAAGTCCTCGATCTTGACGTCGGCCAGGCGCGCGGCCAGGGCGACGTCGATGTCGCGCGTGATCAGCACCTGCTGGAAGTAGGGATGGTTTTCGATCAGCGGCAGCTCGGTGCGAAAGGCCTGCGGGTTGGCGACGATGTTCTTGACGGCCTGCAGCTTGGGCACGTAGAGCCGGGTTTCGGCCGGCATGTTGAGGTCCGAGTAGCTGGTGCCCAGGCCGGCCCGCTGGTTTTTGGCGATGGCGCGGCTCACGCTGCCTTCGCCCCAGTTGTAGGCGGCCAGCGCCAGGTGCCAGTCGCCGAACATGCCGTAGAGTTTTTGCAGGTAGTCGAGCGCGGCGCGGGTGGAAGCCAGCACGTCGCGGCGGTCGTCGCGGAAGGCGTTTTGCTTCAGGTCGAAATACTTGCCGGTGGCCGGCATGAACTGCCACATGCCGGCGGCCTTGGCGCTGGAGACGGCCTGCGGGTTGAAGGCGCTTTCGATGAAAGGCAGCAGGGCCAATTCGGTGGGCATCTGGCGGCGCTCGAGTTCCTCAACAATGTGGAACAGGTATTTGCTGGAGCGCTCGGTCATGCGCTGGATGTAGTCGGGCCGGCTGGCATACCACTGCTCGCGGTCGGTCACGAGCTCGTTTTGCAGGTCGGGCATGGCAAAGCCGCGGCGAATGCGGTCCCAGAGCTCCTTGGGCGGCTCGGTCGAAGCGATCTGGCGCGAGCCGGCCTGGCCTGGTGTGATGGCCTGCAGCGGGCCGCTGGGCAGCAGCGGCTTGGCGGCCGGCGCGCCGCCGGTGGTCAGCACCGGGTCGCTGGGCAGGCCGGGCGCCTGCGTGGCGCAGCCCGCGAGCAGCGCCGCCGCCAGCAGCAGGGCCAGCGACACAAGGCGAAATAGTGGGGAAGAGAAAGAGTTCGAAGGGCCGGAAAAGCTCGAAACAGTGGCGACTGCAGTGGTGCGGGGGTGTGGCGTCATTTGAATTGGTTTTTCCACTGCCGGATGGCGGCAAATACGGTGGTGTCGTCATGGGCCGACGCATCAAAGTGCCGGGCAGCCTGCATGATAGTGGCTTGCCGGGTTCGCAAAAAGGGGTTAACCAGCAATTCCTGCGCGATCGAGCTCGGCAGGGTGGGCACGCCTTGCTCGCGCAGGCGTATGCATTTGGCCTGGTAGGCCGCCAGTTCCGCGTTGCCGGGCTCCACGGCCATGGCAAAGCGCAGGTTGGACAGCGTGTATTCATGGGTGCAGCAGACCACGGTAGTGCCGGGCAGGGCGGCGAGCTTGTCGAGCGAGGCCAGCATCTGCGCGGGCGTGCCTTCAAACAAGCGCCCGCAGCCGCCCGAGAACAGCGTGTCGCCGCAGAACAGCAGGGGCTTGCCGTTGACGTCCGGTGCGTAATAAGCGATGTGGCCGGCCGTGTGGCCTGGTACGTCTATCACCTGGAATTCAAGCCCGAGGGCCTGCGCCGTGTCGCCGCCTTTGAGGTGCGTATAAGGCTGTGGAATGCGCTCGGTGGCCGGGCCCCAGACCTGGGCGCCGGTTGCTTCGCGCAGGGCGTCCACACCGCCCGTGTGGTCCGCATGGTGGTGCGTGACTAGAATCGACTCCAGTTGCAATGCGTGCTCATCCAGGGCGCGCTGCACCGGCCCGGCATCTCCCGGGTCCACGACCAGGGCGCGCTTGCCGTCATGCAACAACCAGAGGTAGTTGTCATTGAAGGCGGGGATGGGGATCAAATACATGCGGTGGTTCGATGAGCTCTGAAATTATAGGTTTGACGGACTGGCTGGCGACGCCGCCTGGCGCTTACCTGCTGGACTGGGAGCGCGCGCATTTCGACCAGGCCGTCAGCGACGTCTTCGGCTACCACGCCCTGCAACTGGGCCTGCCGGAACTCGATGCGCTGCAGGCCAACCGCATGCCGCACAAATGGCTGGCGCTGGAGTCGGTGCCTTCCTCGCCCGCGCACGCTGATGGTGCGACCGGCGCCCCCGCGGCAAGTTCCCGGCGCGCGGCCTTGCTGACCGACTCGGGCGCGTTGCCGTTTCCGGAAAGCAGCCTGGACCTGGTGGTGCTGCCGCACACGCTGGAGCTCAGCCGCGACCCGCATGCCACCCTGCGCGAGGTCAGCCGGGTGCTGGTGCCCGAGGGCCGCGTGGTGATCAGCGGGCTCAATCCCACCAGCCTCTGGGGCCTGCGCCAGCGGCGCGGCCACCTGTACCAGCGCTGGGGCTACGACAGCCTGTTCCTGCCCAAGACCGGCGAGTTCATCGGCTACTGGCGGCTGCGCGACTGGCTGAGGCTGCTGGACTTTGAGGTAGAGTCGGGGCGCTTCGGCTGCTACCGCCCGGCGCTGACCAGCCAGGCCTGGCTGGACCGCTTCGAATGGATGGACGCGGCGGGCGCGCGCTGGTGGCCTATCTTCGGCGCCGTGTACTTTCTCGCGGCGATCAAGCGTGTGCGCGGTGTGCGGCTGCTCGAGCCTGCCTGGAAGGCCCGCAAGGCCCCAGCCGCGGCGCCGGCCGCGGTGGCCAACAAGGAGCCGGCCGTGCGGCTGCGGCCGCCGGTTTGAGCGGGTCCTTTTTCTTTCTTTTCAACCGCCGGGTGCTGTAGGGGCCCGGTATTTTTTTCATAAGCAGCAAGCAACGCATGACCGATTTACCCACCAGCCCAGCCGCCACGTCACAGCCCGTCGTGATCTACACCGACGGCGCATGTAAGGGTAATCCCGGCCCCGGCGGCTGGGGTGTGCTGCTGTCCCAGGGCGGCACCCAGAAAGAACTGTTCGGCGGCGAACTGGGCACCACCAACAACCGCATGGAAATGACGGCCGTCATCGAGGCCCTGGCCGCGCTCAAGCGGCCCTGCAGCGTGACGCTGTACCTCGACAGCGAGTACGTGCGCAAGGGCATCACCGAGTGGATCCACGGCTGGAAGGCCAGGGGCTGGCGCACGGCGGCCAAGGCCCCCGTCAAGAACGTGGACCTGTGGCAGCGCCTGGACGCGCTGGTGAGCGGCAGCGGCCACAAGATCGACTGGCGCTGGGTCAAGGGCCATGCCGGCGACCCCGGCAACGAGCGCGCCGACGCGCTGGCCAACAAGGGCGTGGAACGCGCGCTGGGCCGCTTGTAACAAGCGCCCGGGTGGGCTGCGGGCGGCGGCGGGAACATGCGCGAAAAAACGCGACCCAAGCAGGGATGGCCGGCGCCAATGCCCGCGTGCCGGCATGCACCATAAGCGTACGTAGCATCCGGCCCACGGCGGCCGCCGGCCTTTGGTAAAGCCGTTGTAAAGCTACCGCGCTTGCCCCTGGCAAGGGCGAGAAAAGGCTGCGCGCGCCATGGTGTCCTGCTACATTGGAAGTTTGTATCTCTTTGTATTACAAGTTCCCTCCCCATGGCATCCAAAGCACTCTACACAGCTGTCGCCGTCGCGGGCATCGCGGTCGCATCGGGCGCCGCCTGGTGGCTCCAGAAACCCAAGGCACCGGATGCCGCAAACGCCACACCTTCAGCCTCCGGCAACGGCAACGGCGCCAATTCGGGGAAACCGGTCACGGTGGAAGCCGCCAAAGTGGAACTGGCCCGGCTGTCGGACGACACGCAGGCCGTGGGCAGCCTGCGTTCACGCCGCGGCGTGGTCTTGCGGCCCGAGGTCAGCGGGCGCATCACCCAGCTCAACTTCACCGACGGCCAGCGCGTGCGCAAAGGCCAGGTGCTGGTGCAGTTCGACGACCAGCTGCCGCTGGCCCAGGTGCAGCAAAGCCAGGCTGAACTCTCCATCGCCCGGGCCAACCAGAAACGCAACCAGGAACTGGTGGCGCAAAACTTCATCAGCCAGCGCTCCCTCGATGAAAGCGCGGCCAACCTGCAGGTGGCCGAAGCCAAGCTGTCGCTGGCCAAGGCCACGGCGGCGCGCCTGAAAATCCTCGCGCCCTTTGACGGCATCGCCGGCATACGCCTGGTCAACGTGGGCGACTACCTCAAGGACGGCGCGGACATCGTCAACATCGAGGACATCGAGGCGATTTTTGTCGACTTCCGCCTGCCCGAGCGCTTCCAGAACAAGGTCAAACGCGGGCAGACGGCCGTGCTCGACATCGACGCCTTGCCCGGCCGCAAGTACAACGCGCAGATCCAGGCCATAGACCCCTTGATCGACGCCAACGGCCGCTCCATAGGCGTGCGCGGCTGCATAGACAACCGCCAGCTGCAGCTGCGCCCCGGCATGTTCGCCCGTGTCAACACCGTGTTCGGCGTGCGCGAGAACGCCCGCGTGGTGCCCGAGGAGGCCATTGTTCCGCAGGGCGGACGGCAGTTCGTCATCAAGCTGCTGGAAGGCCCGAACGAGCAGACCCGCACGACCAAACGCGTGGAGGTCAAGGTCGGCCTGCGCAGCCCGGGCAAGGTCGAAATTCTTGAAGGCCTGGAGGCCGGCGACACCGTGGTCTCGGCCGGCCAGCAGCGCGTGCAGCGCGACGGCACGCTGGTCACCGTGGTGGACCTGGCCGCGGGTGCTTCGGCCCGCGCGGGGAATGCAAAAGCCGCCGCCCCGGCCGCGGGTGCTTCAGCCCCGGCAGCCGCCACGCCCGCAGCTGCCAATGCAGCACCCGCCCCGGTGAAAGCCGCCGCGGCGGAGCCCGCGGCCCAGGCGCCGCTGTCCGGCCCCAACCCCTGCGGCGTCGTTGTGTCCGAAGCCCCACGGGGCCTGGTGCCGGTGCGCAGCCTGAGCCCGGCCGAGCGCATTCCCGCGGGCCCGCCGGCGCGCGACCCCACCTGAGCGGCCGTCCCGGTTTCCATAGATCCCCATGCAACTCGCTGAAGTTTCCATACGCCGCCCGGTCTTTGCCACCGTGCTGTCCCTGCTGATCGTGCTGATAGGGGCGGTCAGTTTCAACCGCCTGTCCGTGCGCGAGTACCCCAAGATCGACGAGCCCGTGGTGACCGTCAGCGTGCGCTACGCCGGCGCGTCGGCCGAGGTGATCGAGTCGCAGGTCACCAAGCCGCTGGAAGACTCCATCGCCGGCATCGACGCGGTGGACGTGATCACCTCCATCAGCCGGGCCGACCAGGCGCAGATCAGCGTGCGCTTTCGCCTTGAAAAAGACGCCGACTCGGCCGCCGCCGAGGTGCGCGACCGCACCTCGCGCGTGCGCAACCGCCTGCCGCAGGCGATTGAAGAGCCGGTGATCGCCAAGGTCGAGGCCGACGCCTTCCCGGTCATCCAGGTGGCTTTTTCCAGCGACTCGCTCACGCCGCTGCAGATCAACGACCTGGTCAACCGCATCGTCAAGCCGCGCCTGCAGACCGTGACCGGCGTGGCCGACGTGCGCATCTTCGGCGAGCGCAAGTACGCCATGCGCATCTGGCTGGACACCGACAAGCTCGCCTCCTACAAGCTGACCACGCAGGACGTGGAGGACGCCATCAGCCGCAGCAACCTGGAGCTGCCGGCCGGCCGCATCGAGTCGCAGCAGCGCGAATTCAGCGTGACCTCGCAGACCGATCTGGTCAGGCCTGCGCAGTTCCGCGAGATCGTCATCAAGAACGTCAACGGCTTTTCGGTCAAGGTGCGCGACGTCGCGCGCGTGGAGGAGGGCGCGGCCGACGAGCGCACGGCGGTCCGGCTCAACGGCCGCTCGGCCGTGGCGGTCGGCGTCATCCGCCAGGCCACGGCCAACCCGCTGGACCTGTCCAAGGGCGTGCGGGAAGTCTTTCCCAAGCTCAAGGCCGACCTGCCGGCCGACATGCTGATCGACGTCGCCAACGACAACTCGGTGTTCATCGACCGCTCGGTCAACAATGTGTACCACACCATCGCCGAGGCCATCGTGCTGGTGGCCCTGGTGATTTTTGTCTTCCTGCGCACGCTGCGCGCCTCCATCATCCCCATCGTCACCATTCCGGTGAGCCTGATAGGCACCTTCGCCATGATGGCCCTGGCGGGCTTCACCATCAACACGCTGACCCTGCTGGCGCTGGTGCTGGCCATCGGCCTGGTGGTGGACGACGCCATCGTGATGCTGGAGAACATCTTCCGCCACATCGAGGAGGGCATGGACCCGTTCTCGGCCGGCATCAAGGGCGCGCGCGAGATCGGTTTTGCGGTGGTCACCATGACGGCCACGCTGGTGGCCGTGTACGCGCCGCTGGCTTTCACGCCGGGCCGCACCGGGCGCCTCTTTGTGGAGTTCGCGCTGGCGCTGGCCGGCGCGGTGGTGGTGTCGGGCTTTGTCGCGCTGACGCTCACGCCCATGATGTGCACCCAGCTGCTCAAGCACAACCCCAAGCCCAACCGTTTTGACCGCTACATGGAGCGGGCCCTGACCGCGATTTCCGACCGTTACGGCGCGGTTCTGCGCTGGGTGGTCACCAAGCGCTATGTGCCCGTGGTGGAAGAGGGCAGCCGGCCCTCGCTGGCCCAGCGGCTCAAGGGCATGGCGCTGCAGGCGCGCTGGATCGTGATCGGCGTGATGCTGCTGAGCGCCCTGGCCATCGCGCTGGTGTTCCCGGGCATGAAGCAGGAGCTGTCGCCGATCGAGGACCGCGGCGTGATCCTGGCCAACGTCAACGCGCCGGACGGCGCGACGCTGGACTACACCAACCGTTATGCAAAGGCGCTCGAGAAGATGGGCGAGCCCTTCCCTGAGTTCGACCGGATTTTCGCCAACGTCGGCAACCCCACGGTGGCCCAGGCCAGCGTGGTCTACCGCACGGTCGACTGGGACAAGCGCGAGCGCTCCACCCTGGACATGGCGCGCGAGCTGCAGCCCAAATTTAATGCGCTGCCGGGCGTCACTGCCTTTCCGATCACGCCGCCCTCGCTGGGCCAGGGCTTTCGCGAACGGCCGCTCAATTTTGTGATCCAGACCTCCGACAGCTACCAGAACCTGAACACCGTGGTGCGCCAGATGCTGGAGGAGATCGCCAAAAACCCCGGCATCGTCTCGCCCGACGTGGACCTGCGGCTGAACAAACCCGAGCTGCGCATCGAGGTCGAGCGCGACAAGGCGGCCGACCTGGGCGTGAGCGTGCAGGTGATCGCCAAGGCCATCGAAACCTTGCTGGGCGGGCGCAACGTGACGCGCTACAAGCGCGATGCCGAGCAGTACGATGTGATCGTGCAGACCGAGGCCAGCGGCCGCATCACGCCCGAGAACATAGACCGTATTTATGTCCGCGGCCGCAACGACGCGATGATTCCGCTGTCGGCGCTGGTGAAGATGCGCGAAAGCGTCTCGCCGCGCGAACTCAACCACTTCGGCCAGCGCCGCTCGGTCTCCATCACGGCCAGCCTGGCCAGCGACTATTCGCTGGGCGAGGCGCTCAAGTTCATGGACCAGACCGCCGCCAAGGTGCTGAAGACCGGCTACAGCACCGACCTCAACGGCACCTCGCGCGAGTTCAGGAGCTCCCAGGGCGCGCTGGCCATCGTCTTTGTGCTCGCGCTGCTGTTTATTTTCCTGGTGCTGTCGGCGCAGTTCGAAAGCTTTATCGACCCGCTGGTCATCATGCTTTCGGTGCCGCTGTCCATGATCGGGGCCTTGCTCGCGCTCAAGTGGTCGGGTGGCTCGCTCAATGTGTATTCGCAGATCGGCCTGATCACGCTGGTGGGCCTGATCACCAAGCACGGCATCCTGATCGTCGAGTTCACCAACCAGCTGCGCGGCCAGGGGCTGGAGATGATAGACGCGCTGGTCAAGGCGTCGGCACAGCGCCTGCGCCCCATCATGATGACCACCGGCGCCATGGTGCTGGGCGCCTTGCCGCTGGCCCTGGCCAAGGGCGCGGGTGCCGAAAGCCGCATCCAGATCGGCTGGGTCATCGTCGGCGGCATGTCCCTGGGCACCTTGCTCACCGTGTTTGTGGTGCCCACCATGTACACCCTGTTTGCGCGCAAGGCCATTCCGGGTGCGAACAAGGCGGTCGCGAAAGAAGAGCCGGATGCGCACCATGAACATCCGGAGTACGTGGCGAAATGACCGGAAGGCGCCGCGTATTCCAGGCCGGGTTCCCGGCATGGCGGTGAGAACGCCGTTTTGACCGCGACCCGCACGGGCCGGATCCGTACAGCTGTTTCTTTCCTGGTTGCGCTCCTGCTTGCAGCGGCCCATACGGCTTTCGCGCAAGCCCAGGAGGCGCCGGAGGCCGGCACCTATGGTGTGCAGTTCCTCTGCTCACCGTCCCAGCTGGCGCAGCTCAGCCCCAAGATGTCTCGTTACCTCCAGCGGCTCGGCATTCCGGCCCGCCTGGTGAAGGAGACCGTCGATAAGCCCCGGGGTGCCATGACCTATTCCCTGCTGGGTTCAGGCACGGCCGTGAGCACCCTGTTCCTGGCTCAACGCACTGAGCTGGCGATCAGGGACGAGGTGCTGCTGATGCCGGTGAAAAACAACAAGACGCGCAAGCTCAGGACGGTTTCCCAAAAAGAGATCCTGCTGGCCTTGCTGCACCCGGGCCGCTTGACGGAATTCAGGGGAAAGGCCTGCGATGTGCAGGCCCTGGCCGACCATGTCGGCATTCGCCAGAACACCGTGGCCTGGGCCGAGGTGCTGGAATGGGGCTGGCCCGAGGGCGGCCCCGCCAAATGGAATGCCCGCTATTGGGCCAATGGAACGCCCAGGCTACGTACCCCTTTGCACAAAGCCCTGAATGACATGTTTTTTGAGCAGGGGAAATACGACATCGGCTGCTACGCCGCGACCAAGGTGGTGTTTGCGCAAGGCGCGCTGGATTACTTTCGCCGCGTCAAAAGGGATGCCGGCAAGGCACGCGTCGTGGAACAGCGGCTATTGGCCGACGGGGAGCCCCTGGTTGACCTGGAGCCCGGCCGCATGTGGAGTTTTGAAGCTGATTTTGATCCCCTGGAGCTTGAGCGGCCGGGCAAGGTCTTGCGCATGGTGGGCGATGTTGCCCCCGGCAACTTTGTTCCGGGCGATTGGGTGTATTTCCTGAACACGGACTCGCGCACCAGCCAGAAAACGGGGTACGAGGGTTCCAACGCCATCTACCTGGGAGGCAACCGGTTTGACGACTATTACAACGACAACGACCACCACTACACCTACCTGGAAAAACTCGGTGAGGTCTATCAGTGGCGTCACGACGTTTTCAGCCGGCACCGCGACGCCGAAAAAATACAGCACCTGGGCGCGCAGGACTATGAGCGCCTGAATGCCTCGCCGGAAAAGGGCGGCTTGCTGATGAGTTTCCGGGTTGTGCCCTATTTTTTCGGTTACGAAGACTTGCCCCCGCTACCAGCTCCCCGCAACGACTAGGCCCTGCCGGTGCCGCGCGCCCGATGGACTTACAGGGCGCCCTCAAACATCAGCACATCGACTTCATCGCCCACCGCCACATTGCCTTGCGCGTGGTGCAGCACGATCAAGCCGTTGGCCTCGGCCATGGAGCGCAGCACACCCGAGCCCTGGCTGCCTGTGGTCTTGACCTGCAGCGAGCCGTCGGCCGCGGTGGAGACCCAGCCGCGCTGGTATTCGGTGCGGCCGGCTTTTTTGCGCATGGGCTCCAGGCTGCGGGCCTTGAGCAGCGGCGGTTGCGCGGCGCCGGCGCCCATCATCTGCAGCAGCGCGGGGCGCACAAAGGCCAGAAAGGTCACCATCACGGCAACCGGGTTGCCGGGCAGTCCGAACAAGATCGCGCCGTTGGGGTTGCAGGAGGTGCCCTGCGCTGGGGGCGGTATGCGCCCCACGGCCATAGGCCGGCCCGGCCGCATGGCGATGCGCCAGAAGGCCACGTCGCCGAGTTTTTTCATCATGGCCTTGGTGAAGTCGGCCTCGCCCACGCTGACACCGCCCGAGGTGATGATGGCATCGGCCCGCGCGGCGGCCTCGGTGAAGGCCGCTTCGAGCAGGGCCGGGTCGTCGCGCACCACGCCCATGTCGATGACTTCGCAGCCCAGGCGGCTCAGCATGCCGAAGACGGTGTAGCGGTTGCTGTCGTAGACCGCGCCTTCACGCGGCGCCTCGCCGAGCGAGAGGATTTCATCGCCGGTGGAAAAGTAGGCCACGCGCAGCGGCCGCCAGACGGGCAGGGTGGGCAGGCCCAGGGAGGCTGCCAGGCCCAGCCGGGCCGGCGTGAGGGTATCGCCCCTGCGCAGCGCCGGCAGCCCTTGCGCCAGGTCCTCGCCGCGCAGGCGGCGGTTGTCGCCGGCGCGCAGCAGGCCGGGCGGGATGCTGATGCTGCCGTCCGGATGCTGCTTGACGAATTCCTGCGGCACCACGGTGTCCAGCCCGGCGGGCATGATGGCGCCTGTCATGATCTTCACGCACTGGCCGGTTTGCACGCTGCCTTGCCAGGCCTTGCCGGCCAGCGCCGTGCCGTCGGCGACCCTCAGGTCCAGCGCCGTGCCGGCGGCCAGCTGGCTGCCGTCAAAGGCAAAACCGTCCATGGCCGAGTTGTCATGGGGCGGCACGTCAAAGGGCGACACCACGTCCTCGGCCAGCACGCGGCCCAGGGCCTCGAACAACGGAAGCTTGACGGTGTCCTGGACCGGCGCCACCAGCCGTGAGAGAAAGTCCAGCACCTGGCCGGCCGACAGGGCTTGCGGGTCGTAGCCCTGCAGTTCGGCCGCGATCTGGTCCAGCGTCTTCACGGCAGGCGCGATTCGAGCTGGTGCAGCTCGGCCAGGGTGTTGGCGTTGAAAAAACCGTGCGCGTCGTCGCCGGGCCGGTCAAAAGGCACGGACACGGTTTTGTGCTGCGCCGTCCAGGCGTCTATCTTGCGGCCGCCGCCATGGGTGAAGCGCACCAGGCTTTCGAGCATGTGGGTGCCCATCAGGCAAAACACCGGCTGCGGCCTGAGCTGGCCGTCTTCCTCGGGCGCGGCGGCCACGGCGAAGTCGGCGCCGCCCCGTACATAGGCCTCAGCCATGCGCGCCACCAGGTCGTCGGGGAACAGCGGCGTGTCGCAGGGCACGGTGAGCAGGTAGGGCGTCTCGCAGCGCTCCAGGCCGGTGAGGAAACCCGCCAGCGGCCCGGCGAATTCGCCCAGGCCCGTGCTGTCGGGCCAGACCGGCACGCCGAAGGCCTCATAGGCGGCGAGGTTGCGGTTGGCGTTGATCATGACCTCGCCGACCTGGGGCGAGAGCCGCATCAGCGTGTGCAGGGCCAGCGGCACGCCGTTGAAATTCTGCAGGCCCTTGTCGACGCCGCCCATGCGCGAACCCCGCCCGCCGGCCAGGATCAGGCCGGTGATGGCTTCGGCGTGCAGCGAGCTGTTGTGGCTGTTGCTTGTCATGCTAGCCACCGATGTAGCTCATCTCGACGCGCTTGGCATGGCTGCCGGGCATGCTGGTGTCCGCCGGCAGCGCGGCGCGCAGCTCTGAATAGCGGTCGTCGCGCCCTTGCCAGATATGGGCCACGGCAGCCGCGATCTGCTCGTCGGCATAACCGCCGCGCAGCAGCGCGCGCAAGTCCTGGCCCTGGCTGGCAAACAGGCAGAGAAAGAGCTTGCCTTCGGTGGACAGGCGCGCCCGGTTGCAGTCGCTGCAAAAAGCCTGGGTCACGCTGCTGATCACGCCGATCTCGCCCGCGCCGTCGGCATAACGCCAGCGCTCGGCGGTCTCGCCGCTGTAGTTGGGGTTGACGGCGGTGAGCGGGAATTCGGCGTTCAGGCGCTCCACCACCTGGGCCGAGGGCAGCACCTCGTCCATACGCCAGCCGTTGGTGGCGCCCACGTCCATGTATTCGATAAAACGCAGCACCGCGCCGGTGTGGCGGAAATGCCGGGCCATGGGCAGGATTTCCGCGTCATTGGTGCCGCGCTTGACCACCATGTTGACCTTGAGCGGCGCCAGGCCCACCTTTTGCGCGGCTTCTATGCCCTTGAGCACGTCGGCGACCGGGAAGTCCACGTCGTTCATGCGGCGGAAGGTGGCGTCGTCCAGCGCGTCCAGGCTCACGGTGACGCGCTGCAGGCCGGCGTCCTTGAGCGACTGGGCTTTTTTGGCCAGCAGCGAGGCGTTGGTGGTCAGCGTGATGTCCAGCGGCTTGCCTTGGGCTGTCTGCAATTTGGCCAGCATTTCGACCAGCACTTCCAGGTGCTTGCGCAGCAGCGGCTCGCCGCCGGTCAGCCGGATTTTCTCGACCCCGTGCGCCACGAAGATTTTGGCCAGGCGGGTGATTTCCTCGAAGCTCAGCAGCGAGGTCTGCGGCAGGAAGGCGTAGTCCTTGTCGAAGACCTCGCGCGGCATGCAGTAGCTGCAGCGGAAATTGCAGCGGTCGGTCACGCTGATGCGCAAGTCCCGCAGCGGCCGGCCCCGTGTGTCGCTCAAAAGGCCGGTGGGCGCCGTGACCCGGGCAGGGATATGCGGCACGCGGCTCGCGTAGCGGATATCTGCCAGCGGAATGATTTTTTCGGTCGTCATCGTGAGGGGCCCAAAGGGAGAATTTACTCCATTGGCCCTTCCAAGGCGTTAAAAAGAGGCCTTATCCCCAAGAGATGCACGTCATCCCGGGGTACAGCTGGGGCTAGACACATCGGGCTCCGTCGACCTCCAGGCAGATACCGCTGATGAAATCCGCCTCGTCGCTGGCCAGGTAAAGCACGGCATTGGCCACGTCCAGCGCGGTCGAAAACCGCCCCAGCGGGATGCTGGCGCGAAAGCGGGCCTTGCGCTCCTCGTCCAGCGGGCCGCCGGCGAATTCGGCCGAAAGGCCGGTGTCGGGGTTGAACACCGGGTTGACGCAGTTGACGCGGATGTTGTCGGGACCGAGTTCGGCCGCCAGCGATTTGGAGGTGGTGATGACGGCACCCTTGGAGCCGTTGTACCAGGTCAGGCCCGGGCGCGGGCGCACGCCGGCGGTGGAGGCGATGTTGATGAAGCTGCCGCCGCCCAGGCTGCGGAACACCGGCGTGGCGTGGATGGTGGCCAGGTAAATGCTTTTGACGTTGATGGCGTAGCACCTGTCGAAATCGTCCTCGCTGACGTCCAGCGCGGGCTGGTTGCGGTGCGTCCAGCCGGCGTTGCTGACCATCACGTCGAGCCGGCCGTAGCGCTGCACGGCGGCGTCGACCAGGGCCTTGACCTCGGCGGACTTCGTCACGTCGGCCGCGAAGAAAGAGGCCGTGCCGCCGGCCTTGGTGATGGCGGCCACGACTTTTTCGCCCAGCGCCACATTGATGTCGTTGACGATGACCTTGGCGCCCTCGGCCGCCAGCCGCCGGGCGATGCCTTCACCGATACCGCCTCCGGAGCCGGTGACGATGATGGACTTGTCTTTGACCCGCATGGGTTGTCTCCAGGTATTTTGAGTTATCGAACTGATACGTGAGCTTATTACATCCCTGCCCCGGGGGGACCGTCGGGATGGGTGCCGGCGCTCAGCCGTGGCGCACCGCCACGGTCTTGAGTGTGGTGAAGCCGTACAGCGCTTCAAAGCCTTTTTCGCGCCCGTAGCCCGAGGACTTCACGCCGCCAAAAGGCAACTCCACGCCGCCGCCGGCGCCGTAGTTGTTGATAAAGACCTGGCCGCTTTTGACGCGCCTGGCCATGCGGAACTGGCGCGCGCCGTCGCGCGTCCAGATGCCGGCGACCAGGCCGAACTGGGTGGCGTTGGCGAGTTCCACGGCGTGGTTCTCGTCCTTGAAGCTCATGGCGCACAGCACCGGGCCGAAGACCTCTTCCTGGGCCAGCCGGTGCGTGGCCGGGACGTCGCGCAGCAGGGTGGGGGCTTGGTAAAAGCCGGTGTCGGGCGCCTCGTCGACGATCTGGCCCTGGGCCACCATGGCGATGTTGGCGACCTGCGCGTCGCTCAAGAAATCCCAGACGCGCTGTTGCTGGCTTTGCCGTATCAGGGGGCCGACGTCGAGGTCCATGGCGGCGGGGCCCACGCGCAGGTTTTCAAAGGCGTGGCCCAGGCGCTGCAGCAGCGGCTCGTAAATCGCCTGTTCCACCAGCAGGCGCGAACCGGCCGAGCAGGTCTGGCCGGCGTTCTGCACGATGGCGTTGATGATGGCCGGTATCGCGGCGTCGAGGTCGGCGTCGGCAAAGACGATTTGCGGGCTTTTGCCGCCCAGCTCCAGCGTGACCGGGCAGTGGCGCTCGGCCGCCGCCTGCTGGATCAGCGTGCCCACCGCCGGGCTGCCGGTGAAGCTGATGTGGTCTATGCCCTTGTGGCGCGCCAGCGCGTCGCCCACTTCATGGCCATAGCCGGTCACGATGTTGATGGCGCCGGCCGGAAAGCCGACCTCGGCGGCGAGCTGCGCCACGCGGATCAGTGAGAGGCAGGCGTCCTCGGCCGGCTTGACCACGCAGACATTGCCCGCGGCCAGCGCGCCGCCCACGCTGCGGCCGAAGATCTGCATGGGGTAGTTCCAGGGGATCACATGGCCGGTGACGCCGTGCGGCTCGCGCCAGGTCATCACGCTGTAGCCGTCCAGGTAGGGAATGGTGTCGCCGTGCAGCTTGTCGCAGGCGCCGGCATAGAACTCGAAATAGCGCGCCAGGGCCGCCGCGTCGGCGCGCGCCTGTTTGGTGGGCTTGCCGCAGTCGCGCTGCTCCAGCAGGGCCAACTCCTCGGCATGCTCGGCCACCTTGGCCGACAGCCGCATCAAGAGGCGCCCGCGTTCGGCGGCGTTGAAGCGGCTCCACACCAGCTCCAGGCATTCGCGCGCGCTGCGCACGGCGGTGTCTATGTCGTGCGCGTTGCTGCGCTGGATCTCGTCAAACACCTGGCCGTCGGACGGGTCTATGACGGGAATGGTCTTGCCGGAGACGGACGGAAGGGAGGCGTTGGCGATGAAATTAAGCTGCATGCGCCTGATTTTGCGCGAAAGCGATGAAACACGCCTCGGCAAAGACCCGTGAAAAAGCCCGCCGTAGCGGGCTTTGGGATGGGACGCGTGGCGTCTTACTTGGAGGCTGGCGCCGCGGGAGCGGAGGCCGTGGCTGCCGGTGGCGTCGACGTGGCCGCCGCCGGTGCGCTCACGGCCGGGGGTTCCGCCATGGGCGCGCTGGGCGCGGCTTGCGCGGGACCGCCGTGGAATTTCATCACCAGCGGCACGATCAGCAGCGCCACGATGTTGATGATCTTGATCAGCGGGTTCACGGCCGGGCCGGCGGTGTCCTTGTAGGGGTCGCCCACGGTGTCGCCGGTCACGGCAGCCTTGTGCGCCTCCGAGCCCTTGCCGCCGTGGTTGCCGTCTTCAATGTACTTTTTGGCGTTGTCCCAGGCGCCGCCGCCGGTGCACATGGAGATCGCGACAAACAGGCCGGTCACGATGGTGCCCATCAGCAGGCCGCCCAGTGCCTGGGGCCCGAGCGCCAGGCCGACCACGATGGGAACCACCACGGGCAGCAGCGAGGGAATCATCATTTCCTTGATGGCGGCCGTGGTCAGCATGTCGACCGCGGTGTCGTACTCGGGCTTGCCCGTGCCGTCCATGATGCCCTTGATGTCGCGGAACTGGCGGCGCACTTCGACCACCACGGCACCGGCGGCGCGGCCCACGGCCTCCATGGCCATGGCGCCGAACAGGTAGGGAATCAGGCCGCCAATGAAGAGGCCGATGATGACGTAGGGGTTGCTCAGGTCGAAGCTGATGGCGTTGCCGTAGGCCTCGAGCTTGTGCGTGTAGTCGGCGAACAGCACCAGCGCGGCCAGGCCGGCCGAGCCTATGGCATAGCCCTTGGTCACCGCCTTGGTGGTGTTGCCCACGGCGTCCAGCGGGTCGGTGATGTCGCGCACGCTGCTGGGCAGCTCGGCCATCTCGGCGATGCCGCCGGCGTTGTCGGTGATGGGGCCGTAGGCGTCCAGCGCGACCACGATGCCGGCCATGCTCAGCATGGAGGTCGCCGCGATCGCGATGCCGTAGAGGCCGGCCAGCTTGAAGGCGACCAGGATGGCGATGCAGACAAACACCACGGGCCAGGCGGTGGAGCGCATGGACACGCCCAGGCCGGCGATGATGTTGGTGCCGTGGCCGGTGGTGGAGGCCTGCGCGATGTGGCGCACGGGCTTGTACTGCGTGCCGGTGTAGTACTCGGTGACCCAGCAGAGCGCGCCGGTCAGGACCAGGCCGACCGCGCAGGCGCCGAACAGGCGCATCTGCGTGCCGGTGGCGGTGACGGCGTTGTCGGGCATCAGCCACATCGTGACGAAGTAGAAGGCGATGAGCGACAGCACGCCGGCAATCGCCAGGCCCTTGTAGAGGGCCGGCATCACGTTCTTCATGCCGGGCGAGGCCTTGACGAAGAAGCAGCCGATGATGGAGGCGATGATGGACACGCCGCCCAGCGCCAGCGGATAGACCGCGGCGGTGGCGCCGGCGCTGGACAGCAGCAGGGCACCCAGCACCATGGTGGCGATCAGCGTCACCGCATAGGTTTCAAACAGGTCGGCGGCCATGCCGGCGCAGTCGCCCACGTTGTCGCCGACGTTGTCGGCAATCACGGCGGGGTTGCGCGGGTCGTCCTCGGGGATGCCGGCTTCGACCTTGCCCACCAGGTCGGCGCCGACGTCGGCGCCCTTGGTGAAGATGCCGCCGCCCAGCCGGGCGAAGATGGAAATCAGCGAGGAGCCGAAGGCAAAGCCGATCAGCGGGTTGAGCAGGTTGGCCAGCTTGAGGTCCGGCGTGTAGTTGCCGTTGCCCACCAGGAACCAGTAAAAACCGCTCACGCCCAGCAGGCCCAGGCCCACGACCAGCATGCCGGTGATGGCGCCGCCGCGGAAGGCGACGTCCAGGGCGGGGCCTATGCCCCTGGTGGCGGCCTGCGCGGTGCGCACGTTGGCGCGCACCGAGACGTTCATGCCGATAAAGCCGCAGGCGCCCGAGAGCACTGCGCCGACCACAAAGCCGACGGCAGTCTTGCCGTCCAGGAAGAAGCCGATGAGCACCGCGAGGACGACACCGACGATGGCGATGGTTTTGTATTGCCGCGCGAGGTAGGCGGCGGCGCCTGTCTGGATGGCGGCTGCGATTTCCTGCATGCGCGCATTGCCTGCGTCCTGGGAAAGAATCCAGCTGCGTGCCCAGATACCGTACCCGACGGCGATCAGTCCGCAGACCAGCGCAAGAATGAGCGCCGAGTTGCCTGTCATAGCTGACATTGAAATTCTCCTACGTTGTTTTTCGCTTGGAGGGGGTGCCACGCGAGCGGTGCCCCCGCTGCGTTGCTTCCTCGTTGCTTGTGTCACGTATGGAGACAAGTCGATTGGCCAACTCGCGAAATTTAACGTGAAAACATGACAAGTTCGCGATGCGTAAGCCCTGAATCAGTAAAATGAGGGTAAATACCGAGCTGCCGGTAGCCACAGAGTATTAACCCCCGCGCCCTTTGCGCGGCCATCCATGCGGCGCTAAGCCTTTCATTTCATCTCTTTCCCTTCAACACACACTTCAAGCGACCATGTCCCTCGATAAAGTTTCCCCCGGTAAAAACGTTCCCGAATCCTTTAACGTGATCATCGAAATCCCGATGAACGCCGACCCGGTCAAGTACGAGGTGGACAAGGAGTCCGGCGCGATTTTTGTGGACCGCTTCATGAGCACGTCCATGCACTACCCGACCAACTACGGCTATGTGCCCAAGACCATCAGCGGCGACGGCGACCCGGTCGACGTGCTGGTGATCACGCCGGTGCCCCTGATTCCCGGCGTTGTGGTGACCTGCCGCGCCATCGGCATCCTGAAGATGCAGGACGAAGCCGGCGAAGACGGCAAGGTGCTGGCCGTGCCCGTGGACAAAAAATGCTCGCTCTACACCCAGTGGCAAAAACCCGAGGACATGAACCCGTTGCGCCTGAAGACCATCTCCCATTTCTTTGAGCACTACAAAGACCTGGAAGAAGGCAAGTGGGTCAAGGTGCTGGGCTGGGAAGGCCCGGATGCGGCCAAGAAGGAAATCACCGACGGCATTGCCAATTACGCCAAGGCCGCCTGATTTCGGGTTCCCACAAAAAAGCGCCTGCAGGAAAACCTGCAGGCGCTTTTTTGATGCCCGGCGCGGTGTTAAGTTGCTTGCGCCGGCACCGGGTAGACCAGGCCGTGCAGCCGGCCCTTGTCCTCGCGCGCGAAGGGTTTCCACTGGCCTTCGGGCTGGGCCAAACGATCAGCCACCGCCCACCAGGCGCTGGGGTTCACGCCCATGCCGATATGGCTGGCCAGCACCTCGATGTTCTCTGTCAGCGGGTTGCTTGCGCTGGGCGCCTGGATGCTGGCCTGCCAGGCCACCACGCCGTCGCTGCGTGAATAAATGCTGGTGGTCGGCACGGGCGGGGCGGCCGGCAGGTCGTAGTTTTCGGATTCGCGCTCCACATTGCGGCCGCTGGTGAGCTCATAAACACGCCAGGCGTTGGTGGCCTTGTGCGAGCCCGCAAAAGGCGTACCCAGCGTGATCACGCAGCGGACCTTGTCCGGCATTTCCTTGGCCAGCTCGCGCGCATAGACGCCGCCCAGGCTCCAGCCGATCAGGCTGACCTTGCGGCCCGTGGCCTCGAAGGTGCGGATGAGGCTGTCGCGGGCTTCTTCGAGCACGCCGGCGCGCGGGCCGAAGTTAAAGCCCTGTTCCCAGCCCCAGGGCTTGTAATTGAGCGACTGCAGGTACTGGCGCAGCGGTACGGTGGTGGCGTCGTTGGCCGACAGGCCCGGAAACACCATCACGGCATGGCCGTCGCCGCGCGGCGCGCGGGCCAGCAGGGGCCAGGCGGGCAGCAGGGCGCCGAATTCCCAGAATGCGCGCAATTCGAGTGCGAGCAGCCAGGCGCTGGGCGGAATATCGTGCGGAGCCGGTTTTGAGGAATTCTGGGGGGAGGAAGACGGGTTTCGCTTGGATGAGGGGCTTGCCATGGCTTGGAGCATTGGATACTTTTGTGTTGGTTTCCTACAGAAACCAGTATGGGGCGCTTACCGATTTTTACAGAGGGAGGCGACTCTAACTTGCCCGCTTCGCCGCGGTTTTCGTCGCCTTCGTGACAGCGGTCTTTCGGGTTTTTACCGGGGCGGCCTTCACAGTGGCCTTTTTCGCGGTGGGCCTGGCTGTCCTGCGGGGCGCGGGTGCGGCCGGCGCCGGGGCCGCCATCAGCGCCTGCGCCTCCACGAAGGCGTCCTCGATGGCCTTGGCCAGGTCCCTGGCATGTGGCAGCGCTTTCTTGTCGGCAATGATGCCGAAGTCCACGTGGCCGGCGTAGGTCTGTATGGTGATGTTGAGCGCCAGGCCGTGCAGGATGATGGACAGCGGATGGAAGGTCAGGAATTTCGCGCCGGCCAGGTACAGCGGCACGGGCGGGCCCGGCACGTTGGAAATCGCCAGGTTGGCCACCATGGGCAGGCGGCTGGCCATGCCGCTTTTGCCGTAGGCATTGAGCGCCATCTTGGCGGCGCCGCCCACCAGCCAGGGCGCCAGCAGCGAGGGGTAATCGGTCGGCAGCAGGCCCTTGAGGCTTTGCATGGAGGTCTTGACCTTGGCGGTGGAGGCCATGATGGCGTTCATGCGCTTGAGCGGGTGCGCCAGGTGCGTGCCCAGTTCGACCAGGCTCATGCTGACCTGGTTGCCCAGGTTGCTGGCATCGGTGGCGCCGGCTTCGCGCAGCGACACCGGCATGGCGGCCACCAGCGATTTTTTCGGCAGGCTGTGGTGCTGCGTGAGGTAGCTGCGCAGCGCGGTCGAGCAGATCCACAGCACCATGTCGTTGAAAGAGCCTCCCACCGCCTTGCCCATGGCCTTGGTCTCCGCCAGCGGGATGGTGGCGGTGACAAACACGCGGCCTGTGCCTATGCCTGCGTTGAAGGGTGTGGGCGGCGCCAGCTTCATGGGCATCTTGGGCTTGACGCCGGTGGCCGAGCTGCCCATGGATTGTTTGGCCAGCGTGCTGCCGAAGGTGCTGGCCGCGGCGGGCAGCGACTTGGCGACCTTGGCCAGCTGGCCCAGCGAACTCGAGAACACCGACCCAATCATCTTGCCCAGCTTGAGGTCGGCCTCCAGCTTGCGGCGCCTGTCGGGGTCGGGCGGCGCCACCTCGCGCGGCTCGGGGCTGAGGTCCAGCATGGCATTGGCCAGCATCACGCCGCCCTTGCCGTCCAGCGCGGCATGGTGGATCTTGGAGAAAAAGCCCGCCACGGTGCCGCCGCCCTGGGATTCGGGCAGCTGGATGCGGTCGAAGATGTAGAACTCCCAGAGCGGGTAGTCGCGGTCTATGACCTCGCCGTGCAACTGGGCGCAGAGCTTGTGCACCTCGGCCAGCGTCATGGGCGCCGCGCCTTTTTTGGCGGGGTCGGCGCGGCGGATGTGGAAGTCGATGTCCACCGAATCGGCCTCCACCCACAGCGGGTGGCCCAGGTCCAGCGGCATGAACACCAGCTTGCGGCTGAACACCGGCGCCAGGTGCATGCGTTTGGCGATGTGGTTTTTGACGGCCTTGTGAAAGCTGCCCTTGAAGCCGGCCGGCAGTTCGCAGAGGTTGAGCGAGCCCACGTGCATGGGCATTTCAGGGGTTTCGAGGTAAAGAAAGGTCGCGTCCAGGCCGGTCAGGGATTTCATGGTTGTGTTGTCTCCGTGGGGAGACCTTAACCGAGCGGGCCGGGCCGCGGCACTAGGGTTTGCCGTAGCCGCGGCTGTCGCGCCGGGCTCAGCGCGCGGCTGCGATCGCGTTCAAGCTTCGCAGTCGCCCAGCATGCCTTGCTCATCGTCATTGAGCCCGGCTACCGGTGTTGCCTTGGCCAGTGCCATCCAGACGCCCAGCGGCAAGGCCTGGCGCGAACGCCGCGGCGCTGCGCGGGCCACGACCAGGCGCCGGTCTTCCATCAGCATTACGCCGCATTCGGCCGGAACCTCGTCGGCCGCGCCTATGGGCCGGCCCTTGGCATCGCAGCCCAGCACGTACCAGCATTCACCGCCCAGGTCCAGGTAGGCGGCGCGCTTTTCGGGGCGGCGCAGGTCGCCCAGCAGGTCGGAGCGGTGCACCTTGATCTCGTGGACGATGGGGTCCACGTATTCCTGCACCGTGGTGTTGCGGATGGAGAACACGTCGGGCCGGACCATGCACCAGCGGGCCTTGCCGCCTTCAGCTTCCGGCGGCAACTGGGCGCGCAGCCCCAGGCCGCGCCAGGCGATGCGGCCGGCGCGCACCATCTCGCCGGCAACCTGCTCGACCAGCGCTTCATGCTTGGACAGGGCCGAGCGGTTGCGCAGCAGCGTGGCCGCCAGGTAGGCGATTCCTGCGTCGGTGACGCGCAAGGTTTCATGGCCCGCCGGGCCGGCCACGCGCTGCAGCATGCCGGTGGCCAGGAGCTCGATTTCCAACAGATCCTGGCAGGGCCAGCCGGCGGAGCGGTAGATTTCACGCAGGCGGCGGGCATGCGGGCGGCCCAGCGGCAACGGTGTTTCAACGGCGCTGTCGTTGGCGGCCTGTGCGCCGGTTGCCGAAGGGGGCGGTAGCGGGATGGCGGCGTTGCTCATGGTGATGGTGGCTGTTGGCTCGCCCGGCGATTCAGAGCGGGATAATTTCGAAGCGCGCGTTGTCCAGGTTGTCGCCCAGCGGCCGCATGGCGGCCAGGATGGCATCGGTCTCGGCGTTCTCCCACAGCGCGATGACCTGCTCTTCGGCTTGCGAAGCGCCTTCCAGCGGCAGGCCTTCGTTCAGGGTCTGCGCCAGCATATAGGCCTGAAGAGAGGGCAGCACATATTCGGGCCCGCCCACGGCGAATTCAAGCGCCATGCGAAAGCGCAATTCCGCGGCTGCGCGCTGCTCGGCGCTGAGGGTGGGGCATTCAACCAGGTTGACCTTGTAGGCGGAGGCGGCGGCCATTTGGGTTCCTCGCGTGACGTGAAGGATGAGGGGGCGGCTGGATGAAAAAAGCCGGGACAAGCCCGGCTTTTTCAGGATACGGAGCTTATCAGAATGCGTATTGCAGGCTGAGGCCGAAGTTATTGGCGCGAATCGCACCGCCGCTTGCGCCGCCGTCATTGGAGAACTTGCCGAAGTCTTCGTACTCGAGGCGAACGGCGAGTTTCGGGGTGACGTTATAGAGGGCGCCCACACCGATCAGGGGGGAAGTCTTGCTGCCGCGGTCGGAGATGCCGACGGCGCTGATTTTTCCATGGTTGCTGGAGATGCCCAGCTTGCCAAACAGCGAGAAGTTGTTGGCCAGCGGCAGCGTGCCGGTGCCGGCAATGCTGAATTGCGTTGTTTTCAGGCTACCCGTGGCGAGTTGGACGCCGGCACCGTTGCGGATCGCGAAATCGCGGTTGCCGAGGTCGGCGTATTGGGCTTCCACGCCCCAGTTGGGGGTGATCTGGTAGCCGCCATAAATCTTGACGGAAGCTTTGTTGGAGTCAGCGCCAGTGACCGTAAGCGGAGGCGTCGTGGACGCCGTGCCGTCTGCGCCGGTGACTTTGGACGAACCGACACCGCCACCGATATACCACTGGGCCGAAGCCGGCATCGACACAAACGCTGCGGCGATTGCGCCGGCCAGGAAAACCTTTTTCATCGAAATACTTTCAGAAGTGTGAAACATTAAGAAACCGGCGCCAAGCATACCTTCATTTGTAACGCCTGGTATGTCGATTCCGCATAAATTGACCTAATCGCTCTGTTGTAAGTCCTCTATTTAGAGGATGCCTTGAACGGGTTGCGCCGCTCCAGGTCGTTCATATAACTCTGGATGCCAGCGCCTTCACGCTCCAGGAAGCGTTCGACCGCGTCGGCGAAGGAGGGATGGGCCAGCCAGTGGGCGCTGGTGGTCTTCACCGGCAGCAGGGCGCGCGCCATTTTGTGCTCACCCTGGGCGCCGCCTTCAAAGCGCTGGTAGCCGTGCTCTATGCACCACTGCAGCGGCTGGTAGTAACAGGCCTCGAAGTGCAGGCAGTCGACGCGGGCCAGGGCGCCCCAGTAGCGGCCGTAGGCGGCCAGCGGGGGAGCGGCCGCGCCCGGCGATGAAGGCGGGGCGCTGACAGCGATGAGGCTGGCCGCGATGGGCCGGCGTTCGCCGCCTGGCGTGCCTTCGGCCACAAACAGCAGCCAGTTTTCCGGCATGGTGTCCTGCATGCGCCGGAAGAAGTCGCGGCTCAGGTAGGGCGCGTTGCCGTGCTCATGGTAGGTGCGCTCGTAGCAGCGGTAAAAGAAGTCCCAGTCGGCCTGGCTGATGTCCTTGCCCAGCGACCAGCGGAAAGTGATGCCGGCGTCGTGCACCTTGCGGCGCTCCTGGCGGATTTTTTTTCGCTTTTCCTGGTTCAGCGACATCAGGAAGTCGTCGAAGTCACGGTAGCCGGCGGGCGGTGCAGTCCAGTGGAACTGGACTGTGTGGCGCAGCATGAGCCCGGCCTCTTCGCAAGCGGCGACATCTTCATCGGCCGTAAACAGCAGGTGCAGCGACGACAGGTTTTCATCGCCGCACCAGGCAAGCAGCGCCTTGACCAGCAATGCGCGCTCGGCGGCGGTGCGCGCCAGTAGCCGGGCGCCCGGCACGGGCGTGAAGGGCACGGCGGCCAAGGCCTTGGGGTAGTAGTCGAGGCCGTGCTGCTGGTAGGCATTGGCCCAGGCCCAGTCGAAGACGTATTCGCCGTAGGAGTGGGCCTTGAGGTAAAGCGGGCAGGCGCCGGCCAGGGTATTGCCCTGCCAGAGAGTGACAAAGCGCGGCGTCCAGCCGGTCTCGGGGGTGGCGCTGCCGCTTTCGTGCAGCGCGGCCAGGTATTCATGGCGCATGAAGGGGTTGGCGGCTTCGCCGGGGCTTTGCGCCGCCAGCAGGGCATTCCACTCGGAGGCATTCACCTTCAGCGGCGAATCCATCACGCGGATGACATAATCGTTTGAGTCTTTTTTCACGTGTTTTTGGGGTTTTACTTCTACATGCCACTCAAAATCTGCGTTGCCCAATTGAACTACTGCGTGGGAGACATGCCGGGCAATGCGCAAAAGATCATCGAGGCCGCCCGCGCCGCCTACCAGGACGGTGTGCGGCTGGTTCTGACACCGGAACTGGCGATTTGCGGCTACGCGGCTGAAGACCTGTTTTTACGCCCCTCTTTCATCCAGGCCTGTGATGATGCCGTGAATCAAGTGGCCCGCGAGCTGGCCGGGTTAAAAGGCCTGACGGTGGTGGTGGGCACGCCCACCCACGGCGACAACGGCAAGGGCTTGCGCACCAAAAGTGTGGAGGTGCAGCAGCGCCACAACGCGGCCCGGGTGCTGCGCGAGGGCCGCGTCATCGAAAGTTACGCCAAGCGCGAGCTGCCCAATTACCAGGTGTTCGACGAGCGCCGCTACTTCACACCCGGCCAGGGCAGCTGCGTGTTTCAGGCCGGGGAGGGCGATGAGGCCATCAGCATAGGCCTGCTGATCTGCGAAGACGCCTGGTTTGAAGAGCCGGCGCGGCTGGCCAGGGAAGCCGGCGCCGAGCTGCTGGTGGTCATCAATGCTTCGCCCTTCCATGTGGGCAAGGGCGGCGAGCGCGAGCAGATGATGCAAAACCGCTGCCTGGCTACTGGCTTGCCCCTGGTTTATGCCCACCTGGTGGGCGGGCAGGACGAAATCGTGTTTGAAGGGCGCTCTTTTGCGCTGCAGGCCGACGGCACGCTGGCCGGGCGGGCCGAGAGTTTCAAGGAAAAGCTGTTTGCCGTCCGCGCCGAGCGCGCGGGGAATGCCGTCACATTGGCGGCGGACACGGCGCCCGAGCGCAGCCCCGAGGCCGATTTGTGGGACGCGCTGGTGCTGGGCGTGCGCGACTACCTGGGCAAAAACGGTTTTCCGGGTGCCATCCTGGGCCTGTCGGGCGGCATCGATTCGGCCCTGGTGCTGGCGATCGCGGTGGATGCGCTGGGCGCGGACAAGGTGCGCGCGGTGATGATGCCTTCGCCCTATACCGCCGATATCTCGTGGATAGACGCGCGCGAGATGGCCGAGCGCGTGAAGGTGCGCTACGACGAGATTTCCATCGTGCCTGAATTCGAGGCCTTCAAGGCCTCGCTGGCCGGCGAGTTCAAGGGCCTGAAGGAAGACACGACCGAGGAAAACATCCAGGCGCGCATACGCGGGGTGTTTTTGATGGCGCTGTCCAACAAGTTCGGCTCCATCGTGCTGACCACCGGCAACAAGAGCGAAATGGCCACCGGCTATTGCACGCTGTACGGCGACATGGCGGGCGGCTTCGCGGTGATCAAGGACGTGCTCAAGACCTCGGTGTTCCGGCTGGCGCGCTGGCGCAATGCCAATGACCCCTACGGCACCGGCAGCAACCCGATTCCCGAGCGCATCATCACGCGCCCGCCCAGCGCCGAGCTGCGCCCCGACCAGACCGATCAGGACAGCCTGCCGCCTTACGAGGTGCTGGATGCCATCCTGGAGCGGTATATGGAGAACGACCAGGGCGTGGACGCCATCGCCGCTGCCGGGTTTGACCGCGCGTTGGTCGTGCGCGTGGCTCAATTGATCCGAATCAACGAATACAAACGCCGGCAGGCGCCGGTGGGCATCAGGGTCACCCACAGGAGCTTTGGCAAGGATTGGCGCTATCCTATTACGAGCAAATTTAGACAGTGATGGCCCCCACGCTCCCCCACTGCGTGTGGGTCGCTGCCCCCCGAGGGGGCCGCCCGCCTGCGGTCTGGCAAAGCCAGTCCCGCGGCTCATGCTGGTGAAGAGCCTCTCGCGACCTTCAAGTGCTTTCGATGATTTTTAGAACTACCGGAGATATTCAGTGAAACAAATTACCGCCGTCCTCAAGCCTTTCAAACTCGAAGAAGTCCGCGAGGCTTTGGCCGAATGCGGCGTGACGGGCCTGACCGTCACTGAAGTCAAGGGTTTCGGCCGCCAGAAGGGCCACACCGAGCTCTACCGCGGCGCCGAGTACGTGGTCGACTTCCTGCCCAAGGTCAAGGTCGAAGTCGTCGTGAAAACCGAGGATGTGGAGCGCTGCGTGGACGCCATCGTGCGCGCCGCGCGCACCGGCAAGATCGGCGACGGCAAGATTTTCATCACCAGCGTGGAGCGCGTTGTGCGCATCCGTACGGGCGAGGAAGACGAAGCGGCGGTCTGAGAGCCGCCAAGCCGCTTAAATCTGGTCGAGGCGGGTGGCAGCGGGTGTCATGCCGGCCGTCTGCACAAGGGTTTCGAGCAGGGGTTCCGCCTCGCTGCCGGTGCGTATCAGGTCCATCAGCCAGTCGTTCATGAAGCCGGCCTTCACCGATGAGGCCAGGAAGGCCAGCAGGCTGTCGTAGTAACCGCCCATGTTGAGCAGCCCGACCGGCTTGTCGTGGTAGCCCAGCTGGCGCCAGGTCCAGACTTCAAAGAATTCTTCCAGCGTGCCTATGCCGCCAGGCAGGGCCAGGAAGGCGTCGGCATGCTCGGCCATGATGCGTTTGCGCTCGTGCATGTTTTCCACGATGTGCAGCTCGGTGCAGCCGGTGTGGGCCCATTCTTTTTCGACCAGCGCCTTGGGAATCACGCCCACGACCCGCGCGCCCGCGGCGAGCGCCGCGTCGGCCAGTATGCCCATGAGGCCGTTGCGTCCGCCGCCATAGACCAGCTGGCCTCCGTGGGTTCCTATCCAGGTGCCGACCAGGGCGGCGATCGCGGCATATTCAGGCTGGGCGCCTGTGCGTGAGCCGCAGTAGACGCAAAGGGAAAAAGCAGGTTTGGAGGTGTCTGTCACTTCGGTGTTGTCTTTGTTCATGCTGCAAATCGTTGCCACAGCGCCATGGCCCAGGTGCCCGCGCACAGCAGCAGGCTGAGCAGGACGGCGGCGCTGCCCATGTCCTTGGCGCGCTTGGAAAGGTCGTGCCACTCAGGGCCTATGCGGTCTATGGCGGTTTCGATGCCGGTGTTGAGCAGTTCCACGATCATGATGAGGATGACCGTGCCGGCCAGCAGCACGGTCTCCACCCAGCTGCGGCCCAGCCAGAAGGCGGCGGGTATCAGCACGATGGAGGCGATGGCTTCCTGGCGGAAGGCGGTTTCATGCCAGCCGGCGCGCAGGCCGGCGATCGAGTAGCCCGTGGCATGCCAGACGCGGGTCAGGCCCCTGCGGTGTTTTTGGGGGTTGACCGGCTCATCGAGAGGCGCGGGGGAGGCGGTGCTGATGGAGGCTGGCGCGGAGGCGGAAAACGGAACTTGTTCGGGCATGGGGCGATTGTCGCGCAGCTTTATGGCATGTTGATGTTATGCACCCGCGCCTGTCATGCCTTTGTCCTTGCGGCGGGGTTTTTCGGGTGCTACCCAGGTGATCAGCCGGGTCCCCGCCCAGACGTCGTGCCAGAACTGCTTTTGCGGATGAAAGCGCGCCAGAATGGCCCAGATGGCCACCCATCCCAGCGTCAGCACGGCGCCCTCACGGCCCGGCAGCGCCAGCAGCCAGCTGACGGCCAGCGGCGGCAGGAACCACAGCCAGCTCAGCACATAGCGCAGCAGGGCGCGTTTTTGGGTAATGGGCGCGCCGTGGACGTCGACCACGCGGATGTTCCAGGTCTTCATGGCCAGCGTCTGGCCCTTGGCCCAGAACCAGACAAAGTAGATGCCGAAGATCACAAACACAAAAGCCTGTAGCGCATGGCGGTTGTCCAGCGCGTTGCGGGTCTGGCTCAGGGTGCTGAAGAGGTAGCCGGCCAGGAAAACCACGCCGAACATCAGCATGCCTTCGTACATCCAGCATGCCATGCGCCGGGGGATGGACGGTATTGAGGGGGTGTCGGTGGCTGTCAAATGAGTCGCTCTTCAATGCTCGAGGGCAGAAACTGCCGGAGCGGCCAATAAATCCGGCAGGTTTGCCTGCCGGCGGCGTATCAACGCTGGGGCGTGACGCCTGAGGCACTGGCGGGCAGTGCTGCGGGCGTGGCGGCTGCCGCCGGTTGTGAAGTATTGATTTTAGGCGCAGGCTTGCTGCTGGCCTTGACCGGGTGCGGCGGAACGGGCGCCAGCTTCTGGGGAGCGACCGGCTTGACGGCGGTTGCGGCCCCGGTGGGCTTGGGGCTGGCCTTGGCGGCCAGTTTTTGTTTTTCTTCCGGGCTCAGGGCCTGGTAGGTTTCCCATTTGGCTTTTTTCTCTTCAGGCGTGAGCTGCTTGGAGAGTTCCTTGGTCTTGCCGAAATTCAACCGTGCCTGGGCGCGCTGCTGGGGGCTCAAGGTGACCCATTCGTTCATGCGGCTGTGCAGGTTGGCCTGGCCTTCAGGCGGCAGCGAAGGGTAGTTTTTGGAGATTTCCAGCCATTTGCGCTTTTGCGCCTCGCTGATGTTGGTGTTCCAGCTTGAGGCCAGGGGCGCGAGCGCCTGTTGCTGCATGGGGCTGAGCTCCGCCCATGTGGGCTTGGAAACGACCGCTTTGGCGGGCGCACTTGCCGCAGGTTTGGCAGGCGCGCTGGCGGGGGCTGCCGGTTTGGGGCCCTGGGCGAAACCCAAGGCTGGAGCGGCCAGCAGGGCAGCCGCCACGAGCCCGAACGACAGCCATTGCAGCTTCAAGCTGCTTGAAGGTTCAAGAGGCAGGGGAAGGCGCCGGACGCCTGCGGGGCGGGTCATTGGACCGTGGGGGCTTGGCGCGTCACTTTGAGGTACTGGACAAAACCGGGATCGGCAAAGGCCGCGGGCGGGAGTTCGTCGGTGAGCAGCGCCACGTCGACTTCGGCCAGTTCCTGGGCGCGGTTGTCGTTCTGGATCGAATTGATGACCAGCAGGCCCACAACCAGAGCCACCAGGGGCAGGACCGATCCGATCCGGGCCCACCAGCTCAGGCCGTCGTCGGACCCCCAGGTCATGGCCGCGCTGCCGCCATTGACCACAATGCCGGGGGCGGTTTGGGTTTTTGCCACTTTGCGGTTGGAGACGGCTTGAAAGCGCGCGGCACGCAGGCGCTCGGAAATGTCGTAAGGCAGGTCTGCCGCGCCTGCGGACAGGTAGGAGGCGGTTTTCAGGCCAAAGCGGTCCTGCAGGATATCGGCTCTTTTTTGTAGTGAATTAGTCATAGTTTTATACCTTTGGCGCTCAGGGCTTTGCTGAGAGCGTGAACCGCGCGCGAACAGTGCGTTTTGACACTACCCTCTGAACAGCCCAT
This sequence comes from Polaromonas sp. P1_A2, assembly GCF_056406895.1. NCBI lineage: Bacteria > Pseudomonadati > Pseudomonadota > Betaproteobacteria > Burkholderiales > Comamonadaceae > Polaromonas > Polaromonas sp. P1_A2. The sequence continues at coordinate 950,310 of NZ_JBFTZI010000002.1, read as the reverse complement.
GGCGGCTGCTGTTTCAGCGACGTCCATTTCCTCCCAGTAACGCATCAGAAAGGCTTCCCGTTGACGGGCGGGCAGTTCCTTTACCTGCAGTTCGATCTCATGCAATATCTGAGCCCGCTCCGTCGCGTCCTGGGCGCTCTCCGTACCTTCTGAGTTGGTCAAGGTCTCTAAAGTTTCCAGAAGATCGAAATCTCCGTCTTCCCCGGGCGCTTCGAAGTCGCTCATGTTGGAAAAGAGCGCGTTGCGGGTCTTGCGGCGGCGGAACCAGTCCAGCGTGGTGTTGGCCAGGATGCGCTGGAACAGCATGGGCAGCTCCGCAGCGGGTTTGTCGCCGTAGTGCTGCGCCAGCTTCATCATGCTGTCCTGAACGATGTCGAGCGCAGCTTCTTCGTCCCTGACGTGGTAAATGCTGCGCTTGAAAGCCCGTTTTTCAACGTTTTTCAGGAAATCCGAGAGTTCTTGTTCAGTTGCCAACGGTAGGGGGTTCCGGTTCGTCCAGTGCTGCGGGGATGGCCCGCGGTCGCCGCGGGGCCTGTGCCGATCAGCATGCATCCATGGGATGCCGCTGGAAAATTATCGCATCACGGCCGGCCCTGGCCGGCCCTTTTTCGGCGCCTGCGGCCATTGCGCAACGCGAAATGTCATAATATGCCCTGCAATTCAAAAGGCAAACGGGTCATGGCTCGGCGGTTTATGTTTCCGCTTATGGTTTTGGCCTCAAGTCTCGACGCCGCTTCACAAGAGTGGGCGAAGAGGCACCCAAGGTATTTCGTTAGAGAAATTCACAAAGGTTCATCATGGAAATCTCCAAGGCGGAAATCGCTTCCGCGGCAGCAGCGTCTGCACACACAAATTCCCAGGAACTCCGCGGCGCGGAAATCCTCATCAAGTCGCTTCAGGCTGAGGGTGTCAAGTACGTCTGGGGCTATCCCGGCGGCGCGGTCCTTCATATTTACGACGCCTTCTACAAGCAGGACTCGATCCAGCACATCCTGGTGCGCCATGAGCAGGCGGCCGTGCACGCGGCGGACGGCTATGCCCGCGCCACCGGCGACGTGGGCGTGGCCCTAGTCACCTCGGGCCCCGGCGTGACCAATGCGGTAACCGGCATTGCGACGGCCTACATGGACAGCATCCCGATGGTCATCATCACGGGACAGGTCCCCACCCACGCCATCGGCCTGGATGCCTTCCAGGAGTGCGACACCGTCGGCATCACCCGGCCCATCGTGAAGCACAACTTCCTGGTCAAGGATGCGCGGCAGATGGCCGAAACCTTGAAAAAGGCCTTTCACATCGCTCGCAGCGGCCGCCCCGGCCCGGTGGTGGTGGACATCCCCAAGGACGTGTCCTTCAACAAGGTGCCTTATGCGGGCTACCCGCAAACCGTTGAAATGCGCTCCTATAACCCGGTTCGCAAAGGCCACGGCGGGCAGATCCGCAAGGCCCTGCAGCTGCTGCTTTCGGCCAAGCGGCCTTACATTTACACCGGCGGTGGCGTGCTGCTCAGCAATGCCTCGCAGGAACTGCGCACCCTGGTCGACATGCTGGGTTACCCCTGCACCAACACCTTGATGGGCCTGGGCGCCTACCCGGCCAGCGACAAAAAATTCCTCGGCATGCTGGGCATGCACGGCACCATCGAAGCCAACAACGCGATGCAGAACTGCGACGTGCTGCTGGCCGTCGGCGCCCGCTTTGACGACCGCGTGATCGGCAACCCCAAGCATTTCGCGCAGAACGAGCGCAAGATCATTCACATCGACATCGACCCGTCCAGCATCTCCAAGCGCGTGCGGGTCGACATCCCGATCGTGGGCGACGTGAAGGACGTGCTGACCGAGCTGATCAGCATGATCAAGGAATCCGGCCTCAAGCCCGACGCCAATGCGCTGGGCGGCTGGTGGGACACGATCGAAGGCTGGCGCAAGCGCGACTGCATGAAATACAGCATGGGCAAGGGCGACGTCATCAAGCCCCAGCATGTGGTCGAAACCCTCTGGAACCTGACCAAGGATGCCGACACCTACATCACCTCCGACGTGGGCCAGCACCAGATGTGGGCCGCGCAATACTACAAGTTCAACGAACCGCGCCGCTGGATCAACTCGGGCGGCCTGGGCACCATGGGCGTCGGCATTCCCTATGCCATGGGCATCAAGCTGGCCAAGCCTGACTCCGAGGTGTTCTGCATCACGGGCGAAGGTTCGGTGCAGATGTGCATCCAGGAACTCTCCACCTGCTTGCAGTACAACACGCCGATCAAGATCGTGTCGCTGAACAACCGCTACCTGGGCATGGTCCGCCAGTGGCAGGAAGTCGAATACGCCGGGCGCTACAGCAGCAGCTACATGGACGCGCTGCCCAATTTCGTCAAGCTGGCCGAGGCCTACGGCCACGTCGGCATGCTGATCGAAAAGCCGCAGGACGTGGAGCCGGCGCTGCGCGAAGCCCGCAAGCTCAAGGACCGCACGGTGTTCATGGATTTCCGCACGGACCCGACCGAAAACGTGTTCCCGATGGTGCAGGCCGGCAAGGGCATTACCGAGATGCTGCTGGGGTCGGAAGACCTCTAAGCCTCAAGCCGCCAGACACCCATTCATTCACCGTCACCTGACGAATCTATTGTCTGCCGAGCCTGCGCATTACCGTGCGCGGGGGAGGGCAGCGAAAAGAGGAATCTTCCTATGAAACACATCATTGCAGTTTTGCTGGAAAACGAGCCGGGCGCTCTTTCCCGCGTGGTCGGCCTGTTTTCGGCGCGCGGCTACAACATCGAAAGCCTGACCGTCGCCCCCACCGAGGACCCCAGCCTGTCGCGCATGACGATACAGACCACGGGCTCCGACGACGTCATCGAGCAGATCACCAAGCACCTGAACCGCCTCATCGAAGTGGTCAAGGTGGTCGACCTGACCGAGGGCGCCTACACCGAGCGCGAGCTCATGATGGTCAAGGTGCGCGCGGTCGGCAAGGAGCGCGAGGAGATGAAGCGCATGGCTGATATATTCCGCGGACGCATCATCGACGTCACGGAGAAAAGCTACACCATCGAGCTGACCGGCGACCAGTCCAAGAACGATGCTTTCCTGGAAGCCATAGACCGCAGCGCGATCCTGGAGACGGTGCGAACCGGCTCCAGCGGCATCGGCCGCGGCGAGCGGATTTTGCGGGTTTGATTTAAGTCGTCCGTGCGCGCGTTTCGACAGGCTCAACGCGAACGGATTTTGAGTGGCGATATGCGTTTACCGTTCGCCCTGAGCCTGTCGAAGGGCATTTTCGCCAATACCTATTCTGGAGAGAAAAATGAAAGTTTTTTACGACAAAGATTGTGATTTGAGCCTGATCAAGGGCAAGACGGTCGCCATCATCGGCTACGGCAGCCAGGGCCACGCCCACGCGCAAAACCTGAACGACAGCGGCGTGAAAGTGGTCGTCGGCCTGCGCAAGGGCGGCGCTTCCTGGCCCAAGGTTGAAAAGGCCGGCCTGAAGGTCGCCGAAGTCGCCGACGCGGTCAAAGCCGCCGACGTGGTCATGATTCTGCTGCCCGACGAGCAGATCGGCGCGGTCTACAAGAACGACGTGGCCCCCAACATCAAGCAGGGCGCTTCCCTCGTGTTCGCCCACGGCTTCAATGTGCACTACGGCGCCGTGATTCCCCGCGCCGACCTCGACGTCTGGATGGTCGCCCCCAAGGCGCCCGGCCACACGGTGCGCAACACCTACACCCAGGGCGGCGGCGTGCCTCACCTGGTGGCGGTGCACCAGGACAAGTCCGGCAAGGCCCGCGACCTGGCCCTGAGCTATGCCATGGCCAATGGCGGCGGCAAGGCCGGCATCATTGAAACCAATTTCCGCGAAGAGACCGAAACCGATCTGTTCGGCGAGCAGGCTGTTCTGTGCGGCGGCACCGTCGAGCTGATCAAGGCCGGCTTCGAAACGCTGGTGGAAGCCGGCTATGCGCCCGAAATGGCCTACTTCGAATGCCTGCACGAGCTCAAGCTGATCGTCGACCTGATCTATGAAGGCGGCATCGCCAACATGAACTACTCGATCTCGAACAACGCCGAGTACGGCGAATACGTGACGGGCCCCAACATCGTGACTTCGGCCACGAAGGACGCCATGCGCAAGTGCCTGAAGGACATCCAGACCGGCGAATACGCCAAGAGCTTCCTGCTGGAAAACCAGGCGGGCGCGCCAACCCTGCTGAGCCGCCGCCGCCTCAATGCCGAACACCAGATCGAAGTGGTGGGCGAAAAGCTGCGCGCGATGATGCCCTGGATCGCCAAAAACAAGCTGGTCGACCAGACCCGCAACTGATGGGAAAGGCCCGCCAGGGCCTTGTCCTGCAAAAAGCCGCGCAAAGTTCCTGCGCGGCTTTTTTTCTGGGAAGCACAAACTCGGGCGTGTTCCGGGAGTTTATGTGGGCCGATCTTGGTATCCTTGGCGCCTTGGACCGGCAATTGAGTGCCCCCGGCGGGCGGGGCCGGCTTCCGCTGTGGTGTCCTAGGATGCTATGACTTTGATAGCTATTTGTGTGCACCAGCTGTGCTTCAGGAGTTTTTTTTATGCATGATGGCGAAGAATCCGCGGGCAACGACCAGGAGGTCGTGATACGCAAGCGCCGCAAGGGCATTTACATATTGCCCAACCTCTTCACGCTGGCCGCCTTGTTTGGCGGCTTTTACGCCATCGTCATGGCCATGAACGGGCGCTTCGACCAGGCCGCCATCGGCGTGTTCTGCGCGATGGTGCTCGACAGCCTGGACGGGCGGGTTGCCCGTATGACCAACACGCAGAGCGCTTTCGGCGAGCAGATGGATTCGCTCTCGGACATGGTGTCTTTCGGCGCCGCGCCAGCCCTGATCGCCTACGTCTGGGCCCTGACCAGCCTGGGGCGCTGGGGCTGGATAGGCGCGTTTGTGTACTGTGCCTGCGCCGCGCTGCGCCTGGCCCGTTTTAACGTGAACACGGCGGTAGTCGACAAGCGCTTCTTCCAGGGCCTGCCGTCGCCGGCTGCCGCGGCACTGGTGGCCGGTTTTATCTGGCTGATGACCGATGCCGGCATCAGCGGGATGGAAGTGCGTTGGGTGACTTTCGCCCTCACGCTTTACGCTGGCCTGACCATGGTCACCAATGTGCCGTTCTACAGCTTCAAGGACGTGCAAATGAAGCGCAGCGTGCCTTTCGCGGCCATTGTGCTGATCGCTCTGGGAATCGCCGTGATCAACATCCATCCGCCTACCGTGATGTTCGGCCTGTTTGTGCTGTATGGCCTTTCGGGCTATGTGCTGTACGGCTGGCGCAAGGCCAAGGGCCTGCAGACCAGCGTGATATCGACGTCGACCGACGAACCGGACGAGCGCGGCCTTCACAAATAATTGTGGTACATTGACCGGATGAAACAAATTTCGCTAGCACTACTGCTATCTGCCAACGGGCGGAGACGGTAGCGCACGCGTACACCTGATTCAACGGCCCGTTTGCACCAGCAACGGGCCGTTTTTCTTTTGGGTTGCTGGTTCTTGATTTCGGATTTCGAGAGAGGAAAACCATGTTGAAGCAACCTGCCAGCAAATATCCCGCCTTCGCCCCCATTGGCTTGCGCGACCGTACCTGGCCCGACGCTGTCCTGACACAAGCGCCCGTCTGGCTCAGCACCGACCTGCGTGACGGCAACCAGGCGCTGATCGAGCCCATGGATATCGCACGCAAGCTGCGGATGTACGGGCAGCTGCTGCGGATCGGCTTCAAGGAAATTGAGGTCGGCTTTCCGGCCGCGTCGCAGGTTGAGTTCGACTTTGTCCGCCACCTGATCGACAACGACATGGTTCCCGACGATGTCACCCTCCAGGTGATGACGCCCGCCAAAGAGCCTTTGATACGCCGCACCATGGAAGCGGTGGCCGGCGCCCGGCGAGTGATCGTGCACCTGTACAACGCCACCTCGCCCTTGATGCGCGAAGTGGTCCTGGGCATGGATCCGGACCAGATCGTGGAATTGGCCACCAGCCATGCGCGGCTGATCCAGGATCTGGCGCGTACCCAGCCCGCTACGCAGTGGACTTTCCAGTATTCGCCCGAGCATTTTTCCGGCACCGAATTGGCGTTTTCCAAGCGCGTGGTCGATGCGGTCACCGAGGTATGGCAGCCCACGGCCGAGCGCCCCTGCATCATCAACCTGCCGACCACGGTGGAGCATTCGACCCCCAACGTGTTCGCCGACATGATCGAGTGGATGCACCGCCACATTGCCAGGCGCGACGCGGTGGTGTTGTCGGTTCACCCGCACAATGATCGCGGGACCGGTGTGGCGGCGGCCGAACTGGCCTTGATGGCCGGCGCGCAGCGGGTCGAAGGCTGCCTGTTTGGCAACGGCGAGCGCACCGGCAACCTCGATATCGTCAATGTGGCGCTCAACCTGTACACCCAGGGCGTGGCCCCCAATCTTGACTTCTCCAACATCGATGAAATCCGCCGCACGGTGGAGCATTGCAACCAGCTGCCTGTGCACCCGCGCCACCCCTATGTCGGCGAGCTGGTCTACACCTCGTTTTCCGGCACCCACCAGGATGCCATCAAAAAAGCCTTCGCAGTTCAAAAAGAAGGCGCTGCCTGGGCCGTGCCCTACCTGCCCATAGACCCGAAAGACCTGGGACGCAGCTACGAGGCCGTGATTCGCGTCAACAGCCAGTCGGGCAAGGGAGGCATCGCGTATTTGCTGGAAAGCGAATACGGCCTTGAATTGCCGCGCCGGCTGCAGATCGAATTCAGCCAGGCGGTGCAGTCAGTGATGGACAGCGAAGGCAAGGAATTGACGGCGCAAGATCTGTGGCAGCTGTTTCAGGACGAATACGGCATGGCCGGCACCGCGGCGCCGCAGGTTCAGCAAAGCGTCTCGGCGGATGGCGTGGCTTTGACGGCCCAGGTGCAAATAGCCGGCGGGATGCGGCAGATTGCAGGGCAGGGCGCCGGGCCTATCGAGGCCTTCGTCAATGGCTTGAACGCCGCGCTGGGCACCACGGTGCGCGTGCTGGACTACCATGAGCACGCCCTCGGCTCCGGTGCCGATGCCCGCGCCGTGGCCTACCTGGAATTGCGCGTCGACGAACGGCATACGGTGTTTGGCGTCGGCATGGACGCGAATATCGTCTCGGCATCATTGAAGGCCATTCTGTCAGGATGGCAGCGCGCGCAAATGCGCAAGGCTTCGAGCGAAAATACGTCTTGCGCCGCTTTGGCCCCATCCAACTAAAAAATCTTCAGCTTCAGGAGCCTCACCATGACCGACAAACTCATTATTTTTGATACCACCTTGCGCGACGGCGAGCAGTCGCCCGGCGCTTCCATGACCCGGGACGAGAAGCTGCGCATCGCCCGCCAGCTGGAGCGCCTGAAGGTCGACGTGATCGAGGCCGGCTTTGCCGCCAGCTCCAACGGTGACTTCGAATGCGTCAAAGCGATCGCGGAGGTCGTCAAGGACTCCACGGTCTGCTCGCTGGCGCGTGCCAACGACAGGGATATTTCCCGCGCCGCCGAGGCCCTGAAGCCGGCCGTTTCCGGGCGCCTGCACTTGTTCTTGGCGACCAGCCCCCTGCACATGGAAAAAAAGCTGCGCATGACGCCCGACCAGGTGTTCGAGCAGGCCAAACTCTCGGTGCGTTTTGCCAAAAACCTGATGGGCGACATCGAGTTCAGCCCCGAAGACGGCTATCGCTCCGAGCCTGATTTCCTGTGCCGCGTGCTGGAAGCCGTGATCAAGGAGGGGGCAACCACCATCAACGTGCCCGACACCGTGGGCTACGCCATTCCCGAGCTCTACGGCAACTTCATCAAGAACCTGCGCGAGCGCATTCCCAACAGCGACAAGGCCGTCTGGTCTGTGCACTGCCACAACGACCTGGGCATGGCCGTGGCCAACTCGCTGGCCGGCGTGAAAATCGGCGGTGCGCGGCAGGTGGAATGCACCATCAATGGCCTGGGCGAGCGCGCCGGCAATTGTTCGCTCGAAGAAGTGGTGATGGCCGTCAAGACCCGCAAGGATTATTTCGGCCTGGACCTGGGCATAGACACGCAGCACATCCTCGCGGCCAGCCGCATGGTGAGCCAGACCACCGGCTTTGTGGTGCAGCCGAACAAGGCCGTGGTCGGTGCCAACGCGTTTGCCCATGCATCGGGCATCCACCAGGACGGCGTGCTCAAGGCGCGCGACACCTATGAAATCATGCGCGCCGAGGACGTGGGCTGGAGCGCCAACAAGATCGTGCTGGGCAAGCTGAGCGGGCGCAACGCCTTCAAGCAGCGATTGCTCGAGCTCGGTGTCGCCATGGAAAGCGAAGCGGACATCAACAACGCCTTTGCCAAATTCAAGGAACTCGCCGACCGCAAGAGTGAAATTTTTGACGAAGATATCCTGGCGCTGGCCAGCGATGAAAGCGCTTCCCACGACAACGAGCAGTACGGCTTTGTGTCCCTGTCGCAGCACAGTGAAACCGGCGAGCGCCCCCAGGCCAGCGTCGTGTTCACGGTGGCCGGCAAGGAAGTCAAAGGCGAGTCGGACGGCAACGGCCCCGTGGACGCTTCCCTCAAGGCCATCGAATCACACGTCAAAAGCGGTGCCGAGATGGTGCTTTACTCCGTGAACGCCATCAGCGGGTCGACGGAAAGCCAGGGGGAAGTCACGGTGCGCTTGCAGAACAGCGGACGGGTTGTCAATGGGGTGGGGGCCGATCCGGACATCGTGGTGGCCTCGGCCAAGGCGTATCTGAGTGCCCTGAACAAACTCCAAAGTAAAGCTGACCGGGTGGCTGCGCAGGGTTGATGTAACAATTCGGAAAATAAAGTCGTTTAAATTCAACGACTTGGCGCTGAGTCTGGGTGCAAACCGAGAGGCGAAGCGGAAAAATCGCACGAATTGAGTGTATTTTTAGGAAAGTCACGCAAGTTTTTGATATTGCGTGACTTTTTCTATTTGTATACACTCCAGCCATCCCATCATTGCAATCCCACGCAGGCAATATTCACCATGTCTCATCAGATTTTCAATCGCGCATTAAAAATCGTTGGATTCGTGGCTTTGATAGCCGCCTTTGCAGTGCCCGCCGCCAATGCGGCGACCGCCAAAAATACCATTGTCAAAAAGCAGCACGCTTCTTCGAAGGCGTTGGCTTCCAAAAAAGTTGTCTCCACGCGCAAGAGCGTACGTTTTGTTGCAGGTACCAAGCGCCGTAGCATCATCCGCGCATCGGTGCCGGCCAAACCGTCTTTCGGCCAGATCGCCGGCCTGCACAGTGCGCAGGATCCGCTGGAACTCAAGTCCAGCGTGGCGCTGGTGATTGACCAGGACACGCGCGAAGTGCTGTTCAGCAAGAACGACCATGCGGTGCTGCCCATCGCGTCCCTCACCAAACTGATGACCGGCGTCATCATCAGCGGCGCCAAGCTGCCCATGGACGAGATGATCACCGTGACGCAGGATGACGTGGATACCGAAAAGGGTAGCAGCTCGCGCCTGAAGGTCGGCACCACACTGACCCGCGGTGAACTGCTGCACCTGGCCCTGATGTCCAGCGAAAACCGCGCGGCGCATGCCCTGGGCCGCACCTATCCCGGCGGCATGGCCACCTTCGTGAGCCTGATGAACGCCAAGGCCAAGATGCTGGGCATGACCGACACCAGCTATGTCGAGCCCACGGGCCTGTCCAGCCGCAACCAGTCCAGCGCGCAAGACCTGGCAACGCTGGTCAATGCCGCCCACGGCGACCCCATGCTGCGTGAACTGTCGACCTCCACCGGCTACCAGGTGGCTGTCGGCAGCCGCACTCTGCAGTACAACAACACCAACCGCCTCGTGAAGAACCCCGAGTGGGACATCGGCCTGCAGAAAACCGGCTACATCTCTGAAGCCGGCCAGTGCCTGGTCATGCAGACCAAAATCGCGGGCCGCAAGCTGATCATGGTGTTCCTGGATTCCGCCGGCAAGCTGAGCCGCCTGGGCGATGCCGAGCGCGTGCGCCGCTGGGTGGAGTCCAACCCGGTGACCGAGCCCAAGGTCAACGTCAGCGCTTCCGCCAAGCAAGCCAACGGCTGAGTCTTTCCGCCGCGGCCAACGCCAAAGGCGGATCTCTTTTCTTTTTCTATTTAGGCCTGTAGCCCAGCGCCGCAGAAATTTCATTGGCCGTTGCCTGCAGCTTGGGCAGCCAGTGCTCATCAAGCCGGTCTGCCGGCGCCGAAATCGACAAACCCGCCACCAGCTTGTTCTGGTCGTCGTAAATGCCGGCGGCCATGCAGCGCACCCCCAGTTCCAGCTCCTCGTTGTCGCGCGCGATGCCGTATTGACGCGCCTTGGAGAGTTCGCGCTCGAGCACCGGCAACTGGGTGATGCTGTTGCGGGTCTGCCCCGACAGCCCGGTGCGCGTCGCATAGGTGCGCAGGCGCTGCGGGTCATCAAAGGCCAGGAACAGCTTGCCCACGGACGTTAAATGCAACGGCGCGCGGCCGCCTATGGCGCGCACCACCTGCATGCCGGAGCGCTCACTGTAGGCGCGTTCCACGTACACGATTTCGTCGCCCTGGCGCATGCTCAGGTTCACCGGCTGCTGGGTGATCTTGTGCAGCTCGCGCATCGGGATCAGCGCCGCTTCGCGCACATCCAGGCGCGCCTTCACGAGGTTGCCCAACTCGAGCAGGCGCATGCCCAGCCGATAGCTGCCCGCCGCGGGGCGGTCGACAAAACGTCCGGTGGCCAGGTCGTTCAGGATGCGGTGGGCCGTGGAAGGGTGCAGGCCCGATTTTTCGCTGATTTCCTTGAGCGACAAGGCCTCCTCGCGGTTTGCCAGGATTTCGAGCAGCGTGAACATTCTCTCGATGACCTGGACGGTCGGTGTGGCGGAAGGAGCGGAGTCGGGCTTTTTCATGTGCAGGCTTTCTGCTGCAAATTTTACCCTGTGAAATGCAGATGCGTCTGGTGACGCATGCGAAGCGGCGGGCTTAAGCCGGGTCGGGATGTTCGCTGGCGCCCGGGCTGGCCGCTGCAGGTGTTGTGGAAAGCACCCAGCGGCCGTCCAGCAGCACTTCGTTCGGCGTGAACCCCGCCTTGTAGTTCATCTTCGGGCTCTCGGCGATCCAGTAACCCAGGTAGACATAGGGCAGCTCCAGGCGCCGCGCCTGCTCGATCTGCCAGAGCACGCTGTAGTTGCCGTAGCTTGCGCGGGCGTCGGGCTCATAAAAAGTGTAGACCGCCGAAATCCCGTCTTCCAGCACGTCCAGGATGGACACCATCTTGAGCGCGCCCGGCTCGCCGTTGGGCAGGGTTTCGCGGAACTCCACCAGGCGCGAATTGACGCGGCTTTGCAGCAGGAACTGGGTGTACTGGTCAATGCTGTCGTGGTCCATGCCGCCGCCGGCGTGGCGGCCGTTCTGGTAGCGCAGGTAAAGCTGGTAGTGCTCGGGCATGAAGCACAGCTTGAGGATGCGGGCATGCAGCGTGTGGTGCCGCCTCCACGCGCGGCGCTGGCTGCGGTCGGGGCTGAAGAGCTTGACGGGCACCCGCAGCGGCACGCAGGCCTGGCAGCCGTCGCAGTAGGGGCGGTAGGTGAACATGCCGCTGCGCCTGAAGCCATTGGTCACCAGGTCTGAATAGGCGTCGTTGTGGATCAGGTGGCTGGGCGTTGCGACCTGCGAGCGGGCCTGCTTGCCCGGCAGGTAGCTGCAGGGGTAGGGCGCCGTTGCATAGAACTGCAAGGTTTGCAGGGGCAGGTCTTTGAGGTGCGTCACGGTAGGTCTGTCATTCCCGTCGTCAGAAGCTGATTCCAGTATACGGGTTTGAACTCCCAGAGGGGTGCGGTTTTGTTCACGTTTGCGGCGAGATGGGCGACAAATTCCACGCGGCTGATTTCACCCGCCCCCAGCGAGGCCAGATGCCGGGTATTTTGCTGGCAGTCGATCATGGCCATCTCGCGGGCGCGGCAAAAAGCCACCAGCGCCGCCAGTGCGATCTTGGAGGCGTCGGTCTGGTGGGCGAACATCGATTCGCCGAACACCATGCGGCCCAGGTTGACGCAGTAAAGGCCGCCGGCCAGTTCGCCGTCCACCCAGGTCTCCACGCTATGGGCGTGGCCGGCCCGGTGCAGGCTGGTGTAGGCCTGAACCATGTCCGGGACAATCCAGGTGCCCGGCTGGCCCTCGCGGGGTTTGCTCGCGCAGGCGCTGATAACCTGTTCGAAGGCGCTGTCGAAACGAAGCTCGCAACTGCTCTGCGCCTGGAAACGGGCCAGCGTTTTGCGCAGCGAACGATGCAGCCTGAAATGCCGGGTCTGCAAGACCATGCGCGGATCGGGACTCCACCATAGCGGTGGCTGGCCCAGGCTGAACCACGGAAAAATGCCTTGCGAATAGGCCTGCACCAGTGTCGGCACATCCAACGTGGCGCCGGCAGCCAGCAGGCCGGGGGCCGGGTCGTGATGACCCCAGGCTTCTTCGAGCGGCGGAAAGCTTTCGCCGGCGGCAAGCCAGGGCACGGGGCGCGGGAGTTTTCCCATGGCTTAAAAGCGCATCGGCATGAAACCGCGGAAACAGCAGGCCGGGAAGGGCATGCGCACATGGTAGCCGAGTGGGGCGCGGCGGCAAGGCTCGCAGGTAATGGAGCCTCTGATGCGCCGGGTAGCCTGCTTGCGGCTGAAAAAAGCAACTGCGATTTGCGCCGCGCAAAAAGAAATGGGCACCGCAAGGGTGCCCATTTCGGAAATTAACTGGCTCCTCAACCTGGGCTCGAACCAGGGACCTACGGATTAACAGTCCGGCGCTCTACCAACTGAGCTATTGAGGAATGCAGCCTTAGATTATAGCGTCAATTTTTACGATTTTTAAGCCCGAGGTGTTTTCTGCGTGACTTGTTGGCGCCGAATGGCGCGGCTTGCGGCGGCCTTGGCGTAAACGCCGACGCGCGACTCTTTTCAAGCCATTGCGAATTGAGCGCAATAAGCTATTAAATTAATAGCAATTGCAGTTTTCCGGTATGGGTTTTCGCTCGCGAACTTCAGCCGCACCGGCTATTTGGGCTCCGCCCTGACAACATACTGGAGCGGCATTGCATCTTCCACCGCGATTTGTGGATCCGCTCCTGCCAGCCTTGCGAGCTGCTCGATCGCGGGGAGGAACTGCTCTCTTGCGGGTTCCGGGAAAATTCTGGGGACGCATTCCGTGACCGCGAACCCTGTGTCGTTAAACATTTCCAGGATGGTTTGCCTGGTGAAAAATCGCAAATGGGTTTTGTCCAGCAGGCCGCTTTCCTCGTAACGGAAATTCCCTATGCTCAGCCGGGCCTGGAGGGACCAGTGCTGCGCATTTGGAATGCAGGCTGCGATGGTTCCCCCCGGCGGCATGGCCTCGCGTACTTTGCGCAGGATATTCCAGGGGTTCTTCAGGTGCTCAAGGCAGTCGCCAAAGATCCAGCAGTCCCTGTCCGCGTGCTTTCTCCAGAATGCATCGTCGGCATTCTCGATGTCCAGGACCAGGGTTTCGTTGCAGTACCGGTCCGCCAACTTGGCGTAGTCAGGATCTATCTCGATCCCGAAATAGTGGCAACCTGGCGATATTTTCTTGAACTCTCTTGCCAGGGCGCCGGAGCTGCAGCCCACTTCAATCAGTTTGCTGGATCCCCATGGGATGACCTCCAGAAGATCCTGGTTGTGAAATTCGTGGACCGGGGTTTGACTCATGGGTTTGGGCTTTGGGAGTGAGGTGTTTTTGCCAGGACGGATTTTCCGAAGTGGACCCGAAAAGCATACCGCAAGGCGCTGTTGAAATTCATTCTAGGCGCCCCCGCAGGTTTCGCGGGCGGGAAGGTCCGGTATCGGTGAAAAAACCTTGGAGCCCGCAGATCTTGTGGCGCCTTGGGAGGCCACTCCCCGAGCTATGCGGCATCCGCGATAATTGCCTGGCGCGGTCCCGCCATCTTGGCGCGGGCCGAAGCCGTCCTCAGCATCGCACAGCCCTTTAGCACCGTCACCAGAGCAAGCGCGCATGGCTTCCAATCTTTCTGTTGCAGATCTCTGGTCCGACCTCGCGTCGGTTCGCGAGCGTTCGCCGCTGGTGCATTGCATCACCAACCTTGTGGTGATCAATTTCAACGCCAATGTGCTGCTGGCCGCGGGCGCCTCTCCCGTCATGGCGCATGCGCATGAAGAGGTGCGCGACATGGCCGGCATCGCCCAGGCACTGGTGCTGAACATCGGCACGCTGGACGCGTACTGGGTCGAGAGCATGAAGCTGGCTCTGGCGGCCGCTTCGGCGCGCGGGATTCCCTGCGTGCTCGACCCGGTCGGCGCGGGTGCCACCCCTTACCGCAATGCCGCGCTGGAGGCTCTTTTGGCCGTCGCCGCGCCCACCGTGGTTCGCGGCAACGGCTCTGAAATCATGAGCATGGCCGGCGCCGCCGTGAAAACGCGCGGCGTCGACAGCGGAGCCGCGGCCGGGGATGCGCTGGACGCCGCGCGGGCTCTGGCCGCGCGCACCGAGGGCGTTGTCTGCGTGAGCGGCGAGACCGACCATATCCTGGACGCCGGCCGCCGCTGGGCCCGGCTTTCCAACGGCCATTCCTGGATGACCCGCATCACCGGCGTCGGCTGCTCGGCCACCGCCCTGATTGGCGCGTTTTGCGCGGTGCAGCCGGACGCCTGGCGAGCGACTACCGCCGCGATGGCTGTTCTGGGCCTTGCCGGCGAAGTGGCGGCGGAGAAAACTCTGGCGCGCGGCCTGGGTGTGGGCAGCATGGCCGTGCAGTTGCTCGATGAGTTGCAGTTGCTGGACAAGGCTACCTTCACCGCCCGCCTGAAGCTGGAAGTGGCGAACGGGTGAGGGACCACAGCATGGCGCGATTGAACCCCGAAGTCCTGCGGCTTTACCTGGTCACCGACCAGGCGCTGATGCGCGGCCGGCCCCTGGCCGACGTGGTGGCCGAGGCCGTGCAGGGCGGGGCCAACTGCGTGCAGCTGCGCGAAAAGCAGTTGGGCACGCGCGAATTCCTGGCCCAGGCCCTGATCCTCAAAGCGCTGCTCGCGCCCCAAGGCATACCGTTGGTCATCAACGACCGCATCGACATCGCCCTGGCTTGCGGCGCCGATGGCGTACACCTGGGCCAGAACGACCTGCCGGCCGACGAGGCGCGCAAGCTGCTGCCGCCCGCCGTGTTCATCGGCTGGTCGGTCGAATCCATGGATGACGTGAAGCAAAGCGCGGCACTGCCGGTCGACTACCTGGGTGTGAGCCCGGTTTTTTCGACTCCCACTAAAACCGATACCAAAGACCCCTGGGGCCTGGAAGGGCTGGCGGTTGTGCGGGCCGCCACCCGCCTGCCGCTGGTGGCCATAGGCGGTATCCATGCCGGCAACGCACGCGAGGTGCTGCGCGCCGGCGCCGACGGCCTGGCCGTGGTGAGCGCGCTGTGTGCCGCCGACGACCCGCGCGCGGCGGCCGCCACACTGAGGTCGCTGTGCGACCATACCCGGGATCATGGATGACTCAATGACCGACACTCTTTTTGACCACGAATACCCCCGCGTCCTGAGCATCGCGGGTTCCGACAGCGGCGGCGGGGCCGGCATCCAGGCCGACCTTAAAACCTTTGCCGCGCTGGGCTGCTACGGCATGACGGCCATCACCGCCCTGACGGCGCAGAACACGCGCGGGGTGCGCGCCATCCACGGCGTGCCGCCGCAGATGCTGGGCGAGCAGATCGACGCCGTCATCGAAGACATAGGCGCGGACGCGGTGAAGATAGGCATGTTGCATGCACCCGACATCGTGCTCACCGTGGCTGAGGCCATAGACCGCCACGCGCTGCAGAACGTGGTGCTGGACCCGGTCATGGTCGCCACCAGCGGCGCGGTGCTGATAGCCAACCCGGCCATCGCGGTGCTGGTGAGCGAGCTGTTCCCGCGTGCGACGGTCATCACACCCAACCTCGATGAAGCGTCGCTGCTGGTCGGCCGGCCGCTGGCCGACGAAGAAGCCATGCAGGCCGCGGCGCAGGAATTATTGGCCAAAGGCGCGCGCGCCGTGCTGCTCAAGGGCGGGCATTTGCCCGGTGATGTGGTGAGCGACCTGCTGGCCACCCAAAGCGGCGAGCTGCACTGGATGCGTGGGCCGCGCATTCCCAGCCCCAACACCCACGGCACGGGCTGCACGCTGTCATCCGCGATCGCCGCCCACCTGGCGCTGGGCCAGCCCCTGCTGGAGGCCGTGCTGCTGGCGCGCAGCTATGTGCGCGCGGCGCTGCAGGCCGGCGCCCGGGTGCGCACAGGCGGTGGCAGCGGGCCGCTGAACCACGGCCACGCACCCCTCGCGATGCGGCTCAAGCCGCTGCGGTAGCGCCGGAAGCGTCGGAAGAATCGGAAGAGCCGGCTCGGGTGAGCCGCGCCAGGGCAAAGGTCAGCACCAGCGTCGGCAGCGCGGCGCCCCAGTCGGGTGCCAGCTTGGCGCACAGGTGGTAGCAAACAATGCCCAGCAGCCAGATCGCAACGGCGCTGGTATTCACCTTGCGTGCGGCCACCAGCGCGGCGATATGGGGCGTGCCGGCCAGCCGCGCCAGGATCACGCCGTACAAAGGCACAAACACCGAACTGAGCATCAGCAAAAACGGCTCCAGGCTGTGCATGGGCAGCACCAGCGCCAGCGCGGTGCACAGCAGGGCCAGGCCCACACCCCAGCGGCGCACGCTCCAGGCCGGCTTCAGGCTGTGGCCGGCCACCGAGCCCGAATACAGGTCGCCGTAAGCGTTGTCGACCTCGTCGACCAGGATCAGCCCCAGCGCGAGCAGCCCGCCCTGCGCCAGCAGCAGCGCGGCGACCAGGTCGGTGCTGGGCGTCGTGACGGCCACCAGCACGCCCAACGCGTAGCACCAGACATTGGCAATCGCATAACCCAGCCAGGTGCCGCGCAGGGCGCTGTTGCCATCGCGCCCGTGGCGCGCGAAATCGGCCACCAGCGGCAGCCAGGAAACCGGCATCGCGATCACCAGGTCCAGCGCCGACAGCGTGCCCATGCCGCCTTCGCCGGGGCGGTTCCACAGCGCGGCCAGGCCCTGGCTGTTGGCCTTGGCCAGGAACTGCCAGCTCAGCCACAGCAACGAGGCGATGACCAGCGGCAGGCCCCAGCGGCCTATGAATTTGCGCACCAGCCTGACCATGGAGCCCGACAGCAGCGCCAGCAGCACCGCGCCCCAGAGCAGCGTGGCCAGCAGGGGCCACACGGCGCCCGTAAAACCTCCGGACTGCCGCGCGATGGCGATGGTGCCGTCGCGCATCACCACCAGCTCGAAGGTGGTCCACCCTATCAGTTGCACGATGTTGAGCAGCACCGGCAGGCGCGCGAAGCTGCTGCCGTAAGTGGCGTGCATCAGCCCGGCGCTCGAAAGCCCGCTGTCGCAGCCGATTTTGGCGGTCCAGGCCAGCAGGCCCGCGCCCAGGATGGAGCCGCAGACGATCACCGCCAGCGCCGTTTGTGTACCGAGGGCCGGCACCAGGTAGGCGCCTATCTGCATGACCAGCAGGCCCACGCCCAGGCTGAGCCAGAGCGCGGCATGGTCGCTCCAGCCGAACAGGCGCTCGCCCGCGGGCAGTGGCGTGAGCGCGGTGTTGCCGGCGGCGGAAGTAGGGGGCGTGGTCATCAGCAGTTCCGATCTTCAATGCCAGGTCGGCCTGCCTGAAGCCCGCAAGAACAGCGGACCTATGGAACATGCTTCCCTGCGCGAGGATTACCTCAAATCAGGTTCAAAGGGACTTTCTCAGCCACCGCCGTTCGCAATCACGAACCGCGGCAACACCCCCAGCGAAAGCGCCCTTGCGGGCACTGCGCAAATTGTAGGATGGATTCAGGCCGCAGCAAAAAGCCCGCGCATGGCGGGCTTTTGGAGGGCGCAGGGGCTGTCCCGGCTCAGTCGTCAAACACCGGCGACTCGACGCCCAGCACCTTGTGCAGTTTCGGGCTGGTCGTAGTGTATTGCAGGTGGATCTTTTTGTCGGGAAAGATGAAGGGCGCGGCGCCAAAGGCCGCCAGCGCGCACTCGTGGAAGCCGCTCAAAATCAGCTTTTTCTTGCCGGGGTAGGTGTTGATGTCGCCCACCGCGAAGATACCCGGGACGTTGGTGGAGAACTTCTCGGTATCCACCTTGAGCTGCTTGCGTTCTATGTCCAGGCCCCAGTCGGCAATCGGCCCCAGCTTGGGCGACAGGCCGAAGAACACCAGCAGCAGGTCCAGCGGCACCACGCGCGTGATGCCGTCGGAGCCGGTGACCTTGGCGCCGGTGAGCCGGCCTTGCTTTTCTTCGTAGCCGGTGACCTGGCCCACAATGAACTGCATCTCGTAGGCCTCGCAGAGTTCGCGCATTTTGGCCACGCTGGCGGGCGCGGCCTGGAAGCCGTCGCGCCGATGGACCAGGATCACGCTCTCGGCCTTGTTCGGGCCCTCGGCCGCGAAGTTCAGCGCCCAGTCCAGCGCGGAGTCGCCGCCGCCCACGATCACCAGGTTTTTGCCGGCAAAGTCGGCCGGGTTCTTCACACGGTAGAACAGCTGGCTGCCGTCAAACTGCTCCAGGCCATCGACGCGCAGCAGCTTGGGCTGGAAAGCGCCCACACCCGCCGCGATGAAGATGGTTTTGGTCAGGAAGCGCGTGCCCTTGGAGGTCTCGACGAAGAAGCGGCCGTCCTGCTGCCGTTCGACCCTGCTGACTTCCTGGCCGAAATGAAAGGTCGCGCCGAAAGGCTCGATCTGCTTGAGCAGGCTGTCGGTCAGTTCCCTGCCCGTGCACATGGGCACGGCGGGAATGTCGTAAATCGGCTTGTCGGGGTAAAGCTCTATGCACTGGCCGCCGGGGTAGGCCAGCGAGTCGATCACATGCGCCTTGATCTCCAGCAGGCCCAGCTCGAACACCTGGAACAGTCCCACGGGCCCGGCGCCCACGATCACCGCATCGGTTTCGATGGGGCCGTCGTGT
The DNA here is from genome assembly GCF_056406895.1 of Polaromonas sp. P1_A2. Classification (NCBI taxonomy): domain Bacteria; kingdom Pseudomonadati; phylum Pseudomonadota; class Betaproteobacteria; order Burkholderiales; family Comamonadaceae; genus Polaromonas; species Polaromonas sp. P1_A2. The sequence continues at coordinate 931,316 of NZ_JBFTZI010000002.1, read as the reverse complement.
TCGGCTGCGGTGTTGATCACTTCTTGGTTCAGTTGGGGTTCCATGGTTCCTGGGGCGCCCGGCAAGGCGCATGGCGGCCCGGGAAGGGCCTGGGGCCGGCGGCCCCGGGTCGGCTTAGCGGATCAATTCGGACAGTTTGCCCGTCTTGTCTTTCCATTCCTCGGCGTCGGGCAGAGCGTCCTTGCGCTTGGTAATGCTTTTCCAGCCCTCGGCGCGGCTCAATTCCACATTGAGCTTGATGAAGGCGATCTGGTCGGCCGGCACGTCTTCCTCGGCATAGATGGCGTTCACGGGGCATTCGGGGATGCAGACGGCGCAGTCGATGCACTCGTCCGGATCGATCACCAGCATGTTGGGGCCTTCGCGGAAGCAGTCCACGGGGCAGACATCCACACAGTCGGTGTATTTGCAGCGGATGCAGGATTCGGAGACGATGTGGGTCATGTTTTTTCTAGGCTAGTCGGTGGAAACCCTTGATTTTAAGAGGTTTCCGCCAACAGGGTTATCAAAGAACGCGAAGCGCGGTCTGCTTCGCGTGGGGGCCGGCTCAAAGGACCAGCGCCGCGCCCGAGGTTCTGTGCGACGCCGTATCCACCAGCACCAGCGAGCCCAGGATGCGCGAACGCGCATAGGGCAGGGTGGCCAGCGGCTCCTGCAGGCTCAATTCGATGTGGCCGATGGCGTTGGGTGGCAGCTCGCCGGCATCCTCCTCGGCCAGGGTGTTCACGTCGAGCTTGTGCACGATGCGCTTGACTTTGGCCTTGACCCAGCGGTGGCCGTGCAGCGTCCAGTAGACGCGGCCCGCGACCAGCGGCTCGTCGTCCATCCAGGCCACGGTGGCCGAGATCTCGCGCGAGGGCTCGAAGCTGTCCACGGCCAGCAGCCAGTCGCCGCGCGACACGTCAACTTCGCGGTCCAGCACGATGCCCGCGCTGTGGCCGGCCAGTATGGTCTTGGGCTGGCGGGTGTGGTCGAGCACCTGGGCCACCACCGCCGTCTTGCCGCTGGGCAGGATGGTCACGCTCTGGCCGGGCTGCACGCCGCCCGTGGCGACACGGCCCCAGAAAACGCGGCGGCCCTGCGAGGTGTCCGACGAGGACGAGAATTTTTCAACCCACTGCACCGGAAACGAAAAAGCCTCGGTGCTTTCGGCGGCCGTGACGGGCAGGTGCTCCAGCAGCTGCAGCAGCGACAGGCCTTCATAGCCGCACCAGCCGGGCTTGCCGTCGACCACGTTGTAGCCTTTGAGGGCCGACACCGGCACGGTCGCTTTCACCGGGATGCGCGCGGCCTGGGCGAAGGCCGCCAGGGCCGCGGTGATGTTTTTGAATGCCAGCGCCGGGTCTTCCACGGCGTCGAGCTTGTTCACCGCGAACACGATGGAGGGCACACGCAGCAGGTTCACCAGCAGCGAATGGCGGCGGGTCTGCTGCAGCAGCTCCAAGGACGGGTTTTTCCAGTCCAGCTTGGTGGCATCGACCAGCACCACGGCGGCGTCGGCGCTGGAGGCGGCCGTCACCATGTTGCGGGTGTATTGCTCATGGCCGGGCGCGTCGCCGATGATGAACTTGCGGCTTTCGGTGGCGAAATAGCGGTAGGCCACGTCGATGGTGATGCCTTGCTCGCGCTCGGCCGACAGGCCGTCGGTCAGCAGGGCCAGGTCGGTCTCGCCGCCGCGCTGCACGCCGGCCAGGTGGTCCTGCAGCACCGCGCGGCTGTCTACCAGCAGGCGGCCTATCAAGGTGCTCTTGCCGTCGTCGACCGAGCCGCAGGTGATGAATTTCAGCGCCGGCTTGAGGTCGTTCTGGCCGGGGGGCGCGAGTTTCACGTCGCCGGCGGTCAAATCAGTCGTGCTCATCAGAAATACCCGTCTTTCTTGCGCTTTTCCATCGATGCGTCGGAGGTCTTGTCGTCCATGCGCGTGGCGCCGCGCTCGCTCACGTCGGCGGCCAGTGTTTCAATCACGATCTCGGCGGCCGTGGCGGCCGGGCTGTCCACCGGGCAGGTGCAGGTGATGTCGCCCACGGTGCGAAAACGCACGGTCTTTTCCACCACCTGCTCGCCGTCGCGCGCGGGGGTCAGGTCGGTCACCGGCACCAAGAGGCCCTTGCGCTCAACCACCTTGCGCTGGTGCGCGTAGTAGAGCGAAGGCAGCGCGATGTTTTCGCGTTCGATGTACTGCCAGACGTCGAGTTCGGTCCAGTTGGAGATCGGGAACACGCGGAAATGCTCGCCGGGCTGCAGCCGGGTGTTGAACAGCGTCCAGAGTTCGGGCCGCTGCGCCTTGGGCTGCCACTGGCCGAAGCTGTCGCGGTGCGAAAAAATACGCTCCTTGGCGCGGGCTTTTTCCTCGTCGCGGCGCGCGCCGCCTATCAGCGCGTCAAAGCGGAATTCGTCAATCGCCTCCAGCAGCGTGACCGACTGGTGCACATTGCGCGACTCGCCGGGGTGCGCCAGGCGCACGGTGCCGCGCTTCATCGAGTCTTCGACGTTGCGCACGATCAGCTCGGCGCCCAGCTCCTTGGCGCGGAAATCCCGGAAATCGGTCACTTCGTGGAAGTTGTGGCCGGTGTCTATCATCAGGAGCGGGTAGGGGATGCGGCCCACGCCGAAAGCCTTTTCGGCGCACTTGAGCATCACCAGCGAATCCTTGCCGCCCGAAAACAGCAGGGCCGGGCGCTCGAAAGCCGCGGCCACTTCGCGCAGGATGAAGATGGTTTCCTCCTCCAGCGCATCGAGGTGGGAGTTGGACAGCCGCGCGATGGGGTGCGCCGGGTCGGCTGGCAGCAGGGGGGAGGGTGTGCGGGCGTTCATAGGTCTGCGGGGTGGGGCATAGGGGGCAGGGGAGAGAGGGCCGTCAGTGCGCAAGGTGCAGGCCGCACTCGCGGTTGTCTTCGCCCTTGGTCGGGTCCACATAGTCGAAGTTGTTGGGCAGGCCGTTGATTTCGCAGTACTGGTAAAGGTCCTTGGAAGACCAGTGCAGCAGCGGCGCGACCTTGATGAGGCCATCGGGGTTGACGCTGACCGGGTCCATCTGGGCGCGCACCGCGGTATCGGTGGCGCGCAAGGCCGTGAACCAGACCTGGGGGGCGGTTTCACGCAGGGCACGGGCAAAGGGCTCGAGCTTGACCTCTTCAGTGAAGGCCGCATGGCGTGGATCGTCCAGCGCCGGGGTTGGACCTTCCACGGCTTCGCGGTGCGCACGGGAGCGGCGCGGCAGGTAAATATGCAGGTCCAGCTTGAGCAGACGGGTCACTTCGTCGGCGAAGCGGTAGGTGGCCTCGGTGTTGTAGCCGTTGTCCATCCAGACCACGGGAACGCGGGGATTGGCGCGCGTCACCATGTGCAGTATCACCGCCTCGAAGGGGCGGAAATTGGTGGTGACGATGGCGGGCCGGCCCAGTCCCACGGCCCAGCCCACCAGGCCCTGCGCGTTGTGGCCGAGTTCCGCGTTGATTTTTGCAAGGTCGAGGCTCATGGTGTTCAGGCGGCAGCCGCTTCCTTGAAATGGGGGGCAATGTGCACCGCGTCGCCCTGGTAGCGGCCCGCGCTGTAGCCGGGGTAGCTGGCCAGCACGCGCTGGGCAATGGCCATGTCCTGGTCGGCGCGCAGCACCGCGGTGTCAAAGCCGCTGCGCTCCATCTGCGCCAGCTGGTCCACCAGCACGTCGCCGGTGGCGCGGATCTCGCCCTTGAATTCACGGCGGCGGCGCAGCAAAAAAGCCTGGCTGTAGGCACGGCCGTCGGTGAATTTCGGGAAGTGCAGGTCTATGCGCGCCACGCCGGCCAGCGAAACCTCGAAGGGGTCGGCGTCGTTCGCGATGGCCAGGACACCGGCTTGTCCGGTGCCGCTGTGTTCGTTGAAAGGCAGTAGTTTCATCGTCATTCCTTTCAGTGCGCGACGGTGTTGGGGGCAAAGCGCGCGGCCTTGGCGGCGGCCTTGTAGGGCTCCATGCCGACGCGGCGCAGGGTTGCGATAAAGGTTTCGCCGTCTTCGCGCAGCTGGCGGTAGGTGTCCAGCACCGCTTCAATGACTTCAGGAACCTCGGCACCCGTGAACGAAGGGCCCACCACCTTGCCGGGCACCGAGGCGCCGCTCAGTGCGGAGCCGTCGGAGCCGCCCAGCGAGACCTGGTACCACTCCAGGCCGTCCTTGTCCACGCCCAGGATGCCGATGTGGCCGCTGTGGTGGTGGCCGCAGGAGTTGATGCAGCCGCTGATATGCAGGTCGATCTCGCCCAGGTCGTGCAGCTCGTCCATGTCCTGGTAGCGCTCGGTGATGGCCTCGGCAATGGGGATGGAGCGCGCATTGGCCAGCGAGCAGAAATCGCCACCGGGGCAGGCGATCATGTCGGTCAGCAGGCGAACGTTGGGCTTGGCGAAACCGGCCTTGCGGGCGGCGCGCCAGAGTTCGGGCAGCTCGTCGCAGCGCACCCAGGGCAGCAGCAGGTTCTGGTCGTGCGTGACGCGCACCTCGCCGGCGCTGAACTGGTCGGCAAGGTCGGCGGCGATGTCGAGCTGGTCGGCCGTCGCGTCGCCGGGGGCCTGGCCCAGGCGCTTGAAGGACAAGGTCACGGCGCGCAGGTCGGGATTCTGGTGCGGCGCCACGTTGCGCTGCAGCCAGCGGCCGAACTCGATGTCGTCCTCGGCGGCAGCGCGCAGGATGTTGGCGATCTTCGCGTCGGCGCTCTTGCGGTCGCAGTTGAGCGTGGGCGGCACGAAGGAGGCGGTCACGCGGTCCAGTTCTTCCTGGGTGATGGTGTGCGGCGCGCCGTCGTGCTCGAGGATTTGTTTGTACTCGGCCTCGACCTCGTCGATGTAGCGCTGGCCTTCGGCCTTCACGAGGATCTTGATGCGCGCCTTGTAGATGTTGTCGCGGCGGCCGTAGCGGTTGTACACGCGTATCACGGCTTCCAGGTAGTTCATGATCTGGTTCCAGGGCAGGAACTCGCGTATCACCGTGCCTATGACAGGCGTGCGGCCCATGCCGCCGCCCACCAGCACCTTGAAGCCCAGCTCGCCTTCGGCGTTGCGCACCAGGTGCAGGCCCACGTCGTGCCAGGCCGTGGCGGCGCGGTCTTCGCGGGCGCCGCTGATGGCGATCTTGAACTTGCGCGGCAGGAAGGCGAACTCGGGGTGCAGCGTGCTCCACTGGCGCAGGATCTCGCCGAAGGGCCGCGGGTCGGCGATTTCGTCGACGGCGATGCCGGCGCGCTCATCGCTGGTGATGTTGCGTATGCAGTTGCCGCTGGTCTGGATGCCGTGCATGTTGACGCTGGCCAGCAGGTCCATCACGTCGGCCGATTTGTCCAGCGGAATCCAGTTGTACTGCACGTTCTGGCGCGTCGTGAAGTGGGCATAACCGGTCGTCAGCTTGGAGCTGACCGACAGGCCGCTCTTGAGGTTGACGGGGCCCAGCTTGTCCTGCTTGGCCTGGGCGTCGTTGAACAGCGCCGCATTGGGCTGGTCGTATTCGCGGGCGATTTTGGCCAGCACGCGCACCTGCGCGCTCGACAGCTCGCCGTAAGGCACGGCCACGCGCAGCATGGGCGCGTAGCGCTGCACGTACCAGCCGTTTTGCAGGCGCAAGGGGCGGAATTCGTCTTCCGGCAGCTTGCCGGCCTGCCAGCGGCTCAGCTGGTCGCGGTACTGGTTGGCGCGGGCCTGGACGAACTCGCGGTCAAATTCTGTGTATTGGTACATGGCTGTCGGGATTCAAACGTGGGATTTTTTTATAAGGAAAGCGGCCTGAAGCCGGTCAGATCGAGATCAGTTTCACGCCGGCATAGGCCAGCAGCACCGAGAGCAGCGAGCGGATCACGCGGTCCGGCGTCTTGTGCACCAGGTGCGAGCCCAGCCAGATGCCGGGCAGGGAGCCGGCCAGCAGCTTGATCAGCAGCGACCAGTCCACCGAACCGATGGAGGCGTGGCCCAGGCCCGCGACCAGGGTCAGCGGCACGGCATGGGCGATGTCGGCGGCCACGATGCGCGGCAGCGGCAGGGTGGGGTAGAGCAGCATCAGCACGATCACGCCGATGGCGCCCGCGCCCACGGACGTCAGGGTGACCAGGGTGCCTATGACCGCGCCGAACAGCAGCGGCAGCGACCAGTGGCGCGCGCGCGTGGCCTGGACGATGGCTTCGGGGGCGATGCTGGTGGGGGCGGCCTTTCCGCGCAGCACCTTGTAGAAGGTGGCGCCGGCCGTCAGCAGCAGCGCCAGGCCCAGGGTGGTGGTCATGATGGCCTGGGTCGCCGGGTTGGCGGGGCCCAGGCGCTGCAACATATAAAGTGTGGCGAGCGAGGCCGGGATGCTGCCGGCGGCCGTCTGGCCGACGATTTTCCAGTCGACTGCGCGGGCGCGCGCCAGGCTCACGGTGCCGCCCATCTTGGTGAAGGCGGCGAACAGCAGGTCGGTGCCTATGGCCAGGTGCGGTTTGATGCCGAAAAAGAAGATCAGCAGCGGCGTCATCAGCGAGCCGCCGCCCACGCCTGTCAGGCCTACCACCAAACCCACGGCAAAGCCGGCAAATACGAAGGCAAATTCATGCATGCCGGAAAATGTAAGTGTGCAGCTTATAAAAACAAACTACACATTTGTTCTGCCGTTATCTGGATAAGCTTATTCGCAAGCAAATATGCGGATTTCAGGGCGATTCAGGCCGCCGTCTGCTTAAAGCAAATCCACAATCACCCATCCGGGCGCCCCGCATCCACAATGCGCTGGTACAGTCCCTGCTTTTCCCGGCTGGCTACCCCACGCGTGCGCCGGCTCGATGGAACGAATCGCTTACTTTTTGGAGAAAACCGTGAAATTTGCAAAATCCGCCCTGCTGGGCGGTTTGTTTCTGGCATCGGCGGCCGGCCTGGCGCTGGCGCAGGGCGGCTCGAAAACGCCCGTCAAGATCGGCGAAATCAACAGCTATTCGACCATCCCCCAATTCACCCAGCCCTACCGCCAGGGCTGGCAGCTCGCCGTGGAAGAAATCAACGTCACCGGCGGCCTGCTGGGCCGAAAGGTCGAGGTCATCGCCCGCGACGATGCCGGCAAGCCCGAGGAAGCTCTGCGCCACGCGATCGAGCTGACGTCCAAGGAAAAAGTCGACGTGCTGGCCGGCGGTTTCCTGTCCAACGTCGGGCTGGCACTGGCCGACCATGCCCAGAAGAACAAAAAGGTGTTTATCGCCAGCGAGCCGCTGACCGACGCGCTGATCTGGGACAAGGGCAACCGCTACACATTCCGCCTGCGCCCCGGTACTTATATGCAGGCCGCCATGCTGGTCGAGGAGGCCGCCAAACTGCCGGCAAAGCGCTGGGCCGTGATCGCGCCCAACTATGAGTACGGCACCAGCGCCGTGGCGGCCTTCAAGGAACTGCTCAAGGCCAGGCGCCCCGACGTGGAGTTCGTCGGCGAGCAGTGGCCCGCGCTCGGCAAGCTGGACGCCGGCACCACGCTGCAGGCCACCATGCAAAGCAAGCCCGACGCCATCTTCAACGTGACCTTCGGCGCCGACCTGGCCAAGCTGGTGCGCGAGGGCAACCAGCGCGGCATTTTCCCCAGGATACCCGTGGTGTCGCTGCTGTCGGGCGAACCCGAGTACCTGGATGTCCTGAAAGACGAAACGCCCAGGGGCTGGATCGTGACCGGCTATCCCTGGGACCAGATCGACTCGCGCGAGCACGCCAGCTTCGCCGCCAACTACTACCGCCGCTTCAACGAATACCCCAAGGTCGGCTCGGTCGTGGGTTATTCCACCATGCAGGCGATTTTTGCCGCCATCAAAAAGGCCAACTCCACCGACAGCGAGAAGCTGGTCGTGGCGCTGCGCGGCCTGAAGTTCTCCACCCCCTTCGGCCCGGCCGAGTTCCGCGCCATCGACCACCAGTCCACCATGGGCGCCTATGTGGGCAAGCTGGACCTGCGCGGCAACAAGGGCACCATGGTGCAATGGCGCTATGCCGACGGCAAGGCCTATCTGCCGCCGGACGACTATGTCAAGGCCCGCCGACCGGCTGCGGCCATGAAGTGACCTTTTGGCAACGAGCGCGCCAATTTCATGAGAATCATGAAAAAGAGCCTGTCGAACCCCGCATAATCGGGCCCACATGACGAATACGGGTGGTGAGGCTGTCAAGCGGATATTTGTAAAAGTGTTCGGGTTTGATGACGTGGAACGTCACGCCCTGAACACGGTGTTTCGCTTGTCCGAAACCCGGCCCACGGCCTACGCGCTGTGGACCGCGACCGCGCCCGAAGAAGCCGAACTGGCCCTGATAGACGGCGACAGCTGGGAGGCCGCGATCGAGCTGGCCAACCCCGCCCATGACGATCTCAAACTGGTCTGGATAGGCGACAACGCGCCGTCCCGGGCTCGCCTCGCCATCAAGCGCCCGCTGCAATGGGCCGCCGTGATTGAAGGCATGGACGCCTTGCTGGAGGCCGAGCACCCTCAAGTCACCGGCAAACCGGTGGAGCCCGAACTCGACCTGGACCTGCTGTCCGAGTCAGGCGCCGTGCTGGACCTGGACCTCGACTTTGATTCCCAAGCTCCCACCGCGCCCTCACCGCTGGAAGAGCCCGCAGCCGAAGCCGAGCAGGCCCAGGTGCTGGTGGTGGACGCCGACCGCGATGCGCGCCTCTACCTGCGCGCCCGCCTGGCCATGGCCGGCCGGCTGATCGTGGACGAGGCCGCCAGCGGCAGCGAAGCGCTCAAGCTCATGGATACGCGGCTTTACAAACTCGTGATCCTCGACATGGACCTGCCCGACATCGATGGCTGGGAGATGGTCAAGCGCGTCGAGGCCTCGCGCCCGCCCATCGAGTTTCTGATCCTGACCGGCAGCAAGCTGACGCCGCTGGACGCGGTGCGCGGCTGGTTTGCCGGCGCGCGCGGCAGCCTGCGCAAGCCCCTGCATCCCGGAAAACTCAAATACCTGCTACGCAGCCTGAGCTGAGCTTCAAACGGCTGGTACGCGCTGCGGCGCCAGCGCATCGGCCAGGCGCTGCTCCAGCGGCAGCGGTTCGGCATGCAGCCGGGCCGCCAGCAACTCCCCGCACAGCGCGGCAAAACTCAGCCCGCGCGAACCCATGCCGCAGCAAACCCATAAGCCGTCCGCCAGCGGCCCCAGCATGGGCAGGCGGCTGGGTGTCGCGCAGCGAACGCCGGCCCAGCTTTGAACATTCCCGGCTTCAAACTGCGCGGCCAGCGCGCGCGCCGTTTCGGGCAGCAGGGTTTGCAGCCGGCTGAAGTTGTGGCGGTCGTCCTCGGGGCGTATCTCTGCCTTGGGGTTGTCGCGTTCAAAGCTCGAACCCATGACCCAGGCCAGGCCGCCGGCCACGCCGGCCAGGGGCACGGCGGGCGCCAGGCTGCCGTGGCCGTTCACCGGGAAGGAGGGCAGGGCGCCGGCCGTGCCGGGCTCATGCCGGCCCCAGCTGACCTGGCCGCGTATGGCCTGCAGCGCGAGTTCGCCGGCGTTTTCCGTCTCGGCGCCGGCGGCCAGTGCCCGGCTTGCATACCCAGCCGCCAGCACCACGAGTTCGGCGCGCGCCAGCTCCCGGCCCTGCGCATCCCAAACCTGCCACTGGCCCGAGGCATGGCTGAGCCGGCTCACTGCCGAACGGCCTTGCGACAACACGCCCGGTGCGGCCAGCCAGGCATCGACCAGGGCGGCCGGCCGTACCCAGCCGGCGTGCGCATGCCATAGCGCGGGCGCATCGGGTGGCAGGCGGCAATGCGCGAGCTGTGCCGCCTCGGCCGGGCGGCTCCAGTCGCCGGCGGCATCGGCCCAGTCCGCTTGCCAGGCCTCGGGCCGTTTGCGCGGGTGTTCCACCGCGTGCTCCAGCACGCCGGTGCAGCCCCAGTCGCCGGCTTGCAGCAAGGCCTCGGCCTGCTGCAGCGTGGCGCGTATGCCGTGGCGCGACAGGCGCGAGAGCGGGTTGTCGTCGGGCGAGACATGCGGCGCCAGCAGGCCGGCCGGCAGGCCGGAGGCACCGGCGGCCGGTTCTTCGGCCGCGTCCAGCACCGTGACCTGCCAGCCGCGGCGCGCCAGGCTGGCCGCCACGGCCGCGCCGGCCAGGCCCGCGCCCACCACCACACAGGTGCCCGGGGTGCGGCGCGCCGGCGGCGGCTGCGCTTTTTTGGGTTCCCAGGCCGGGTTGAACTCGCCCTGCAGGTTGTCGCGCTTGGGCGGTATGCCCGGCACTTTTTTGACAACAAAGCCGCACTGGGCCAGTGCGTCGCGCACACTGCGCGCAATGGTCCAGGTGGCCACGCGCGTGCCGCGCCGGCAGCAGCGTGCCACCGCCTTGAAGGTGTGCACATCCCAGATATCGGGGTTGCGCTGGGGGCTGAAGCCGTCCAGGTAGACCGAATCGACTTCGAATGATTGGTCGCGCAGCATCGCCTTGGCGTCGCCTATGCACAGCGTCAGCAGGACCCGGCCGTCCTCAAACACCAGGCGGTGAAAGCCCGGCAACAGGCCCCAGAGCTGGGCCTGCAGCTGTTCGGCCAGGGGGATCAGTTCGGGATGGGTCTGGGCGCTGCGCAGCACGTCGGCCGCGCTGGCCGGGAAGGCCTCGGTCGAGACGAAATGCAGCAGGCGGGGGCGGTCCGGGTCGGCCTTCCAGGCGGCCCAGGTCACGAGGAAGTTCAGGCCCAGGCCGAAACCGGTCTCCAGTACCGTCCATTGCGGCTGGCCGGCCCAGGCCTGGGGCAGGCCGCAGCCCTTGAGAAAGACTTCTTTCGCCTGGTCCAGCCCGCCGAGTTCGCTGCGGTAGCGGTCGCCGAAACGCGGGCTGAAGGGGCTGCCACCGGCCGTGCCGTCATCCAGCCACTCGATGCGTTCAGGCATGCCGCCGTGTCAGGGGGTAGGCGGTACGTAGCCTTGCACCGCGTCGGCGCCCTCGCCGAAGAAATGCTTTTCCATCTGGCGCGCCAGGTACTGGCGGGCGCGGGCGTCGGCCAGGTTCAGGCGGTTTTCATTGACCAGCATGGTCTGCTGCTTCATCCAGTCCGCCCAGGCTTCCTTGCTGACTTCTTCCCAGATGCGTTTGCCCAGGGCGCCGGGGTAGGGGGGGAAATCCAGGCCTTCGGCTTCTTTACCGAGCTTGATGCATTTGACGAGGCGTGCCATGGCGAGGGTTCTTTCGTGTATCGGGGGGATCAAAAGGGGTGATCCGAGGGCCCCAAAGGGCGTCCAAGGATAAATACAGAATAAAGAACTGAGTTTTTATTCGTTCCGGTTTTCTAAGGCTGCTTCCAGAATCCATTTTGTCTGCATTTACACGCATTTTCTGGAAAAGAGAGCAACCATGACTTCACGCCGCAACTTTATCAATGTTTCCACCCGCACGGCCGCCGCCCTGGGTTTGGGTTTGACGCTGGCAGGGTCACTGCTGACGGCCCAGGCCCAGCAGCCGCCCAAGCCGCCCGTCACCCTGCTCAATGTGTCCTACGACCCGACGCGCGAGCTTTACGTCGAGTACAACGCCGCCTTCATCAAATACTGGAAGGCCAAGACCGGCCAGGACGTGACCATCAAGCAGTCGCACGGCGGCTCGGGCAAGCAGGCGCGCTCCATCATTGACGGCCTGGATGCCGACGTCGCCACCCTGGCCCTGGCCGGTGACACCGATGCACTGGTGAAAAACGGCGGCTGGCTGTCGGCCGACTGGCAAAAGAAGCTGCCGCACAACTCCTCGCCCTATACCTCCACCATCGTGCTGGCCGTGCGCCAGGGCAATCCCAAGGGCATCAAGGACTGGGACGACCTCATCAAGCCCGGCATCAATGTGATCACGCCCAACCCCAAGACCTCGGGCGGCGCCCGCTGGAATTACCTGGCGGCCTGGGAATTCGCCAAGCGCAAATACGGCAGCGACGCCAAGGCCAAGGAGTTTGTCGCCAAGCTCTACGGCAATGTCTCGGTGCTGGACACCGGCGCCCGCGGCTCGACCATCACCTTTGCCCAGCGCGCCCAGGGCGACGTGCTGATCGCCTGGGAAAACGAGGCCTACCTGCTGGAAAAGGAATTCGGCGCCAAGTTCGACGTGGTCGCGCCCTCGCTGAGCATCCTCGCCGAACCGGCCGTCGCCGTGGTCGACAAGAACGTGGACAAAAAGGGCACGCGCGCCGTGGCCGAGGAATACCTGAAGTACCTCTATTCCGAAGAAGGCCAGGACATTGCCGGCAAGAACTTCTACCGCCCGGCCGTCTCGCAAAAAGCCATTGCCAAGTACGCCAAGCAATTTCCCAAGCTGAACCTGTTCACCATAGACCAGGCTTTTGGCGGCTGGACCAAGGCGGACAAGGAGCACTTCGCCGACGGCGGCTCCTTCGACCAGATCTACACGAGAAAGTAACCCCCCGAAGCGGCCTTTCGGCCGCCTCCCCCCAGGGGGCGCCCGCTGCGGCCCGGCTGAGCCGGTTCCGCGCCGGCACTGGGAATGATTCATCACATAGCGCCGGTACTTAAGGCAAATCAGGGATTCAATCAAACAATGTCCGCGCAACAATCCGTACTGCTGATCGCCGGCAGCCCCTCCGAGCAGTCGCGCTCCTCGGCGCTGCTCGACTCTGTCAGCCACAGGCTGGCCCTGCGCGGCGGGCTGGTGGTGGACCGGCTCAACATCCGCGAGCTGCCGGCCCAGGCGTTGCTGCTGGCCGAATGGGGCCACCCGGCCATCGTCAAGGCCATCGAGCAGATTGCCAGGGCGCGCGCCGTTGTCGTGGCTACGCCGGTTTACAAGGCGGCTTACAGCGGGCTGCTCAAGGTGCTGCTCGACTTGCTGCCGCAGACCGCGCTGAAAGAAAAAACCGTGCTGCCGCTGGCCACGGGCGGCAGCCCGCACCACATGCTGGCGCTGGACTACGCGCTGCGCCCGGTGCTGCAGGCGCTGGCCGCGCGCCATATCCTGCCCGGTGTTTACGCCACCGATTCCCAGGTGCCGCAGTCGGCCGACAAGCGCTACGAGGTCGGCCCCGACATCGCCGTGCGGCTGGACGACGCGGTGCTGACCCTGCTGGCCGAAAGCTTCCGCCAGCCGGCCACTGCCGGCTTCGAGCCGGTGCACTTTTCCCGGGTGCGATGTAGCGTCTGACGCCGCGCCGGGGCGCTCGGTCTGATCGGTCAGCCGCCGCCCCGAATTTCCACGACGCCATTTGAAACCGCTATACAGGCGGCCGGGCGGAGCTTTGCCTCCCGCGGCCGCGCATCCGGAAAAGATTTTTGACAAGGACATCACCATGAGCACCACCCCCGCCGGCACGCCCGGCACTTCCCCGCAACCCTCCAGGGCGCGCACCTGGCTGGACTTCAGCCTGGGCCTGCTGCTGGCCGCCCTGATCGCGGGCCTGATCACCTTGCTGACGCTGCCCGTGGCGCACGCACAGGACAAAGTCGAGCTGCGCATCGGCTACCAGAAAGCCGCCAGCCTGTTTGTGCTGCAAAAAGCCCAGGGCACGCTCGAAAAGCGTTTGTTGCCGCTGAACGCCAGCGTGAAGTGGGTGGAGTTCCCGGCCGGCCCGCAACTGCTCGAAGGCCTGAACCTGGGCTCGGTCGACGTGGGTTATGTGGGCGAAGCGCCGCCCATCTTCGCGCAGGCCGCCGGCGCCAAATTCGCCTACATAGGCTACGACCCGGCCGCGCCCGAAGCCGAAGCCATCGTCGTGCCCAAAGACTCCGCCATCAAATCCGTGGCCGAACTCAAAGGCAAGAAGGTGGCCCTCAACAAGGGCAGCAATGTGCACTACCTGCTGGTCAAGCTGCTTGAGAAAAACCACCTCAAGCTCAGCGACATCCAGCCCGTCTACCTGCCGCCTGCCGATGCGCGCGCCGCCTTTGAAAGCAAAAGCGTGGACGCCTGGGTGATCTGGGACCCGTTTACCGCCGCCGCCGAGAAAGCCATAGGCGCGCGCGTGCTGGCCGACGGCAAGGGCGTGGTCAACAACTACCAGTACTACCTGGCCGAGCGCGGCTTCGTCGCCAAAAATCCCAAGGTCATCCAGGCCCTGTTTGACGACTCGGTGGAGCGGGGCGCCTGGCTCAAGGCCAACCTCAAAAAGGCCGCCGAGCTGATCGCGCCGCTGCAAGGCCTGCCGGTGGACGTGGTGGAGCTCAGCCTCAAGCGCTATGAGTTCAAGGTCCAGCCCGTGCCCGCCAGCGTGATCGCCGACCAGCAAAAACTCGCCGACACCTTTTTTGAGCTCAAGCTGATCCCCAAGGCCATCGCCGTCAGCGAAGCCGCTTACAAACCGGCTCCCTGACACAAGGACACCGCATATGAACACCCTCACACCGCTACAACTGCGCCGCCGCTTCCTGAAGATCGTCGCCACCACGGCCTCGCTGTGGGGCTTGGGCCTGCAGGGCGTAAAAGCCCAGTCCGCCGCCAAGGCCGAAAAAGCCCCTGAACAGCTGCGCATCGGCTACCAGAAGTCCGCCGTCAACCTGGTCATCCTCAAGCAAAAAAGCGTGCTCGAAAAACGTTTTCCGAGCACCAAAATCACCTGGGCCGAATTCCCGGCCGGGCCGCAGCTGCTGGAAGCGCTGTCGGTGGGAAGCCTGGAGTTCGGCTTGACCGGCGATTCGCCGCCCGTGTTCGCCCAGGCCGCCGGCAAGGAACTGGTCTATGTCGGCGTTGAGCCGCCCAAGCCCGACAGCTCGGCCGTCCTGGTGCTGGGCGACTCGCCCATACGCAGCCTGGCCGGCCTCAAGGGCAAAAAAATCGCGCTGCAAAAAGGCTCCAGCGCCCACTACCTGCTGGTGCGCGCGGTCGACAAGGCCGGCCTGAAATGGGACGACATCCAGCCGATTTACCTGGCGCCCGCCGACGCGCGCGCCGCCTTCGAGCGCAAAAGCGTGGACGCCTGGGCCATCTGGGACCCGTTTTACGCCGCGATCGAGCTCGCCATCAAGCCGCGTGTGCTGGCCACGGGGCGTGAGCTGTCGAGCAACAACTCCTTTTACCTGGCCTCGCGCCCCTTTGCCACCCAGCATGGGCAGACTCTTGCGGCGCTGTTTGAGGAACTGAGCCGTGCCGACGCGCTGGTGCAAAGCAACCGGTCCGAGGCCATCAAGCTGGTGTCCGATTTCAGCGGGCTGGACGCCGGCGTGGTGAGCCTGTTTATCCAGCGCCGTCCGGTGTCGCCTGTCGGCCCGCTTAATGCCGCCGCCATCGCAGACCAGCAGCGCGTCGCCGATGCCTTTTTGCGGCTGGGCTTGATCCCACGGCCCGTCAAGGTGGCCGACATCGTCTGGCGGCCTGAAGCCACCCAGGTCGCGCGCCAATAAGCGCAGCGCCAAGCACCCCCGTATTCAAGGTTCAAGGAGTTTTTATGCAGGTTTTCTGGTTTATTCCCACCCACGGCGACAGCCGCTACCTGGGCACGGGCGAAGGCGCGCGCGAGGTCAACCATGACTATTTAAAGCAGGTCGCCACCGCCGCCGACACCCTGGGTTATGAAGGCGTGCTGATTCCCACCGGCCGCTCCTGCGAAGACCCCTGGGTGGTGGCCGCCAGCCTGCTGCCCGTCACCAAAAACCTCAAGTTCCTGGTGGCGGTGCGGCCCGGCCTGCACCAGCCCAGCCTGGCCGCGCGCATGGCCGCCACCTTTGACCGGCTCTCGGGCGGGCGCCTCTTGATCAACCTGGTCACAGGCGGCGACCAGGCCGAGCTCGAAGGCGACGGTGTCTACCTGGACCACACGCAGCGCTACGAGCAGTCGGCCGAATTCATACGCATCTGGCGCGAGATCCTGGCTCGCAGCCACGCCGGTGAAAGTTTTGATTTCCAGGGCCAGCACCTGAGTGTCAAAGGCGCCAAGCTGCTGTACCCGCCGGTGCAAAAACCGCATCCGCCTGTCTACTTCGGCGGCTCCTCGGCGCCGGCCCATGCGCTGGCCGCCGAGCAGGTCGACACCTACCTGACTTGGGGCGAGCCACCCGCCGAAGTCTCCAAAAAAGTCGCCGACGTGCGGGCCCGCGCCGAGAGGCTGGGCCGCAAGGTCAAGTTCGGCATACGGTTGCACGTCATCGTGCGCGAGACCGAGGATGAAGCCTGGCGCGCCGCTGAAAGCCTGATCAGCCGGCTCGACGACGACACCGTGGGCCGCGCCCAGGCAGCGTTTTCGCGCATGGATTCCGAAGGCCAGCGCCGCATGGCCGCGCTGCATGCGGGCGGCGGCAAACGCACGCGCGCCGAACTGGAGATCAGCCCCAACCTCTGGGCCGGTGTGGGCCTGGTGCGCGGCGGCGCCGGCACGGCCCTGGTGGGCGACCCCCAAACCGTGGCCGCACGCATAGAGGAGTACGCGGCCCTGGGCCTGGACACTTTTGTGCTTTCGGGTTACCCGCACCTGGAGGAGTCCTACCGTTTTGCCGAGCTGGTCTTCCCGCTGCTGCCGCGCGGGCTGCGCCAGAAGCTGCCCGGCCAGGTGCTCAACGGCCCCTTTGGCGAAGTCGTGGCCAATGACTACCTGCCGCGCGTCTCGCAAAGCTGAACCTGGAGCGCTCTGATGACAGACTCTGTTCGTGAACTCCAGGTGACCCCGGTGCCCGACACCGTGGACGCTCCCGGCCTGGGCTTTTTGCCGCTGGCCGCGGGCTTCTCATTGCCGCGCCTGCAAATCGCCGCCGTGCTGCGCGACCTGGGCCAGCGCCTGCTGCCCTGGGTGGTGCCAGTCGGCCTGATCGCACTGTGGCAGATTGCCTCCTCGCTGGGCTGGCTTTCCACCCGCGTGCTGCCGGCGCCCTCAGAAGTCATCAAGGCCACCTGGACGCTGTCGGCCTCGGGTGAGCTGTGGACCCATGTGAAGGTCAGCGCGGGCAGGGCGCTCGCGGGCCTGGCCGTGGGCGGCGGGCTGGGCCTGGCCGTCGGCCTGCTGACCGGCTCGGTGAAGTTTTTCGAAACCCTGCTCGACTCAACCATACAGATGGTGCGCAACATCCCGGCGCTGGCGCTGATCCCGCTGGTGATCCTGTGGTTCGGCATCGACGAAACCGCCAAGCTGTTCCTGATCGCGGTCTCGGTTTTCTTCCCGATCTACATCAACACCTTCCACGGCATACGCAATGTGGACCCGGGCCTGATCGAGATGGGCCGTACCTATGGCCTCACGCGCTGGCAGCTCTACCGAGAAGTCATCCTGCCCGGCGCGCTCTCGTCCATCCTGGTGGGCTTGCGGTTTTCGCTGGGCCTGATGTGGGTGATTTTGATCGTGGCCGAAACCATTTCAGCCCAGGCCGGCATAGGCTACCTGACCATGAACGCCAGGGAGTTCTTGCAGACCGATGTGGTGCTGGTCGGCATCCTGCTGTACGCCTTGCTGGGCAAGCTGGCCGATGTGTTCGCGCGCGGGCTGGAGCGCTACTGGCTGCGCTGGCATCCCGGCTACCAGAGTGCGGCGGCCTGAATGGCACGAGGAAACACCATGCTGCATCCCCATATCTCTTTTGAATCTTCGCAAACCTATCTGGCGACGGAACTCGGGCGCGATACCGAACCTGACACGCTGCCGACGCAAGCGCAGCCGTCAACGCAGGAGCGCGGCGTGCGCCTGGAAATCCGCGGACTCTCGAAACGTTATGGCAAACGCCAGGTGCTGCAGCACACCGAGCTCGTGATAGCACCCGGAGAGTTTGTTGCCATCGTGGGCCGCAGCGGCTGCGGCAAATCCACCCTGCTGCGCCTGGTGGCCGGGCTGGAGGCCGCCACACAAGGCAGCATACGCCTGGACGGCCAGGACGTGAGGGGCCTGCGTGAGGACACGCGCATCATGTTCCAGGATTCGCGGCTCCTGCCCTGGCGCCGTGTGATCGACAACGTGGCCCTGGGCCTGCCGCCCGGCGGCCATGCGGCCGCGGCCGACGTGCTGGCCCAGGTGGGCCTGGCCGACCGCCAGCCCGACTGGCCGGCGCGCCTGTCGGGCGGCCAGCGCCAGCGCGTCTCGCTGGCCCGGGCCCTGGTGCACAACCCCCGCCTCTTGCTGCTCGACGAACCGCTGGGCGCGCTGGACGCGCTGACCCGCATAGAGATGCACCAGCTCATCGAGGGCCTGTGGCGGCGCAGCGGCTTTACCGCCTTGCTGGTCACGCACGACGTGCAGGAGGCCGTGGCGCTGGCCGACCGCGTGATCCTGATCGAGGACGGCCGCATCGCGCTCGACGAGCGCGTGCGCATCGCCCGCCCGCGCGAACGCAGCGAGCCGCTGTTCGGCCAGATCGAGAAAAAGATCCTGGACCGCGTGCTGCAGCAGCCCGGCGAGGCGATCTCGCCCAGCGAGCCGCTATGGCCCAACACGCCGGTGCACGGTGTGCGCTGGGCGGTCTGAGTTTTTACCCATTCAACGATTTTTTAACCCAGTTCCAGGAGAACCTTTATGTCCATCCAAGCCATCAATGTCCGCAACCAGTTCCGCGGCAAGGTCAAGGAAATCATCCGCGGCGACGTGGTGTCCGAAATCGACGTCGAAACACCCTGGGGCATCGTCACCTCGGTCATCACCACGCGCTCCGTCGACCAGCTGGAGCTGGCCATCGGCAGCGAGGTCGTGGCACTGGTCAAGTCGACCGAGGTGTCTATCGCAAAGCTGTAGACAAACTGCCCAGGCTTCTGGCGATCCTTGAGGCATGCACCCATCGGTTCTTTGCGATGGTTGCCGTTTCTCCCAAGGCGCTCATCGCGTCGGCAGCACGAACCGCGGCCTGCCGAGGACTTGGGTCGCAACGCGCGACGCGGTCCGCCGCGTCAGGAATCGCACGCCGAAGCACGACAGCTTGTTGAAGAGACCCGGCACTACCGTGCGCTTGCCGCGCAGCATCGCGCGGATCGCGGCCTGTGCCACGAACTCCGGGCTCTTCATCGACGCGTTCGCGATCCACGAGTAGTCGCCCCCGCCGGACGCTGTATGGAACGCGGTTTCGGTGCCGCCAGGGCAGATGCAGGTCACCGACAGCGGCGTGCCGCGGTGCTCGTCATGAAGGCCCTCGCTGAAGTTGCGTACGAACGCCTTCGACGCGGCGTACAGCGCCATGTTCGGCACCGACTGGTACGCGCCGGTCGACGCGATGTTCACCATGTGCGCGCGGCTGGTGGTCGCCTTGCGCGCGTCAACGAAGCACCGTGCGAGTTGGACGAGCGAGGTCATGTTGAGTTGGACGAGCTCCGCGTCGCGCGCCCAGTCGACCTCGTCGAACCGGCGGAAATAGCCGAACCCGGCGTTGTTGATGAGGATGTCGATGGGACCGCCGGCAATCGCGGAGTCCCACAGTGCCCGCGCAGCATCCGGCTTGCCGAGATCCGCGGTGATGGTCTCGACCTTCACGCCCTTGCAGGTCGCGGCGACCGCGTCGAGTGCGTCGCGGCGCCGCGCCGTCAGCACGAGATCAACGCCCAGCGCCGCGAGCTCACGCGCGATTGCCGCGCCAATGCCGCTGGATGCGCCGGTCACCAGCGCGCGCCTGCCAAAGTTGACGCTTGTATCGGTACTCAAATCGTTCTCCCTATTGTGTAGAGCAGCCAGGGAACTCCAAGGCCAGCGAGGTTTGCGTATCCGGGTGGAGCGCCAATCGGGGACGTTTGATGCTCAAGCTGCGAGCGTCGGATAGTCCGTGTAGCCCTTGGCTCCCGGCGTATAGAAAGTGTCCGGGACAGGAGCGTTCAAGGGCGCGCCCTGGCGCATGCGCTCGACCAGGTCGGGGTTGGCGATGAAAGGCCTGCCTATGGCGATCAGGTCCGCGCGGCCTTCGCTCAGTGCCTGTTGTGCGCTGGCTTTGTCCTGTCCGCCGGCGAGGATGAAGGGGCCGTCGAACGCCGCCTTCAAATCGGCCTTGAGCTTGGCCGGGACGGGCGGGGCGCCCATGGCCGAATGGTCCAGGACGTGAATGTACATAAGGCCGAGCGCGGAGAGCTGTTTCACCAGCGCCAGGTACTGCTCGTCCACGCCGTCGAAGCTGCCGGTGCTGTTGACCACACCATGAGGCGACAGTCGGATGCCGACCCGCTCGGCGCCGATCTCCTTCACGGCAGCGCGGGCGACCTCGAGTACCAGCCGGTTGCGCCCTTCGGCCGTGCCGCCGTAGCGGTCGGTGCGGCGATTGACGTTGGCGTTCAGGAATTGCTCGAGCAGGTAGCCGTTGGCAGCGTGCAGTTCGATGCCGTCGAAACCGGCCGCGATGGCAAGGCGCGCGGCCGTGGTGTACTCGCCGATCACGGCCTGGATGTCGGCCTCCGTCATGGCGCGCGGCGGCGTGTGCGGCTGGCTGCCTTGGGTATCGGTCCACATCTCGCCAGGGCAGGCCTCGGGTGAAGGTCCAAGCACCTCGGCGCCGGCCGGCAGGTTGGCCTGGTGGGACACGCGGCCGGTGTGCATCAGCTGCACGACAATCTTGCCGCCTTTGGCATGGACCGCGTCGGTCACCAGCTTCCAGCCTTGCACCTGGGCGTCGTTGAAGAGGCCCGGGATCCGGGCATAGCCCAGGCCGTTGGGCGAGGGCGAGGTTCCTTCCGTGATGATGAGGCCGGCGCTCGCGCGCTGGGCATAGTAGGTGGCCATCAAGCTGTTGGGCGTGTTGCTGTCGCTCGCGCGGCTGCGCGTGAGCGGCGACATCACGGTACGGTTCTTGAGCGGGGTGGCACGCAGGGAGAAGGCATCGAAAAGCATGTGCTGTCCTTGGGGAAATGGAAAATGGAAAATGGAAAACGAAAGGAAAGGAGGGAAAAGAAAGAGCCGTAACGTTCAGCGGGCTCGGCTCAGAGGATGTTGTAGCGAGGTGCCGGCACTCCAACCTGGGTGTTCGCGAACAGCTCGGAGCGGGCTGCCTCGTACTTTTCCCACAGGTTGGCATCAGCCACCGACGGCCAGGTGATCGTTTCGCCCTGGTCCAGCCCGGCGAGCGCCGCGTCGACCATGTGCTCGGTCGTCATCAAGGCATCCTTGTTGAGGGCCGCCAGAGGGACGCCCGACAGATCCCAGATCTCGGTGGCCGTCGACGCCGGAAGGACGAGCTGAACCTTCACCCCGGTTTCGGCAAGCTCTTGCTGCAGGCCCCTGCTGTACTGCAGGACGAAGGCCTTGGTACCGCTGTAGACAGCACTGATGGGCATCGAATGGATGGCCAGGACAGAAGCGATGTTGATGATCACGCCCTGGTTTCTGCCGATGAATGCGGGTACCACCGCCTGAGTCAGGCGTGTCAACGCTGTAATGTTGAGGGCAATCTGCGACAGCGCGTCGTCCGCGGACCTTTGGGCAAGCGGTCCCAGGCGGGCAATGCCGGCGTTGTTCACCAGGACGCGCAGATCCTTGTGGGTGGACAGAATCGTCTCGATCCGCGCCAAATCCTGGTCTTTGCTCAGATCGGCCACGACAGCTTCGGCTTCGATGCCGTGCGCCTTTGAGACTTGCGCGCAGAGGGCCTGCAGGCGCTCGGCGCGCCGGGCGACCAGAATAAGATCGTATCCACGTGCGGCGAGGCGATCCGCATAAACGGCGCCTATGCCGGAAGATGCCCCTGTGACAAGAGCGACTTTCCGGGAACTGGGAGTTGTCATTGAGAGTTTTCCAATAAAATTGAGGGCTCAACTAATAAGTTGAGGGCTCAAATATAAGACCGATTGCGCGCAAACCATCAATAGTGCAGTACTAAACCATTTTGTAAATATGGGAATTACCAAAGACCTTGTTGATACGGAATCCGGCCCGGATCAGCCTGCCGCAGATGAGCAGGACATCCTGGCCGGACGGGCCTGCGTGGTCACGCCACTGCGCCTGGCGGCTCGCAGGCTGGAGCAGCTGTATGACGAAGCGCTGGCGCCCTTGGACCTCAAAGCCACGCAGCTCGCGCTCATCGCAGGAATCCACATGCTCACGGGCGCCGATCAACAGGGACCGACGCTACAGGACCTGGCGGCCCGGCTCGCCATTCAGCTTTCGGCCCTCACCCATGCGCTAAGGCCTCTGGTGCGCGACGGAATTGTGGAGTTGCGTCAGGACGCCCATGACCGCCGGACCAAACACAGCGTTCTCACTTCGCTTGGCAAGACACGGCTTTCGGAAGGCATGGTGCACTGGGCAGCAACAAACGATCGCGTGGAGCTTGTTCTGGGTCCTGCCTCGGCTGCGAGCTTGAGGGCCCTGGCCGACCAGGTGGCTTCCGACGCGTTTTTGCTTGCCTTTAAGGCGGACGACCAAGCGCCGGCCCCGGCGGGTATCCCCAGTTCCGGGCAAGCTGAGAGGAGCGTCTGAGCACAGCGGACGGAGAGCCGCTGCTGAAGCATGTGCTTCAGCTCATCTCTTCCCGCTTATCCAGCCGGTGTCGACAGGCTACACGCTGCTGGCGGGTCTCACTGCAGTTCAACGCCGGCCTTTTTCACCAGCCTGGCGTACTTCACCATTTCGCTGCGAAAGAACTGCGCGGCCGCCTCGGGCGTGCCGGGATTGATGGTGTTGCCTTGTTTGGCCATGGCCTCCTTGACCTCGGGTGTGGCATACGCCGCAGCCACGGCGGCCTGTATGCGCCTGGCTTCGGCCATCGGCAGTTTGGCCGGGCCGACTACGGCAAACCAGCCCTCGATGTTGTAGTTGGGCAGGCCTTGCTCGGCAATCGTCGGGATATCCGGCGCGGCCGCCACACGCGCCGCGCTGCCCACGCCTATGGCGCGCAGGGCGCCGCTCTTGAGGTGGGCCTGCACCGCGGGCAGGGCCAGCACGCCGATCTCGACCTGGCCGCCTATCAAATCGGTCACCATGGGCCCCACGCCCTTGTAGGGGATGTGTTTGACCTTGACCTGGGCTTCGTCCATGAACATCTCGGCCGCCAGGTGCAATATGGTGCCGTTGCCCGATGAAGCGTAGTTGTAGGCCTCGGGTTTGGCCTTGAGCAGGGCCACCAGCTCCTTCACATTGGTTGCCGCCACCTTGGCCGGATTGACCACCAGCACAAACGGCGTGCTGCCCAGCACGCAGATCGGCGTGATGTCGTTGATGGGGTCGAAGGGCAGCGACTTGTAGACGCTGGGATAGACCACATGGTTGTTGGACACCACGCCCAGCGTCATGCCGTCGGGCGCCGCTTTCACGAGCGCCGAGGTGCCGACGATGCCGCCCGCGCCGGGCTGGTTTTCGATCACCACCGGGTGGCCCAGTGTCTTGCCCAGGGCCGCGGTGGCGGCGCGCACTATGGTGTCCACGCCCGAGCCCGCGCCCACCGGCAGGATAAAACGCACCGCGCGTTCCGTGGCCTGCGCCAGCACGCGGCGCGGTGCCCAGGCCAGGCCGCCGCCCAGCAGCAGGGCGCCCAGGCCTTGCAGTGTGTGGCGGCGGTGAATGTTGATGGGATTCTTTGTTGTGTTGCGCATGTCTTGTCTCCTTTTGTCGTGAATCGTGGGGGTGTCTAGCGCATCATGAGACCGCCGCTTCGCGGTGCAGCCGCTCGATCTCGCCTTCGCCGTAGCCCAGGCCGGCGAGCAGCTCGCGTGTGTGTTCGCCCAGCGTGGGCGGGTTCAGCCGGACCTTCAGCCGCTCGCCATCCATGGTCAGCGGCAGCAGCGTGGTCTTGGCGATCTGGCCGGCGCGCTCGCCGTCGGGCAGCTTGATGTCGGCCAGCCCGCCGGTGGCCAGCAGGTGTTCGTCGTCGTAGAGCTCCTCGGGTTTGCGTATGGGCGCAAAAGGCAGGCCGGCCGCCTCAAACAGCGCCACCAGCTCGCGGGCGCTGCGCAGCGCCAGGCGTTCGCGCAGCAGCGGCAGCAGGGTGGGGCGTTCGGTGACGCGCTGGTTGTTGCCGGCATAACGTGCGTCGGCCTTGAGGTCGGCAAAACCCAGCGCGTCGCAAAACGCGGCCCATTGCGCGTCGCTGACGGCCGCCAGGAAAATCTGCTCGCCGTCCTTCACGCTGAACACGTCGTACACCCCCCAGGCCGAGATGCGGTCCGGCATGGGCGCGGCCGGCTGGCCGGTGATGGCGTACTGCAGCATGTGCTGGCCGACCAGGAAGACGTTGTTCTCAAACAGGGCCGACTGCACCTCCATGCCCTTGCCGCTGATGCCGCGCTGTATCAGCGCGCCCAGCACACCGATGGCGCCGAACATGCCGCCCATGATGTCGTTGACGCTGCTGCCGGCGCGCAGCGGGTCGCCGGGCCGGCCCGTCATATAGGCCAGGCCCCCCATCATCTGCACCACTTCGTCCAGCGCCGTGCGGTGGTCGTAAGGGCCGGGCAGAAACCCCTTGTGGCTGGCGTAAATCAGGCGCGGGTTGGCGGCGCTCAGCGCGGCGTAGTCCAGGCCGTACTTGGCCATGGTGCCGGGCTTGAAGTTCTCGGCCACCACGTCGGCGCTGGCGCACAGCCGGCGCGCCACCTCGGCGCCGGCCGCATCGCGCAAGTCAATGCCTATGCTTTTTTTGTTGCGGTTGAACAGCGGGAAAAAGCCCGAGCCCGCGCCCAGCAGGTGGCGCGTGCGGTCGCCGTCTATGGGCTCGACCTTGATGACCTCGGCGCCCATGTCGGCCAGCAGCATGCCGCAGGTCGGGCCCATGACCATATGGGTGAACTCCACGACGCGCAGGCCGGCCAGCGGCTGGGGTGGGGTGGAAGCAGGGGTGTTTTGCATGCGGGTGTCGTGAAAGAAAAAAAGCAATGCCGGCAAAGCTTGCCAGCGAAGAGTTTAGGCGCTTGCGGCGGCGGGCCGCATGGTTTTGGGCAGGCCCGCTCGCCACAGCGTGCCGTGCAGGCTTTCGCCTTCGAGCCATCCGGCCACCTGGCCGCGCAAGGCCATGAGTTTGTCGAAGTCAATGCCGGTCTGTATACCCATGCTCGCGAACATATAGGCCAGGTCTTCGCTGGCCACATTGCCGCTGGCGCCGGGCGCGTGCGGGCAACCGCCTATGCCGGCCAGGCAGGCGTCAAAGCGCGTCATGCCGGTCTGCAGCGCGGCATAGACATTGGCCATGCCCATACCGCGCGTGTCATGGAAATGGCCGCAGGCCAGCTTGTCGCCCACCAGCACAAAAGCCGCCTCGAACAAGTCGTGCACCATGGCCGGGTCGGCATAACCTACGGTGTCGGCCAGGCTCACGCGGTCTGCGCCCGCGTCCAGCACGGCCTGCAAGAGACGCAGCACCTCGGCCGGTTCGACCCGGCCCTGCAGCGTGCAGCCAAAAGCCGTGCTCATGCCGACCTCCAGCACGATGCGCGAACCCGAGGCATCGCGCGCCGCGCGTATGCGGCCTATCTCTGCAACGACTTCGTCAGGCGTCTTGCGCAAATTGGCCAGGCTGTGGGCGTGGCTGGCCGACAGCGGCAGCAGCATCAGGTCGGCGCCCGATTCAATCGCGCGCTCCGCGCCCTTGAGATTGGGCACCAGCACCGAGGTCAGCAGGCCCGGCAGGGTCTTGGCATAGGCGACCAGCTCGGCCGTGTCGGCCAGCTGCGGCAGCAGGCGCGCCGGCACAAAAGAGCCGACCTCGATCTCGCGCTGGCCGGCCGCATAGGCCTGGCGCAGCCATTCGAGCTTGTGGGCGGTCGGCATCACGGCGGCAATGCTTTGCAGGCCGTCGCGCAGGCCGACCTCGCGGATGATGGCGTGGGCGGGCAGGGCGGGGGCGATGCTTGCGGGATGGGTGGCCAGGGTCACGGGGTGTGTCTCCGAAGTTCCGAGTCCCCAGTTTAGAATTTCCCAAACTGTTTGGTTTTTCAATTTTGGAAGCTATGCTGTTCCAATTTGGAATATCTGAAATCTCAAAAAGGCAAGCATGAGAGACCTGGACCTGACCACGCTGCGCCTGTTTGCCGCCGTCTGCGACGCGCGCAGCATTGCCCGCGCGGCCGAGCAGGCCAACATCGTCGGCTCGGCCGTCAGCAAGCGCCTGGCCCAGCTCGAAGACACCGTGGGCACGCCCTTGCTGCTGCGCCGGCGGCGCGGCGTCGAACCCACGCCGGCCGGCGAAAGCCTGCTGGAGCACGCACGCGCCATGCTGGCCAGCGCCGAGCAGATTGAGCGCGAAATGGGCGACTATGCGCTGGGCGTGCGCGGCCAGGTGCGCATCCTGGCCACGGCTTCGGTCATGGCCGAATCGCTGGCCGACGACGTCGCCGGCTTTTTGCAGGCGCCGGCCCACCACGACATCCGCATCAGCATGGAAGAGCGCGTCAGCCCCGAGGTGATACGCGGCATCAAGGAGGGTGTGGCCTCGGTCGGCATCTGCTGGGACGCGGCCGACCTGTCGGGCCTGCAGTCCCGCGGCTACCGACACGACCACCTGGCCATCGTGGCCCATGCCTCGCACCCGCTGGCTGTGCATGAGACCCTGAGTTTTGAGCAGACGCTGGGCTACGAACACGTGAGCCTGCCGGCGCAAAGCGCGGTGCAGGTGCTGCTGCAGCGCGCCGCCGCGCTCCAGGGCAAGGCCATCGTGCACCGCGTCATCGTCTCCAACTTCGAGGCCGCGCTGCGGGTGGTGCGCGCCAACCTGGCCATCAGCGTGGTGCCGCGCGAGGTGGCCGATCCCTATGCGCGCACCTTCGGCCTGCGCGTGATGCCGCTGACGGATGCCTGGGCCAGGCGCCGTTTTGCGATCTGCTTCAGGGACGAGGCCGGCCTGTCGGCCGCGGCCAGGCTGCTGGCCAAACACCTGGCGGACAGCTCCGGCGCCTGAGCCGCATGCTGCGGCCCGGCCCCCTAAAACCCCCCGCTGGGCGCGGTGAAAGCGGTCGCCCCGCTTTTGCGGTAAAATAAGCCTCCAACCCACGGCAGACAAGCGTCATCAGCTATAGAAAATATAGCGTGCCAGGCTGATCCAGGCTAGGCCCAATCGGGTCCGGCAGCCGCCGCAAGGCGGGCGTCCTGGCCAGCCACGGCGCTTGATTTTGGGGAAGGAAACCCCAGATTCACTGCATGAACGCCACCCAACCCCATCCCCACAAAACCGACCTCACGGTCACCCACGTGCTGGCCGAGTTGCTCGAGCGCCTGGAGCACAGCGCGGTGCCTGTGGGCGCCGAGCAATACCGCTCCGTGGTGCTGCACCTCGTCAGCGAACTGGGCGACGTGGAGCCGGGCGTGGCGCTGGGCGCGCTGCTGGACACCCATCCGGCCGCCGCCGAGCTGTATGAAAACGTGAACTACCAGTACGCGGGCCTGTGCCGGTCCGCGCTGGACGCCTCGCTCGCCGCCGAGCAGCAGGCCAAAGAGGCCATCGAAAAGGCCATGAAACCTTCAACCCCCCAAACCAAGGAAGATCCAAACCATGGCAAGAGCTGACGCCAAAACCGCTGTCCTCGCAGACGGCCTGCGCTACAAGTCCAAGGTCTCGGGCTCCCCGTTCGCCGCCACCACCTCCTTCGGTGCGGCCACCATGTCCTGCTTTATGTGCGGCAAACACCGCGCCCGTTCCCTGATGGGCACGCGCAAGGTGCTGGGCAAGTCCCAGGCCGTGTGCTCGCCCTCGTGCAAGGCGCTGGACGAAGCCCTCGAGAACGCGGCCAACCAGGGCTGATCCGCACAGACTGTTTCATCGCTTCCCGCGCCTTGGCTGCCCGGCGTCTTGATCACGTCACGGCCCAGGGCGCATACTGTGTCAACCAAGAGTTGAACAGTCGAAGAAAGGTGAACCATGCCCACGCCGGACCCCCAGCTTGAACCTGACGAGGCCATAGACCACATACGCGGCCGCTCGTCGGCCCCGGTCACGCTGCTCGAGTACGGCGACTTCGAGTGCCCCTCCTGCTTCCAGGCCTACGGCGCTTTAAAAGTCATGCTGCCGCACTTCGGCCCGCAGCTGCGTTTTGTCTACCGGCATTTCCCGCTGCGCGAGGTGCACCCCCATGCCGAACTCGCCGCCGAAGCGGCCGAGGCCGCCGGCGCCCAGGGCAAGTTCTGGCCCATGCACGAGCTGCTCTTCACCCACCAGCAGCACCTCAAGGACAAACACCTGCTCGAGTACGCCGCCCAGGCCGGCCTGGACATGGCGCGCTACCAGAATGAAATGAACGACCATGTCTACCTGCAGCGCGTGCAGGAGCACATGCAAAGCGGCCGCCACCTGGGCGTGCGCTCAACCCCCACGTTTTACGTCAACGGCGTGGTCTGCGACGTGTCTTTCGGCCTGCAGCATTTGCATGAGGCCATCGACAAGGCGCTGGCGCAATCGGGCCAGGCGTAGAACCGCTTCTTAGCCGTCCACCGGCTGCAGGGGCGTCACCAGCGTCTTCTGCAAAAACGCCAGGTCCAGCCAGCGGCCGAACTTGAAGGCCGCCTGTTTGATCGTGCCGCAATGCTCAAAGCCCAGGCGCTTGTGCAGCTCCATGCTCGCGCTGTTCTCCAGGTCGACCGCGCCCACCAGCACATGCATGCCTTGCGCCTCGGCCTTGGCGATGACGGCCTCCAGCAGCTTGCGCCCCAGCCCCTGGCCGCGGCAGCTTTTTTCCACATAGACCGAATGCTCGACCGTGTACTTGTAGGCCGGGAAGGCGCGAAAAGTGCCATAGCTCGCAAAACCCAGCAGCTTGCCCGTGTCGTCTTCCAGCCCCATCACCGGAAAGCCGTTGCTGCGCTTGGCGGCAAACCAGCTGACCATGCTTTCGGGCGTGCGCGGCTTGTAGTCGTACAGCGCGGTTGAATTGGCGATGGCCTCGTTGAAGATGGCCAGGATCTGGCCGGCATGGCGTTCTTCGGTGCACAGCACGGGATGCATGGGGGCTCCTTTCGGAAGGGAAATCAAGATTTGTCTACTATAAGAGATTATTTGTCCCTTATGATGGACAAATCTTTTTTCCACTGAAAGCAAGCCATGACGATTGACGCCCTGATCGCCTCCCGGCTGCTGGCCCTGCGCCAGGCCAAGGGCCTGAGCCTGGCCGAGCTGGCCGAACTGTCCGGTGTCAGCAAGGCCATGATCTCCAAGGTCGAGCGTGTCGAAAGCAGCCCCACCGCCATGATCCTGGGCCGGCTCGCGGCCGGCCTGGGCGTGCCGCTGGCGCAACTGCTCACCGAAGAGGACAAGGACGCCGGCCGCCGCCTGCGCAAAAGGGCGGACCAGGAAGTCTGGCGCGACCCCGAAGCCGGTTATCTGCGCCGCCAGGTGGCCGAGCGCGGCAGCGAAGGCGGCGCCGAGATGGTCGAGGTCGAACTGCCGCGCGCCACACGCGTCGCCTACCCAAGGTGGACAGGCCAGCCCTACCGCCAGCGCCTCTGGCTGGTCGAGGGCGGCCTGCGCATTGAATACGGCGACGAGGCCTTTGAACTCGCACCCGGCGACTGCCTGGACTTTGGCGTGGACCGCCCGCTGGTGTTTAAAACCCTGGGGCGAGGGGGTTGCCGTTATTTGCTGGTCATCAGCCCGGGTTGATGCTCAAGCAGTAGCCGAGCCCGGCAGCGGCACCGCTTGCGCCGCATTGCGCGCGCGTATGCGCCTGACCTGCAGCGCCGCGCCAATCAGGTAAAGCAGCAGCAACACACCCGTGGCCACCTTGAGCTCAGGTGCATCGGCATTCGGCAGCAGCGGCGCGCCCAGCGGCAGGCGCGTGGAGGTCTCGGTGATCGCCGGGATCATATGGAACACAAAGGTGATCGAATAACTGAGCGTTTCCACATAAGGCGAGGCGCGGCCCAGCACCTTGGTGTTGCCCGCGACCCAGGCAATGCCCAGCACCAGCAGAGTGATGATGCCCAGCGCATGCGGCTTGCCGAAACCGCCATGCTGGAAGATGCCAAAAGCCGTGAGGCAGGTCAGCACCGTAGTCCAGATATAGACCCGGCCCAGGGTGGACGCGGCAATGATTTCCTTGTCGCGAAAAAAGGCAATCAGCGCCGCCGCGACGGCCACCAGGCTGATGGCGGTGTGGATCACACCGAGGTAAGTCAAACCATAGATCATCGGAAACTCCTTGAATCTTTGAAGGGACGATGGGGGGCTTGCACGTTGGCGCGTAGGTCAAGCAAACGCCATGCCGCGCAAATTGTGGCCCGCCGCACCGCTTTTGCCCATGGTTTTGCAGGCCCATGCGGCCGCGGCCCGATAATCGGTAGCATCCCGTGGCCGCAACAGGCCGCTCACTGACACCAAAGTACTCATGAAGAAAACATTCCAGCTCAAAGTCGAAGGCAAAAACCGCGAGCGCCTGCTCGAAGCCGCCAAACACGACATCCGCAAATATTTCAAACGCGAACGCGCCAAGGCCTTGCCCAAGGGCGTGGATTTCTGGGACTTCGATTGCAAGTCAGGCTATAGCGATGTTTCGGCGGTTGTTGTCTCCGAGGCAAACCTCATCAAGTCGATTGACGAAATCGTGAAAGACGGCGGCGAGCAGTTTTATGTCGAGGTGCTGGCCAAGCCTGGTATCAAGGTGGCGCGGGTGAGGAATGAGGGTGAGGATGATTTGATGGATGGCGAGTAAATAAGCGCATCCAGAGTCGATTCTCGAAAGCGGAAAACATGCTGACCCGATTCGTGTTTTTGCTATTGGGCCTGTTTTTCGCGTCTGTAGTTGCGGCATCAGACAAGCATGATTTGATGATGCGAGCCATAGAGCGCAATGACGTAGCGCAGGTCAAAGCGCTGATTGCCGGCAAGATTGATCCCAACCTGCGCAAGGACAGCCGGGCATCGCCCACATTCATGACCTTCGCCGCTTTTCACGGCCGGACGGAAATACTTCAGCTTCTGCTTGGCGCGGGAGCCGATGTGAACAGCCCGGACGGGGACATGCAAACACCGCTTATGCAGGCAAGCAGCCACGGCCACATCCGTGCGGTGCAACTGCTCATCAAGTCGGGTGCAAGCCTCAAGGAGGTTTCGAAGTGGGGCGACACCGCTTTGGCCCAGGCGCGCGAAGCAGGTCACACCAAAATCGCCAAGCTGTTGATCGATGCGGGAGCAACCCCTTGACCCTGGGCTGCATCGCCTGGGGTGCTGGATGTCCGAGGTGAGAAACTACGGCTCATGGACAGAGATACCGAAGCCCCTTCAGGCCCTTTTCCCGACACCTTCAAGCAGGGCGACATATTCTGGATAGAGCCCGATCCCTCACGCGGCTCCATCCCGGGCTCCCGGCATCCCCATGTCATCGTGCAGGACGACGTCTTTAACCGCTCCCGCATCAGCACCGTGGTTGTGTGCGCGCTGACCTCCAACCTGAACCGCGCGACCGAGCCGGGCAATGTCTTGCTGGAGCCTGGCGAAGGGAGCCTGCAGAAGCAAAGCGTGGTGGTCGTGTCCCAGGTCTCTTCGGTTTACAAGACGCGCCTCGGTGAACACATAGGGAGCTTGTCGGCTGAACGGGTTCAGCAGATACTGGCGGGCATGCGATTTTTGCAGGCGTCGTTTCTCCAGCGATAGTCCGGAGCATCACGCCGGGTCGTTTCCGCCGCCTGTGCCCATTCCTCGCCAATTAAAGGCCAACACCATGCCAGCGCCCACTCCCTCCACCCTCACATGGCTTGTGCTTGTTCCGCTGATCACATGGCGTGTCTATGCTCGCTTTCGCCGCATGGTGGGGCGCCAGCGCCTGTCGAGGATTCGTCCCTGGATCACGCTGGTGATCTTTCCCGTCTTCATAGTCTTGCTTGGCTTTGCCGCGCGCGAGCACCTGGACCGGCTCTGCTGGCTGGCCGGCGGCCTGGGCCTGGGCGCCTGGCTGGGCGTCTTCGGGCTGGGCAAGACACGCTTCGAGCCGACACCCCAAGGCCTGTACTACACACCCAATGCGCACCTGGGCATCGCGCTCTCACTGCTGTTTGTCGCGCGCATTGTTTATCGCCTGGTCGAGGTCTACCTCATCGCACCGGGGATGCCCAACGGCCTCGGTGACTTCGCGCGCAGCCCGCTCACACTGGCCGTCTTTGGCCTGCTGGCGGGCTACTACATCAGCTATGCCATCGGCCTTGTGCGCTGGCGCTTTCGTGTCTTGCGGGCCAAGAGGGAGCGTGAAGCGCAGAGTGATGCTTAATCTAGTCTGGAGAAGTGGCAGCGCAACTCAAGTGAAGAGTTTCACCTGGGCTCAATGCCCACGTTCGCAGGCGGAATGAAGGCGCACAGGTAAATGGCGCCTGGTGGCTCAGCCAACTCCTCGCTGATGATTCTGGCGCCATAGCCCACCGCCGTGCCGGCGACACTCAGCCTGCCAACGAGGTTCACGTAATACGATTTTCCGGCAGCGACGGAAAGGGCCGTATCCGCGTTGAGAATGAGGCCGTCGAGTCCCAGGGAGAGCGTGCCGTTCCAGTTGGTCTTCACGGTGTAGTTACCGGGCTTCAGTTTGACGACTGTGTAGCTGTTGGTGGGCAGTTCGCCAACGACCACGTCGTTGATTTTGACGTCGGGCTTTCTGAGGTACGGTGGCGTATCCAGGCGATAGACGTAAACCGTCGCTGCCTCAGCTGAAGGCGATGCCGGCGCAAAAAACGGGCCTTTCGGGCCGGTGGCACAACCCTGCAAAAGCAGGAGAGCGCCCAAAGCTGACAAGGCCGCAAGTCGCCAGGCACGCACCCGGTGCAGAAGGTTGGATGGCGCTACGGAAAGGTGTGAGATGCTCATAGGACTTGAACTATAGCTGGCGCCGAGTACAGGTCTTGCTCATCGGCGATGGATTGCGCAGCCATATTCATTCCTCTTCCCAGGTTCGCGCCAAGACGGCCGTGAGGACGAGCTTTTCCAGGGGCGTGAGGTCGCCGCCTTTGTAACGCCAGCTTTAAAGGCGCCGGGCAAGTCTTGGCCTTTGCAGGCTCTATTTGCAAGCTGCCCGAATCGAAACCGATTCAACCTTGACCGCGGCTGTAGGCGCCAACGGAGTGGTTGTTTGTGGATAGGTGGTGATGAGCAGCCGTTCACCTTCGAGGCGATATTCGTAGTCGCGGCTTCCTCCCACAAGATCGGGGCGGGAGCTGTGAGAGATCATGGTGGCGGTATAGGTGCCCGGCTTGGTGATGCGGTAGCTGTAATCAATCTGGGCTTCACTGCCGGACACGGGGCAACGCATGAGGATGCGGTCTGAAACGACCTTGAAAGAGCAATTGCCAGCCTGGGTTCTGCTGCTTCCCTCCTTGAGGTAGATGACAACGCTTTCGCCTTGCCAGCAGCCCTGGATATCCGGGTCCGCCGCGAACGCGGATGGGTTTGCCAGTAGCGCAAGAGCCATGCTGCAGGGCGCCAGCGCTATCCTAGTGATCTGCACGATGTTCATCAGCTGTCCTTTGCCGCCGCAGCCCGCAACTTATCCTTCTTGCTAGGCCGCTTCCCCTTGATCCCACCGGTCCCCGCAGGATCCGCCGGGTTCACCGCCGCCACTTCCACCCGCTCAAAACCCACGACCTGCTCGCGCGGCACTTTGAGGCCCAGGCGCTTTTCAATCAGCTTGAAATGCGCCTCGGTATCCACACTCACAAAACTCACGGCCACACCCGATTCACCGGCCCGGCCGGTGCGGCCTATGCGGTGGGTGTAGTCGGTGACCGAGCGTGGCAGGTCGTAGTTGACGACGACCGGTAGCTGGGCAATGTCTATGCCGCGCGCGGCGACGTCGGTGGCGACCACGACTTGCACGGCCTTGATCTTGAAGTCCTGCAGCACCTGGGTGCGTTTGCCCTGGCTTAGCTCGCCGTGGAAGGGTTCGGCCTGGATGTCGACCTTGCGCAGTTTGTCGGCGACGATTTCGGCCGCGTGTTTGGTCGCGACAAAGACCAGCACACGCTCCCACTTTTCGGTCTGCACCAGGTGGCGCAGCAGCTGGGTGCGGCGGGGGGCGTCGACTTCAATCGCGCGCTGGGCAATGTCGGGCACGGCTTGTACAACAGGCGCGACTTCCACACGCAAGGGGTTGCGCAGCAGGCTGGCGGCCAGGGCTTCAATCGCGGGTGGGAAGGTCGCGGAGAAAAACAGCGTCTGGCGCTTGGCCGGCAGCAGGGCCAGGATGCGATGGAGTTCCTCGCCAAAGCCCAGGTCCAGCAGGCGGTCGGCTTCGTCCAGCACCAGGCTGGTGGTACCGGCCAGGGTCAGGGCGTTGTGGTCGATCAAGTCCAGCAGGCGGCCCGGTGTGGCGACCACGATGTCGGCACCGCCGCGCAGATTCATCATCTGCGGGTTGATGGAGACGCCGCCAAATACCACCGCGACTTTCACGCGCTGGGGCAAATATTTGGCAAAGCTCACGATGGCCTCGCCGACCTGCGCGGCCAGCTCGCGTGTGGGCACCAGGATGAGCGCGCGCACGGGCCGGTGGCCGCTGGGCGCGGCACTGGTCGCCAGGCGCTGCAGCAGCGGCAGCGCAAAGGCCGCGGTCTTGCCCGAACCGGTCTGCGCCGAGGCCACCAGGTCGCGGCCTTCCCGGATCGCCGGGATGGCGGCCTGCTGTATGGGCGTGGGGGCGGTATAGCCTTTTTCGTCGAGGGCGCGCAGCAGCAGGGGCAGCAGCGCGGGCGAAAAGCCCAGTGAGGAAAATGGCATGGGGTGGTGTGGAGGAGGGTGGGAGGACGCGGTGTTGGCCGCGTGGAGCGAGCCCGGTTAGGCCGCCTGAAGCCTCAAGTTTAAGGCCGCGTGCTTTTAGCCCCGGCCGGCGCCAGAAACAGCAGCGCGCAGGCCGATGCGCCCAGCGCGCACAGCACACAGCCCAGCACCACCCAGCGAAAGGCCGCGACCAGCACTTCGGGCGGGGCCGACTGCACCGGGCCCTGGAGCACGATGGCAAACACCACGCCCAGCAGCGCCACGGCCAGCAGGCCGGCCACACGCGCCACGGCGTTGTTGATGCCCGAGGCGATGCCGGCATGGGCGGCGGGCACGGCGTTCATGACCGTGGTGGTCAGCGGCGCGACGGCAATCGTCATGCCCAGGCCCAGCACCACCATGGCCGGGAAAAAGCCGGCCCAGTAAGGCCAGCCCACGCCGGGCAGGGCCAGCAGCGCAAAACCCGCGGCCGCCACGGCCGGCCCGGCCATCAGCATGGCGCGCGCGCCAAAACGCTCGGTGAGTCTGGCGGTGGCCGGCGACAGAAAGCCCAGCAGCAGCGAGAAGGGCAGCAAGGTCGCGCCCGCGGCAGTGGCGGAATAGTGGAAGGCGCCTATCAGCACAAAGGGCAAAAAGAACAGCGCGCCGCTGAGCGCGAAGTACAGCAGCAGCGTGAGCAAATTCGTGCCCACAAAATCCCGCGACTTGAACGGGCCCAGCGGCATCATGGGCGCGCGCGTGCGGGCCTGCACAAAGACGAAGGCCAGCAGCAGCGCCGCGCCCAGCGCGATCGGGCCCAGCACTTCGGCCGCCTGCCAGCCGCGCTCGGGCGCCAGGGTCAGGCCGTAGGTCAGGCCGCCCAGGCCGGTGGCCACCAGCAGCACGCCGGGCCAGTCCAGCTGCTTTGGCGCGTCGGGGTCGCGGCTGTCGGGCACGGCGTACAGGGCCAGCCACACGGTGGCGACTGCCATGGGCACATTCAAAAAGAAGATGGCGCGCCACGATACGGCATCGACCAGCCAGCCGCCCAGCACCGGCCCGGCCGCGCCGGTGATCGCCGCCCAGGCAGCCCAGGTGCCTATGGCCTTGCCGCGCGCCTCGCCTTCGAACACATTGCCTATGATGGCCAGGCTGGCCGGCACCAGCAGCGCCGCGCCCACGCCCTGCAGGGCGCGCGCCGCGATCAGCGCCAGCGGCCCGGGCGCGATGCCGCAGGCGATGGAGGCGGCGGTAAACAGCGCGATGCCCATGATAAAAATCTTGCGCCGGCCAAAGCGGTCGCCCAGCGAGCCGCCCACCAGCACCAGCGAGCCCAGCAAGAGCAAATAGGCATTGATGACCCATTGCATCTCGGCCAGCCCGGAGGCCGAGCCGCCGGCCAGGTCGCGCTGTATGGCGGGCAGGGCGATGTTGACGACCGAGCCGTCGATAAAGGCCATGGAAGAACCCAGCACCGTGGCGGCCAGCGCCAGCTTGGGGTGCGGCGTCACGCCGCAGTCGCCGGCCTGGGCGCGGATGATGCCTTCGTCACAAGGGGCGTGCGGGTTGCCGGGCATGGAGTCTCCTGCAATGGACGGGTGAAAGGGAAGTAGCTTGTTTGACAA
Source organism: Polaromonas sp. P1_A2 (assembly GCF_056406895.1). Classification (NCBI taxonomy): domain Bacteria; kingdom Pseudomonadati; phylum Pseudomonadota; class Betaproteobacteria; order Burkholderiales; family Comamonadaceae; genus Polaromonas; species Polaromonas sp. P1_A2. Next base: position 895,282 of record NZ_JBFTZI010000002.1, on the reverse strand, counting down.
ATTGTCCAATAATGGATAATATTTCCAGATGTTGAATGAAGCCCAAACGCCCGGCCCCAAGCGCCATCCTGCCAGCTTTGGCCAGACTGCGCCAAACGCCATTCCACCGGCCGAGGCACAACTGCTGTTGCTGGACAAACACGCGGTAGAGGCCATGCTGCTGCCTGCCGATGTGCTGGAGGCCACACGCGAGGCCTTTGTGCTGCACAGCCAGGGAGAGGGCCGCGTGTTCTCGCTGGTGCGTGAAAGGCTGGCCACCGGCGGTGTGTTCGGCATCAAGTCGGGCGACGTGGGCGCGCAGTCGCTGCTGGGCTTCAAGGCAGCAGGTTTTTGGCCCGGCAACCCCGCGCGAGGCGCAGACGCCCACCAGGCCACCATCATGTTGTTTGACCCCGCCACCGGCCGGCCTACCTGCCTGATAGACGGCAACGCCGTCACCACCGAGCGCACCGGCGCCGCCGGCGGCCTGGGCCTGCAGCTGGCGCGGCCGGACAGCCGCACGGTCTGCGTCTTTGGCACCGGCGTGCAGGCGCAGGCGCAGCTGCGCTTTGCCATTCGCCAACTGCCCGGGCTGCGCCAGGTGTTTTACGCGACGGCCGACGGCGCACCCAAGCCGGCGTTTGAGGCGAAGTTTGCCGGGCAGTGCGCCATCGCGCATGCGGCCGATGTGAATGCCGCCGTGGCCCAAAGCGATGTGCTGATCACGGCCACCACCGGCAAGGGCCCGCTGTTCGCACTGGCCGCTGTGCAGCCCGGCACCCACATCAATGCCGTGGGCAGCGACACCAAGGGAAAACGCGAGCTGCCCGAAGGCCTGCTGGCCAGGGCACGCGTGTTTGTGGACGATGCCGCCCAGTCGCGCGGCATAGGCGAGCTGCAATGGGCGCCCGACACCGCCTGCACCGAAATCGGCGATGTGCTGTCGGGCAAGGCCGTATTTACACGCGGCGCCAGCGATATCACCGTGTTTGACATGACCGGCATCGCCTTGCAAGACCTCACGGTTGCGCGCATGCTGGAGCAGCGCGCGCGCCTTGCCGGCAAGGGCCAGCGCATCAGCTGGCCCTGGTAATTTGATTGATTCCCACATAGCCCCCGGAGACTCCCTTGACCGCCACCACCCAGTCCCACCCCCTGGCCGCCCTGGACACACCCGCCGCCGTGATTGACCTGGCGCGCATGCAGCGCAACATTGAACGCATGCAGCAGCGCATGAACGCGCTGGGCGTGCGTTTCAGGCCGCATGTCAAGACCAGCAAATGCACGCCGGTGGCGCGCGCCCAGGCCAGGGCCGGGGCCGAAGGCATCACGGTGTCCACGCTCAAGGAGGCCGCGCAGTTTTACGCCGACGGTTTTAACGACATCCTTTATGCCGTCGGCATGGTGCCGGCCAAGCTGCCGCAGGCGCTGGCGCTGCGGCGCCAGGGCTGCGACCTCAAAATCATCACTGACAGCGTGGCCTCGGCCGCGGCGATTGCCGCCTTCGGCCGAGAGCACGGCGAAAAATTCGAGGTCTGGATAGAAATCGACAGCGACGGCCACCGTTCCGGCATCAAGCCCGGCGAGGCCGCCTTGCTGGACGTGGCGCGTACGCTGCACCAGGGCGGCATGGTGTTGGGCGGCGTGATGACGCATGCGGGCTCCAGCTACGACCTCAACACGCCCGAGGCGCTGGCTGCCATGGCCGAGCAGGAACGCGCCGCCTGCGTGCGGGCCGCCGAACGTGTGCGCGAGGCGGGATTTCCGTGCGCGGTGGTCAGCGTGGGCTCCACGCCCACGGCCTTGTCGGCGGCGCAGCTCGACGGCGTGACGGAGGTGCGCGCCGGGGTCTATGTGTTCTTTGACCTGGTGATGCACAACATCGGCGTCTGCACCACCGACGACATCGCACTCAGCGTGCTGACCACGGTGATAGGCCACCAGGTGGACAAAGGCTGGGCGATTGTGGACGCCGGCTGGATGGCCATGAGCCGCGACCGCGGCACCCAAAAACAGGCACACGACTTCGGCTACGGCCAGGTCTGTGATGCCGAGGGCGAGGTGCTGGCCGGTTATGTGCTCAGCGGCGCCAACCAGGAGCACGGCATACTCTCGCGCGAAGGCGCGCCCGATACCGATATCGCGAAGCGTTTCCCGGTCGGCACGCAGCTGCGCATTTTGCCCAACCACGCTTGCGCCACCGGCGCGCAGCATCCTGAGTACCATGCGCTGGCCGAGAACGGCGAAGTGGCGAGCTGGCGCCGTTTGTACGGCTGGTAACGGCTGAGCCGCTCAAAAACCCTCCTGGCGTTGTTGCAGCCGCCTTGCCGTGCTGGAGCACTGTCTGCGGCGGCGCGCCTAGCCAGGACCGCTTCGCTGGGTTTTGTGAACGGCTCAGCGGCACATGTTGTCGCCGCTGGTTTCGAAATGAAATAGCCGAGGCCAGCAACCGGACCTGGCCGCGCAAAAGTTTGTAGCAGTCGCCATGCCGGCCGTTAATCCGGCATCATGTCGGCATGGCGCTGTGCAAGCGCTGCCTGTTTCCATCCTCACGCGCACCGGAGTTTTTGATGGCTGACGACCCAACCCCCACACCCCCGCCGCTGGCCGAGAGCCGGCGCCACCAGATGTTCCCGGTGCTGAGCCCGGCGGAGATCGCGCGCATACGCCGCTTTGGCAGCGTGCTGCATTTCAAAAGAGGCGACAGGCTGTTTGCCGCCGGCGAGCCCGGCCCCGGCATGTTTGTGGTGCTCAAGGGCTCGGTCACCATCACCCAGCGCGACGGCCTGGGCCATGTGGTGCCCATCGTCACGCAGGGGCCGGGCCAGTTCCTGGCCGAGGTGGGCCAGCTGTCGGGCGCGCCGGCGCTGGTGGACGGCCATGCCGAGGACGAGGTGGACACCTTGCTGGTGCCGCCCAGCCAGCTGCGTGCCCTCATCATTGCCGAGGCCGACCTGGGCGAGCGTGTGGTGCGCGCGTTGATTTTGCGGCGCGTCGCGCTGATCGAAGCCGGCGCCAGCGGACCGGTGCTGATAGGCCGGCCGCAGTCGGCCGCCGTGGTGCGGCTGCAAAGCTTTTTGAACCGCAACGGTGAACCCCACCATGTGGTCGACATTGCCGAAGACGCCGATGCCGCCGCGCTGATGGTGGAGTATGGCGCCGCCGCCGGCGACGTGCTGGCGGTCTGCCCCGACGGCTCGGTGCTGGTGAACCCCGGCGAGAACCAGCTGGCCCGCTGCATGGGCATGGTGGATACCGCCGAGCGCAGCGAGCTGTTCGACGTGATCGTGGTGGGCGGCGGGCCCGCCGGCCTGGCGACGGCCGTGTATGCGGCCTCCGAAGGCCTGCAGGTCATCGTGCTGGACTGCCGCGCCTATGGCGGCCAGGCCGGCGCGAGCGCGCGCATCGAGAACTACCTGGGTTTCCCGACCGGCATCTCGGGCCAGGCGCTGGCCGGCCGCGCTTATGTGCAGGCGCAGAAATTCGGCGTGGAGATGCTGATCCCCGCGCAGGCCCAGTCGCTGGACTGCGCGGCCAAGGCCATCAAGGGCGAGCTGCATGTGAAGCTGACCGACGGCCGCGTGCTGCGCGCCAAGACCGTGGTGGTGGCCAGCGGCGCGCGCTACCGCCGCCCCGAGGTGCCGCGCCTGGCCGAGTTTGAGGGCCGCGGCGTCTGGTACTGGGCCTCGGCGCTGGAAGCCAAAATGTGCAGCCAGACCGAGGTGGTGCTGGTGGGCGGCGGCAATTCGGCGGGGCAGGCCGCGGTGTTTTTGTCGCAGCACGCGGCCAAGGTCAACATGCTGGTGCGTGGCCCCAGCCTGGCGGCCAGCATGTCGCGCTACCTGATAGACCGTATAGATGCCACGCCGAATATCGAGCTGCTGCCGCAGACCGAGGTGGTCAAGCTGCACGGCGACGGCAACGCGGGCCTGAATGCCGTGACCTGGCGCAACCGCCAGCGCGGCACCGAACACGACGCCGAGGTGCGCAATGTCTTCCTGTTTGTAGGCGCGGACCCGGAAACCGCCTGGCTGGACAGCTGCGGCGTGGCCCTGGACGCGCACGGCTTTGTGCGCACCGGCGAAAGCGTGACCTGCAAACATTCCGACTACAAACCCGCGCCGCTGGAAACCAACATCCCGGGCCTGTTCGCCGTGGGCGACGTGCGCAGCGGATCCGTCAAGCGTGTGGGCGGCGCGATCGGCGAGGGCGCGGCGGCGGTCGCGATGATCCACCAGCACCTGGCGGCCATGGAACGCGCCGCGGCAACGGCCTGAGGAGATTCCTGATGCGTATCAAACCCTGCGACCATGTTCCCGCCGAGAATCATTCACCGAATGCCAGAGGCTGCGAAGAGTGCCTGGCCATGGGCGGCACCTGGGTGCACCTGAGGCTGTGCGTGCACTGCGGCCATATCGGCTGCTGCGACGACTCCATCAACCAGCATGCGAGCAAACACCATGAGGCCACGGGCCATGCGGTGATCCAGTCCTTTGAACCGGGCGAAAGCTGGATGTGGTGTTATGAGCACCAGCTGCAGGTGGGCTAGGGAGGGTTAGGGCGCGGCAGGCGGCGGCGCGGCCTTCGCCGCCTTCGTGAACTCCGTGGTGGCCACCATCACCGGGCTGGATCGCGGGCTGCGCTGCCAGTGTTCGTCGGCGGCTTTTTGCACCGCGTCCTTGTCGTAGTGGCCCTTCGAAAGATCGGCCCAGACATGGACATAGGTTGTGCACCAGGCATCCCTGGCCTCATTGACCTTTTGTTCGGAGAATTCCGGATTGGGTTCCGGGGCGGGAATGGAGTCTGGGGCCATGCTGTCCATCCTAGCGGCCGGGGGCGGACCCGTCCACCCCGGCCGTCTTCTGGATATTCAGCGCTTGAGCAGCCCGGAATACATATCCAGAACCGCCCCGAAGTTCTTGCAGGCAACGCCTTTTCTGGCGATGTTGTCCTGTGCAAGTTTTCTCTGGTTCTCAATCGCCGCGGCAAGAACATCTTCCTGTTCGGACCTGGACAGCCCTCTTTTGGCGCCCTCGGCGCGTATCGCATCGGTTGACTGGCGGTATAGGGGCAGGGTTTGCTGCTGCCAGCTGTTGAAAGCGGGCCGGACGGCAACTTGCTGCCTCTCGCAGTGCTCGGCACTGAGCTTTGCATGCTCAAAGTACAGAAGGTTTTCTCCCGCATCCTTGAGCGACATGGCGAAGGCCGCCTGAAAGCTTGCGAAAAAAAGCGCGAGGACCATCAGCGACTTTTTCATGCGGGGTCTCCTTGGGGATTCGGCGGATGCAAAAAGGCTTTAGCGGGAAACGTAGGTGCTGTCGCCATGCGGCGCAGCCATGAACGCGGGCAACTGCTCAGCCCGCGCGGAAAACTCGCGCAAGGCCGGGAAGTCCGCCGCGTTCACCACCTCGGGCAGCATGGCCCGCGTGAAATGCCAGCTGATGCCTGCGGTCACGCCGTCCTGGCCCATGGTGTCGCTGCTCACGGCCAGGGGTTTGCGCTGCAGCTCGGCCTCAAGTTCGCCGTAGGCCGCCAGCAGCTGGCTGGTCACGCGCGACACCCAGGGCTGGTGCAGTTTCTCGGCGGGGCGCAGCATGCGTTCGTAAATGATCTGCACGCTTTTTTCGCAGGCGGCCAGGGCCAGGCCAATCACGCGCAGGGCCTGCTGGCGCTCGGCCAGCGTGGAAGGCATCAAGCTCCTGCCGGCCGGCGCCTGCGCCGCCAGCGCTTCGGCATAGTCAATGATGAGTGTGGAATCCATCAACACCGTGCCGTCGTCGCAGACCAGCGAGGGTGCCTTGACGACCGGATTGATGGCGCGGAATTTTTCGAAGGTGCTGAACACCGAGACCGACTGGTGCTCAAAGCGCAGGCCCAGAAGCTGCAGGGAAATGGCTACGCGGCGGACGTAGGGGGAGTCGAGCATTCCTATGAGCTGCATGGGAGTTCCTGTTCAGGGTTGGCCGGTCACGAATGCGAAGGGAATCAAGAAGACCTGACGTTTATACCGCGCAAGCGGCACACGTACAGGCCTTGTGCGGAAACCGGATGGGGCACCGTGTCAGCCGTCGCTATGCACCGTGAAGGTCCGGGCCAGTTCGCTTAACTTTTCAAGCTGCCAGGCGAACTCCCCTTCAAAAGCCGATGGGTCGGTGACCGCGTAACCGCCGTAACCATAGACGGCAGCGTAAGCCGCGTAGCCCGCTGCGTCCAGGGCCTGGCCGGCAAGGGCATTGGCCACGGCGTAGGTGGCGGAGACGGCTGCGTGGGCCGAGCCATCAATGGAGTTGGATCCCCTGTGGCTGTTGGCCACCCTGGCAATTTCCTGTGCCGCCTTCGCCAGGGCGGGCCGGTCTGATGTGCCTTCCACAAAAGACCGAAGCACCGCCAGGCAGCGAATGGCCTCCGGGCTTTCGAGCAGGTGTTCCGTGCGTTGTGCGCAGGCCAGGCCAAAGGCAAGGCGAAGCGGCTCGCACTGCGGCTCGTTCATGTGGATCGCGGTTGCCAGACGTGAGAGTTCCTCGTTCATGACGCATCTCCTGGGGATGAAGCCATCGTAGCGCTGAAATCCGGTTGGCGCCGGGAAGCTGCCGGCATGAATCGTTCACCTGGTTTGCCCTTCGGTTACTTCGAGTTACTTTGGGATATCGCGATTGACAGTCAACAGCGCCGTACCGCACATTACGGACTGGCATCACAACAGCAAGAACCATCTGGGAGGCTTATGACAATCACAAAACAACTTGTGCTGCTGGGCATGGCTGCAGGCTTGGGCCTCACACTGGCCGGCTGCGGAAAAAAAGACGAGGCTCCCCGGCCGGCGGCAGCCGCGGTGCCGGCGGCGGTCGCGGTACCTGCCGCAACGCCTTCGGCGCCTGCGTCTGCCCCTGCCGCACCCGCTGCGATGGCGCCAGCCGCATCCACCGATCCCGACAGCCCGACACCTTTGCCTGCCAAAGAAATCAAAGGCGTGGGCATCAAGCAGAAGCTGAGCTACTACTACGCGCTCAACGGCGGCCCCGGCGCCATCAAGATCACCGCCACGGCCAAGAACTCGCCCAGCGGCGCGACCCAGGCGCTGGCCTTTGGGCTGTATGACCTCAAAGCCAACAAACTGTGTTCCGAATCACACGGCAATACCAATGCCGACAAGACCATCACGCTCAATTGCCAGGTCGAAAAAGCCCAGCCGCTGATCCTGCGCCTGGACCTCAGCGAAGAGACGATTGATTACGCGCTGGCGCTGGAAGGCCCTGTCGAGCTGCCGGTGCCGCAGGCGGCCGGTGCGGCCCCGGTGATTGCGGGCGCGGGCTCCACCGACATCGACGAGCCGACCCGGCTCAAGGGCAACCGCATCAAGGGTGAGGGCATCAAAAAGGCCGTGTCGTATTACTACGCCTTCAATGCCGGGCCGGGCGAGCTGGTCGTGACGGGCGACGGCAAAAACATCTCGGCCGCCACGAGCAATGCGCTGGCGGTGAGCTTGTACACCTTGCGCTCCGAACGGCTGTGCGAGCTTTCCCTGGGCAACACCACGCTGGACAAGCGCGGCGTGATGAGCTGCAAGGTCGACAAACGCCAGCCGGTGATCCTGCGGCTGGACCTGTCGGCGGAAACGGTGGATTTCCGCGCCAGGTTCGAAGGCCCCTACGACTTCGACGCATTCACGCCGCCCAAGGCGGTCACCATTGCGCTCGATTCGGCCGTGCTCTTCGATACCGGCAAGGCGGTGCTCAAGCCCGAAGCGCGGCAGACGCTGCATGAAGCGGCCGACCGGGTGAAGAAGTTCGCGGATGCGGCGGTGATGGTCTCGGGCCATACCGACAATGTCGGCAATGAGGCCGCCAACCAGGCGCTTTCAGACAAGCGGGCCGCCGCGGTGAAGGACTATTTTGTGTCGCAGGAAGGCGTGCCCGCGGCGGGCCTTGCGGTGAAGGGTTATGGCAAGTCGCAGCCCGTGGCCGACAACACCACCGAGGAGGGCCGGGCCCGCAACCGGCGCGTGGATGTGGTGATCACGCCCAAAGGCAAATAAGCAGACCGCCAGGCAAGCGGCGGCTCGGTTCACGGCGATTTGCCGGGGGCATTTTGCGGCAGCGCGGGGCCGGCGCGCATGGGCAACAGCAGCAGTACCAGATACTTTTGCCTTCGCACCAGCTCCAGCAAAACCAGGGGCAGCATCACCCCTGCGGCAAAGCTTGCCGCGCCTACGGACACCTCGTTGCGGCTGACGTGGGACAGCAGCAGAAAAACCCGTCCCTGCACGACGTAATGGAACAGCAGGATAAACAGGCTTGCCGACCCGATATAAGCCAGCGGGCGCCGCAGTAGCGCATGGCGCTGCAACAGCGCGGAAACACTCAGCACAAGATAGATGCCCAGCCCCGCCTGCAAGGTGGCGATGAGCGGATGGCCGTACACCCGCAGGTTCAGGTCCATGGTTTCGCCGGAACAGCTGTGCAGCGCGGCGAAGGCGAGGGCAGCGGCCGCAAACCCCGGGAGGCTGAAACGCAGGGCCGCCACGGGCTTGCCGAGCAGATGGCCGAAGAGCATGAAGGGTGTGCTGACCAGGAGCAGGTCCAGGCTCCAGGGAAGGCCGGGCAAACGCTCCAGGCCCATGAAGCGCAGCGCCTCCCCGGTGCCGGTTTGCCAGAACCCGTCTATGCAGCCCACGCCGGCCGCCAGCAGGGCAGAGGCGAGCAGCCACAGCGCGGTGTTGCGCCTGGGAAGATTCCGGGTGGCGCGCAGCAAAGCCGTGGCCAGGACCGAGGCGACAAACAGATGCGGCAAGAACCACAGCGGTGTCCAGGCAATGGTGGGCGCGGTGCCATAGAGGACGCCGGTGAAATACGCGAGCGGCGTGGTGCCGGCCACCGGTACAGCCTGCGGGGCCAGCATCTCGCCGATGCCCAGCAGCAGCAACACGGCGAAGTAGGGCTTGAGCAGCGTGTCGGCGCGCGACAGTAGCGATTTCCCGAGGTCGCCGCTGTCCTTCAGGAACAGGCCCGACAGGAAAAAAAAGAGCGGCAGGTGAAAGGAATAAATCACCCGGAAGAGCTCGCCTCTTTCCTGCAGGACTGTCCAGTTATGCCCCAGCACCACAAGGAGGATGCCTATGCCCCTGGCGATGTCGATGGCGGGGTTGCGGCGGTTCATGGTGGGGGAAATCATCGATGCCTGCGGTGTGCCGGCGGCGGGCGCGGGGCCCTGGTGATGGGGGGGACGCACCCATGGTAGCAAGGCTTTGTAAGCGCCTTGAAACAGCGCTTAACAGGGTGTTGAACAGTCGCTGAACAGGCCTTGAACGGACCTTGAACGGGCTCGGTGTCCATGGGCACCGAATGCCGGATTGCGACTATCCCACTTCAAATTTCCAGCCACGGACAATTCGCCGCAATGGCGGCCGGGAAATCGAATATGGTCCGGCAATCAGCGACCGCCGGGGGCTACTCCACCCCCGATTCCGACACCCGCCAGCCCTTCGTAGGAGACCACCATGGCATTCGTGATTCAACCCGTTGCCCGGGATGTTTTTGACTCATTCTGGACACCCGACCTCAAGCGCAAGATACGCAAGTTCGTCCACTCCGCGGACGCCGCTTCCCAGGAACTCCAGCATCAGACCTGGGCCGTCGACGAAGGCGTCAAGGCCTGCCTGCTGCCGGTTTCGCTGGCCGGCAGGACGGATGCCGCCTGGTGTTACGCCTTTGTGATGGACGGCGAGTTTGCCGTGGTGCGGCATGAAAGCTACTGCGTCTATTCCTTCGTGGGCATCTCTCCGGGCCTGGCCGACAAGCTCGACGGCGTGAAACGCCTGATCGCGGAGGCGCTTCGTGTGGGCGGGGAGTTCCTGGACGGAAAGTCCGGCAACGACGGGCTGTTCGCCGTGCCGGATGCGCAGTTCATACGCCACTGAAGCGGCGCCGGTGCCTGGGGCCTGTCCCTATATCAAGCGCCGTATCGTTTTTTTCTTCCACGCCAGCCGGTAATAGGCGGTCTGCAGGCCCAGCATCGCGATAAAGGTGACGGGGTAGGCAATCCAGATGCCGTTGATGCCTATGCGGTGGCTGAGCACCCAGGCCGTGGGCACCTCGATCAGCGCGATGCAGAAAATCGAAATGCCCATGGGCACCCAGACCGTGCCGCTGGCGCGCATGACGCCCGAGACCACGCCTTGCATGCCGAAGACCACGCTGCTCCACAGCATGATGTGCAGCAGGGTTTGCGACAGCTCTATCACCGGTTCGCTGGTGATGAACAGGGCCATCAGGTGGCGCGAGAACAGATAGCCCAGCAAGACCAGCACGCCGGTCAGCGCCAGGTTCATCTGCAGCCCGGTGCGTGTGATGGCGCCCAGCCTGTCGGTGCGGCCCGCGCCTATGGCCTGCGCGCCCAGGATGGAGGCGGTGATGGCGATGGAAATGGCCGGGAACTGCACATAGGCCACCACCTGGTTCACCGCGCCATAGGCCGCCGTGGCGCTGGAGCCATAGCCGTTGACCAGCGAGAGCAGGGCGATCTCGGCGAGCGAGATGACGACCAGCTGCACCCCGGTGGGTACGCCGACCTTGAGCACGGTCTTGAGGATGGCGGGGTTCACGCGCAGCAGGCGCCTGAATTCGGCGTCGGGTGCCAGCGGGCTCTTGATGGCGTGCAGGCGCCGGGCCAGCCAGGCGGTCGAGACCAGGAAGGACAGGATGGTGGCCACCGCGCTGCTGGCCACGCCCAGCTTGGGCAGTCCGCCCCAGCCCAGGATGAGCGCGGGCGTCACGAGCAGGCCGCAGGCGGTGGAAATGCACAGCGTGTACAGCGAACTCACCGTGTCGCCCACGCCGCGCAGCATGGAGGTCGACAGCAGGAAGACGAACAGCCCCGGCATGGCGACCAGCATGATGCGGGCATAAAGCGTGGCATCGGCCAGGATGTCGGGCGGTGTGCCCAGGGCCTTGAGCAGCGGCGCGGTGAAGGCGCCGCCAAAAACGGCGACCGTGAGGCCGAATCCCGCGCCCACCGCCAGGGTGGTGCCGGCGACGGCCTTGACCTTGCCGGTGTCGCGCGCCCCCCAGGCCTGGCCTATCAGCACCGACGCGCCCGCGCCCAGCCCGATGGTGAAGGCGATGAGAAAAAACATGAGCGGGAAAAAGCTGGTCACGGCCGCCAGCGCTCCCACACCAATCATCTGGCCGATGTAGATGTTGTTGATCGTGCCCGAGAGCGATTGCAGGATGTTGCTGAGCAGCATGGGGCCCAGAAAGGCCGCGAAGGTTTTCCACATCGGCACGCCCTCGCTCAGCGTTTTGGCGGCGGGCGGCGTCATTCGGCGCTCCAGCCGGCGGCCGCCAGCTTCGCCAGCTGCAGGCGAACGTCTTGCGGCCAGGGCGCGACCAGGCCTTCGAATTTGGGCTTGTCGCCCGCGAACAGTGCGCGGCTGGCTTCTTCAAAGCCCGCGAAATCGCCGGCCATCTCGCTCATGAAGCGGTAGGCGTTTTCGCGCGAGGTGCGTACGCTGACCCGGCCTTCGCTGGCCTTGCGCGACTCATCAATCAGCCGGCGCAGGGTGACGGAGGCACCGCCGGGCTGGCTGCCCAGCCATTCCCAGTGCCGGGGCAGCAGCGTGACTTCACGCGCGACCACACCGAGTTTGGGCCGGCCCACGGGGCGCGCGGCGGAGGTTTGCGGCGCTTCAGCGGTGGCCGGCGAGGACGGCAAATCCGCCTCGGGGCGCAGGTCCAGGTCTATGCGCTCGCCGGTGGCCTCGTTAAAAACACGCAGCAGCTCTTCGGTGCTGGACAGCTTGCGCAGCGCGCCGAGGACTTGCGCATGGTCGCCGGCGGCAACTTGCCGGAAGCCTGAGAAGGCGACCAGGCGCGGGGAAGTTTCAGGAGATGGTTGGGATGGCATGGCAACAGGCTCAGTAAATGTCAAAAAAGAGGATTAATTTAATCCGGGTGAATTAATTCTATAACACCCGGGTATAAATTGTCCAGCCCTATTGAAGCCGGGTGCAATTATTTACATAGTCTGAATTTCATCTAATTAACCTATTTAATATTCTTTTGAGTTTGAGCTTCAGGCTTCTACATTCGCTGTCTGTTCAAAAAAAAGCAGCCAGCGGTTTTCCACAAGAAGCGCGAAGGCGGCAAAAGTCAGCAGGATTTCATGATCGAACTCAAAGGTATTGTTCAAACCTACCAGGGCCCCACGGGCCCGGTCGACGCGCTCAGGGGCGTCGACCTTCACATCCAGCCGGGCGAGGTCTACGGCATCATCGGCCGCAGCGGCGCCGGCAAAAGCTCCCTGGTGCGGGTCATCAACCTGCTGAACCGGCCCTCCGCCGGGCAGGTGCTGGTGGGCGGCCGCGAGCTGAGCTCGCTGGGCGGCGAGGCGCTGCGTGTGGCGCGTCGCGACATCGGCATCATCTTCCAGCACTTCAATTTGCTTTCCTCGCGCACGGTCTACGGCAACGTGGCCCTGCCGCTGGAGATTGCCGGGCTGCCGGCCGATGAGATCAAGGCCAGGGTCGGGCCGCTGCTGGAACTGGTGGGCCTGAGCGCCCTGGCGGACCGCTACCCGGCGCAGATCAGCGGCGGGCAAAAGCAACGCGTGGGCATTGCGCGTGCGCTGGCCAACCGGCCCAAGGTGCTGCTGTCGGACGAGGCCACCTCGGCGCTGGATCCGGAAACCACACGCTCCATCCTGGGCCTGCTGAAGCAGATCAACAAGGAGTTCGGCCTGACCATCGTGCTGATCACCCACCAGATGCAGGTGATCAAGCAGGTGGCCGACCGCGTCGCGGTGATAGACGCGGGCCGCATTGTGGAAAGCGGGCCGGTCATCGACGTCTTCACGCGCCCGCAGCACGAGACGACCCGCAGCCTGATTGCCGAGATCGTCCCGCAGGACTTGCCTGACAGTGTGCTTGCGCGCATCCGGACACTGATGAGTGCAGAGCACGCCGAAGAAGGCCAACTGCTGCGTCTGGCGTTCGCGGGCGATGAGTCCGACCGGCCGCTGCTGTCGGACGTGATCCGCCGTTTTGGCATTGATCTTTCCATCGTGCACGGCCAGGTTGATGAAATCCAGGGAAAACCTTTCGGCTCGCTCGCGGTGTTCGCGCGCGGCGCGCGTGCCCAGCTCAGCGCGGCGGTGGCGCATCTGCGCGGTGCCGGGGTGCATGTCGATGAAGTCGGCGCGGATCTGACCGGGAGGCTCGCCAGTGTTCAGTAATTTTTCGCAAGCCCTGCTGGAGCTGTTTGTCAGTTCGCTGTGGGAGACCATCATCATGGTCGGCATCTCGGGCCTGGTCGGTGCGCTGATAGGCGTGCCGCTGGGTGTCTTCCTGCGGTTGACCGATGAGGGCGGCGTGCTGCGCAACGCGGGCGTGAACCGCGTGGTCGGCGGCCTGGTGAACGCCGTGCGCTCCACGCCTTTCATCATTTTGCTGGTGGCCATCATCCCGCTCACGCGCTTTCTGACCGGCTCCTCCATAGGCACGGCAGCCGCAGTGGTGCCGCTCACGATTGCGGCGGCGCCCTTTATCGCGCGCCTGGTGGAGGCTTCGCTGCGCGAGGTGGACCACGGCCTGATCGAAGCCGCGCAGGCCATGGGCGCGAGCACGCGGCAGATCGTGCTCAAGGTGCTGCTGCCCGAGGCGCTGCCCGGCATCGTCGCGGGCCTGACCATCACCTTTGTGAGCCTGACCGGTTATTCGGCCATGGCCGGCGCGATTGGCGGCGGCGGCCTGGGCGACCTCGGCATCCGCTACGGCTACCAACGCTTTTTGCCCGAAGTCATGCTGGCCGTGGTGCTGGTGCTGATCCTGTTTGTACAGGCGGTGCAAAGCCTGGGCGACTGGGCCGTGCGCAGGCTGAGCCACAAATGAGCCGAGCCTTCATCGCCTGTCAACAGCGATGTTGATTCCCTGAGTTTCTCCCTCCTCCGGGGGAGAAGGAGCAAGACAGAAACCTCTCCCAGGGGAGGAGGGGACAAGATTTTTTCAATTCATCCAAAGGAAACACCATGAACAAACGCACTCTCATCCAATCGGCCGTCGCGCTCGCGCTGGCCGCCTCATTCTCCTCTGCCGTGCTGGCGCAGGACAAACCCCTGAAGATAGGCGTCACCGCCGGCCCGCACGCGCAGATTTTTGAGCAGGTCAAAAAGATCGCCGAAAAAGACGGCCTGAAAATCCAGGTCGTCGAATTCAGCGACTACATCCAGCCCAACGCCGCGCTGGCCGCCGGCGACCTGGACGCCAACAGCTACCAGCACAAGCCCTTCCTGGACCAGCAAGTCAAGGACCGCGGCTACAAGATCGTCAACGTCGGCTATACCGTCAACTTCCCGATCGGCCTTTACTCCAAGAAAGTCAAAAGCCTGGCCGAGCTGAAGGAAGGCGCGCGCTTCGGCATCCCCAACGACCCGACCAATGGCGGACGCGTGCTGCTGGTGCTGCAGGACAAGGGCCTGATCAAGCTCAAGCCCGAAGCCGGCCTCAAGGCCACGCCGCTGGATGTGGTCGAGAACCCCAAGAAGCTCAAGTTCGTGGAACTCGACGCCGCGCAGCTGCCGCGCTCGCTGGACGACCTGGACGCCTCGGCCGTCAACACCAACTATGCGCTGTCGGCCGGCCTGAATCCCAAGGACGCGATTGCGCAGGAAGCGGCCAAGTCGCCTTACGTCAACCTGCTGGCCGTGCGTGAGCAGGACAAGGACAAGCCCTGGGTTGCCAAGCTCGTGAAGGCCTACCACTCGGAAGAAATCCGCAAGTACGTGCAGGCCGAGTTCAAGGGCGCGGTGCTGGCCGGTTTCTGAAGCAAGCCTCCCAGGCCTGAGGCGCGCGCATGTCACAGCTGCTGACGCTTCCCGATGCCGGCGCCTTGTCCATACGCGCCAAGGCGCTGGTGTTCGAGGACCCGGGCTCGGTCGCGCTGCTGGCGCGCGTCGAGCAGGTCGCGCCCACTGACGCCACGGTGCTGATCATCGGCGAGACAGGCACCGGCAAGGAATTGCTGGCGCGCCGCGTGCACCAGGGCAGCGGCCGGCGCGGGCCTTTCCTGGCGGTTAACTGCGGCGCCTTCAGCGAAGCGCTGATCGATGCCGAGCTGTTCGGCCATGAAAGCGGCGCCTTCACCGGCGCCTCGCAAGCGCGCGCGGGCTGGTTCGAGGCCGCCAACGGCGGCACGCTCTTCCTCGACGAGATCGGCGACCTGCCGCTGGCCCTGCAGGTCAAGCTGCTGCGCGTGTTGCAGGAGCGCCAGGTGGTGCGCCTGGGCTCGCGCAAGCCCATTGCGCTGGATGTGCGCCTGATCGCCGCGACCAACGTCGACCTGCGCAACGCGGTGGCCGCCGGCCACTTCCGCGCCGACCTCTATTACCGCATCAGCGTGGCCACGCTGGAGTTACGCCCGCTGTATGAGCGCCCCGGCGACATCCTGCCGCTGGCGCGCCATTTCCTGGCCAGTTATTCGCAGCGCCTGGGCGTCACCGGTGCCAGGCTGTCGCTCGACGCCGAGCAAGCCTTGCTCGCGCATGACTGGCCGGGCAATATCCGCGAGCTCGAGAACGTCGTGCATTACGCGCTCATCGTGGCGCCCAACAGCGTCCTGACGGCGGTGGATTTGCAGGTGATCCAGCGCTCGGTCGCCGGCGCATCGCGCGGCCGCAGGCCGGCACCGCCGGCAGCGCAGGGCGAAGACACCGCGGCCGAACTTGTTCCCGCTCCCCCATCCGACGCGCTGCGCGATGTACTGCTGCAGCGCATGAAGGTCGAGCAGCCCGGGCTGTTCAACCAGGTCGAAGAAACCCTGGTCAAGACCGCCTACGAACTGTGCGGCGGCAACCAGGTGCACACCGCGCGCCGGCTGGGCCTGTCACGCAATGTGCTGCGAACCCTGCTCAAGCGCCATGGCCTGCTCGATGCAGCGCATGATGTTTCTGAGCCGGTGGCATCGCTGGCATCGGCGACCGCGGACTGAGCCACTCACTGCTGCATTTTGCGCAGGGTGGTGCGCACTGTGCTGCATTCATCACGGCACTGTTTGTTTTCCAGCAGCCGGGACGCCAAATCCCCTCCCCGCAGGCCGGTTTCGCTGGCATGGCTTCTGCAGTAACTGGGCGGCATGCCACAGCCGCGCTGTTGGCATGCCGGCTGTCACACCTTCATTTTTTTCAAGGTCTTCATGTCCCAGCACATCCCAAGCACCCTCAGCGATTCCAGTGATTCCAGCGGCGCGCCGCAGAACCTCCCGCGGCGCGGCTTTCTTGGCCAGGCCGGCGCCGGCCTCGCCGGCCTGGCCGCCACGGCGGCAGCTCCGGCTTTGTTGACTGCGCTGCCTGCGGCGGCGCAGGGTAGCGCCACGGCGGAGCATGCCTATGACGAACACTTTCGCCAGCGCGCATCGGCCTTGCGTACCGGCCTGGCCAAGGCCAATGCCGAGCTGCCCATCCCGCCGCATCCCACCAATGGCGATGAAGACCGCTACCCGAACAGGATAGGTTCGGACAGCCGCGCCTTGCCGCACAACGCCCGCGGCGAGGTGGACCCGGCCGCATGGAAATTGGCCACCGCGGCATTCGCCTCGCGCGAGCCGGCTGACTTCGAGAAAATTCCGCTGGGCGGCACGCGCAAGCTGCTCAACCCGGTGGGCACGCTGGCTGTCAGCCTCGACGGGCTGAACGCCGGGCAATTCAGCTTGCCGCCCGCGCCGGCGCTGGCCAGCGCGGCGCGTGCCGGTGAAGCCGTCGAGCTGTACTGGAAATCGCTGCTGCGCGACGTGCCCCTGAGCGAATACCGCGAGGGCACCAGCCACAAGGACGTGTTGCTGGCCGCCGAAGAGATCAGCCGCGCGCCTGATTTCCACGGCCCCAAGGTCAACGGCCGCGTGACGCCGCAGACCTTGTTTCGCGGCGCGGCCTTGTATGTCGATGCGAAGGACCCCAGCGGCCGCACGGGCCGCTGGGTCACACCGCCTGGCGTTGTGGACGGTCCGGTGATTTCGCAGTTCCTCTACCGCGACGTGCCTTTCGGGCCGCAGAGCCTGTCCGCCCGCATTCGCAGCTACGCCCCGGCCGGCGAGTTTTTGACGGCCTACGATGAATGGCTGCATGTGCAAAACGGCCATTTGCCGCGCGGGCGGCTCATCCAGGACCCGACCCCGCGTTACATCGCCACCGGGCGCGACCTGGCCGCCTACGCGCACGCCCCCGCCGCCTTCACGGTCGTCGGCAACCAGCTGCTCAGCACGCCGGCATCCGCCGCTGACCCCGGCTACGGCGGGCTCTACCCGGGCGCGCAGATACCGCTGGCGCCCAACAATCCCTACCTGAGGTCGAAGACGCAGGGCGGCGCCTCCGGCACCTTTGGCGCGGCCTACTTCCAGTCCATTCTTTCGCTGGCCGCCTCGCTGGGAATCCGCATCAACTACTACCAGAAGTGGTATGCCCAGCGCGTGCTGCGGCCCGAGGCGTTTGGCGGCCTGGTGCACCACCGGCTGGCCAATGGCGCCAGCGACTACCCGATCCACACGGCGCTGCTGGACTCCCAGGCGCTGGAGCGCAGCCGCGCAAAGAACGGCAGCTTCCTGCTCTCGCAGGTGTATCCCGAAGGCGCGCCCATCCATTCCTCCTACCCGGGCGGCGCGGCCATCATAGGCGCGGTCACGGCCACGCTGCTCAAGGCCTTTTACGACGAATCCCAGCCGTTTCCCAACCCGGTGCAGCCCGACCCGGCCGACCCGACGCGGCTGATCCCTTACCAGGGCCCGCCCCTGACCATAGGCGGCGAGCTCAACAAACTGGCGTTGAATTACGGCTCCGGGCGGTCCTGGGCCGGCATCCACTGGCGCTCCGACGCGGCGGCCTCTTATGCCCAGGGCGAGGCCCTTGTCATCAGCCTGCTGCGCGAACAGAAGGCCAGCTTTCGCGAGCCCTTCGAAGGTTTTTCCTTCACGCGTTTCGATGGCACGCGGGCCATTGTCTGAGCATCTGCTCCCGCGGTTTCACCCCATTTCCCATTCAAGAAAGGCATTCCATGACCCAGCTCAATTCCTCGTCCCATCCCACCCTCGACATCACGCCAGTGGCCGGCCGCATAGGCGCGGAGGTGCGCGGCCTGCGGCTGTCGGCGGACATTTCCGGCGACACCGTGGTGGCGCTCAACCAGGCGCTGCTCAGGCACAAGGTGCTGTTCCTGCGCGGCCAACAGCACCTTGATGATGCTGCCCAGGAAGCCTTTGCCCAGCGGCTGGGCGACCCGGTGGCGCACCCGACGGTGCCCACGCGCGAGGGCACGGGTTTTATCCTGGAGCTCGATTCGGCGCACGGCGGGCGTGCCAACTCCTGGCACACCGACGTGACCTTCGCGGTCGCGCCGCCCAAGATCTCGGTGTTGCGCGGCGTGGTGATTCCGCCCTGGGGCGGCGACACCGTCTGGGCCAACACGGCCGCGGCCTACCAGGGCCTGCCGCCGGCGCTGCGCGAACTGGCCGACAAACTCTGGGCCGTGCACGGCAATGATTACGACTATGCCGCGCATCGCCCGGAGAAAGACATCTCGGACGAGGGCGCCCGGCACTATCGCGAGGTCTTCACCCGCACCTTGCATGAGGCCGAGCATCCCGTCGTGCGCGTGCACCCGGAAACGCGCGAGCGCGCGCTGGTGCTGGGCCATTTCGTCAAGAAGCTGGTCGGTTACTCGAGCGCCGATTCGCAGCACCTGCTGTCGGTGCTGCAGGAGCACATCATCCGCCTGGAGAACACCGTGCGCTGGCGCTGGACCCAGGGCGACGTGGTGATCTGGGACAACCGCGCGACCCAGCACTACGCCATCAACGACTACGGCGACCAGCACCGCGTGGTGCGCCGTGTGACCCTGGCGGGCGACGTGCCTGTCAGCGTGGACGGCCGGCGCTCGACGGTGCATGGCAAGGCGGCGCCGGCAGGCAATGCCGGCAAGAACACCGCGGCGCCGGTGGCGATTGCTGCCTGAAGCCGGCATAAAAAAAGGCCTGCGGTGCGAAACCGCAGGCCTGAAAAATCCCACCCACTGGGACACGATGAATGTGAGTTAAATGAGGGCTAGGCGACCTTTTGCGCCTTGACGCTGAACTGGTTGGCCGGCCGGTCCAGGCCCAGGTTCTCGCGCAGGGTGCGGCCTTCATATTCGGTGCGAAAGAGGCCGCGCCGCTGCAGCTCGGGCACCACCAGCTCGACAAAATCATTGAGCGATTCGGGCAGCACCGGCGGCATCACGTTAAAGCCGTCGGCCGCGCCGTTTTCAAACCACGCCTGCATCCTGTCCGCAATGGTTTGCGGCGTGCCCACCACCACCCAGTGGCCGCGCGCGCCGGCCAGGTATTCATAAAGCTGGCGCACCGTGAGCCTGTCGCGCCTGGCCAGCTCCAGCACCACGTGGGCGCGGCTGTTTTGCCCGGGCGGCGGCTCGGGGATGTAGGGCGGCGGCGCGTCCAGGTTCCACTTCGTCAAATCCTCGCCGGGCCAGAAGGTGTGCAGCGTGTTCAGGCCCACGCTGGGGTGGATCAGCTTTTGCAGTTCGGCCCACTTGGCCTCGGCTTCTTCTTGCGTGCGGCCGACCACCGGGGAGATGCCCGGCAGCACCAGCAATTGTTCGGGCCGGCGGCCGTATTTGGCCAGGCGGCCCTTGACGTCGCGGTAGAAAGCCTGGGCCTCGGCCAGGCTGGTCCAGGCGGTGAAGATGGCTTCGGCCGAGGCCGCGGCCAGCTCGCGGCCGGGCTCGGACGAGCCGGCCTGCACGATCACCGGGTAGCCCTGCGGCGGGCGCTCGAGGTTCAGCGGGCCGCTGACCTTGAAGTACTTGCCCACGTGATTGATTGCGTGCAGCCTGGCCGGGTCGAAGTATTTGCCCGACACCGGGTCGCGCTGGAAGGCATCGTCCTCAAAGCTGTCCCACAGGCCTTTGACCACGTCGATGAACTCATGCGCCTGCTCGTAGCGCACCGCGGGCTCGGGGTGCTTGTCCAGGCCGAAGTTGCCGTAGACGTTGTCGGCGCCCGTGGTCACCACATTCCAGGCGGCGCGGCCCTTGCTGAGGTGGTCCAGCGAGGCGAACTTGCGCGCCAGCAAAAAGGGGTCTTCATAGGTGGTGGAGGCGGTCGCCACAAAGCCTATGTGTTTCGTGACGGCCGACAGGGCCGCCCACAGCGTGACGGGTTCAAAGTAGGACACCCGGCCCTGGCGGCTGAAGGCCTCGTCATCGCCGTGGAAGGCCATGCCCGGGCTGTCGGCGACAAACACCTGGTCGAACAGGCCGCGCTCGGCGGTTTTCGCGACCTCGATGTAGTGGTCGATGTTGACGCCCGAATCGACCTGCGAGCCGGGGTGGCGCCAGGCGGCGATGTGGTGGCCGGTGGCCATGATGAATGCGCCCAGGCGCAGTTTGCGTTGAGTCATGAGATGTCTTTCTTCTTTCTGGCAGGGTGAGTCAATGACGGATCAATGACGGGCAGGGGCCGGCTTCCAGGCCGTGAAATGGCGCTCCAGCCTTTCGAGCACAAAGTTCACGGTGACGCCTATCGCGGTGATGGCGATGATCCCGAAGTACATGTCGGCGATCAGGAAGCTGAACTGGGCGTAGATGATCAGGTAGCCCAGCCCGGCCTTGGCGCCCACCATCTCGGCCGCGATCAGCACCAGCATGGCCGAGGCCGCGGCCAGGCGTATGCCCACAAAGATGGTGGGAACGGACGCCGGCAGGATCACCTTGAGGAACAGCTGCCGCGATGAGGCGCCCATGGTGCGCGCCGATTTCACCAGCAGAGGGTCGACCTGGCGCACCGCTGAGATGGTATTGAGCAGCAGGGGCCAGGCGCAGGCGTAGACCACGATGGAAAGCTTGGACACCTCGCCTATGCCCAGCAACAGCAGGAACACCGGCAGCAGGGCCAGCGGCGCCGTGTTGCGCAGCAGCTCGATCAGCGGGTTCAGCGCATTGCCCAGGCGCTGGTACCAGCCTATGGCCAGCCCCAGCGGGATGGCCAGCACGATGGACAGCAGCAAGCCGCCCAGCGAGCGCGCCAGGCTGATGGAGGTGTGTTCCCAGAGCTGGCCGTTCAGCGCCAGCGCCCAGCCGGCGGCCAGCACCTCGGTCAGCGGCGGCAGGAAGGTGGGGTCGGTCAGGCCCAGGCGCGGCGCGAGTTCCCAGAGCAGGGCCAGCGCCACGATGAGGCCGCTGCGCCAGGTGGCGTTGGCAAGCGGGTGGTAAAGCCGCAGCCACACCGGCGGTGTTTTGAGCTGCAGGGTTTGCGGCGATACATGGGCGGGATGGCTTCCCGGGTTCAGGGCAATGTCAGACATGGGTGGTTTCCTTGATTTGAGGCTGGGAGGCGATGCGCGCGCGGCGCTCCTGGCGTGCCGAGGCGACCTCGTCATGCAGCAGCGACCAGATTTCGTGGCGCAACTCGCCGAACAACGGCAGCGAGCGCACGTCCTGGGTGCCGGCCCGCAGTGAGTCGGGGATGTCCACGACCTGCTTGATGCGGCCGGGGCGTGTGGTCATCACCGCCACGCGCTGGCCCAGCACCACGGCTTCGTCGATGCCGTGGGTGATGAACACAATCGTCTTGCCGGTGCGCTGCCAGATCTCCACAAGTTCTTCCTGCAGCGTTTCGCGCGTCTGCGCGTCCAGCGCGGCAAAGGGCTCGTCCATCAGCAGCACCTGGGGTTCGTAGGCCAGGCTGCGCGCGATGGCCACGCGCTGCTTCATGCCGCCCGAGAGTTCATGCGGAAAGCGGTTGGCAAAGTCCGTGAGGCCCACCAGTTCCAGGTAGTGCGCGGCCTTCTCGCGCCGGGCGCGCTTGCCCAGGCCCGCGACTTCCAGTCCGAAGGCCACGTTGTCCAGCGCGCTGAGCCAGGGAAAGAGGGCGTACTGCTGGAACACCACGCCGCGGTCGCGTGCCGGGCCGGCCACGGGCTGGCCGTCTATCAGCACGCGGCCGCTGGTGGGCAGGGCCAGGCCGGCAAGCAGGTCCAGCAGCGTGGACTTGCCGCAGCCGCTGGGCCCGACCAGCACCAGGAATTCGCCGGACTTCACGTCCAGCGTGACATCGTGAACCGCGACAAAGCGCCGCGCGGCACCGCCATCGTCGGCGCGGACGGTGAACTCCTTGCTGACGTTTTCAAAGCGGATCTTGGCGGCGCTCATTTGGCGGCCGCCAGTTTGTCGGCGTTGTTGAAGTAAGGGTTGAAGGCGTTGGTGTAGAGGTCTGCCGGCTTGACCTGGCCGGGCTTGAGCAAGCCGTCCTTGACCAGCCAGTCGATCCAGATTTTCAGTTCGGCGTCCTTGATCACGCCGCCGGTTCCCGCCACGCCGGTGCTTTTCCAGTACTGGATGCTGTCGGCGCTCTCGGCGCGTTTGCGGCCCTCGATGATCTTGACGAAACGCGCCCGCACCTCGGCGGCCGGCGTGTTGCGTGCCCATTCGATGGAGCGCGCCAGCGCTGACACCAGGTGGCGGGTGGTGCCCGGGTTTTGTTCGATGAATTTGTTGTGCAGGACGATGGTGCCCGCGGTGAAATTGCCGTACAGGGCGCGGTCGGTGAAGAGCGGGCGTATGCCGCCGCGCTCCAGCGCCTTGTCGCGCAGCACGCCGCCCAGCGTGGTCACCTCCACATGGCCCTGGCGCAGCGCCTGCTCGCCGGTCACCGGCGGGGTGACCACCAGGGTCACCTGCTTGGCCTCGGCTTCGCTGAGTTTGGCGCGCTCCAGGTATTCGCGCACCATGAACTCGTGGTGCGCGCCCAGGGTGTTCACGGCGATTTTTTTGCCTATCAGGTCGCGCGCGGATTTGATCGGGCTGTCTTCCTTGACGTAGTAGCCGCTGTAGGTGTTTTCGTCGACGCCGTAGTAACCCAGCACCGCCTTGATGGGCGCCTTCTTGGCCAGCAGCTTGACGACCGCGCCGTTGAAGGCGCCGCCGAAGTCCACATCGCCGGTGACCACGCTCTGGATGTCCTGCGGGCCGCTGATGGTGTTGCCCACCCACTTGGCCTTGAGCGGCGCGAGGTAGCCCAGGTCTTCGGCCAGTTCTATCCAGGTGACCTGGCCGACCCAGCCCTGGTAGCGGATCTCGGTTTTCTCCAGCGGCGGGGCGGCATGGGCCTGGGTGGCCAGCAGGCCGAAAGACAAAGCGGCGAGGCCGAGTAAGCGGGTGATGTTCATGGCGTGAGGAGTGAGTGGTTGACGCGCTCCACAACGCAGCATCCATGCCAATGGTTTGGGGCCGATTCCGGCGGTTTTTGCCGGGTTTGGACGGCCAGCTGTTGCTTCTCCAACAGTTGGCTGGTGATCGGCTTACAGGGCCTGCACGGTTTGGCGCAGGCGAGAGGCCCAAGGACGATTTCGGTTTTAGGAATCTCGTTTTTGTTCTTTGGCGTTTTGTGCCGCGACCCCTAGAGTTCGGTTCATCGACCCCGGCTGCTGGCCATCCCCATCGAAATGGCGGCTGATCCGGGCTGTGTTGAACGACTGCCCAGGAAACAACGACGATGTCTTCTGAAACTTCCGAACTGGTTTTGCCCCAGGCCCTTGAAGCGGCGCGCGAGGCCGCGCAGCAAGCCGGCCTGCCTTATGCGGGCGGCGTGCCGCCGCAATTGGCGTGGCGGCTTTTTTCTTCGGGCGAGGCCTTGCTGGTCGATGTGCGCTCGGGCGAAGAGCGCAAGTTTGTCGGCCATGTGCCGGACAGCCTGCACGTGGCCTGGGCCACCGGCACCGCGCTGACGCGCAACCCGCGTTTTGTGCGCGAGCTGGAAGCCAGGGTGGGCGGCAAGGAGGCCGTGGTGCTGCTGCTGTGCCGCAGCGGCAAGCGCTCGGCGCTGGCGGCCGAGGCGGCGGCCAAGGCCGGCTTCACGCAGGTCTACAACGTGCTTGAAGGCTTTGAAGGCGAGATCGACGCGCTGCAGCATCGCGGCGTGGCCGACGGCTGGCGTTTCCGGGGCCTGCCCTGGGTGCAGGATTGAGGCCCCGCCATGGCTGTGTTTGATGTCAACCACATTGTGGGAGAGCTGCACGCGGTGCGGCAGGGCTGGCGTGAATCGCAAAAGCGTTCGCGCGAGCCGGGCGGGCGCGAGTTTCCCTCGCGTGACGCGCTGGCCGAGGTGGTCGAGGCGCTCAAGGGCGCGCTCTTTCCGATGCGCCTGGGCCCGCCCGACCTGCGCCAGGAGAGCGAGGATTTTTATGTCGGCCACACGCTGGACTCGGCACTGCACGGGCTGCTCGCGCAGGTGCGGCTGGAGCTGACCTACAGCGCGCGCCACCAGGGCCGCAGCGATGCCGGGACTGAGGCCGAAGCGCTGCTGGCCACGCGCAGTTTTGCGGCCGCCTTGCCGGCCATTCGCCAGCTGCTCGACGGCGACGTGCTGGCGGCCTACCACGGCGACCCCGCCGCCCGCAGCGTGGACGAGGTGCTGCTGTGCTACCCGGGCGTGCTGGCCATGATCCACCACCGGCTGGCGCACCAGCTGTACCGGCTGGGCTTGCCGCTGCTGGCGCGCATCGTGGCCGAACTCGCGCATGCGCAGACCGGCATAGACATCCACCCGGGCGCGCAGATAGGCGCGGGCTTTTTTATCGACCACGGCACGGGCGTCGTGATCGGCGAGACCGCCGTGATCGGCCAGCGCGTGCGCCTCTACCAGGCGGTGACGCTGGGCGCCAAGCGTTTTCCGAAAGACCTCGACGGCAAGCTGCAAAAAGGCCTGCCGCGCCACCCGGTCGTGGAAGACGACGTGGTGATCTACGCCGGCGCCACCATCCTGGGCCGTGTGACCCTGGGCAAGGGCGCGGTCATAGGCGGCAATGTCTGGCTGACCTACGACGTGCCGGCGGGCGGCAATGTCACGCAGGCGGTCTCGCGTGGAGTGGCCGGTGGGGAGGCCGGTGCGGAGGCCGCGCCGCAGGCCTTGGGGAGCGCACTGATATGACAGCGCTGGTCGAAAGTTTCGGCATCGCGGTGCGCCAGTCGCGCGAGGCCCAGGGCTGGTCGCAGGAAGGGCTGGCCGAGCGCTCGGACCTGAACCGATCCTACGTCGGCGAGATCGAGCGGGGCAGGGCCATCGCCTCGCTGGTCACCGTCGAAAAACTTGCGGTGGCGCTGGGCGTCACGCCGTCCACGCTGGTCACGCGCGGTGAGGCCATCAGCCACGCCAACCTGGTGCGCGGCCTCAACTTGATGGCTATAGCATGTTGAAGCCTGCCCGCAGGCCTTCGACACTGCAGCCCATTGTTTCTTTCTTCCATTTTTCTTTTTTCATTTTCTAACGAGGGAGTTTTTACATGTCGGCAACAGTGGGCGGAACCACCGCACTCGGCGATAACGCCGCGCGGCAACTAGCCAATGCAACCAAGACCACGGCGCAGCTCGAGACCATCTCGCCGCGCTGGCTCACCCACCTGCTGCAATGGGTGCCTGTGGAGGCCGGCATCTACCGCCTCAACAAGGTGAAGAACCCGGAGTCCATCAAGGTCAAGTGCACCGCGCGCGAGGAAGAAAACCAGCTGCCGCGCACTTTTGTCGATTACGAAGAAGCGCCGCGCGAATATTTCCTGAACGCGGTCAGCACCGTGCTGGACGTGCACACGCGCATCTCCGACCTCTACAGCAGCCCGCATGACCAGATCAAGGAGCAGCTGCGCCTGACGATTGAGACCATCAAGGAAAACCAGGAAAGCGAGCTCATCAACAACCCCGACTACGGCCTGCTGGCGCAGGTCGCTGAAGAGCAGCGCATCTTCCCGTTGACCGGCGCGCCCACGCCCGACGACCTGGACGAACTGCTGGCCAAGGTCTGGAAGGAACCGGCGTTTTTCCTGACGCACCCGCTGGCCATTGCCGCCTTCGGCCGTGAGGCCACGCGCCGCGGCACGCCGCCGCCCACGGTGAGCCTGTTCGGCTCGCAGTTCATCACCTGGCGCGGTATTCCGCTGATCCCTTCGAACAAGGTGCCGGTGGCCGACGGCAAGAGCAAGATCCTGCTGCTGCGCGTGGGCGACAAGCGCCAGGGCGTGGTCGGCCTGTTCCAGCCCGGCCTGCCCGGCGAACAAAGCCCGGGCCTGTCGGTGCGCTTCATGGGCATCAACAACCATGCGATTTCGTCTTACCTGATCTCGCTGTACTGCTCGCTCGCGGTGCTGACCACCGACGCGCTGGCGGTGCTGGATGACGTGGAGATCGGGAAATACCACGACTATCCCGATACCTATAAATAAAGCGCGGTGAACATGCTCGCTTCCACTCCCCAGGCCGTGCAGCCTGAATCGCCGATCGATACGGCGCTGCTGTCGCGCATGGCCACCGCCTTGTTCGCGGCCTTGCCGGGCCAGGCGCCCACGCTGCCTGCGTCACCCGTGCCGGGCGTGCAGGGGCCTTTGCACCTGGCGCCGCCGGGCTCGCCCCTGGCCAGCCCCGCGGGCTTCGGCCCGGGCGTTCCGGGTACGCCGATTCCGCAGGGGCAGATTCCCGGCGCCAACCTGGTTCCGGCTTCACCGGCACAGCTTCCTTCGCTGGCGAATCGTGCGCCGGCCTTGCTGCCGCATGCGGCGGCCGGCAACGGTGTGCCCGACACGGCCGTCAGTGTGCTGCCGGCGTATGAGCCGCGTATTGGCGGCGCTGCGCTGGGTGTACCTGAGGCCGCCGCTGCGGCGCAGCCGCCGGCCGGCGCCGCACCATACTACTTCCTCGACGCGAGGCATGGGCATCCGCCACCCCTTCCGCTGATTTTGGATTCACTCCTTCCCCCTCKGGGGGAAGGCAGGGATGGGGGCCGCGCAGCACCCACTGCGCCTGTCGTCGATGCGGCCCGCAGCCCCCACCCCAACCCTCCCCCAGAGGGGGAGGGAGGAAGACCCAAGTTCTATTTCGTCGATTCGGTGGTGCTGCCCAGCGGCTACGTCACGCCGGCCAAACCCGCGCCGCATGCTACGGTGCCGCTGGCGGGCCAGTCGGCGCATCCGGCCTTTGACGTGCACGCGGTGCGCCGCGACTTTCCCATCCTGCAGGAGCGCGTCAACGGCCGGCAACTGGTCTGGTTCGACAACGCCGCCACCACGCACAAGCCGCAGTCCGTCATAGACCGGATCTCGTATTTTTACGAGCACGAAAACTCCAATATCCACCGCGCGGCGCATGAGCTGGCCGCGCGCGCGACCGACGCCTACGAGGGCGCGCGCGAACGCGTGAAGAAGTTCATCAACGCCCCCGACGTCAATGAAGTCATCTTTGTGCGCGGCACCACCGAGGCCATCAACCTGGTGGCCAAGAGCTGGGGCGGCCAGCATGTGGGCGAGGGCGACGAGATCATTGTCAGCAACCTGGAGCACCACGCCAACATCGTGCCCTGGCAGCAGCTGGCCGCTGCCAAGGGCGCGAAGCTGCGCGTAATCCCGGTCGACGATTCGGGCCAGGTGCTGCTCGATGAATACCGCAAGCTGCTGAACGACCGCACCAAAATCGTGGCCGTCACGCAGGTCTCCAATGCGCTGGGCACCGTGGTGCCGGTCAAGGAGATCGTCGAGATGGCCCACCGGGCCGGCGCCAAGGCGCTGGTCGACGGCGCGCAGTCGGTCTCGCACATGCGGGTGGACGTGCAGGCGCTGGGTGCGGACTTTTTCGTGTTCTCGGGCCACAAGGTCTTCGGCCCCACCGGCATTGGCGTGGTCTGGGGCAAACGCGAGGTGCTGGAAGACATGCCGCCCTGGCAGGGCGGCGGCAACATGATTGCCGACGTCACGTTTGAAAAAACCGTGTTCCAGCCGATTCCCAACAAGTTCGAGGCCGGCACCGGCAATATTGCCGACGCGGTGGGCCTGGGCGCGGCCATCGATTATGTGAACCGCATCGGCATTGAAAACATCGCGCGTTATGAGCACGACCTGCTGGCCTACGGCATGCGGGAGCTGGGTGCCATACCCGGCGTGCGCCTGATAGGCACGGCGGCCGACAAGGCCAGTGTGATGTCCTTTGTGCTGGCGGGCTACGGCACCGAGGAGGTCGGCCATGCGCTCAATGAAGAGGGCATCGCCGTGCGCACCGGCCACCACTGCGCCCAGCCCATCTTGCGGCGCTTTGGCGTGGAAACCACGGTGCGGCCCTCGCTGGCCTTTTACAACACCTTTGACGAAATAGACCGGCTGGTGGCGGTGGTCAAGCGCCTGGCCGGGCAAAGGCGCGCGGGCTGAGCGGTGACCGGGCCCGGGATGCTTTGTGTCCTGGAGTCCTACAGCAGGGATTGCCGAATTGGTTTACAAAGTGGGAGGCCTGACGCGCATGCGCGGTTCAGGCCCCCCATTTTTTTCATCCCCATCCCATCCACCACTTCCTGGAGAGCCCCATGGCCCAATACAACATTGCTGTCGTCGTCGGCAGCATTCGCAAGGATTCGTTCAACAAAAAGCTCGCCCGCGCGCTGGAAAAATTGTTCCCCGCGGACTTCAGTTTCACCCATGTGCGCATCGACGACCTGCCGCCCTACAACCAGGACGATGACGGCAAGCCGGCCGCGCAGGTGGTGAGGCTCAAGGGAGAGATCAAGGCCGCGCAAGGCCTGCTGTTTGTCACGCCTGAATACAACCGCTCGATTCCCGGCGTGCTCAAAAACGCGATTGACCATGCTTCGCGCCCTTACGGCCAGAGCGCCTGGGACGGCAAGCCGGCCGGCGTGATTGGCGCTTCAGTGGGGGCCATAGGCACGGCGCTGTCGCAGCAGCATTTGCGCAATATCCTGGCTTACCTGAATGTGCCTACGCTGGGGCAGCCTGAGGCTTTTATCCATAACAAGGAAGGCCTGTACGAGGCTGACGGCAGCTTGAGCGAAGGCAGCCGGAAGTTTTTGCAGGCTTGGGTTGATGCCTACGTGGGCTGGGTGAAGAAACACGCTTGAGGGTTGGGGCCGGTCTTGCTCCGGCCTTTGCGCTTTTTGCTTGGGGCGGCTGGCCGGGGTTGCCCGGCAGCAAGTAACTTTCTTTTGCTTCGCCAAAAGAAAGTCACCAAAGAAAAGGCGACCCTGGTTGCTGCGTCCCTCCGCTTCGCTGCGGGCAGCCTGCGGTGCTCGGTCCAGACGGGGTCAAAAACAACTCGCCTGCGGCTCAAACAAGTTTTTGCCCTGATCCGTCTGGCCCTGCGCTCCTCGGCGCATCCACAAGGGGTGGGGACAGAAATACCCAACAGCCGAATACCAATGCCGAACCTTATTACTCCCTCTCCCTCTGGGAGAGGGTTGGGGCTGAGCGCTGCGGCTCCAGATGCGCCTGCGCGCATCTGGACAGTGCGAAGAGGCCCAGGCTCCGCCTGGGCTGCGGTCTGCAAGACAGGGCTCGCGGCCTTGGCGTCGTAAGCGCAGGTCGACTACGAGTCGTCAGAACGGTGCGTCGCCTTCAATCGTCGTGCGGTACAGCTTGCGGCGCAGGTGGTCGGGGGTGCCGGCTGCCAGGTGGGTGACTGAGCGGTTGTCCCAGAACACCATGTCGTGCGGCTGCCACTGGTGGCGGTAGATGAGTTCGGGGCGCGAAGTGTGTTCGAACAATTCCTTCAGCAGCGCCTGGCTTTCGTCTTCGGGGATGTCGAGGATGCGGGTGGTGAAATGTTCGCTGACGAACAAGGCCTTGCGATCGGTTTCGGGGTGGGTGCGTACCACCGGGTGGACCACCGGTTTGACTTCGTCGACCTGTTCCTGGGTGAGCTTGGGCCGCCAGGGGCTGCGGCTGCGCAGTTCTTCGTATTTGGCGAGGTAGGTGTGTTCGGCACGCAGGCCTTGCACGGCGGTCTTGAGGGCCAGGGGCAGGGTGTCCCAGGCTGTGTGCTGGTTGGCGAACAGGGTGTCGCCGCCTTCGGCGGGCAGTTCCTGCGCATGCAGCAGCGAGCCCAGGCTGGGTTTGTCCTTGTACGACAGGTCGGAGTGCCAGAAGTGGCCGGCGTCGCCCAGGCCTATGGGTTCGCCGTTTTCCTTGATGTTGGAGACGATCAGGATTTCCGGGTGGTCTTGCAGCTGGAAGTTTTTCAGCACATGGATTTGCAGCGGCCCGAAGCGGCGGCTGAAGTCCACATGCTGGCGCGGCGTGATGCGCTGGTCGCGGAACACCAGCACGTGGTGGTCCAGGTGGGCGCGGTGTATGCGGCTGAAGTCGGCCGTGGAGAGCGGCTGGGAAAGATCCAGGCCCAGCACTTCGGCGCCCAGCGGGGCGTCAAAAGGGCGGATCTCAAGAACGGAGGGGGAGGGTGCGGCGGCCGTCGCTGCTGCCGTTTGCCCGCTGGGAGCCAGAGTCGCTGTCATCTTCACCTTTGTGATGGGTGCCCCATGGCGGGGCCAGCGCTGAATATAGGGACGCGCCGGCCCAAAGTGAACAATCGATTTGTCATTTGGTAATTACCTCGCCATGAAAAAAGCCCGCGGATGCGGGCTTTTTGCGATGCGGAATGCCGGGTTCAGGCGGCGACGGCGGCCCGGTCCTGGTTGGCGGCCGGTGCCTGCGTGTGCGTGACGATTTCAATCTGCGCGGCGGCCAGGGCGGCCTCCTTGGCGGCTTCGCCCATGGCCAGGCCTTCGGCGCGCACAAAACGCACGTCGGTGATGCCGAAGAAACCGAACACCACCTTGAGGTAGCTCTCCTGGTGTTCCAGGGCGGTCATGGCTTCGCTGGTCGAATAGACGCCGCCACGGGCAGAAGCCACGATCACGGTCTTGCCGCCGGCCAGGCCCACGGGGCCTTTTTCGGTGTACTTGAAGGTGCGGCCGACCTGGGCGACGCGGTCAATCCAGGCCTTGAGCTGGCTGGGGATGGCGAAGTTGTACAGGGGCGCGCCCACCACGATCACATCGGCTGCCAGGAATTGCGTCACCAGGGCTTCGGACACGGCGTTTTCGCGCTTTTGCACCTCGCTCAGCTCGCTGCCGGCGGGCATGCGGAAACCCAGCGACTCGGCCGAGAGGTGGCTGGGCGTGTCAACGGCCAGGTCCAGGTAGCTGACTTCGGTGCCGGGGTGGCCGGCGCGCCAGGAAGCGACGATTTGCGCGGTGAGCTGGCGGGAAACCGAGTTGCCGCCCAGGATGCTGGAGTCGATGTGGAGAAGCTTGCTCATGATGGGGTTCCTAAAAAGTGTTGTTGGACCAGGTTCTCAGGCCGTATTCACCTTGAATCGCAGCCATGGATAGATTGTGCGGATGAGTCGATTGATTGATAAGTCGGTAAAATTGCGATAGATCGTCCTGTATTTGGGACAATCAATCGGGAGCGAAGGCCGAATCCGGTCGTGAAGAAAGGACGGTTTTTATGCAAGACCTCAATGACATGCTGTATTTCGCCGAGGTGGTGGAACGCGGCGGCTTTGCCGCGGCCGGGCGCGCGCTGGGCCTGCCCAAGTCACGCTTGTCGCGCCGCGTGGCCGAACTGGAGTCCAGGCTGGGCGTGCGGCTCTTGCAGCGCACCACGCGCAAGCTCTCGTTGACGGAGGTTGGTGAAATCTATTTGCGCCACTGCGGCGCCATGCGCGACGAAGCCCTGGCGGCTTCCGAAGCCGTGGCGCAGATGCAGGTCGAGCCGCGCGGCACCCTGCGCATCACCTGCCCGGTGACGCTGGCGCAGGGCTCGGTGGGCTACCTGGTGCCGCGCTATATGGAGATGTTCCCCCAGGTGCGCATAGACATGCGCGTGACCAACCGCGTGATCGACCTGGTGGAGGAGGGCATAGACATCGCGCTGCGCGTGCGCCCCACGCTGGAAGACAGCGGCAGCCTGGTGATCAAGAACCTGGGCTCCAGCGGCGGCCAGCTGCTGGCCAGCCCGGCCCTGCTGCAGCGCCAGGGCCGGCCCGAAAAACCCGAAGACCTGCTCAAGCTCGACACCGTGTCCATGTCCTGGGCCGACGGGCGCTCGTCCTGGCGGCTGCTGGGGCCGGGCGGCAAGGAGTTCGTGCTGCAGCACCAGCCGCGCTATGTCGCCGACGACCTGCAGACCCTGAAACTCGCGGTGCTGGCCGGCACCGGCATGAGTTTTTTGCCCGACTCCATGAGCGCGGCCGAACGGCAGGCCCAGCTGCTGGTGCCTGTGTTGCCGGGCTGGGCGCTTCCTTCCGGTGTGGCGCACGCGGTGTTCCCCTCGCGGCGCGGGCAGGTGCCGGCGGTAAGGAGTTTTCTGGATTTCCTTGGAGAGAGGATGAGAGGGGATTCGCTGGTTTGAGGTTTTGGCCTCAAGCTCCATTGGCCTGTTCTTGTTCTATGGCTGTTTTCTTTGCATAGGCTTGTTGGCCGGGGGTTGCCCGGCGGCAACTCACTTTTAGCGAAACCCGCAAAGCGGGTTTTCTTTGTTCGCCAAAAGGCGCGCTACGCGCGCGGGGTTTGCTCACTTCGCGCAGCGAAGTTACGCAAACACCAAAAGTAAGCAAAAGAAAAGGCGACCCTGGTGTCTGCGTCCCTCCGCTGCGCTACGGGCAACCTGCGGTGCTCGGTCCAGCCGGGGTCTCGCTAAACTCGCTACGCTGCGCTTCGCTCAAACAACGCGATCCCTGATCCGTCTGGACCTGCGCTCCTCGGCGCATCCAGAAGGGGTGGGGACGAGGAATACCAAATCCAAATACCGAATGCCTGAAGAAACAAGGACTCGCCGTGGCGAGTCCTTGTTTGTCTTGGTTTGTTCTTTGGTATTTGTCTTCTGTCCCTGCTCCCGATTGCCCCGTCCTGGCTGGGCCGAGGAGCGCAGAGACAAGCGGATCAGGGCCGGCGTTGTCTGAGCGAAGCGAGTTTAGCCGGACCCCGCTTGGCTCGAGCACCGCAGGTTGCCCCGCAGCGCAGCGTAGGGGACCCAGACTGCGGGTCGCCTTTTCTTTGGTGACTTTCTTTTGGCGAAGCAAAAGAAAGTTACTTGCCGCCGGGCAACCCCGGCCAGCAAGCCTCAGCAAGAAGCCAGCCGTTAAAAACAAACCTTATGCAGGAAACCAGATAAATTAAGAGCAATATATTCTTTTGCGTTTTAACGCTTGCTCCCCACAATGCTTTGATCAAGCAACCTCAAGGAGCAAACCATGGCCACTCTCAGACTCGGCGACACCGCCCCCGACTTCACGCAAGACTCCACCGCGGGCAAGATTTCCTTTCATGAATGGGCCGGTGATTCCTGGGTGGTGCTGTTTTCGCACCCCGCTGACTTCACCCCCGTCTGCACCACCGAACTCGGCAAGACTGCCGCGCTGAGCGGTGAGTTCGCCAGGCGCAACGTCAAGCCCATCGCGGTCAGCGTCGATCCGCTGGATTCCCACAGCAAGTGGGTCAACGACATCAACGAGACGCAGAACACCACGGTGAATTTCCCCATCCTGGCGGATGCGGACCGCAAGGTGGCCGGGCTTTACGACATGATCCACCCGAACGCCTTGAGCACCGGCCCCACGGCCACCGTGCGCAGCGTGTTCATCATCGACCCGAAGAAGGCCATTCGCACCACCTTCACCTATCCCGCCAGCACGGGCCGCAATTTCGACGAAATCCTGCGTGTCATTGACTCGCTGCAGCTGACCGACGGCTACAAGGTGGCCACGCCGGTCAACTGGAAGGACGGCGACGACGTGATCATCGTGCCCAGTCTGCAGGACCCGGCCGAAATCGCTCAGCGTTTCCCCAAGGGTTTCAAGGCCATCAAGCCGTATCTGCGCGTCACCCCTCAGCCCAACAAGTAAATGGCCCCCACGCTTTTCGCTTCGCGTAATGCGCTGCCCCCCGAGGGGGCCGCTGCGCCTGCGGCCCGGCAAAGCCGGTTCCGCGGCCCCGGCTTGCAAACGGCTGTGGCGCATAGCGTGGCTCACCTGCTTGAAACCCGCTGAGGATCACCACTTTGCGCTTCATCATTGTTCCCGGCTGGCGCGACTCCGGCCCCGGCCACTGGCAAAGCCTGTGGGCCGAGCGCCTGAGCAATGCGGTGCGTGTGCGGCAGGACGACTGGATCACGCCTTCGCGCAAGGCCTGGGTGGCGTCGCTGGCCAACACCATCCTGCTGCAGAACGAGCCGGTGGTGGTGGTGGCGCACAGCCTGGGCTGCATCGCGACCGCGCACCTGCCGCCCGAGGCGGCCGAACGCATACAGGGCGCCTTGCTGGTGGCGCCGGCCGACCCGGAACGCCGCGCCGTGCTGAGCGACTTCGCCCCCGTGCCTTACCAGAAGCTGCCTTACCGCAGCGTGCTGGTGGCCAGCAGCAACGACCCTTTCTGTCCGGTGCGCCTGGCCGGCGCTTATGCCCGTGCCTGGGGCAGTGAGTTTGTGCGCCTGCAGGATGCGGGCCACATCAACATCGAATCGGGCCACGGCGAATGGCCGCTGGGCATTGCCCTGCTGCAGTCGCTGGCCGGCGACGCTTCGCTCTCGGCGCCGCAGCTTGATTTTTCTTCTCCGCGAATTTCTTCCTCTTCCTCTTTCGGATCCCTGAAAACGGCATGACTTCCTCACAACTCAAAATCGCTCTTGCCGCCCTGGCTTTGGCAACGAGCGGTATCGCCTCGGCGCAAACGCTGCTCAACGGCTCTTACGACGTGGCGCGCGAGTTCTACAAGGACTACAACGCGGCCTTTATCGCCCACTACAAAAAGACCACCGGCAAGGACGTGAAGGTGGACCAGTCGCACGGCGGCTCCAGCGCCATTGCGCGTTCGGTGGCCGACGGCCTGGACGCCGATGTGGTCACCATGAACACCTCGACCGATGTGGACTTCCTGGCCAATGCCGGTGTGGTCGCCAAGGACTGGGTAAAAAAATTTCCGGACAACGCATCGCCCACCACCTCGACCATGCTGTTCCTGGTGCGCAACGGCAATCCCAAGGGCATCAAGGACTGGGATGACCTGGTCAAGCCCGGCATACAGGTCGTTGTGGTGAACCCCAAGACCGGCGGCAACGGCCGCTACGCCTACCTGGCCGCCTGGGGTTACGCCAAGAAGAAGGGCGGCACCGACGCGCAGGCCGCCGAATTTGTCGGCAAGCTCTACAAAAACGTGCCGGTGCTGGGCAAGGGCGGGCGCGATGCGACCACCGTCTTCCTGCAGCGCAATATCGGCGACGTGCTGATCACTTTCGAATCCGAAGTGCTGTCGGTGAACCGGGAGTTCGGCGAAGGCAAGGTGGACGCGGTGTACCCGTCCATCAGCGTCCTGGCGGAAAACCCGGTGGCGGTGGTGGAGCGCACCGTCGCCAAGAAGGGCACGGCAGACCTCGCCAAGGCCTACCTCAATTACCTGTATTCGGACGAGGGCCAGGAAATCGCCGCGCGCCATGCGCTGCGCCCGCGCTCGCAGGCCGTGCTCAGGAAATACGCGAGCACCTTCAAGCCGCTGCAGCTGTTCACGGTGCAGGACGTCTTCGGCAGCCTCGGTGAAGCGCAAAAAGTGCACTTCAACGACGGCGGGCAGTTCGACAAGCTCTACACCGTCAAGTAAGCCAAGCCATGACTGCCTTGTCTTCTGTGGCGCCGCCTTCCGCGGTGGCGCCGGGCATCCCTGCGGGTGGCAAAAGGGCCGCCAGGCGCGTGCTGCCGGGCTTTCGGCTCACGCTGGGCTACACGGTGCTGTACCTGAGCCTGATCGTGCTGATCCCGATCTCGGCGCTGTTCTTCAAGACTTTCACGATGAGCTGGGAGCAGTTCGTCACCGCGGTGACCTCGCCGCGCGTGCTGGCCTCCTACCGGCTCACCTTCGGCGCCTCGCTGGTCGCCGCGCTGGTCAACCTGGTCTTCGGCCTGCTGCTGGCCTGGGTGCTGGTGCGCTACAAGTTCCCGGGCAAAAAGATTGTCGATGCGCTGGTGGACCTGCCTTTCGCGCTGCCCACGGCCGTGGCCGGCATCTCGCTGACGGCCTTGCTGGCCGGCAACGGCTGGATAGGCCAGTACCTGGAGCCCATGGGCATCAAGCTGGCCTTTACGCCGGCCGGTGTGGTGATCGCACTGATCTTTATCGGCCTGCCGTTTGTGGTGCGAACGGTGCAGCCCGTGCTGGAAGACGCCGAGAAAGAGCTTGAAGAAGCCGCAA
Organism: Polaromonas sp. P1_A2; assembly: GCF_056406895.1. Lineage (NCBI taxonomy): Bacteria > Pseudomonadati > Pseudomonadota > Betaproteobacteria > Burkholderiales > Comamonadaceae > Polaromonas > Polaromonas sp. P1_A2. Next base: position 859,274 of record NZ_JBFTZI010000002.1, on the reverse strand, counting down.
CCTCGCTGGGCGCCACGCGCCTGCAAATCTTCACCAAAGTGATATTGCCGCACATCACGCCGGCCTTGCTGACCGGCTTTGCCATGGCGTTTGCCCGCGCGATCGGCGAATACGGCTCGGTCATCTTTATCGCCGGCAACATGCCCATGATTTCCGAGATCACGCCGCTCATCATCATCGGCAAGCTCGAGCAGTACGACTATGCCGGCGCGACCGCCGTGGCCGTGGTGATGCTGCTGGTGTCCTTTGTGCTGCTGCTGGTGATCAACGGCCTGCAGGCCTGGCAGCGCCGCAACGCGGGGGCTCCGGCATGAGTGCTCCCTCATCCCAACCCAATCGCCGCGTCCGCGCCGGCACCACCGAGGCCCCCTGGGTCCGCTACACGCTGACCACCGTGGCGCTGCTGTTTGTGCTGCTGTTCCTGGTGCTGCCGCTGGCGGCCGTGTTCACCGAGGCCTTGCGCAAAGGCTTTGGCGCCTACCTGGCCGCGCTGCGCGAGCCCGACGCCTGGTCGGCCATCCAGCTGACCTTGATCGCCGCCGTGATCGCCGTGCCGCTGAACCTGGTGTTCGGCGTGGCCGCCGCCTGGGCGATTGCCAAGTACGAGTTCCGCGGCAAGTCGGTGCTGACGACGCTGGTGGACCTGCCGTTTTCGGTCTCGCCCGTGGTGGCCGGCCTGATCTACGTGCTGATCTTCGGCGCCCAGGGCTGGTTCGGGCCCTGGCTGCTGGCGCACGACATCAAGATCATTTTTGCCGTGCCCGGCATCGTGCTGGCGACCGTGTTCGTGACTTTTCCTTTTATCGCGCGCGAGCTGATCCCGCTGATGCAGGCGCAGGGCAATGACGAGGAGCAGGCCGCCATTGTGCTGGGCGCGACCGGCTGGCAAACCTTCTGGCATGTCACCTTGCCCAACATCAAGTGGGGCCTGATCTACGGCGTCATTTTGTGCAACGCACGCGCCATGGGCGAGTTCGGGGCGGTGTCGGTGGTCTCGGGCCACATCCGCGGGCAGACCAACACGCTGCCGCTGCACGTCGAAATCCTCTACAACGAATACCAGTCGGTGGCCGCCTTCGCCGTGGCTTCGCTGCTGGCCATCCTGGCGCTGGTCACGCTGGCCATCAAGTCGGTGGCCGAATGGCGCCACGAAGCCGACATGAAAGCCGCGGCGGACTTGCCGCCTGAACGCCCGCGGGCTGTCGCAGGCGCCGCCGCCCGCTAAAGGAATACATCATGAGCATAGAAATCCGCAACGTCAGCAAACATTTTGGCGACTTCCAGGCCCTGGGCGACGTCAGCCTGGACATTGAGTCGGGCGAACTGGTCGCCTTGCTGGGCCCCTCGGGCTGCGGCAAGACCACCTTGCTGCGCATCATCGCCGGCCTGGAAACCGCCGACCGCGGCAGCATCCTCTTCAGCGGCGAAGACACCACCGACGTGCATGTGCGCGAGCGCCAGGTCGGCTTTGTGTTCCAGCACTACGCGCTGTTCCGGCACATGACGGTGTTCGAGAACGTGGCCTTCGGCCTGCGCGTCAAGCCGCGCGGCGTGAGGCCCAGCGAGGCGCAGATCAAGGAGAAAGTGCACTCGCTGCTCAACCTGGTGCAGCTCGACTGGCTGGCCGACCGCTTTCCCTCGCAGCTGTCGGGCGGGCAGCGCCAGCGTATCGCCCTGGCGCGCGCGCTGGCGGTGGAGCCCAAGGTGCTGCTGCTCGACGAACCCTTTGGCGCGCTGGACGCCAAGGTCCGCAAGGAACTGCGCCGCTGGCTGCGCCGCCTGCATGACGACCTGCACGTGACCAGCATTTTTGTGACGCACGACCAGGAAGAGGCCCTGGAAGTGGCCGACCGCGTGGTGCTGATGAACCAGGGCAAGATCGAGCAGATAGGCTCGCCGCAGCAGGTCTGGGACCACCCGGCCAGCCCGTTCGTCTACGGTTTCCTGGGCGACGTCAACCTGTTCCACGGCCGTGCCCATGAAGGCGAGGTGCAGCTCGAGGGCCTGCGCCTTGATTCACCGGAACACGCCGGCGCGCAGGACGCCAAGGCCTTTGCCTATGTGCGTCCGCACGACCTGGACGTGCAGCGCTATGCGCCCGGCGCCGAAGGCATCGTCGCCCACCTGGAGCGCGCCATCGTCATAGGCCCGATCGCGCGGCTGGAGCTGATCCCCGCCGAAGGCTACGAACAAAAAGGCAATGTCCCGGGCGACGCGATCATCGAAGCCCAGATGCCCTCGCAGCAGTTCAAGGACATGGGCCTGCGCGAAGGCGACATGCTGGTGGTGACGCCGCGCAAGGCGAGGGTGTTTGTGGAGGGGTGAGGGTGTTGCGCTCTGGAATGGGTTCGCTCGACGAAAGCCTTAGGCCTTGCAGTGCATTCCCATGACGGTAGCGTACCGTGCAACGAACGGGTTGATTACTCGAGGCCAAGTATGCTGGGCACGCACTGCTCCAGCATTTCTATCAGTTCCTTGTCCATGAATTTGTAGTCGTCAGGGATATCAAGAACATGCACGGTCTTGTCATTCAATAGCCTGGTGAACTCTGCAGTCAACCTTGACTTGTGTTTTTCTTCCATGACGAGGATCACGTCGGACCACCGGATGTCTTCTGCTGAAACGGTATGGCGCGCATTGGGGCTGGTACCACCGGAGCGGGTTAGCAGTTGCGGGTGTTTGCGCCAGAGCTGCTCTGCCGTCGGGCTTCTCCATTGGTTACGGCTGCACACGAACAGAACTTTCAGGCGTTCAGCGCTGCGGGCGGTCTCCTCTTTCTGCACAAGTTGCTTTTCCGTCGTGCGGGGGTAATCGAGGCCCAGTTGCTCTGCGCGTGCAACTTTCGTTGACCGGATGTACAGGTCCTTCCAGCGTTTCTCCCTGGGCCAATCGTCTTTGGTCGTCATATGCGCTTCATACTTGTGTGGACCTGATTTATATCAGTCTTTGAATGAAGCAATGAGCCTTGGGTGAACCCAAAAGCAAGCCCGAGTCGCATCGTGATAGCCCTGTCATGTCGGCAGGTATTTATTCCAGTGCCGAAGACGGACGGCTTGAAGAACTCATTCTCTACTGATTGGCTCCGAACCTCAGTGCCGACCTGGCGCGCGCCCGTTCAGCCTCGACTTCGCGGTTGCGCGGCTCGGCATGGGTCACCAGCGAGCGGATCAGCACCCGCGCCGAGGCCGCCACTTCTTCGACAGCGCGCTCGAACGCGGCCTCATTGGCCTTGGACGGCACGTTGAAGCCGCTGAGCTTTCTCACAAACTGCAGCGAGGCGTCACGGATTTCCAGCTCGGTGGCCGGCGGCTCGAAATTGAACAAGGTCTTGATGTTGCGGCACATGCCGGCTCCTTGAGGCGAAGGCTTCGCGTTGAAATCCCAGGCTCTGCCTAGCCGGCGGGCTTGATCACCACCGACTCGGCCGAGGCCACAAAAGGCCCATGGTAGACCGCCTCGATGTTGTTGCCGTCCGGGTCCAGCACAAAGGCGCCATAGTAGCCCGGGTGGTATTTTCGCTCGCCCGGCGCGCCGTTGTCGGTGCCGCCCGCGGCCAGCGCCGCTTCATAAAAGGCTTTGACGGCGGCCCGGTCCTTCGCCTGGAAAGCCAGGTGGACGTGGGAGCTTGCGCCGTCGGCCTGGTCTATCCAGAGTTCGTCGGCGGAAAAATGGCTGTCGGCTTCCTGGATGGCGCCTTCCTTGCCCAAAGACTGCAGCACGGCGCGGTAAAAGCGCTTGCTGGCTGCCAGGTCATGGGCGCGCAGATGGATGTGGTCGACGAGGCGGCCGCGGTGGAATTCCATCATGGGGTCCTTTCTGTTGTTGTGGCAAACCGCCTGCCGCGGCTTGCAAAAGTGGATGATCCTGAAAATCTACGTCCGCCGCAACAGCCCAGCTGTAGGACAAATGCTGGCCTGTGCGCTTGAAAGAGGGCGAAAAAACTGCGCTCCATGAATTGCAGTCGGGAACTTATGCCGCTCCAGACGCCCGAACCCCTGGACCATTCATAATCCACCCAGAAAAAAGAGGGACCCTGATGTTTTTGACCTATTTCGACGCCATGCCGCGCCGTGTGCTGATGCTGGTGGCCGCGGCCTGTGTGGCCATGCTGGCTTTTGGCCTTTACCTGCAGCATGTGGTCGGGCTGGAGCCTTGCCCCATGTGCATCGTGCAACGCTATGCGCTGGTGCTGGTGGCGCTGGTGGCGGGCGTGACGGCCATTGCCAAAAGCCGCGGCCTTTTGATGGCCGGCTCGGGCCTGATGGTGCTGCTGGCGGGCTTTGGCGCCTTTGTCGCGGCACGCCAGAGTTTTCTGCAGTGGTACCCGCCGGAGATCGCCTCCTGCGGCCGCGATTTTTACGGAATGATCGAGACCTTCCCCCTGAAGCGCGCGATCCCCATGATCTTCAAGGGCAGCGGCGACTGCACCAAGATCGACTGGACCTTTCTGGGCGGCTCGATTGCCAACTGGTCGTTTGTCTGCTTTGTGGTGATCACGCTGGTGGGTTTGCTGCTGCTGGCCCGCCTGGCGCGCAGGCACTAAGCGCCAAGCCGGGATCTCTGCTGTTCAGGCATCCACGACGCGGATGTTGTCCTGGTTCACGGTCACGTTCAAGGTGTTGTTGCCTGGGTCGCGCACCTGGACCGTGATGGAAATCTGTGTCGGATCGGTGGTCTTGTAGACCGTCAGGAGCTGGTAGCCCTCAGGGACCACTTGCACCTGGCCGAATGGAACGCCATTGACTCCCCAGCGCTGCGCTCCCACAGTCACCGCCGTCACGTTCTCCTGATCCGTTCCGCCTACGATATTCACACTGACGTTGGCCATATTTCCTCCTTGGGGTGTTGGCAAAAAATTGCCCTCGTGCTGTTCAAGAGGGTGAAGCCAATTTACGGCGGCGGTCCTGGCAAAGCCATTACGGGGGATTACACCCCGCTCTGGGAAACCGTCATGTCGTTCTGGTTCACCTGCACGTTCAAGGTGAAGTCGCCGTTGTCGGTCACGTCCACGGCGATGGACAGCTGGCGGGGCGCCGTTGTCTTGTAGATCGTGAGAGTGGTGCCGCCGGCATTGACCTGCTGGGCCTGGCCAAACCGCGCCGTGCCGTTCTCTCCCCACCGTTTGTTGGCCAATGTGGCGGCCGTGACGTTTTCCTTGTCCGATCCGCCCGAAATGTTCACGGTGATGTTGGTGGCCATGTTTCTTCTCCTTCAGGGTTGAAAAATCTTTCCCGGCCTGCTTGCAGGCGGAGGAGGCGCCAATGTACGGGCGCCGTGGAGGAGGCGCCATTACAGGGCATTACGCCTTCCTCCGTTTTTTGGGCCCCGGCCGCCTCCGGGATGGCAAGAGCGCGCTGATGGCGCTTCTTGCATGGGTGAGGCTTTTAAAGGGCCAAGGGATTGCGGCCAAGGGCGGCATCGATATACTGTACATAAATACAGTATTTATCCCGATTTGAACCTCCCGCCATGCTTTCGCCAACCCCCGCAGCCCGCGCCTTGCCGGACTTCGCCAATGCCCATATCTGGCGCGCCGGCGAGTTGGGCGGCGCGAGTGTGCAAACCGTCGCCACGGGCTATGCGGCGCTGGACGCCGTGCTGCCCGGCGGCGGCTGGCCGCGGGGGGCCTTGATCGAGCTCTTGCAGCCCCAGGCCGGCGTGCATGAATGGGGCCTGGTGGCGCCGGCGCTGGCGGCCCTGCAGGCCCAGGCCCGCGAATTGACGGTGCTGGTGGGTGCGCCCTGGCTGCCTTTCGGCCCGGCGCTGGGCGCGCGGGCGCTGGACATGCGGCGCCTGCTCAGCATAGACGGCCAGCCCGGCGATGCGCCCTCGCTGCTGTGGGCCACGCGCGAGGCCCTGCAATGCGCCGACGTGCACAGCGTGCTGGCCTGGCTGCCCGACGCGCGCAGCGCGCACCTGCGCCGCCTGCAGATCGCCGCCCATGCGCACCACAAGCTGCTGTTTGTGTTCCGGCCCCTGCGGGCGCAGCAGGAATCCTCGCCCGCGCCGCTGCGTGTGCGGCTGGAGGGCTCGGCCCATGAAGCGGGCAGCTTGCGGGTCGATGTGTTCAAGCGGCGTGGCCCGCCGCTGGCCGCACCGCTGCTGCTGGACACCCGGCCGGCCCGGCTGGCCGCGCTGCTGGCGGCCAGCCGCGAAAGGGCGCGGCGCCAGCGCGAGGAAGCCGGCGTACTGGCGCCCCTGCTGCTGCCGTCGCGCGTGGCGCTTCCCCTCAGTTCACCCCAGAGTCCCATCCATGCGTTGCTGGATCGCATTGCGCATCTCGACCACCACTGAGGCGGGCCAGCCGGCTTGCCCCATGGATGCCGCCATGCTGCAGCAGGTGGCGGCCAGCCTGGCGCTGGGCCTGACGCCGCGCGTGGCGCAGGTCGACGAAGCGGTGCTGATGGACGTGACGGGCAGCCTGCGCCTCTTTGGCGGGCTGGCGCGGCTGATGCAGCTGCTGGCGCAGCGGCTGGAGGCTTTTTTTGGCGAGAACGGATTGCAAGCCGAAGTCCGGCGCGCGCAGGGCGCGACTTCCCTGATCGCGCTGGGCCGCTTGCGTGTGCTGGGCGAGGGTGGGGCCGCCGTCAAAAAACGTGTGGCCGAGCTGCCCATGCACACGCTGACGGCCGCCCGCCCGCACCTGGGCGTGCTCGAGCGCATAGGTTGCCGCACCTGGGACGACCTGCTGCGCCTGCCGCGCGACGGCATGGCGCGGCGTTTCGGCGCGGAACTGCTGCAGGCGCTGGATCGCGCCCGCGGCAGCGCGCCCGACGACTATGAATGGCTGCTGCTGCCCGAGCACTTCGAGGAAAAGCTCGAACTCAACGCGCTGGTGACCCACGCCCCCGCGCTGATGGCCGGCGTGGAACGGCTGCTGGTGCAACTGCACGCCTGGCTGCTGGGCCGGCAGAGCGGGCTCAGCGCCCTGAAAATCACCTGGCACCTGGACAAGCGCCGCGACGTGCCGCCCACCGGCGAGCTCGAAGTGCGCACGGCCCAGCCCGCACAGGATTTGCGCCACGTGGCGCGCCTGATATCGGAACACCTGGCGCAGCAAAAGCTGCCGGCGCCGGTGCACAGCCTGACTTTGCAATCGCTGGCCACCGAACTGCTGGCCGATGCGGCCGCCGCCACCGGCAGCCTGCTGATGGAGGCACGCCGGCAGGGCGACGGCGTGGTGGAACTGGTCGAGCGCCTGAGCGCCCGCCTGGGCGATGCGCGGGTGCGGGCCTGGCAGCCTTGCGCCGACCACAGGCCGGAGCTGATGCAGCGCTGGGTGCCGGCCAGGGGCGTGATTTCATCGATCAGCGCGCAGCTCCATCCCGCCCGGCCCGGCCGCAAGCCTTCAAAGGGTTTCAAGGCAGCTTCCAGCAGCCAGCCCGCGGAGGCCAGGACCGAAGCCCTGTACCCGGCCTGGCTGCTGCCCGAGCCGGTCAAGCTGGCCGCCGCCGGCAACAACCCGGTCTACCAGGGCCCGCTGCGCCGCCTGGCCGGGCCGCAGCGCCTGGAGGCCGCCGAGTGGCTGCTGGCCGACAGCGAGGCCGCGCGCGGCGCTGGCCTCAGCGCAAAGCCATGGGCGCTGCGCGACTACTTCATCTACCGGACCCAGCAGGGCGGCCTGCTCTGGATATACAGCGAGCGCCTGGGCGCAACGCCCGAGGGCGCACGGCAGCGCGCCTGGTATCTGCACGGCTTTTTTGCCTGAGGCCAGCCGCCATGTCCGCCCACGCGCTGCCCGATTACGCCGAGCTGCATGCCCTGAGCAACTTCAGCTTCCAGCGCGGCGCCTCGCATGCCGACGAGCTGGCCGAGCGGGCCGCCGAGCTGGGTTACAAGGCGCTGGCCGTCACCGACGAATGTTCGGTCGCCGGTGTCGTGAAGGCGCATGAGGCGGCCCGGGCCCACGGGCTCAAGCTGCTGCCGGGGGCCGAGTTCCTGGTGCAGGCCGCTGATGCCTTCAGGCTGGTGGTGCTGCCCCACAACGCGGCGGGCTGGGGCAACCTCTGCGAGTTCATCACCGAGGCGCGCCGCGCCGGCAACGAGATCGAGAAGGGCAGCTACCGCGTCACGCTGGCCGAGACCGATTTTTCGCGGCTGGCCGATTGTGAAATCCTGCTGTCGCCCCTGCCGGATGCCATCCATGTGCAGGCACTGGGCGCGCACGCCGACTGGGCGCTGCGGCTGTTCGGCGCGGCCGCCTGGCTGGCCGTTGAGCTGCAGCAGGGCCTGGACGACGCGCTGCGCCTGCAGCAGCTGCAGGAGGTGGCGGCGCGCACCGGCATAGGCCTGGTGGCGGCCGGCAATGTGCTGATGCACAAGCGCTCGCGCAAGCCGCTGCACGACGTGATGACCGCCATCAAGCTGGGCCGGCCGGTGCACGAATGCGGCTTTGCGCTGCAGGCCAATGCCGAGGCGCATTTGCGCCCGCGCATGCGGCTGGCCGGCATTTACCCGGCCGCGCTGCTGCGTGCCACGCTGGTGGTGGCCGCGCGCTGCAACTTCAGCCTTGACGAGATCCGCGACCTCTACCGCTACCCCCGGGACGACATGGTGCCGCCGGCCGAAACGCCGGCGCGCTGGCTCAGGCGGCTGAGCTGGCAAGGCGCCCACACACGTTATCCGCAGGGCATTCCGCGCAAGGTCCGGAAGCAGCTGGGCTTTGAGCTGGCGCTGATCGAAGAACTTGAATACGAGATGTTCTTCATCACCGTGCACGACATCGTGCGCTTTGCGCGGCAGGAAGGCATCCTGTGCCAGGGGCGCGGCTCGGCGGCCAACTCGGTGGTGTGTTTCTGCCTGGGCGTCACCGCCGTCAACCCGGCCGAAAGCAAGCTGCTGTTCGAGCGCTTCATCAGCCGCGAGCGCCGCGAGCCGCCCGACATCGACGTGGACTTCGAGCACGAGCGGCGCGAGGAGGTCATCCAGTACATCTACGGCAAGTACGGCCACGACCGCGCCGCGATTGCCGCCACCATCATCAGCTACCGCCCGCGCAGCGCGATCCGCGACGTCGGCAAGGCGCTGGCGATAGAGCCGGAGCTGATAGACCAGTTCGCCAAGGAGCATTTCTGGTTTGACGGCAGCGAGGTGCTGCGGGAAAAAATCCGCCAGGCCGGCCTGGCGGGCCGGGAAGCGCCGGTGCTGCAGTGGCTGGACCTGTCGGCGCAGCTGATCGGCTTTCCGCGCCACCTGAGCCAGCATGTGGGCGGCTTTGTGCTCACGCAGGGCAAGCTCACGCGGCTGGTGCCGGTGCAGCCGGCCTCCATGGAGGAGCGCCGCATCATCCAGTGGGACAAGGACGACCTGGAGGCCATGGGCCTGCTCAAGGTCGATGTGCTGGCGCTGGGCATGCTGTCGGCCATACGGCGCTGCCTGGCGCTGGTGAACCAGACCCGGGGCACCCAGCTGCAGATGCATGAGGTCAAGCCCGATGAGAAAACCTACGACATGATCTGCGCGGCCGACACGGTGGGCGTGTTCCAGATCGAGAGCCGCGCCCAGATGTCCATGCTGCCGCGGCTGCAGCCGCGCAGCTACTACGACCTGGTGGTCGAGGTCGCCATTGTCCGGCCCGGGCCCATCCAGGGCGGCATGGTCCACCCCTACCTGAAGAACCGCGAAGCCCAGAGGCGCGGCGAAACCATCACCCCCGAATACCCGGCGCTCAACCCGGCCCTGGAGCGCACGCTGGGCATCCCGATTTTCCAGGAGCAGGTGATGCAGATCGCGATGATCGCCGCCGACTTCACGCCCGGCGAGGCCGACGACCTGCGCCGCTCCATGGCGGCCTGGAAGCGCAAGGGCGGGGTGGAGCGTTTCCACGGCCGCCTGGTCCAGGCCATGGTCAAGAACGGCTACAGCACGGAGTTTGCGGAGCGCATCTTCAGCCAGATCCTGGGCTTCGGCGACTACGGTTTTCCCGAAAGCCATGCCGCCAGCTTCGCCAAGCTGGTCTATGTGAGCTGCTGGTTCAAGTGCCATGAGCCGGCCTGTTTCCTGGCGGCCATGGTCAACTCTCAGCCCATGGGCTTTTACACACCCTCGCAGCTGGTGCAGGACGCCATCCGCCACGGCGTGGAGGTGCGCGCCGTGGATGTGATGCACAGCCACTGGGACTGCACGCTGGAGCCGGACGGTGTGCTGCCGGCCGGCACGCAGCCGGCGGTGCGCCTGGGCCTGCGCCTGGTGGCCGGCCTGCGCCAGGACGCGGCCCTGCGCCTGGTGGCGGCGCGGGCGCAAGCGCCTTTCAGCTCGACCGAGGACCTGGTATCGCGCGCGCAACTGGGCACGCTGGAAATCAACGCGCTGGCCGCCGCCGATGCCTTGCTGCCGCTGTCGGGCCACAGGCGCCAGCAGGTGTGGGACGCCTCGGCCATCAAGCCGGCGCCGCGCCTGCTCAAGTCCGTGCCCACGCATGAAACCCCGCTGGCGTTGCCCGACACACCCGAGGGCGAAAACATTCTGTTCGATTACCAGGCCACCGGCCTCACGCTGCGGCGCCACCCGGTCGCGCTGCTGCGCGAGCGGCTGGCGCGCAAGGGCTTGCTGAGCGCCAGCGAACTCAATGCCCTGCCTGACGGCGAGGAAGCGGCCGGCTGCGGCATCGTCACCGTGCGCCAGCAGCCGCAAACCGCCAAGGGCACCATCTTCGTCACGCTGGAGGACGAAACCGGGCCGGTCAACGTGATCGTCTGGAAGTCGCTGCGCGAAGCCCAGCGCGCCGAACTGCTGCATTCACGCCTGCTGGCGGTCTACGGTGTGTGGCAGCGCAGCGAGGAGAGCGGCACCGCCAAGGGCTATGGCGCGGTGCGCAACCTGGTGGCGCGGCGGCTGGAAGACCTGACGCCGCTGCTGGGGCGGCTGGGCACCTCCAGCCGCGACTTTCATTGAGGCCGGCCGGCTTGCCGCGTGTGTTCCCGGTGCGCATCGTCCAGCAACCGGCACACCTCCTCGTCCGTGGCTTGGGGAAAGTCCACATACCATTGGCTCACGGCGCCGAAATATTCCAGGCGGGCCGGGCAGACGACTTCCGTGCCCTGGTCTTCCAGCTCTTGGCACCCTTGTTCAGAACCGACTGGCACGGCCACCACCAGCTGCGCCGGCTGCTGCTGCCGGATCGCCAGCACGGCCGCGCGCAGGGTGGCGCCTGTGGCCAGGCCGTCGTCCACCACGATGACCGTGCGGCCCGTGATGCCGGGTGCCGGGCGTTGCCGGCGGTAAAGCTGTTCACGGCGCGCCAGCTCGGCTTCTTCCCGGGCCAGCACGGCGGCCACCGCCTGCGGCTGCGGCGCGGCGCCGGGCGGCGGGTTCATCACCCGCACACCGCCGCTGGCGATGGCACCCATGGCGTATTCCTCATGCCCCGGATAACCGAGCTTGCGCACCACAAAGACGTCCAGCGGCGCTTCGAGTTCCCGGGCCACCTCGCGCCCCACGGCCACGCCGCCGCGCGGCAAGGCCAGCACCAGCAGGCCGGGGCGGCCGCGATAAGAGGTCAGGGCGCCAGCCAGCAGGCGCCCGGCATGGACGCGGTCACGGTAGGGTAGTGCGAAGTCCGTCATACGCAGGCTCCGGCAGGCTTTCAGGCCGCTAAAACGGGCCCGGCCGCCTTGCCGGAACGGTTTTATTTTCCTGCGGGAATACCGCGGCCCGCAAGAGGGCGCCGGCGTGAGGCGGCTCAGCGCTGGTGTGCTTCGCCAGTTTCCACACTGCCCTGCTGCAGGGCATGCTCCAGCAGCTTGCTGTAGTTTGCGAGCTTTCTGTACAGCAGGCGCACTTCCAGCATGTTGTGGATGCGCGTCTTGACTTCCACCAGGTCAAAGGGCTTGCTGATGAAGTCCTTGGCGCCGGCTTGCAGGGCGCGCAGCTTATGGGCCGGCTCCGCGGTCAGCACGATGACGGGCAGGTAGTTGTCGCGGCTGTTCTTCTTGAGTTCCTGCATGACCTGGAAGCCGTCCATGCCGGGCATTTTCAGGTCCAGCAGGATCAGGTCGTAATGGTGCTCGGCGTGCAGCCCGGCGACTTCCTGCGGGTTCATGGTGGCGCTGACGCGGGTGTAACCGGTCTCGCCGAGCAGTTGCCTGAGCAGCTGCACGTTCACGGGCTGGTCGTCCACGACCAGGATACTTGCATTGAGGATGTCGAATTCGGTGTTCATGGCGTGGTTTCCCCGGCCGCGAGGCGGTCGGTCCTGGCTTTGGCCAGGGAGAGCATCAAGTTCAGCGTTTCCATGAACTCGTTGATCTTGATGGGTTTGGTGAGGTAACGAAAGAAGCCGGCCCGCAGGCCTTTTTCAATGTCGCGGGGCATGGCATTGGCGCTGAGGGCCACGACCGGGATGTGTTTCGTCAAAGGGTCTTCCGACAGGATTTTCATGGCCGTGATGCCGCTGATGCCGGGAAGGTTGATGTCCATCAGGATGAAGTCCGGCAGCGCGGCCTTGGCGATGGCGATGCCGCTGATACCGTCGCGCGCGGACAGCAGGCGAAAGTCCGGGCGCCTGGCGATCAGGTCCTCCACCAGCATCAGGTTGGCGGGGTTGTCCTCGACGTACAGCACGGTGCAGGTTTGCGGGTCCGCGGGCGCGGGCGCGGCAAGCCCGATCGCGAGATTGAGCAGTTCCGGCGAAAATTTCTGCTCGGCGGTGACGTTCATTTCGATCCAGAACATGCTGCCCTTGCCGATCGTGCTTTCCACGCCGATCACGCCGCCCATCAGTTCGACCAGCCGCTTGGTCATGACCAGGCCAATGCCCGTGCCCTGTTCGGTGCTGGCTTCCTGCCCGAGGCGGTTAAAGGGCTGGAAGAGCTGCTCTATCTTCTCGGGCATCAGGCCTTCGCCGGTGTCTTCCACGCAGATGCGTATGCGCCCGGGCGGGGTGTCGACGCACTTGAGCGTCACCTTGCCGCTTTCGGTGTTGTATTTGATGGCATTGGTCAGCAGGTTGATCAGCACCTGCTTGAGCCGCGTGCGGTCTGCATTGACAAAGAGGGGCGAGGTGAAGGCCGGAAAGCTCACGCTGATGCCGCGCTTTTCGGCCTGCGACTCGATCATGGTCTCGCATTCGTGCATGACTTCGGCCAGCGACACCGGCTCCAGCGACAGTGACAGTTTGCCGGACTCGATCAGCGCCAGATCCAGGATCTCGTTGATCAGGTCCAGCAGGTACCAGCCGGCCTGCAGGATCTGGTCCACGCTGCGCTTTTGCGAAGGCGTGGGCACGGGCGTGCCGGACTCTATCAGCTGCGCGAAACCCAGGATGGCGCTGAGCGGCGTGCGCAGCTCGTGGCTCATGCTGGAGAGGAAGTCCGATTTGGCGAGGTTGGCCTTCTCGGCCACCGCCATGGCTTCGTTCAGCGCGATCTCGACCTGCTTGCGCACCGAGTTGTCCGTACCTATCAGCAGGTAGCCGATGATGGTGCCGAAGTCGTCGCGCAGCGCGGTGATGGACACGATGGCCGGAAAGCGGCTGCCGTCCTTGCAGATGTAGGTCAGTTCGTAGATGTCTTCAATGCCGCGCGAGGCCTTGAAGGCCAGGGCTTCAAAGCCCGGCGTGATGGGTGTGGCGAGCTCCAGGCTCAGCGCCTGCGCCCTGGCCATCACTTCCTGCGGGTCGTGGATGTCGCTGGGGTTGATCTTGTTGACGACCTCAGCCGCCATATAGCCCAGCATGCGCTCGGCGCCGACGTTGAAGAGCTGGATGATGCCTTTTTCGTCGGTCGCGATGATGGAGAAGTTTTCGCTCGTCAGGATGGCGGTCTGCAGCGCGCCGGTTTTGAGCAGCGCTTCCTGGCGCTGGACCTCTATGCCGTCGGCTTTGGCGAGCGCCTCAAGGGCGCTCAGGCTGGTAATGGGTGACATGGGCCATGTTCTCTGTGAAAGTAACGACGATGCCGCGAGGCGCCGGCTGCGGGGCGGCGCGTCCAGGATCCTGGCCGGGGAGGGGGTGAAGTCCTTGGAAAGACTCCGGGAGTATGAGGGTTCGGGCCTTGAGCGGTCTGTTCGGCAGCGCACATAGGGGCCGCCCGGGCCCCGCAATGGCTAGCTGTTTGCCCGCCGGTAGAAGGCCAGCGAGCCGGCCAGCGCCAGCAGCGCGCCACCGCAGGCGCGGTCCATCCAGCGCGTGGCCGAGGCCTTGAGCAGGCGTATCGCGCGCGCGCCCACAAAGGCGTAAGCGAACATCACGGAGAAATCGATGCCCGCGAACACCAGGGCAATCGCGAGGTACTGCGGCGCCTGGGCGGCGGCCGGGTCTATGAACTGCGGCAACAGGGCCGAGCAGAACAGGTAGCCCTTGGGATTGGTCACCGCCACCAGGAAGGACTTCATGAAGATCGCGCGGCTGCCGTGCTGCGTGCCGGTGGCGCCTTCGGGGGGGATCTCAAAGCCGCCGCGCGAGCGCAGCAGGCGCAGGCCCAGCCAGGCCAGGTAGGCCGCGCCGGCCCACTTGAGCACCGAAAACCAGAACTCGGAGGCGGCCAGCAGCGCGCCCAGGCCCAGGGCCACCGCGCCCACCAGCACAAAGTCGGAAACCACCGCGCCCAGCATGCCGGGCACGGAGCGGCGCACGCCGTAGCGCGAGCCGTTGGCCAGCGCCAGCAGCACCGTGGGACCGGGCGTGGCGATGGCCACCAGCGCGACGACGGAAAACAGCAGCAAGGTGGTGGTGTTCATGCGGCGGCTCCGCAGCCTTGGGGCTTGTAGACGCGCTCGGTCGAGGGCGGGTATTTCGCGAGAAGTCGCTCGGGGCGGCTGGGCCGCACGGTGAAGCCGCCGCCGCAGTTGGGGCAGACGCCCTTGAGCCGGGTGTCGGCGCAGTCGGCGCAAAACGTGCATTCAAAGGTGCAGATGCGTGCCTCGGCCGACTCGTTGGGCAAGTCCTTGTTGCAGCATTCGCAGTTGGGGCGCATTTGGAGCATGGAGAAGTCCTGTGTGAAGGGGGGATTGACCCGATGCTAAAGAAAAACCCCTGCGAGGGAAACCCCGGCCGGGCTAGGACAGCTTCTTGACCAGCACCTGGCTCTTGCGGTCCCAGTTGTACTTGCGCTTGCGGCCTTCAGGCAGCCAGTCCGGGTCCACCTGCACAAAACCGCGCTTGATGAACCAGTGCATGGTGCGGGTGGTCAGCACGAAGATGCTTTGCAGGCCGGCGGCGCGGGCGCGCTGCTCTATGCGTTTGAGGATTTTTTCGCCGTCGCCCTGGCCCTGGCTTTGCGGCGAGACGGTGAGCGCCGCCATTTCCGCCGTTTTGGCTTCGGGGTAGGGGTAGAGCGCCGCGCAGGCGAAGATCACGCCGTCGTGCTCGATGATGCTGTAGTTGGCGGCGTCGCGTTCGATCTCGGTGCGGCTGCGCTTGACCAGGGTGCCGTCGTTTTCAAAGGGCTCTATCAGCTGCAGGATGCCGCCCACGTCGTCGCCGGTGGCTTCGCGCAGCTCTTCGAGCTTTTCATCGACCACCATGGTGCCTATGCCGTCGTGCACATAGATTTCCAGCAGCAGCGAGCCGTCCACCGCGAAGGGCAGGATGTGGCTGCGTTCCACGCCGGCCTTGCAGGCCTTCACGCAGTGCTGCAGGTAAAAGCCCGTGTCGGTGGGGCGCTCGCTGTTGGGCAGGGTGGCCAGCAGCTTTTCGGCGGCGGCCAGCGGCAGCTCGGTGTCTATGGGGTTGTCCTCGCTCTCGGGCTGGTCGTGGTGTATGCGTATGCCCGGAATTTCGGTCAGGAAGATCAGCTTGTCGGCCTGCATGGCGATGGCCACCGAGGTGGCGACCTCTTCCATGGTCAGGTTGAAGGCCTCGCCGGTGGGCGAGAAGCCGAAAGGCGAGAGCAGCACCATGGCGCCGAAATCCAGCACCCGGCCTATGGCGGCGGTGTCCACCTTGCGCACAAGGCCCGAATGCTTGAAGTCCACGCCGTCCAGGATGCCGACAGGCCGCGCGGTGATGAAGTTGCCCGAAATCACCCGCACCGTGGAGCCGGCCATGGGGGTGTTGGGCAGGCCCTGGCTGAAAGCCGCCTCGATTTCATAACGCAGCTGGCCGGCGGCCTCCTGGGCGCTGTCCAGGGCGACCTCGTCGGTGATGCGCATGCCGTGTGAATACTTGGCCGTATGGCCCTTGGCCTTGAGCTGTTCGTTGACCTGCGGCCGAAAGCCGTGCACCAGCACGATTTTCACGCCCATGCTCTGGATCAGCGCCAGGTCCTGGGCGATGTGCTGCAGCTTGCCGGCGGCGATGGCTTCGCCAGCCAGGCCCACCACAAAGGTTTTGCCGCGGTGCGTGTGGATGTAGGGCGCGACCGAGCGGAACCAGGGCACAAAGGTGAAATTGAAGACGGCGGACATGGGCGCGCTTTCGGGTCGTATAGGGCAGGGCGGAAGCAGCCGGGGGGCGGGGCGGCCGCAGGGCAAGGCACTGCTTTTCCCGGCAAACGAAAAAGTCCAGTGAGTGTAAGGGAGACGCGGCCGGCCCGGGGGGTATCCGTCGCTGGCGACCCCTCTTTTTAGGGCTTGGCGAACAGGGTACGGCAGGGTATGGTCAGGGTGTCATGGATAAATATGCGATCGGGTTCTGGGGCTGCTATTTCGGATCAGCCGGCCTGATGCTGGCTGGTTCGGTGTTTGCCTATATCCGGTCCCTGCGGCGCATCGCTGTCAATGCCGCCGCCTCGGCCCTGGCCTCGACCTTCTTTGTGGTGGCTTTTCTGGGCGCCCTGCCCATAGGCGACGCCGACACGCTGGACCGTTTCCTGGCCCATGTGGCCAGCCTGGTGTCGGTTTTGCTGGCCTACCTGCTGTTCTCTATCCTGGGCATTTTGCGCAGCCCCGCATCCCAGCGGCGCGCCTTGCTGCTGCTGGCGGGCGTCGCGGCCCTGGTCATCGCGCTGGGCTGGGCCGTGAGCCCGCAGCAGTCCCTGATGCTGAGCCTGGCCGCGGCCGCGTTGATGGGCTTTGTGGCGCTGGCCCTGAGCCTGCGCAGCGCCCTGCGCGGCGACCGCCTGGCGTGGGTGGCGGTGGCGGGTGTGGGCTTCATGCTGGTGGCCATCGTGGGCTTGAGCTGGGCGGCGCTGGACCGTGCCCACGTGCCCTGGCAGGCGCATGCGGTCAGCGCGCTGGCGGGCACGGCCTACCTGGCCACCATGGCGTCGGTGCTGTGGATACGCTATTCCTACCTGATCGAGCTGAACCAGGCCATGGCCTACGGCCCCAGCTACGACCCCGTCACCCGCATGCGTTCCAACAGCGAAACCAACAATATGGTGAACGGCGCTTTCAGGGACTACCGCGACAAGCCGGTGCCGCTGGGCGTCATCGTGGTCTCCATCGCCAACCTCTATGTGCTGGAAAAACTCTACGGCCTGGCGGCCGTCAACCATGCGCTGTTTGTCTGCGCGGGGCGGCTGCGGCGCAGCGTGCCGGCCCATGTGGAGATGGGGCGGCTGGGCGAGGACGGGTTTTTGCTGCTGATGCGCAACTGCCACGACAGCGGCGACCTGATCCACCTGGCGCGCCGTGTGCAGGCTGCCCTGACGCGCACCGTGGCGCTCAATACCAGCCTGGAAGCCGGCACAGCGGCCGGCCAGCAGACGCCCTGGGCAGCGGAGGTAGGGCTTGGCGTGCTGCGGGTGTCCAAAACCGATGCGCGCGCCTCTTCGGCGGTGGGCCTGGGGCGCGGCATGTCGCGCGCGGCACTGGGCTATCCCAGCCGCATTGCCTGGTTTGACGAGAGCAGCGGGGAAATCGTCGACATGCCGGTGCTGGCGGCCTGAGCCGGTGCGGCGCTCCCCCGGCGCGCGGGACTTTCCGGAAGCGCCGATAATTGGCGGCTTTGGCCGTCCCGGCCCCGCGGCATTCTTTTCGGCTCTTCCCTTTGTCCCCAGCTTTGACTCCCCTGACCATCACTTTTCCCGAATCGCTGCCCGTCTCCGGCAGGCGCGATGAAATCACCGCCGCGATGGCGGCCCACCAGGTCGTCATCGTCTGCGGCGAGACCGGCTCGGGCAAGACCACACAACTGCCCAAGATCGCGCTGGCCATGGGGCGCGGCAAACTCAATTACCCGCCGGGGCAGGGCCGGCTCATAGGCCACACCCAGCCGCGCCGCATCGCTGCCTCCAGCGTGGCCAAGCGTATCGCCGAGGAGCTCAAGACGCCGCTGGGCGAGGTGGTGGGCTACAAGGTGCGCTTCCAGGACCGGCTCTCGCACGATGCCTCCGTCAAGCTGATGACCGACGGCATCCTGCTGGCCGAGACGCAGACCGATCCGTTGCTCAAGGCCTACGACACCCTCATCATCGATGAGGCCCACGAGCGCAGCCTGAACATCGACTTCCTGCTGGGCTATCTACGCCAGTTGCTGCCGCGCCGGCCCGACCTCAAGGTGGTCATCACCTCGGCGACGATTGATGCGCAGCGCTTTGCCGATTACTTCGCATCCGCCAAAGGGCCCGCTCCGGTCATCATGGTGTCGGGCCGCATGTTTCCGGTGGAGCAGCGCTACCGGCCGTTTGAAGAGTCGCGCGAGCATGACCTGAACGACGCGATCGCCGACGCGGTCGATGAACTCTGGCTGAGCCCGCACAGCGCGGGCGACATTCTGGTGTTTTTACCCGGTGAGCGTGAGATCCGCGAGGCGGCCGACCATTTGCGCAAGCACCTGGCGCACCAGCCGTTGACACGCAATGCCGAGGTGCTGCCGCTGTTCGCGCGCCTGAGCCAGGCCGAGCAGGACCGCATTTTTGACGGTCACAGCGGCCGGCGCATCGTGCTGGCCACCAACGTGGCCGAAACTTCGCTGACCGTACCCGGCATCCGTTATGTGATCGATGCCGGCACCGCGCGCGTCAAGCGCTACAGCTTTCGTAACAAGGTCGAGCAGCTCATGGTGGAGCCGGTGTCGCAGGCGGCGGCCAACCAGCGTGCCGGCCGCTGCGGCCGGGTGGCCGACGGCATCTGCATACGGCTGTATGACGAGAAAGACTTCCAGGGTCGCCAGCCCTTTACCGACCCGGAAATCCTGCGCAGCTCGCTGGCTTCGGTGATCCTCCGCATGAAGGCGCTGCACCTGGGCAATGTCGAGGAGTTCGCCTTCATCGAACCGCCGCAGCGCCGCGCGATTGCCGACGGCTACCAGCTGCTGGCCGAGCTGGGCGCGGTGGACGAGGACAACGAACTCACGCCCGTGGGCCGCACGCTGGCCAAACTGCCGCTGGACCCGCGCGTGGGCCGCATGATCCTGGAAGCCAGGGACCGCAACGCGCTGGACGAGGTGCTGGTGATTGCCAGCGCGCTCAGCGTGCAGGACGTGCGCGACCGGCCCATGGACAAGCAGGCCCAGGCCGACCAGCAGCACGCCAAGTTCGACGACGAAAAAAGCGAGTTCAGCGGCTACCTCAAGCTCTGGAAATGGCTGGGCGACGCGCGCGGCGGCCACGGCACGGACCACAAGCTCTCCAACCGCCAGTATGAAAACCTGCTGCGCGAGAATTACGTCAACGTGCGCCGCGTGCGTGAATGGCGCGACATCCATTCGCAGCTGCATACGGTGGTCGGCGAGCAGAAATGGGCGCTCAATGACAAACCGGCCAGCTATGAGCAACTGCATCTTTCGATGCTGTGCGGCCTGCTGGGCAATATAGGCTGCAAGAGCGACGAGGAAGACTGGTACCTGGGCGCGCGCGGCATCAAGTTTTACCGCCACCCCGGCGCGCGCCTGAGCAAAAAGCCGGGCCGCTGGATCGTGGCGGCCGAACTGGTGGAAACCACGCGCCTGTTCGGCCGCGGCATCGCCAACATAGACCCGGCCTGGATAGAGCAGGTAGCCGGCCACCTGCTCAGCAAACAGCTGCTGGATCCGCACTGGGAGAAAAAAGCCGCCCAGGTCACGGCATTGGAGCGCGCCACGCTGTACGGCCTGGTGGTCTACAACGGCCGGCGCGTCAACTTCGGCCGGGTCGATCCGGTCACGGCGCGCGAGATCTTCATCCGTGAGGCGCTGGTGGCCGGCAACTGGGACACCAAGCTGCCTTTCCTGGCGGCCAACCAGAAGCTGATCCAGCAGGTGCAGGACCTGGAACACAAGGCCAGGCGCCAGGACGTGCTGGTCGATGAGGAGCTGATTTACGCCTTTTATGACCAGCAGCTACCGGCCGACGTGCACAGCGGCGCGGGCTGCGAGCACTGGTACAAGGAAGAGTCGAAAAAGCAGCCGCAGCTCTTGCTGCTGACACGCGAAGAGCTGATGCGCCACGAAGCGGCCGGCATCACCACGCAATCGTTTCCCAAAACCCTGCGCATGGGCGGTGTGGACTGCCTGGTGACCTACCTGCACGAGCCCGGCGACGCGCGCGACGGCGTGACCGTCGAGGTGCCGCTGTTCGCGCTCAATCAGGTCAACGAGGAGCGCTGCGAGTGGCTGGTGCCCGGCATGCTCAAGGACAAGGTCCAGGCGCTGATCAAGACCCTGCACCAGCGACCGCGCTCGCGCCTGGTGCCGCTGCCCGAGACCGCTGCCCGCATGACGGAGCAGCTGCTGCAGCCCGAGGTCTTCGGCAGCGGCTCGCTGACGGACGCGGTGCTCAAGCTGGTGCGCGACGCGACCTCGCTGGACATCAAGCGCAACGATATGAAGCTGGACATGCTGCCGCCGCACCTGTTCATGAACTTCCGCGTGGTCGACGAGCACGGCCGCCAGCTGGGCGCGGGCCGCAACCTGGGCGCGCTCAAGGGCGAGCTGGGCTCACAGGCGCGCGGCGCTTTCCAGGCACTGGCCGGGCTCAAAAACCTGGCCAAAGCGCCCGAGCCGGCCGCCACTCCAGGCAAGACTCCCCCTGCCGGCAAGCCTGGCGCTCCGGCAGCGGCGGAAAAACCGGCGGTCAAGGTGGCGGAACGCTACACGGGCTGGAGTTTTGGCGAACTGCCCGAGCTGATGGAAATCCGCAAGGGTTCGCAGACGCTGATCGGCTTTCCGGCGCTGATCGACCTGGGCGATGCAGTCACCATCGAGGTGTTCGACGAACCCGATGCGGCGGCCGCCAAACACCGTGCCGGCCTGCGCCGGCTGTTTGCGCTGCAGATCAAGGACGCGCTCAAATACCTCGAGAAGAACCTGCCCGAGCTGCAGAAGATGGCCACGGCCTACATGCTGGTGGGACGCGCGGCCGACAACTCCGGCGGCGGCACACTCGAGGAACTGCGCGAGCAGATCATCGAGGTCGCGCTGGACCGCGCCTTCCTGCTCGATCCGCTGCCCACCAGCGAGGGCGAATTCAAGAAGCGCATAGACGACGGGCGGGGCCGCCTGACCCTGATCGCCAGCGAGGTGGCCCGGCTGGCCGCGGGCATCCTCACCGAATTCGCCGTGGCCCAGCGCAAGATCAAGGACAGCAAAAACGCCGCCGAAGCCGCGGCCGACGCCGCCCAGCAACTGCAGCGCCTGGTGCCCAAGCGTTTTCTGGCGCTCACGCCTTATGCGCAGCTGCAGCATTTCGCGCGCTACCTCAAAGCCATCACCTTGCGGCTGGAAAAATGGCGCGCCGACCCGGCACGCGACGCGGCTCGCCTGGCCGAACTGCGGCCGCAGGAACAGCGCTACTGGCGCCTGGTGGCCGAACGCAAGGGCGCGGTCGACGCGCGCATGCAGGAGTTCCGCTGGCTGCTGGAGGAACTGCGCGTGAGCTTTTTTGCGCAGGAACTGCGCACGCCGCAGCCGGTGAGCGTTAAACGCCTAGACAAGGCCTGGGCGCAACTGAATAGTTGATGCCGGGTTTTGAGGTGCGCAAAAAAATGGCCTTGCAATGCAAGGCCATTTTTCCTGGTGAGGCGTGTGGCTAGATGCGTCCCATCAGCAGCAGGATCACGAGGATCAGCACCACGAGGCCGATACCGCCGCTGGGCCCATAGCCCCAGCTGCGGCTGTGGCCCCAGGTGGGCAGGGCGCCGACCAGGATCAGGATCAAGACAATCAGCAGGATGAGCGAGAGGGACATGAAAGCACTCCTTGTTTTATGTGCCTTGATTCTTGCCCGGGCCCAGGCACGATCAAGCAGGAGGGGGGCCTGTCCAGCCGTCGGTCAATGCTGACAGCCTTGGCCTACAGCCTGGCCAGGCGCTGCAGGGCGGTGTTCAGAGTTTCGTCTTTTTTGGCAAAACAAAAGCGCACCACGCGCTGGTCGAAGCCGTTGCCGTAAAAAGCCGACAGCGGAATGGCCGCGACGCCGATCTCGGTGGTCAGCCATTTGCAGAATTCGGCTTCATCGAGATCGCTGACCTCGGAGATGTCCACGCACTGGAAGTAGCTGCCTTCGCTGGGCAGCAGCTTGAAGCGGGTTTTGGCCAGGCCGTCCCGGAACAGGTCGCGCTTGCGCTGGTAGAAGGCCGGCAGGCCCAGGTAGGGCTGCTCGTCGGCCATGTAGGCGGCCAGGCCGTGCTGCACCGGCGTGTTGACCGTGAAGACGTTGAACTGGTGCACCTTGCGGAATTCTGCGGTGAGGGCCGCGGGCGCGGCCACATAGCCGACCTTCCAGCCGGTGACGTGGTAAGTCTTGCCGAAGCTGCTCACGATAAAGGCGCGCGCGGCCAGGCCCGGAAAGCGCGCCGCGCTCTGGTGGAGGCGGCCCTGGGCCGCGTCGAAGACCATGTGCTCGTAGACCTCGTCGCTGATCAGGAGAACGTCGGTGGGCGCCAGCAGCTCCTGCAACGCCAGCATGTCGGCCTCACTCCAGACCGTGGCGCTGGGGTTGTGCGGCGAGTTGACGATGATGGCGCGCGTGCGCGGCGTGATGGCCGCGGCGATCTTGCCGAAGTCGGGGCGGAAGGTGCCCGGCGTCAACGGCACGCGAACCACCTTGCCGCCGGCCAGCTCGATATTGGGCACATAGCTGTCGTAGCAAGGCTCCAGCACAATGACTTCATCGCCGGGATGGACCACGGCCAGGATGATGGTGATGATGGCCTGCGTTGCGCCCGCCGTGATGGTGATCTCGCTGTTGGCGTCGTAGTGGTGGCCGTAGAGCCTGGCCACCTTGGCTGAGATGGCCTCGCGCAGCACCGGCACGCCCGTCATGGGCGGGTACTGGTTCAGGCCCCGGGTCATGGCGTCGGTGACGGCATTGACCAACTGCGGGTCGCATTCAAAATCAGGAAAACCCTGGCCCAGGTTGACCGCGCCTTTTTCGGCGGCCAAGGTGGACATGACCGTGAAGATGGTGGTGCCGACGGCGGGCAGCTTGGTGGTCAGC
Organism: Polaromonas sp. P1_A2; assembly: GCF_056406895.1. Taxonomy (NCBI): domain Bacteria; kingdom Pseudomonadati; phylum Pseudomonadota; class Betaproteobacteria; order Burkholderiales; family Comamonadaceae; genus Polaromonas; species Polaromonas sp. P1_A2. Next base: position 836,037 of record NZ_JBFTZI010000002.1, on the reverse strand, counting down.
GTGGGGGTGCGTTCTTGAGTGGTGGTCATGATTGCAAAGTGATGGTTTTTTCAAGTGGCCGCCGCGGAACCGGCTTTGCCGGGCCGCCAGCGGCGCCCCCTTGAGGGGGAGGCGGCCGCAGGCCGCTTCGGGGGAGGGTCAAATCTCGTAATCGTTGACGCGGCCGGCCATGGCTTTTGTGATGAGCGCACGGTCCAGCTTGTCGCTGAGCAGTTCGGCGAACTTGTAGACAAAGTTGCGCAGGTAGGCGCTGCGCTTGAAGGCCACGCGGGCCACGTTGATGCCGAACAGCGGCCCCGCCGGGATGGCGATCAGGTCGCTGTTGGTGCCGTCTTCCTTGATGGCCATCTCGGCCACGATGCCCACACCCAGGCCCAGGCGCACATAGGTCTTGATGACGTCGGAGTCGATGGCCTCCAGCGCGATGCGCGGCTGCAGGCGCTTGGCGGCGAAGGCCAGGTCGATCTTGGTACGGCCGGTGAAGGATGGGTGGTAGGTGATCAGCGGCTCCTCGGCGAGGTCTTCCAGCGTGATGTTTTCCTTTTTCGCCAGCGGGTGGTCCACCGGGATCACCAGCATGTGCTGCCATTCGTAGCAGGGCAGGGTGACGAGGTCGTCGTACTGCGTCAGCGACTCGGTGGCGATGCCGATTTCGGCGACTTCGTCGAGCACCATGCGCGCCACCTGGTCGGGCGAGCCCTGGTGCAGGCTGACGTTGACCTTGGGAAAGGCCTCGCGCAGCTTGGCCACCGGCTGCGGCAGCACATAACGGGCCTGGGTGTGCGTGGTGGCGATGGACAGCGTGCCGCTGTCCTGGGCCGAGAACTGCTCGCCGATGCGGCGCAGGTTGCCGACCTCGCGCATGATGAGTTCGATGCTTTTGAGCACATGCTCGCCGGGCTCGGTGACGCGCTTGAGGCGCTTGCCGTGCCGCGCGAAGATTTCCACGCCCAGTTCTTCCTCAAGTTCGATGATGGCCTTGGAAACGCCGGGCTGCGAGGTGTGCAGGGCCTTGGCGGTTTCGGTGAGGTTCAGGTTGCGCCGTATGGCCTCCTGGACAAAGCGGAATTGGTGAAGGTTCATATCGAATTCAGGCTAATTATTCACTTTATTATGCCTGTATTGCGCTAAAGGGGCGGCCCGCAGCTTGCCGGCCGCCGTGCCGGCCCGGCCTCAGCCCAGCGCAATGCCGGCCATCAAGGCCGTGAGTTCGGGGTACTCGCCGGCGGTGGGCAGCAGCTCCACGGCGATGCCGGGATGGCTGGCCTGGATCTGCCCGACCAGCCGCGGCAAGTCCTCGCGGGCATGTTTGCCCACGCCGAAGAACAGCGGAAACACCCGGATGGCTCGCGCGCCGCCGCCGGCGAGTTCGGCCGCGGCTTCAGGCAGGGTGGGCGGGCAAAGCTCCAGGTAGGCGCAGCGCACCGGGGTGCCGGGCGCGCGGGCGCGCACCTGCGCGGCCACGGCTTCTATGGGCGCGCGCCACAGCGGGTCGCGCGAGCCGTGGGCCAGCAGGATGATGCCGCGGGGCTGTGCTGTGGTCGCCATGGCCATTCGTGTACCTGCCTAGCGCCTCAGCACCAGCCAGCCGAAAGCGCCCAGCGAGACGGCCATGTAAAGCATGCCGGGCGTGGCGGCCGCCAGCCAGGGCATCCAGTTGCGCAGGTTGCCGATGTAGCCAAAGACGTTGTTGAGCAGGAAGAAGCTGATGCCTATCATGACCCCGGCAAACACATAACCCGCGATGCCGCCGGAGCGAAAGTGCAGGTAGGCGAAAGGCAGGGCCAGGATCACCATCACCAGGCAGCTGAGCGGGTAGAACACCTTTTTCCAGAACTCGATTTCATAGCGCTGGGCCGTCTGGCCGTTGGCGTCCAGGTGGCGCACGTAGTTAAAGAGGTCTATGGTGCCCATGCGCTCGGGCTTGAGCAGCGCCACCGAGACCATTTCGGCGCTGATTTCGGTGGGCCAGCGAAAGGTTTCCAGCACCGCCCGGCTGACCTTGGCGCTTTCCTGGGGCCTGGCGGCGCTGGGCGCGCCGCTGACCTCGAACTCCGCGCGGGTGGCCTGCTGCAGCTGCCAGGCATCGCCGGCGGCAAAAGTCGCCAGCGGCGCCTGGGTGGTGGAGACGATCAGGCCCTTGTTGTTGAACTCGAACACCTGCACGCCCTGCATCTCGTTGTCGGGGGTGAGGGCCCTCACATTGACCACATAGGTGTTGTAGGCCTGTTTTTCCTTGAGCCAGGCGCCGGTCTGGCCTATGGTGATCTTGCTCTGGTAGCGCGCCTTGAGCAGTTGCGCGGCGCGATCGCTGGCCGGCGCCACGTAGTCGCCCACCACGAAGCTGAACACCACAAACAGCGCGCCCAGCACCAGCAGCAGCTTGAGCGCGCGCCAGGGGCCCAGGCCGCTGGTTCGCAAAATGGTGTATTCCGAACTCTGGGCCAGCCGCGCCATGACAAAAATCGTGCCTATCAGCACCGAGATGGGCAGCAGCTCGTAAAGGTGGTTGGGCACCAGCAGGCCCACATACAGCAACGCATGGCGGATCTGGTAAATCTCGCCGGGGTTGATGCCGTTGCTCTTGCCGAGGTACTGCAGTTCGTCGACCAGGTCGAAAAAGAAGAACAGGGCCAGAAAGCCCAGGGCCACCAGGGCGATGGCGGCCAGCACTTCCCCGTAAATCAGGCGGCGTATGGTTTTCATGCTTGCTGGCTTTCGGTGTTGCGCACGGCCATGGGCTGGCGCTTGATGCGCCGGGCGGGCCTGAGCACCCAGTTGAACTGCCGCTTGGACAGCCAGACCAGGCCCAGCAACAGCACGCCGCCGTGCAGGGCCAGCAGGAAGTTGCTGAAGCTGATGAGGCCCACAAAAATCCAGCTCTGCCCGAGGTTGACGAGGTTGTTATAGACCACGAAGGTCAGCAGCACAAAAATCATGTTGCCGCTGCGCCCGCCGCGCGGGTTCACGCTGGCCAGGGCCACGGCCAGCACGACGAAGTTGATGGCTGCCAGCGCCAGTCCGATGCGCCAGGCCAGTTCGCTGAGGTTGCCGCGCGTGGGCGCCTTGATCAGCGAGCGGGTGGACAGCAGCTTGGCTTCGGGCGTGTTTTCAGCGAGTGGATTGGAGTCGCCGGTCTTGGTGCCGTACTCCTCGAAGTCGCTGATCTTGAGCGCCGGCTGGCCGATCACGTTTTCCAGGCGCTGGCCGTTTTCGAGCATCAGGAACTGGGCGTCGTTCAGCACCTCGATGCGGCCGGAACGCGCGGTGGTGATGGAGCTTTTGCCTTTTTCGGTGGCGGCGATGAACACATTGTTGCTGGCCCGCGCGCCCGCCAGCTCGCGGTCTATGAAGAACACCCGGTTACCGCTGGAGGACTCCTGGAACTGCCCGGGGGCGATGCGGTCTATGTCGCCGCGCTGCTCGTAGCGGCTTTGCATGTCCTTGGTCTGCTGGTTGGTCCAGGGCCAGACAAACAGCGCCATCAGCGTGATCACCAGCAGCACCGGCCAGGAAAAACGGAAAAGCGGCCGCAGAAAGCCGGCCAGACCCTGGCCGCTGGTGAACCAGACCACCATCTCGCTGTCGCGGTACATGCGCGAGAGGGTGCTGACCATGGCGATGAAGAGCGACAGCGTGAGGATGGTCGGCAGGCGGCCCAGCGCGGAGTAGGCCATGAAGAGCATGACGTCCTGCGGATTGATGAAACCGCGCGAGGCCTGGCCCAGCGTGCGGATCAGCACAATGGTCATCACGATGGTGACCAGCACCACCAGCGTGGCCCCGAAACTGCGCGCCAGCTCTTTGCGAATCGAAGATTGGAATAACATTGACTGAAATATCTGCGTTTGTTTTATTTTTGTTTTACTTTGGTTTACCCACCAGACCCTGAATTATGGACTTTGAACTCAAAACACTGACCCGCGCCCGCATTTGCAGTGAAAAAACCGACGCACTGCTGGTGCTGGTCCCCCAGGGCCGGGACGCCGGCAGCGATCCGCTTTCGGCGCTCACGGCGCTGGCCATCAAGTCCGGGGACTTCGAGGCCAAGCCGGGCAAGCTGCTGGCAGCCTACCGGGCGCCCGGCATCGCCGCCACGCGCCTGGTGCTGGCGGGGGTGGGCGATGCCAGTCCCAAAAACATCCGCACGGCCGTGACTGCGGCCCTGGGCGCCGTCAAGAACGGCAACACGCAGCGCCTTGTGCTGTGCCTGGACCTGCTGGACGGGTTGCAGGCCGAGGCCGTGCGCGCCGCCGTGACGGCCTGCAGCGAAGCGGCTTACGTCTACACCACCACCAAGTCCAAGGCCAGCCCTTCGAAGCTGCAGCGTGTGCTGCTGGCTGTGGGCGACGCCGCGAACGCCAAGGCGGCCAAGGCCGGCCTGGACAAAGGCGTGGCGCTGGTCAAGGGCCTGGAATTTGCCAAGGAATGGGCCAACCGGCCGTCCAACCATGCCACGCCGACCCTGCTGGCCGGCGCCGCCAAGGAATTGGGCAAGCTGCGCAATATCAAGGTCGAGGTGCTGGGCCCCAAAGAGGTCGCCAAACTGGGCATGGGCTCCTTCATGGCCGTGGCCCAGGGCTCGGCCGAACCGCTGCGCTTCATCGTGCTGCGCTACGACGGCGCGGCCAAATCCGCGGCGCCCGTGGTGCTGGTTGGCAAAGGCATCACTTTTGACACCGGCGGCATCTCCATCAAGCCCGCCGCCGAGATGGACGAAATGAAATTCGACATGTGCGGCGCCGCGAGCGTGCTGGGCACCTTCCGGGCGCTGGCCGAACTGCAGCCCGCGCTCAATGTGGTGGGCCTGATCCCGGCCTGCGAAAACATGCCGGGCGGCCGCGCCATCAAGCCGGGCGACGTGGTCACCAGCATGAGCGGCCAGACCATTGAGATCCTGAACACCGACGCCGAGGGCCGCCTGGTGCTTTGCGATGCCCTGACCTACGCCGAGCGCTTCAAGCCCAGGGCCGTGGTCGACATCGCCACGCTGACCGGCGCCTGCGTGATCGCGCTGGGCGGCGTGCGCAGCGGGATGTTTTCCACCGACGATGCCCTGGCCGAGGCGCTGGCGCAGGCCGGCGAGTCGTCCATGGACCTGTGCTGGCGGATGCCGCTGGACGAGGACTACGCCGAAGGCCTGAAGACCAATTTTGCCGACGTCGCCAACGTGGCCGGCAGGGCCGGCGGCGCGATCACCGCCGCCAAGTTCCTCCAGCGCTTTGCGGCCAGCTTCCCCTGGGCTCACCTGGACATCGCCGGCACCGCCTGGAAAGGCGGCGCCGCCAAGGGGGCCACCGGCCGGCCCGTGCCGCTGCTGCTGGACTACCTGCTCGGCCAGGCGCCTGCGGCCAAATCCAAGGCGCCCGCCAAACCCAAGGCCGCCGCCAGAACACGGGCATGACCGAAATCGCTTTTCACTTCAACGTGCCGGACAAGCTGGCCTACAGCTGCCGCTTGCTACGAAAGGCTTACCTCAGCGGTGCCAGCGTGGTGGTGACGGGTGAGCCCGCGATGCTGGCGGAGCTGGACCAGCTGATGTGGAGTTTTTCGCCGGCCGAGTTTGTGCCGCATTGCCGGGCCGGCTCGGCGCAAAGCACCCTGGCGGCCTCGCCCGTGGTGCTGGCCGAGTCGCTGCAGGACTGCCCGCATTACGGCGTGCTGGTCAACCTGGGGCAGGGCATCCCGCCCGAGTTCGAGCGCTTTGAACGGTTTATCGAAGTGGTGGCGCGGGAGGATGACGATCGCCTCGCCGCGCGCAGCCGCTGGAAACATTACACCGACAGGGGCTATGCGATGAAACGGCATGACCTGGCCACGGCCGGGGAGGGCGCATGAACCGTCCGCCGCCCGCGCCGCCGCGTTTTGTCCCGACCTTGACGGAAGTCGTGCGGCCCGTCGCCGCGCCCATGCCGGCTTCTGGACCTGCCGCCGCGGCACCGGCCTCGCCCGCGCAGCCGGCAGCCCTTGCGGCTTCGCCGGACCTGCAGGAACAGATGGTGCAGCGCGTGCTGCAGCGTGTGGACCTGATGCTGGACCGGCGTCTGCGCGAGGTGGTAGGCCAGCTCATTCTTGAGCACACGCAAAGCCTGGCGCCGCGCCTTCGCGAGGAAATCGAGGAAGTCGTTCGCCAGTCCGTGAGCCAGGCTTTTGCGAATGAAACCAAGCCGCCGCCGGCCGGCGGATAGGTCACCCAGGTGACTGTTTGGGGCCGCGTGTTTTGCACGCGCGGCGCCGTCGCGCGCGCTGTTGAAACACACCCTCACATAAGCCGGCCTGCTCCCCGGGTAAACCCCCTTATCAGAAATTAACCTAGGGACGTTGCTATGGTGCGGGCCCGGAAATTGCGTTATGTTCGGCCCCGTTGAGTAAAAAAATTCGTTCTCAACCTTTAACGGTAATTTCCTAATCGGAGTGTTTTTTATGCAAATGAAATTAAAACTGACAGTAGTGGCTGCCCTCGCTGCGGTGGCGGGTTTTGCTTCTGCCCAAGACGCAGTCGTCAAAATCGGTCACGTCGCGCCGCTGTCCGGCTCGCAGGCCCATTACGGCAAAGACAATGAGAACGGCGTGCGCATGGCCATCGAAGACCTGAACGCGCAAAACGTGGTCATCGGCGGCAAAAAGGTCAAGTTTGAAATTGTTGCTGAAGATGATGCTGCTGATCCAAAACAGGGCACGGCAGCCGCACAAAAACTGTGCGACTCCAAAGTCGCTGGCGTGGTCGGCCACCTGAATTCCGGCACGACGATTCCCGCTTCCAAGGTCTACAACGACTGCGGCATTCCCCACGTCACGGGCGCTGCAACCAACCCCAACCTGACCAAGCCAGGCTACAAAACCACCTACCGCATCATCGCCAACGACAACGCCCTGGGCGCTGGCCTGGCTTTCTATGCCGCCGACGCACTGAAGCTGAAGAAAGTCGCGATCATCGACGACCGTACCGCTTACGGCCAAGGCGTTGCTGAAGTGTTCAAGAAGACGGCCCTGGCAAAAGGCATGACCGTCGTTGACGAACAGTTCACGACCGACAAGGCCACCGACTTCATGGCCATCCTGACCGCGGTCAAGGCCAAGGCTCCTGACGCCATCTTCTTCGGCGGCATGGACCCACAAGGCGGCCCTATGCTGCGCCAGATGGAACAGCTCGGCATGAGCAACGTCAAGTACTTCGGCGGTGACGGCATCTGCACGGCCGAACTGGCCAAGCTGGCAGCCGGCGCCAAGACCATCGGCAACGTGGTCTGCGCTGAAGGCGGCGCTTCCCTGGCGAAAATGCCTGGCGGCGAAGCCTGGAAAAAGCGTTACGACGCCAAGTACCCCAACCAGTTCCAGGTTTACAGCCCGTACACCTATGACGCGACTTTTGTCCTGGTTGACGCCATGAAGCGCGCCGGTTCCTGGGATCCAAAGGTTTACACCCCTGAGCTGATCAAGACCAACTTCAAGGGCGTGACCACCACGATCTCCTTCGAACCCAATGGCGAACTGAAGAACCCCGCCATCACCCTGTACGTCTACAAGGACGGCAAGAAGTCCGCTCTGAACTGATCGTTCACCGCGAACCAAAAAAGCCACCGCAAGGTGGCTTTTTTTTGCCCTTTTTCCGTGCGACTGGCCGCTGCGGGCAGGGCAGGAAATCGTCGAAACATTGTTCGCCAAAAGACAATGTCCCCAAGTTCCATGCACCTGCCTGCCCAGAATGTCCCCAGGCAGGTTGTTGAACGTCCGGCAGGAAGGCGCCGGCGACGACCCGCCTGAAAAGCACTCATTGGGTCAACCTTCTTCCTGGAGACATAAAAAATGGCTAAACCGCAAGCACACCTGGAAAACCAGGCCGCACCCGGCGTCATGGGTGCCGCGGCCGACGAGGTCGTGGTACTCACCGACATCCTGGGGCGTAAACTGAAAATCAAGCCCCTCGACATCCTCTACGAAAGCCAGCTCACCCGGATGTTCGGCACCGAGGCGGCCAATTTGCCTTACATGATGGGTTTTGTATACCCCGCCGCTTCGGTGTGCGAAATCGATGGGGTGGCCTATCCGCGTCCCACCAGCCAGCAGGAAGTCGACGAGGCCATCCAGCGCCTTGGCCGTGAGGGTTTTGCCGCATTCCTGCAGCACATGCAATCGGAAATGGAAAAGCTCAAGCAGCTGGCCGAAACCGGCGCGGAGGCAAAACCGGAATAGGTCCCGGGCCTCGCAGGCGAGCTGGTGTTGGGGGATGCCAAATGAAAAACGGGGCGCAAGGCCCCGTTTTTACTGACTCACTGGCGGAAGAGGCGGGATTCGAACCCGCGGTAGGTTTAACCCTACGCACGCTTTCCAGGCGTGTGACTTAAACCACTCATCCACCCTTCCGCGAAGCCTTTGATTATAGCAGTGCCTCGGCCTGGCGAGCTGAAAAACACGCCACAAATGCACGCACTAATGGACCGCGCCCTGGAAACGGTGCTTTTCCAGCTGGGCCATGGTGACGAATTCCAGTGCCTTGCTGTGGGTGGATTCCAGCACCACGGGCGGTGCCTGGCCGGCCTCGAGCGCTTCCCGCCAGCGGTTGGCGCACAGGCACCAGCGGTCGCCCGGCTTGAGCCCGGCAAAACGGTGGGCGGGCCGAGGTGTGCTCAGGTCATTGCCGCGCAAGGCGGAAAACGCCAGGAATTCGGCGGTCACCCGCACGCAGACCAGGTGGGAGCCGAGGTCCGAGGCGTCCGTGTTGCAGCAGCCGTCCCGGAAATAGCCGGTGAGCGGGTCGTAGGAGCAGGGCACCAGGTCCGTGCCCAGGACGTTTTTTTCGGTCATGGCGTGTGTTCCCGGCAGGCCTGTTTCAGGCCTTGTTGGCCTGCACCATTTTCATGGCCGAGCCGATCAGGGCGCCGACCTCGGTCATGTTGCTGGGCACGATCAGCGTGGTGGTGGCGTCCTTGGCCACCTTGGAATAGGCGTCTACCGCCTGCTGGGCGACCTTGAGCTGCACGGCCTGCTCGCCACCGGGCTGGCGGATGGCGGCAGCCACCATCTCGATGGCCTTGGCATTGGCGTCGGCCACGGCCATGATGGCCGCCGCTTCGCCCTGGGCGTTGTTGATGGCGGCCAGTTTTTCGCCTTCGGAGCGGGCGATGAATGCCTCGCGCTCGCCGGTGGCGATGTTGATCTGTTCCTGGCGGCGGCCTTCCGATGCCGCGATCAGCGCGCGTTTTTCCCGCTCGGCGGTGATCTGCGACTGCATGGCGTGCAGGATTTCCTTGGGCGGCGTTAGGTCCTTGATTTCATAGCGCAGCACCTTCACGCCCCAGTTCAGCGCCGCTTCGTCGATGGCGGCAACGACCTGTGCGTTGATGATGTCGCGCTCCTCAAAGGTCTTGTCGAGCTCCAGCTTGCCGATGACGGAGCGCAGCGAGGTCTGGGCCAGCTGCGTGACGGCCACGATGTAGTTGGACGAGCCGTAGCTGGCGCGCATCGGGTCGGTCACCTGGAAGTACAGGATGCCGTCGACCTGCAGCTGGGTGTTGTCGCGCGTGATGCAGACCTGGCTGGGCACGTCCAGCGGGATTTCCTTGAGGCTGTGCTTGTAGGCGACGCGGTCCACAAAGGGAATCAGCCAGTTCAGGCCGGGAGTCAGGGTGCCCGCATATTTCCCCAGGCGCTCCTTGACCCAGGCATTCTGCTGGGGCACGACCTTGATGGCGCGGATGACAAAGATCATCGCGACGATAAAAACGATAAGTGCTACATAAGACGACATGGTGATTCCCTCAGATTTTTTCTACGACCAGTTTGCTGCCAATGACTTCCCGGATACGGTGCAGGCCCGCGGAGGGCACCGCGCCGGCCGCCTGCACGACCGCCCATTGCGCGCCGCGGTAGCGCACCAGCGCCGTGCCGTCGGCTTGCCAGTCGTCGACCTGCACGGTTTCGCCGATATCCATGTTGACGTCCGGATTGGTCCCGGGCGGCAGGGCCTCGGGGCCCCGGCTGCGGACAAGATGGGCAATGCCGACGGTGGCCGAGCCCACCACGGCCGCGGTAATGAGCTGCACGGACGTTGAGGCGCCCAGGTGGGCGGCAAGGGCCGCGGCCGCCAGCCCTAGGGCCACCATCAGCAGGTAAAACGTCCCCGTCGCCAGTTCCACCGCGACCGCCACGCCGGCCAGCAGCCACCAGATCGTCGATTCACTCATGCTTCCTCCTTTTGTCGGTCATCCGCTACATTTTGGGGCAATTAGACCCCAAGACAAGCGTAGCGCAACAATATGTCCTTACACTTCGCTGCTTGGAAAAAGCTTCATTCCCGCCGCTCGGGCTCAACCTGTCTATGCCTTTTGAGCGTTCCCCATGCCCTCCGACAGGTTCAGGGCGCCCTTGAACTGCTCTCCCCGCCATGAAATTCCGCTTTCCCATCGTCATCATTGACGAAGATTTCCGTTCCGAAAATACCTCCGGCCTGGGTATCCGCGCGCTGGCGCAGGCCATCGAGAGCGAAGGCTTCGAGGTGCTGGGCGTCACCAGCTACGGCGACCTCTCCCAGTTCGCCCAGCAGCAAAGCCGGGCCAGCGCCTTTATCCTGTCGATCGACGACGAGGAGTTCTCGCCCGGCCCCGACCTCGATCCCGCCGTGCTGAACCTGCGCACCTTTATCGAGGAGGTGCGCCGCAAGAACCTGGACGTGCCGATTTACGTCTATGGCGAGACCAAAACCTCGCGCCATATTCCCAACGACATCCTGCGCGAGCTGCACGGCTTTATCCACATGTTCGAGGACACGCCCGAGTTCGTGGCGCGCCACATCCTGCGCGAGGCCAAGAGCTACCTGGAAGGCGTGCAGCCGCCGTTTTTCAAGGCCTTGCTGGACTATGCCGAGGATGGCTCCTATTCCTGGCATTGCCCCGGCCATTCCGGCGGCGTGGCTTTTCTCAAAAGCCCGGTCGGGCAGATGTTCCACCAGTTTTTCGGCGAAAACATGCTTCGCGCCGACGTCTGCAACGCGGTGGAAGAACTCGGCCAGCTGCTGGACCACGACGGCGCCATAGGCGCCAGCGAGCGCAACGCGGCGCGCATTTTCAACGCCGACCACTGCTTCTTCGTGACCAACGGCACCTCCACCAGCAACAAGATGGTCTGGCACCACACGGTGGCGCCCGGCGACGTGGTGGTGGTCGACCGCAACTGCCACAAGTCCATCCTGCACTCCATCATCATGACCGGTGCGATCCCGGTGTTCCTGAAGCCGACGCGCAACCATTTCGGCATCATCGGCCCGATTCCGCAGAGCGAATTCGAGCCGGACGCCATCCGCGCCAAGATAGACGCCAACCCGCTGCTCAAGGGCGTGGACAGCAGCAAGGTCAGGCCGCGCGTGCTGACGCTGACGCAGTCGACCTATGACGGCGTGCTCTACAACACCGAAACCATCAAGGGCATGCTGGACGGCTACATCGACAACCTGCATTTCGACGAAGCCTGGCTGCCGCACGCGGCTTTCCACCCTTTCTATGGCGCTTACCACGCCATGGGCAAAAACCGCGTCCGGCCGAAAAACGCCGTGGTGTACGCCACGCAGTCCATCCACAAGCTGCTGGCCGGCATCAGCCAGGCCAGCCACGTGCTGGTGCAGGACTCGCAGGACGTGAAGCTCGACAGGCACCTCTTCAACGAGGCCTACCTGATGCACACCTCCACCTCGCCGCAGTACAGCATCATCGCCAGCTGCGACGTGGCCGCGGCCATGATGGAGCCGCCCGGCGGCACCGCGCTGGTCGAGGAAAGCATCGCCGAGTCACTGGACTTTCGCCGCGCCATGCGCAAGATCGACGAGGAGTACGGCGACGACTGGTGGTTCAAGGTCTGGGGGCCGGACAAGCTGGTCGAAGAGGGGATCGGCGAGGCCCAGGACTGGATCATCAAGGGCGAATCCCGCAGTGCCAAGATGGCAAAAAACGGCGCCAACAACTGGCACGGCTTCGGCCAGATGGCCACCGGCTTCAACATGCTGGACCCGATCAAGTCCACCATCGTCACGCCCGGCCTGGACCTGAACGGCAAGTTCGCCAAAACCGGCATCCCGGCCAGCATCGTGACCAAGTTCCTGGCCGAACACGGCGTGATCGTCGAAAAGACCGGCCTCTACAGCTTCTTCATCATGTTCACGATCGGCATCACCAAGGGCCGCTGGAACACGCTGCTGACGGCGCTGCAGCAGTTCAAGGACGATTACGACAAGAACCAGCCGATGTGGCGCATCCTGCCCGAGTTCTGCCAGAAGTACCCCAAGTACGAGCGCATGGGCCTGGCCGACCTGTGCCAGCACATCCACACCTTGTACGCCAAGTACGACATCGCGCGGCTGACGACCGAGGTCTACCTGAGCGACCTGGCGCCCGCCATGAAGCCCAGCGACGCCTATGCCCACATCGCCCACCGCACGACGGAGCGCGTCGAGATCGACCACCTGGAAGGCCGTATCACCGTGGGCCTGGTGACGCCTTACCCACCCGGCATCCCGCTGCTGATTCCGGGCGAGGTGTTCAACAAGCGCATCGTGGACTACCTGAAGTTCTCGCGTGAATTCAACGCGCAGTGCCCGGGGTTCGAGACCGACATCCACGGCCTGGTGGAAGAGGTCGACGCCAAGGGCAAGACCCGCTACTACGCGGACTGCGTCAAGAAGTAGGCCCAGCCGGCCCCGGCCGCCTTAAACGGCGGCGTCCCGCACCCGCATGAAACTGGCAAAGCGCGGAATGCCGCTGTCGTTCAGCCCGCGGAAACGGTAGCTCACGGTACTGCCCACGGGCGGCGGGTTTTGGCGCAACTCGTCGCTCAGGCCGCTGCCCAGCTTGAAGCGCCGGCCGGGCTTGCCGTCCACGGCGGGCATCTCCACCAGCAGCGCGCCCACCATGCCCGCATATTTGCCCTGGCCGGGAATATGCGCCACCACGCGGGCTTCGTCATCCTCGTGCGGTTTGGCCTTGAGCAGGTCGTCGCTGCGCTGGCCTTTGTAAAGCGAAGCCCCGCGATGCAGCATCAGGCCTTCACCGCCGTGCCTGACGGTGGTGGCCATCAAGGCCTGCAGGGCCGCATGGCTGGCCACCTTGGACTGCGCCACCGCCTGCACCCAGGGTTGGTCGATGCGGCTCACCACGCCGTTCAGGGCCGGGATGCGTTCGCTGAAGCGGCCGCCCTGCCCGGGCAGGTCGAACACCATAAAGCGTATGGCCCGCCAGGCCGCTGCGTCCGGGCTTTGCTGGCGCACCGTGGACATCGCGCGGGAGAACTGCCCGTGGCCCGCCCATAACTCGCCGTCCAGCGGCACTTTGGGCCAGCCTGCTGTGAACCAGGCCGGCGCCGCGATGCGTTCCCCGTTGCGGGTCAGCAGTTTCTCGCCGTCCCAGTAGCCGCGTATGCCGTCGTATTTTTCGCTGACCCAGTAGTCAGCCAGGGGGATGCCCGGGCGGTAGGCCTTGGCCAGCATGAGCTGCGGCGCCTGCGGAGCGGCCGTGGCGGCAAAGGCCGCGCTAGGCAGAAGGGGCGTGAGCAGGCCCGCGACGACCAGCAGCAGGTGCAGGGCCTTGAGGCGAAAAACCGCCACGGAAGCCGAAGTGCGGAAAGGGGGTGTTGGTGATGGGCGCGGTGCCATATTTTTTTGACTTTTGGCTGTATGAATGTACAGTCTATAGTCCCGTGCCGGGTGCGGCAAGCCTTGCACCAGGAAACTGTCGAGGGCGCGCCACACGCGCTCGACTCCCCAACAAATCATTGAGAAAAAAGGATGCAAAACATGAGCCACCAAGGAAGCTGCCACTGCGGAAGGATTGCCTTTGAGGTCGAAGGCGAACCCACCGGCGCGCTGGCCTGCAACTGCTCCATGTGCTCGCGCAAGGGCTCGCTGCTCTGGTTTGTTCCGCGCGAGCAGTTGCGCCTGCTGACGCCCGATGAGAACGCCAGTACCTATCTGTTCAACAAGCACCTTATCCAGCACCGGTTTTGCCCCACCTGCGGCATCCACCCGTATGGCGAGGGCACGGGCCCGGACGGCAAGCGCATGGCCGCCATCAACCTGCGCTGCGTGCAGGACCTGGACCTTGCCGCCATCCCCGTCCAGCATTTCAACGGGCGGGCGGCATGACCTCCAGCGATATCGAGTCCATAGAGCGGGCCACCCTGGCCGCGGTGTCTCCCGAAGCCGTCGAGGAGTTCCAGGGCTGGCTGCTGCCCTATGACAGCGGCACGGTCAGCCGGGCCCACAGTGCCGTGCCGCTGCGCCACGTGCCGGCGGGTGAGGACATGATCGACCAGATCGAAGCGCGCTACCGGGCGCGCGGCCTGCGCACGGTGTTCCGCCTGGCCAATGAAGCCTGCTTCGACGGCCTGCGGCAGGAGCTGGCGCGGCGCGGCTACCAATCGGGAAAGCCGGTGCTGGTTCAGGTGGCGCCGGTGCAGGCCATGCGCGCGGCCAGCGCGGCAGTGCCCGCCGAGACCGCTGATGTGCCCGATGCGGCCTGGGCCGCGCTGTTCCTGGCCGAAGGTTTTGACCCGGTGGACGGCGCGAGCCGCGTCAAGGCCTTGAGCCGCGCCCGCGGTTCGGTCTATGCCAGCGTGCGCGAAAACGGCAAAACCGTGGCAGCGGGCGCCGGCGCCTTCAGCCATGGCTGGTCCAGCGTGCACGGCATGCGCACCGACCAGGCCTTCCGGGGCAGGGGACTGGCCGGGCGCGTGCTGGCCGGCATCGCCGCCGTGGCCGAGCAGCGCGGCATCGCCCGGGCGTTTTTGCAGGTGGAAGACGTCAACACCCCGGCGCTGGCGCTGTACCGGCGCGCGGGTTTTGAGACCGTCTGGAGCTACGACTACTGGCGCCAGCCTTAAGGGGCCGAGGCCCGGGGAGCTCAGGCCGCTTCGGCCGGCTCGGCGATACCGCCCACGACGTGGCTGAAGCCGCCGTCGACATAGGTGATCTCGGCGCTCACGCCGCCGGCCAGGTCGCTCAGCAGGAAGGCCGCCACGTTGCCCACGTCCTCGATCGTCACGTTGCGGCGAATCGGCGAGGCCTCGGCGACCACGCTCAGAATCTTGCCGAAGCCCTTGATGCCGCTGGCGGCCAGGGTCTTGATGGGGCCGGCGCTGATGCCGTTCACGCGCATGCCTTTGGGGCCCAGCGATTCGGCCAGGTAGCGCACCGAGGCTTCCAGGCTGGCCTTGGCCAGACCCATGGTGTTGTAGTTGGGCACGGTGCGCACCGCGCCCAGGTAGGTCAGCGTGAGCAAGGCCGATTTCGGGTTCAGGTAGGGCAGGGCGGCCTTGGCCATGGCCGGGAAGCTGTAGGCGCTGATGTCGTGGGCGATCTTGAAGCCCTCGCGCGACAGGCCGTCGAGGAAGTCACCGGCAATCGCCTCGCGCGGCGCATAACCGATGCTGTGCACAAAGCCGTCAAACGTCGGCCAGGTTTGCGACAGGTCGGCGAACAGCTTGGCGATCTGCGCGTCGTCGCCCACGTCGCAGTCAAAAATCAGCTTCGAATCGAAGTCGGCGGCGAATTCCGTGATCCGATCCTTGAAACGCTCGCCGACGTAGCTGAAAGCCAGTTCGGCGCCTTGCGCGTGGCAGGCCTTGGCGATGCCGTAGGCGATGGAGCGGTTGGACAGCACGCCCGTGATCAACAGTTTTTTGCCAGTGAGGAATCCGGTGTGTGTCGCCATGCAGGTGCTCCAGTAAATGTGCGGAAGATATGCCGGCAAGGGGCGCGAGATTCGCGCGATGGAAATTTGCCGACCTAAGTAGGGCAGAATTGTCGCATGCGAAGTTTGCTGGTCTGGGTCCTGCTGCTAGTTTCAGCGCCGTCATGGGCCGCACACGGCTATGCGCTCTGGGGCGACCTCAAGTACCCCGCGGGCTTTGCCCATTTCGATTACGTCAATCCCGCGGCCCCCAAAGGCGGCGACCTGCGCCTGGTCAGCAACCTGCGCTATTCGACTTTCGACAAATACAACCCCTTCACGATCAAGGGCTCGGCGCCGGCCTACCTGTCGGTGCTGATGTTCGATTCGCTGCTGGCCGGCTCCATGGACGAAACCGCCGCGGGCTATGGCCTGCTGGCCGAGGACGTGCAGGTGGCGCCGGACCGGCTGAGCGTGGTGTTCCGCCTGCGGCCGCAGGCGAAGTTCCACAACGGGATGCCGGTGGAGGCCGCGGACGTCAAGCATAGCTACGACACGCTGATGGGCCCCTACACCTCACCCGGCTACAAGACCGCGCTGGAGGATGTGGCGGGCTGCGATGTGATCGACGCGCGTACCGTGCGCTTTCGGTTCAAGAAGCCCAACCGCGAACTGCCGCTGACCGTGGGCGGCCTGCCGGTGTTCAGCCGCGCCTGGGGCATGGTGGGCGGCAAGCCCAAGCGCTTCGACGAAGTCGTGATGGACATACCCATAGGCAGCGGGCCCTACAAGATCGGCCCGGTGCGTTTCGGCAAGGACATCACCTATGCGCGCGACCCCGGCTACTGGGCCCGCGATTTGAACGTGCGGCGCGGCGGCTATAACTTCGATCGCATCACCGTGAAGATCTACAAGGACAGCACGGCGCGCCTGGAGGCCCTGAAGGCGGCCGAATTCGACATGATGAGCTTCTACTCGGCCGGCGACTGGGCACGCCGGGTGACGGGCAAGCGCTTCGATTCGGGCGAGCTGGTCAAGCAGGATTTTCCGCACCGCCAGCCGGCCGGCTTCCAGAGTTATGTGCTCAACAGCCGCAAGCCCATGCTGTCCGACCCGCGTGTGCGCGAAGCCCTCGGCCTGGCGCTGGACTATGAGTGGATGAACCGGCAGATGTTCTACAACGGCTATCCGCGCGTGCAGGACCTGTTCGGCAACACCGACTGCGCCGCCACCGGCCTGCCGTCGCCGGAAGAACTGGCCCTGCTGGAGCCCTTGCGCGCCAAGGTGCCGGCCGCGGTCTTCGGTCCCATGTACCAGCCGCCCAGGACGACCGGTGAAGGCCAGTCGCTGCGCAACAACCTGCGCAAGGCGCAGGCCCTGCTCAAGGACGCCGGCTGGACTTACCGCGACGGCGCGCTGCGCAACGCCAAGGGCGACGCCATGGTGCTCGACTACCTGGACAGCCGCGACACCGGCGTGCGCACGGTCGCGCCCTGGATGCGCAACCTGGAAAAGCTGGGCATCACGCTGCGCTTTTCGCCGGTGGACTTTGCGCTCTACCAGCAGCGGCTGGACAAATTCGAGTTCGACATCACGACCATCAACTTCCCTGGCACGCACGACCCGGGCCAGCAGCTGAGCGACATCTTCGGCAGCAAGGCGGCCGATACCGAAAGCTCGGGCAATTACTTTGGCGTCAAGAGCCCGGCCGTGGACGCGCTGGTCACCGCGGCGGTCGGCGCCAGGACCAAGGCCGAACTGATCCCGGCCTGCCGGGCGCTGGACCGCGTGATCATGCACAGCCACTACCTGATTCCCCAGTGGACGCTGACCTCGCACCGTCTCGCCTACAACGCCTGGCGGCTGGGCTTCAAACCGCCCATGCCGCCTTATACCGGGGCGGAGGACTGGGTGATGATGGCCTGGTGGGCCAAACCCGTGCCCCAAGGAAAGTAGCCAGATGTTCGCCTACGTCCTCAAACGCCTGCTGCTGATGATCCCCACTTTATTGGGCGTGCTGCTGATTACCTTTGCCGTGATCCAGTTCGTGCCCGGCGGGCCGGTGGAGCAGTACCTGTCGGACGCCAAAGGCGGCTTCGGCGGCGTGGAATCGGGCGGCTCCAGCTACCGCGGCAACCAGGGCGTGGACCCCAAGCGCCTGGAGGCGATCAAGGCCTTGTATGGTTTCGACAAGCCGGCCCATGAGCGGCTGGTGCAGATGCTGGGCCAGTTCGCCCGCTTCGACCTGGGCAAGAGCTTTTTCCAGAACAAGGATGTGTGGACGCTGATCCTGGAGAAGCTGCCGGTGTCCATCAGCCTCGGGTTGTGGACATTTTTCATCAGTTACGGCGTGGCCGTGCCTTTGGGTGTGGCCAAGGCGGTGAGGGCGGGGAGCAAGTTCGACCTGGTCACCACCTTGCTGATCCTGGTGGGTTATGCCATTCCGGGTTTTGTGCTGGGTGTTGTGTTGCTGGTGATCTTCGGCGGCCAGCTGCAGTGGTTTCCCTTGCGCGGACTGACCTCGCCGAACTGGGATGAACTGAGCGTGGGCGCGAAGATCGTGGATTACCTCTGGCACATCACATTGCCGGTGACCGCCATGGTGTTCGGCAGCTTCGCGGTGACGGCCATGCTGACCAAGAACTCGTTCCTGGAGGAGATTCGCAAGCAATATGTGCTGACGGCGCGCGCCAAGGGCCTGGCCGAGAACCGCGTGCTCTGGAAGCATGTGTTCCGCAATGCGCTGATTCCCATCATCACCGGCTTTCCGGGCGCGTTCATCGGGGCGTTCTTCACGGGATCGCTGCTGATCGAGACGCTGTTTTCCCTGGACGGCCTGGGCCTGCTCAGCTACGAGAGCGTGATCCGGCGCGACTATCCCGTGGTGCTTGGAACGCTTTACCTGTTCACATTGATAGGGCTTTTTACCAAGCTGATCAGCGACCTCTCTTACGTACTGGTGGACCCACGTGTCAAATTCGACTAGCAATGGCGCCCCCGCGCCGGCGGCCGACGCCGCGGCGGCGCTCCACGTCAGCCCCGCCCGCCGCGCCTGGCGGCGCTTTCGCCGCAATCCGCTGGGTTTCTGGAGCCTGGTGATCTTTTGCGCGATGGTGGTGCTCAGCCTGTTCGCCGAAGTCATCTCCAACGACCGGCCGCTGGTCGTGCGCTACGAGGGCACCCTTTATTTCCCCATCGTCAAGGATTACTCCGAGCAGACCTTCGGCGGCGATTTCCCGACGCCCGCGGACTACCTGGACCCTTTCATCCGCGAGCGCATCACCGCCGGCGCCAACTGGGCGATCTATGCGCCCAACCCTTACGGCCCCAAGACCCTGAACTACTTCGCCAAGTCCCCCAGCCCGGCCGCGCCCACGCGCGACAACTGGTTCGGCACCGACGACCGGGGGCGCGACCTGCTGGCGCAACTGATCTACGGATTTCGCGTCAGTGTGCTCTTCGGCCTGGCGCTGACCGTGATCGGCACGGCGCTGGGCATCCTGGCGGGTGCGGTGCAGGGGTATTTCGCGGGCAAGACCGACCTGGTGATGCAACGCCTGATCGAGATCTGGACGGCGATGCCCGAACTTTATTTGCTCATCATCTTCAGCGCCATCTTCGCGCCCAGCATCGCGCTGCTGCTGATCCTGTTGTCGGTGTTCGGCTGGATGGGCCTGGCCGATTACGTGCGCGCGGAGTTTCTGCGCAACCGCCAGATGGACTATGTGCGGGCGGCCAGGGCCCTGGGCGTCAGCAATTTGCAAATCATGTGGCGGCACATCCTGCCCAACAGCATGACGCCGGTCGTGACCTTCCTGCCGTTTCGCATGAGCGGTTCCATCCTGGCGCTGACCTCGCTGGATTTCCTGGGCCTGGGTGTGCCGCCCGGCACGCCTTCGCTGGGCGAACTGCTATCCCAGGGCAAGAACAACATCGACGCCTGGTGGATATCGCTGTCCACCTTCCTGGTGCTGGTCATGACATTGCTGCTGCTGACTTTCATGGGCGACGCCTTGCGCGACGCCATGGATCCCCGGAAGGCCGACTGATGGCCGCGCCGCTGCTTGACGTCCAGAACCTGCGGATTTCGTTCGCGGGCAAATCCGTGGTCCACGGCATTGATTTCTCCATCGCCCCCGGTGAAAAGCTGGCACTGGTGGGTGAGTCCGGCTCGGGCAAGACCGTGACCGCGCTCAGCCTGCTGCGGCTGGCGCAAAACGCCGCGGTGAACGGGAAGGCCGTTTTTGCCGGCGTCGACGCGGCCGAACGCGCGGCCAGCGGGGCGCCGCCCAAGGCACCCGTTGATTTGCTGTCCCTGCCGGAGTCTTCCCTGCGCGGGATTCGCGGCCGCGACATCGCCATGATCTTCCAGGAGCCCATGACGGCGCTCAACCCGCTCTACAGCGTTGGCGACCAGATTGCCGAGGTGCTGGAGCTCCACAAAAGCCTGAGCCGGGCTGAAGCGGTGCAGGGCGCCATCCAGCTGCTGGCCGACACGGGCATTCCCGAGCCCGCGCGCCGCGCCAGGGCTTTTCCGCACCAGCTCTCGGGCGGGCAGCGGCAGCGGGCCATGATCGCCATGGCGCTGGCCTGCCAGCCCGGGCTGCTGCTGGCTGACGAGCCCACCACGGCGTTGGACGTTACCCTGCGCGGCCAGATCCTGGACCTGCTGGGCGCGCTGCAGCAGCGCAACGGCATGGCCGTGCTGCTGATCACCCACGACCTCAACCTGGTGCGCAAGTTCGCCGACCGGGTCGCGGTGATGGAAAACGGCCGCATTGTGGAGCAGGGCGCCGTGGCCGAGGTGTTCGCCCGGCCCCAGCATCCCTATACCCGCAAGCTGATCGACAGCAAGCCGCGGCGCGACGGGCTGGCGGCGGCCAGTCCCGCGGCGGATGCCGCGATCACGATGAAAGCCGAAGGGCTGCGCGTGAGCTATCCGGTGCCGGTTCCCGGGATACGGGGCTGGTTCCAGCGCGGTGAATTTGTGGCAGTGAAAGACGCGAATTTCCAGATTCCGGCCGGCAGGACCTTGGGTGTGATCGGCGAATCGGGCTCCGGCAAATCGACCCTGGCGCTGGCCAGCCTGGGCCTGCTGCCTTTTTCAGGGCAACTGCAGGCGGCGGGCCAGGCCTGGGGCCGCGAGGCCGCGCGTGACAAAGCCATGCGCCGGGCGGTCCAGGTGGTGTTCCAGGACCCGTTTTCCTCGTTGTCGCCGCGCATGAGCGTCGAGGCCATCGTGGAGGAGGGCCTGCGCGTGCACGAGCCCGGCCTGGCCCCCGCAGCCCGGCGCGAGCGGGCCGTGCAGGCGCTGGCCGATGTCGGTATGACGGAGGCCCAGTTTCCAGGCCTGCTGCAGCGTTACCCGCACGAGTTCTCGGGCGGGCAGCGCCAGCGCCTGGCGATTGCCCGGGCGCTTATCGTCAACCCCATGCTGCTGGTGCTGGACGAACCGACCAGCGCGCTGGACGTGACCATCCAGAAGCAGGTGCTGGGCCTGCTGCAAAAACTCCAGCGCGAGCGCGGCCTGAGCTATTTGCTGATCACGCACGACGTGGACGTGATACGCGCCATGGCGCATGAAGTCATGGTGATGAAGGACGGCGATGTGCTGGAATCCGGCTCGCTCAGCGAGGTGCTGGATTCGCCGCGCCATCCTTATACGCGTGTGCTTGTGACGGCTGTGTAGGCCTGCAAATTTGAGAATTTACTTTAGATAATCAAAAAATCCCTATGATTTCATTTGAAATTTTGGCATTGCTCTGTGGGCGCCGTTGAAAAACAGTGCGCGGCGCCCATCTTTGCTTCTACCGGTCCCGCCACAAGCTGGCAATCAACGAATGACGGTGTGATGACTTAACAAAAAGGGTTAAGGCGGGCTGCTCCCGCCGGGGTTTTGAGCGGCGACTCTCGTTTCAGGCACGGAAATTGTTTGCATCGAGGGACGCGGCACGTTACAATATGAGCTTCACGACCAAATGGGCGGGTTTTCACCGCCCATTTTTTTTGGGCGTTTGTTTTTGAACTATTGAATTAATAGAGCGGGTTTTAGAGACTGAATGGCATTGCAAGAGACGATTGAGCAAACTGTGACGGGGCTGGGCTACGAGCTGGTCGAGATCGAGCGCACCGGCGGCGGTTTGCTGCGTGTCACGATCGACATGCCTTACGTCCAGGGCGCCGAGCAGTTCATCAATGCCGAAGACTGCGAAAAAGTCACCCGCCAGCTGCAGTTTGTGCTGGAAGTCGAGGGCGTCGAATATGCCCGGCTGGAGGTCAGTTCCCCCGGTATCGACAGGCTGCTACGCAGCGAAAAGGATTTTGAGCGTTTTGCCGGCGAACTGGTCGACATCACGCTGAAGGCGCCAATTGGCGTGGCGGCCAGCGCCGGCTCGACGGTGACGGCCAGCCGCAAGAAATTCCGCGGCACGCTGGAGCGCGCCGAGGCCGGCTGGCAGGTCGTCTGGAGTGACGAGCCTCCCGCCAAACCCGGCCAGAAGATTAGCAAGAAGAGGATTCCCGCACCGCTGCAGGCGCTGGGTTTCACGCTCGACGAGCTTCACCAGGCGCGGCTTGCGCCCGTGGTGGACTTCAAGGGCCGCAAACCCAGATCGGCCCCCGGTGCCGCTTCCTCCACAGAGAATTAAATTTCAAGAAATGAAGAAAGGCAGGCTTGTGAAATGAATCGCGAACTGTTGATGTTGGTTGACGCCATCTCGCGTGAAAAAAATGTGGAGCGCGACGTCGTGTTCGGCGCTGTTGAGCTCGCGCTCGCCTCGGCCACCAAAAAAGTGTACGAAGGCGAAGTGGACATCCGCGTGGTGATCGACCGTGACAGCGGCAACTACGAGACCTTTCGCCGCTGGCTGGTGGTGCCGGACGAAGCCGGCCTGCAAAACCCCGAGGCCGAAGAGCTGGTGAGCGACGCGCGCGACGAAATCCCCGACATCGAAGAGGGCGACTACATCGAAAAGCCGGTTGAAAGCCTGCCCATAGGCCGTATCGGCGCGCAAGCGGCCAAACAGGTCATCCTGCAGAAAATCCGCGACGCCGAGCGCGAAATGCTGCTCAACGACTTCATGTCGCGCGGCGACAAGATTTTTGTCGGCACCGTCAAGCGCATGGACAAGGGCGACATCATCGTCGAATCCGGCCGCGTTGAGGGCCGTTTGCGCCGCGGGGACATGATCCCCAAGGAAAACCTGCGCTCCGGCGACCGTGTCCGCGCCATGATCATGGAAGTGGACACGACCCTGCGCGGCGCGCCCATCATCCTCTCGCGCACCGCGCCCGAGTACATGATCGAGCTGTTCCGCCAGGAAGTGCCTGAAATCGAGCAGGGCCTGCTGGAGATCAAATCCTGCGCCCGCGACCCCGGTTCGCGCGCCAAGATCGCCGTGCTGTCGCACGACAAGCGCGTCGACCCCATAGGCACCTGCGTCGGCGTGCGCGGCACCCGCGTCAACGGCGTGACCAACGAGCTTGCCGGCGAACGCGTCGACATCGTGCTCTGGAGCGAAGACCCGGCCCAGTTCGTCATCGGCGCGCTGGCTCCGGCCAATGTGTCGTCCATCGTGGTGGATGAAGAGCGCCACGCCATGGATGTCGTCGTCGACGAGGAAAACCTGGCCATCTCCATAGGCCGCGGCGGCCAGAACGTGCGCCTTGCCGCCGAGCTGACCGGCTGGAAGATCAACATCATGACGGCCGACGAGTCCGCCCAGAAGCAGGCCAGCGAAACCGACACCAGCCGCAAGCTTTTCATGGAAAAGCTCGACGTGGACGAGGAAATCGCCGACATCCTGATCTCCGAAGGCTTCACCAGCCTCGAAGAAGTGGCTTATGTGCCGCTGCAGGAAATGCTGGAAATCGAATCCTTCGACGAAGACACCGTCAATGAGCTGCGCACCCGCGCCAAAGACGCGCTGCTGACGATGGAAATCGCCAAGGAAGAAAATGCCGAAGGCGTTTCGCAGAACCTGCGCGACGTCCAAGGCCTCACGCCAGAGCTGATCGCCAAATTGACCGAAGCGGGCATCACCACCCGCGACGACCTGGCCGACCTGGCTGTGGACGAACTCACCGATATCACCGGCCAGTCTGCGGACGAGGCCAAAGCCCTGATCATGACCGCTCGCGCGCATTGGTTTACCGATGAGCCCGCTGCCGCTGACACCCCTGCACCCGCAGCGGCCCAAGAGCAATGATCATGAAAGGCCTGCAGGAAAAAAACATATGTCCAGTACCACCACCGTCGCTGAATTCGCAGCTGAACTCAATAAATCCCCCGCCACGCTGATCGAGCAATTGACCAGCGCGGGCGTCGCCAAGGCGCAGCCCAGCGACCCCCTGTCCGAGGCGGACAAGCAAAAGCTCCTGGGCTATTTGCAGGCCAGCCATGGCACTGTCACGGCTGAGCGCAAAAAGATCACGCTGGTGAAAAAATCCACCAGCGAAATCAAGCAGGCCGACGCCACCGGCAAGGCCCGCACCATCCAGGTGGAAGTCCGTAAAAAGCGCACTTTCATCAAACGCGACGAAGGCTCGGACCAGCCCGCCGAAGAAGTGCAGCCCGAAGTGGCCGCACCGCCGCCGGCGCCCGTCGTCGATGACGCCGAATTGATCCGCCGCGAGGAAGAAGCCCGCCGCCACGCAGAGCTGCTGCGCCGCCAGGAGCAGGAACTCGCCGAAAAACGCCGCCTGCGTGAAGAGCAGGACGCGAAGGATGCCGCGCGCGAACAGGAACGTCTGGCTGCCGAGCAGACCGCCCAGGCCGCCGCAGCTGCTGCCGCCGCCGACGCGAAGAAGGCCAAGCCCGCTGCCGGCAAGGCCAAGGAAGCCGCCGCGCCGACGGCCGCCGCCTCCAAGGCCGCTGAAACCGCCGCCGCCGAACAGGCTACCAAGTCCGCCGATGCCGCTGCCGCGGCTGCGGCCGCCAAGGCCAAGGCCACCGCTGAATTCCAGGCCGATGCCGCCAAGGCGCAGGAGCTGCAGGAACGCCGCCGCAAGGCTGAGGCCGAAGCCGCGGGCATCCGCGCCATGATGTCCGCGCCCAAGCGCGTGCTGGTGCCGCACGTCGACCCCAAGGCCGCCATCAAGGGCACGCTGCACAAGCCGGCCGGTGCGCCGGGCGCCGCGCCCAAGCCGGGTGCTCCCGCGGCTGCCGCCGCGCCGGGCGCCGCCGGCAAGAAGGAAGTCAAGTCGGAGAACCTGTCCTCGACCTGGAAGGACGATGCCGCCAAGAAGAAGGGCATCCCGAGCCGTGGCGCGCCCGTTGTGCCCGGACGCGGCAATTTCCGCAGCGGCCCGCGCGGCCGCCGCAGCAACGACCGCGAAGCACGCCCCGAGTCCACCTTTGTGGCGCCGACCGAGTTCAAGGTCATCGAGGTGCATGTGCCCGAAACCATCACCGTGGCCGAACTCGCCCACAAGATGAGCGTCAAGTCCTCCGAGGTGATCAAGCACCTGATGAAGCTCGGCCAGATGGTCACCATCAACCAGCCGCTGGACCAGGACACCGCCATGATCGTGGTGGAAGAAATGGGCCACAAGGCGGTCACCGCCGCGCTGGACGATCCGGAAGCCTTCACCGACGACGACGTGCAGGGCCAGCAGGCGGAACTGCTGCCGCGCGCGCCCGTGGTCACCGTCATGGGCCACGTCGACCACGGCAAGACCTCGCTGCTCGACTACATCCGCCGCGCCAAAGTGGCCGCGGGTGAAGCCGGCGGCATTACCCAGCACATCGGCGCCTACCACGTGGAAACCCCGCGCGGCATGGTGTCCTTCCTGGACACCCCGGGCCACGAGGCTTTCACCGCCATGCGTGCCCGCGGCGCCCAGGCCACCGACATCGTGATCCTGGTGGTGGCGGCCGACGACGGCGTGATGCCCCAGACCAAGGAAGCCATCAAGCATGCCAAGGCGGCCGGCGTTCCCATCGTGGTGGCGATCAACAAGATCGACAAGCCCGATGCCAACCTGGACCGCGTCAAGGGTGAACTGGTCACCGAGGAAGTCGTGCCCGAAGAATTCGGTGGCGATTCTCCCTTTGTGCCGGTTTCCGCCCGCACGGGCGCCGGCATCGACCAGCTGCTCGAGCAGGTATTGCTGCAGGCCGAGGTGCTGGAACTGCGCGCACCGGTTGACGCCATGGCCAAGGGCCTGGTCATTGAAGCCCAGCTCGACAAGGGCCGCGGCCCGGTCGCGACCGTGCTGATCCAGTCCGGCACGCTCAAGGCCGGCGATGTGGTGCTGGCCGGCTCGACCTACGGCCGCGTGCGCGCCATGCTGGACGAAAACGGCAAGCCGATCAAATCGGCGGGCCCCTCCATTCCCGTGGAAATCCAGGGCCTGACCGAAGTGCCCCAGGCGGGCGACGAGTTCATGGTGATGACCGACGAGCGCCGCGCCCGTGAAATCGCCACTTACCGTGCCGGCAAGTTCCGCAATACCAAGCTGGCCAAGCAGCAGGCCGCCAAGCTGGAGAACATGTTCTCCGACATCTCGGCGGGCGAGGTCAAGATGCTGCCCATCATCATCAAGGCCGACGTGCAGGGCTCGCAGGAAGCGCTGGCCCAGTCGCTGCTCAAGCTCTCGACCGACGAGGTCAAGGTGCAACTGGTGTACTCCGGCGTCGGCGGCATTTCCGAGTCCGACGTCAACCTGGCCATCGCCTCCAAGGCCGTGCTGATCGGATTCAACACCCGCGCAGACGCCCAGGCGCGCAAGCAGGCCGAGAACAACGGCATCGACATTCGTTACTACAACATCATTTATGACGCTGTGGACGAACTCAAGGCCGCCATGTCCGGCATGCTCACGCCCGACAAGAAAGAGGAAGTCATCGGTACCGCCGAGATCCGCCAGGTGTTCAAGGTCAGCAAGATCGGCTCCATTGCCGGCTGTATGGTCACCTCCGGCCTGGTTCGCCGCAGCGCGCGCCTGCGCCTGCTGCGCGATAACGTGGTCATCTTCACGGGTGAACTCGACTCGCTCAAGCGTTTCAAGGACGACGTGCGCGAAGTCAAGGAAGGTTTCGAGTGCGGCCTGAATATCAAGAACTACAACGATATTCAAGAAGGCGACATCCTCGAGTTCTTCGAGATCAAGGAAGTGGCGCGTACCTTGTAAAACGGACCGGCCCGCCGCCTTCCCGCGGCGGGCCTTCCAGGCAAGACAAGATTCCGCCCCATTCAGCCCATGCGTAAAAAGTCATCCACCCCCAACCGCGGCTTTCGTGTCGCCGATCAGATCCAGCGCGACCTGACGGAGCTGATCGCGCGCGAGCTGAAAGACCCGCGGGTCGGGATGGTGACCATCCAGGCCGTCGAGGTGACGGCCGACTATGCGCATGCCAAGGTGTTCTTCAGCGTGCTCGTCGGCGACCCGAAGGAGTGCGAGGAAGCGCTCAACCAGGCCGCCGGCTTCCTGCGCAACGGCCTGTTCAAGCGCCTGATGACGCACACCGTGCCGACCCTGCATTTCCACTTCGACCGCACCACCGAGCGCGCGGCCGACATGAACGCCTTGATTGCCAAGGCGGTCTCTTCCCGCGCGCACGACGACTGAGTTCGCGCCGTTCCCCTTGATGACAGGTTCAGGGACAACGGCGCCAACGAAGCGCCGGGTTTGTCCCGTGCGCCGAGCCTGTCGGAACTTATGACGCAAACTTCTTCTCATCGCCAGAAAATCCAGCGACGTCCCGTGCACGGCGTGCTGCTGCTCGACAAGCCGCTGGGCCTGTCGAGCAACCAGGCTTTGCAGAAGGCCAAATGGCTGCTGCGCGCCGACAAGGCCGGCCACACCGGCACGCTGGACCCGCTGGCCACCGGCGTGCTGCCGCTGTGCTTTGGCGCGGCCACCAAGTTCAGCCAGATCCAGCTCGATGCCGACAAGACCTACGAAGCCGTGCTGCTGCTGGGCAAAAAGACCAGCACCGCCGACGCCGAGGGCGAGGTCATAGAGACCCGTCCCGTGCCCGAGATCACGCCCGCCCTGCTGCAGGACCTGACGGCACGCTTCACCGGCCCGCTGGCGCAGGTGCCGCCCATGTATTCGGCGCTCAAGAAAGACGGCAAGGCCCTCTATGAATACGCCCGCAAGGGCCAGGAAGTCGAGCGCGAAGCCCGCCACATCACCATCTTCAAGCTGGAGATGGCCCGGGTCCACGACGAGCGCGCGCCGGCCGCCATCAAGATCACCGTGACCTGCAGCAAGGGCACCTACATCCGCACGCTGGGCGAAGACATCGGCGAGGCCATAGGCTGCGGCGCCCACCTGGGCTCGCTCAGGCGGCTGGAGACCGGCGGCTACACCACGCAGCAGTGCGTCAGCCTGCCGACCCTGGAAGCCATGACCGAGCCCGAGCGCGAAGCCTGCCTGCTGCCGGCCCAGTCCCTGGTGGCCGCGTACCCGTCTGTCACATTGGACGCCGACAATGCGGGGCGGTTTTTAAGCGGCCTGCGCCGCCGGGGCGAGCCCGGCCAGTGGGGCGCCGACGCGCCGCTGGTGCAGGTCTACGGTCCTGCGGCGGGGCAGGGCGGCGACGCCCCGGCCTTCCTGGGCTCGGCCCACATCACGGCGGACGAGCTGATTCCGCAACGCCTGCTGAGCCCGATCGAGATCCAGGACATTTTGAATGCCGCGCACAGTTCCGGCGGCACCGCGCCCGCGGGTGCGGCGGCCTTTGTTCACCATTGACAGTTTTTGCCAGTTTTTGACGTTTTAAAGTTCCCAGAAAGCCAACCATGAGCCACAAACAGATCCGCAATATCGCCATCATCGCCCACGTTGACCATGGCAAAACCACCATGGTCGACCAGCTGCTGCGCCAGTCCGGCACCTTCGCCGAGCACGAAAAAGTGGTCGACACCGTGATGGACAACAACGCCATCGAAAAAGAACGCGGCATCACCATCCTGGCCAAGAACTGCGCCGTGACCTGGGAAGGCACGCACATCAACATCGTCGACACCCCGGGCCACGCCGACTTCGGCGGTGAAGTCGAGCGCGCGCTGTCCATGGTCGACGGCGTGGTGCTGCTGATCGACGCGCAGGAAGGCCCCATGCCCCAGACGCGCTTTGTGACCAAGAAGGCGCTGGCCCTGGGCCTGAAGCCCATCGTCGTGGTCAACAAGGTCGACAAGCCGGGCGCCAATCCCGACAAGGTGGTCAACGCCGCCTTCGACCTGTTCGACAAGCTGGGCGCAACCGACGAGCAGCTGGACTTCCCCGTGGTGTACGCCTCCGGCATCAACGGCTGGTCCTCGCTCGAGGAAGGCCCGCCCAACGAGCAGTGGGGCCCCGACATGTCGGCCCTGTTCAACACCATCCTCAAGCACGTGCCGTCCCAGAAGGGCGACCCGGCTGCGCCGCTGCAGCTGCAGATTTCCGCGCTTGATTTCTCGACCTTCGTCGGCCGCATTGGCGTGGGCCGCATCAGCCAGGGCACCATCAAGCCCATGATGGACGTGGTCGTCATGGAAGGCCCGGACGGCAAGGCCATCAAGGGCCGCATCAACCAGGTCCTGACCTTCCAGGGCCTGGAGCGCGTGCAGGCCACCGAAGCCGGCCCCGGCGAGATCGTGCTGATCAACGGCATTGCCGACATCGGCATCGGCGTGACCATCACCGACCCGCTCAACCCCGCGCCGCTGCCCATGCTCAAGGTCGACGAACCGACCCTGACCATGAACTTCTGCGTCAACACCAGCCCGCTGGCCGGCCGCGAAGGCAAGTACGTCACCAGCCGCCAGATCTGGGACCGCCTGCAGAAAGAGCTGCAGCACAACGTGGCCCTGCGCGTCAAGGAAACCGACGAAGAAGGCATTTTTGAAGTCATGGGCCGTGGCGAGCTGCACCTGACCATCCTGCTGGAAAACATGCGCCGCGAAGGCTATGAGCTGGCCGTCTCCAAGCCGCGCGTGGTGTTCAAGGACGTCAACGGCGAGAAGCACGAGCCTATCGAGCTGGTCACCGCCGACATCGAAGACCAGCACCAGGGCGGCGTGATGCAGGCCCTGGGCGAGCGCAAGGGCGAGCTGGTGAACATGGAGCCGGACGGCCGCGGCCGTGTGCGCCTTGAGTACCGCATCCCGGCGCGCGGCCTGATCGGCTTTACCAACGAGTTCCTGAACCTGACGCGCGGCTCGGGCCTGATCTCCAACATCTTCGACAGCTACGAGCCGCACAAGGGCGACATCGGCGGCCGCAAGAACGGCGTGCTGATCTCCATGGACGACGGTGAAATCTTCACCTACGCCCTGGGCAAGCTGGACGACCGCGGCCGCATGTTCGTGCGCGCCAACGACCCGGTGTACGAAGGCATGATCGTCGGCATCCACAGCCGCGACAACGACCTGGTGGTCAACGCCACGCGCACCAAGCAGTTGACCAACTTCCGCGTCAGCGGCAAGGAAGACGCGATCAAGATCACGCCGCCGATTGAATGCACGCTGGAATACGGCGTGGAATTCATCGAGGACGACGAGCTGGTCGAAATCACGCCCAAGTCCATCCGCCTGCGCAAGCGCCATCTGAAAGAAAGCGACCGCAAGCGCGCTGGAAGGTCTTAAAGCCCCCACGGTCGCTCACTTCGTGTAGCTTCCTGCCCCCCGAGGGGGCCGCTGCGCCTGCGGCCCGGCAAAGCCGGTTCCGCGGCCCCTGCTGGCAACAGAGGGGGAGCGCTTGAAAATCAGGCCGCTGTGCGTAAAAGCTTCAGCGGCTTTTTAAGTTTGTATCAGAGCTGAATTGATTGTTCGCCCATGAAACTCACGCATTCCCGCGCTGTCTTCCTGATGATCCTGGTGACCATGATGTGGTCGATTGCCGGGGTCGTGACCCGCCACCTGGAGTCGGCCCGCAGCTTTGAGGTCACCTTCTGGCGCAGCTTTTTCACGGTGGTGTCGCTGTTGGTCATCCTGCCGTTTTTCCAGGGCAGGGCGGTGTTCAGCAAGATCCGCAACGGCGGCTCGGCTTTCTGGCTGTCGGGTGTCTGCTGGAGCGTGATGTTCACCGCCTTCATGGTCGCGCTCACGCTGACCACCGTGGCCAACGTGCTGGTGACCATGGCGGTCAGTCCCTTCATCACGGCCCTGCTGGCGCGCGCCTTCATCGGCCACAAGATTCCGGCACGCACCTGGCTGGCCATCGCCATGGCCGGCGCCGGCATTGCCTGGATGTACGGCGGGCAGATGGACCTTTCCAGCCATATAGGCGGGACCCTGGTGGCCCTGATGGTGCCGCTGGCCAGCGCCAGCAACTGGACGGTGGTGCAGCATAGCCGTGCCCATGGCAAGAACGTCGACCTGGTGCCCGCGGTGCTGCTGGGCGCGGCGATTTCGACGCTGGCGACCTTGCCGCTGTCGCTGCCGTTTTCCGCCACGGCGCATGACGTCGGCCTGCTGGCGCTGCTGGGCCTGGTGCAACTGGCCATTCCCTGCGTGCTGTCGGTGATGTGCGCCGGTGTGCTCAAGGCGCCGGAAGTCGCCTTGCTGGCGCTGCTGGAAGTGATTTTCGGGATTCTGCTGGCCTGGTTCGGCGCGGGCGAGGTGCCCGGCGCCAGTGTGCTCACGGGCGGGGCGCTGGTCATAGGCGCGCTGGTGGTCAATGAACTGATTGGATGGAGGCAGCGCGCATGAACGGCATGAACACGGAGACCCGGACCGAGGTGCTGGTCGAGCGCCGCGGCAATGCCGGGCTCATCACCCTGAACCGCCCCAAGGCGCTCAATGCGCTGTCCCTGGGCATGATCCGGGCCTTGTCCGCCGCCTTGCTGGCCTGGCGCGACGACCCGGCGGTCCATGTCGTGGCCATACGCGGCAGCAACAAAAAAGGCCAGCCCGGCACACCGGAGAGCCTGTTCGGCGGCTTTTGCGCGGGCGGCGACATCCGCTTTTTCCACCAGGCGGTGTTTGCGGGCGATTCCGCGCTGGAAGACTTCTTCACCGAGGAATACGCCCTCAACCACCTGATCCACACCTATCCCAAGCCCTATGTTGCTTTCATGGACGGCGTGGTCATGGGCGGCGGCATGGGAATCAGCCAGGGTGCCAAATTACGGATCGTGACCGAGCACACCAAGATGGCCATGCCGGAAACCAACATTGGTCTGTTCCCGGACGTAGGCGGCGGTTATTTCCTGAGCCGTTGCCCCGGCCATGCGGGCGAGTACCTGGCGCTGACGGGGGACGTCATTGGCGCGCAAGAGGCGCTGGACTATGGGCTGGCCGACATCCAGGTCGAGGCGGCCCGCCTTCCTGAACTCTGGGATGCGCTGGGTAGCCAGGCCTTTGCTTCGGCCGCGGCGGCCGAGGCCTGGATAGCGGCACAGTGGACAGCGGGCCACACCCGGCCGGCCAAGGCAGACGGCCAGATCGATGGCTATTTCTCGCTGCAGCGTGTGAAGCACATCGTCGATGCGCTGGAGGCGTCGGCCGACCCCTGGGCGGCCAAAACCGCCGCAACCTTGCGCAAACGCTCGCCGCTGATGCTGCACGTCACGCTGGAGCAGATTCGCCGCGCGCGCGGCATGGGCCTGGCCGATGACCTGCGCATGGAGCGCGACATGGTGCACCACTGCTTTCACCTGCGCCCGGGCGCGGCCGGCGAAACCGTCGAAGGCATACGCGCGCTGGCCATTGACAAGGACTACAAGCCGCAGTGGAACCCGGCGCGCATTGAAGACGTCAAGCCCGGCATGGCGGATGCGTTTTTTGCGAGCCCCTGGACGCCTGAGGCGCATCCCCTGCGCGGGCTGAAGTAAGCGAGCCGAGGCTCAGAGCTGCTGGTACACCTGCTGCGCCAGCTTCATCAATTCATCGCGCGAGACGGCACCGCTCAGCGCATAACCAAAGCCCTGGTCCACCCAGTAAAACGAGGGCACGGGGCCGTCGCCGCTGTAGCGGAAGGCGGTTTCCTGTGCCGCCTGGGACTGCGGCTGGGAGGTCGCATCGATGGCGCCCAGGTACAGCGTCAGGCGCAGGCCGGCCGCGTTCTGGAACATGAATTGCGCGCGGGCGCCGCCGTCACCGGACAGCAGCCTGCCGCCGACCAGCTCATAACCTTCGGCTGCCAGCACCGGCACTTTCAGCGGCCGGCCCACGCGTTTGGACAGCCACTGCACCAGGTGCTCCTGCTGCGCGGCGGTGACCTCCACAGGATGGCGCACCTCGGGCGAAAACACCGCGTGCGCCAGCGAAGCCTGGTGCACAAAGGATTGCGCCGAGCGCGCAGCGGCGAGTTGTTGCGGCGCCGGGCCGCCGAGCTGCCCATGCGACAGCCAGCCCACGCCAAAGGCCAGCATCACGGCGGCCGCCATGCCGCCCCAGCGCCGCCATTGCTCGATCTGCTGTTTGCCCGCCTGGCCGCGGCGCGCGGCGGCCAGCAGGGTGTCGGGGATGGCTTCGTCCAGCAAGGGGCGGTGCAGGGCGCGCAAGGCCTCGCGCTGGGCCTTCCAGCTTCGCAGGGTCTCGCGCGCGGCGGCGTCTTCGCCCAGTTGCGCTTCGAGTTCAGCCTGCCGGGCAGGCGGCAAGCGGCCGTCGACCAGGGCGTTGATCCGGTCGTGCAGGGCTTCGCCTTGGGCGTGAGAGGTGTCGTGGTTTTTTTCCATAGGGTGCTGCCTTTACTTCAGGCGCCTGAGCTGGGCCGGCGCGGCGGCGGCCACCGGGGCCGGGCCGTCCATCAATTCACGCAAACGGCTTCGCGCGCGCGACAGCCGGGACATGACCGTTCCGACCGGCACGCCGGTGATCCTGGCGACCTCCTCATAGCTGAGGTCTTCGAGGCTGACCAGCAGCAGCACGGCCCGCTGGTCTTCGGGCAGGCGCAGCAGGCAGCGCTGCAGGTCCAGCGACTGGGCGGTGCCGGCCTCCGGCGCCGCCAGTTCGTTCTCGACCTCATCGACGTTGACCGTGGCACCCGCGGCCGCCTGCCGCAGGGAGCGTCTGACCTGGTTGACGAAGATGTTGTGCATCAGCGTGAACAACCAGGCGCGCAGGTCGCTGCCCACCACCCACAGCCGCCATTTGGCGCAGGCGCGCTCCAGCGTGTCCTGCACCAGGTCGTCGGCCGTCCAGGCGTCGCCCGTCAGCGCGCGCGCATAGCGGCGCAGGCTGGGGATATGGTCGGTCAGCGGAAAGTGGGTCATGCGTGGTGCAAAGCCTGCTGCCATCCTAACCAGGCCGGGCAGGGCAGGCAGCAGCGCCCTGGCGTCAGGGTTTGGCGACGTGCCAGACGGTGCCTACGTTGTCGCCGGTCTTGTCGCCCGGCTTGCTGTCCTTGGCCCAGTAATACAGCGGCTTGCCCTTCATGGCCCATTGTTTCTTGCCGTCGTCGCGGGTGATCACCGTGTAGTCGCCAGCCGGCTTGTCGGCATCGGTGGCCATCAGGGGCGGCCAGTTGGTGGCGCAGGGGCCGTTGCAGACGGATTTGCCGCTGTTGGCGGCGTCGCGGTCGAAGACGTACAGCGTCATGCCGTTGGGGCCGACCAGCACGCCGTCGGCAACGCGGGCCGGGGCGGGGGCGGTCATGGAGGCGCAGCCGCCGAGCAGGGCAGCCGCCAGAAGGGCGGTGGACAGCAGCTTCATGGAGTTCTCCGGTGTGGTGTTGTGGGCGTTTTCGATGGCGCAGCACGCACGTGCATGCGGCTGCACAGGGATAAACACCGGCCGGGGCCGGTTTATTCCATCGCCGGAGAAAAAAATGCCGCGGTCAGCGGTTGCGGGACTTCATCGCGCGTTCGACCTCGCGCTTGCCTTCGCGGTCCTTGATGGTGTCGCGCTTGTCGTGTTCGCCCTTGCCCTTGGCCAGGCCGATCTCGCATTTGACCTTGCCGGCCTTCCAGTGCATGTTCAGCGGCACCAGGGTGAAGCCTTTTTGCTCGACCTTGCCGACCAGCCTGCGGATTTCTTCCTTGTGCATCAGCAGCTTTTTGGTCCGCACCGAATCGGGCCGCACATGCGTGGAGGCCGTGCCCAGCGGGTTGATCTGGCAGCCGATGATGAACAGCTCGCCGCCGCGCACCACCACATAGCCGTCGGTGAGCTGCACCTTGCCTTCGCGCAGGGACTTCACTTCCCAGCCTTCGAGCACCATGCCGGCTTCAAAGCGCTCCTCGATGTGATAGTTGAAGAGGGCTTTTTTGTTGTCGGCAATGCGCACGGCCGCAGCAGCGGCCTTGGGGGACAGCTTGACGGAAGGCGTTGCGGCCGTTTTTTTGGAGGAGGATGCTTCTTTGGTGGCCATGGATAAGAGATAGGGGCGAAAACCGGAAAGTACAGTGCCAATACAATTGCGCCCAGCCTTCCATTGTATGAAAACCGTTCACAAGTCCGTTTTAATCTGGTACAGCGCCGCCGAGATGTACGCCCTGGTCACCGACGTCGCACGTTATCCCGAGTTTTTGCCGTGGTGCGACCAGGCCTCGGTGCTGGAAGAAAACGCGCAGGGCATGACGGCCAAGGTCGGCATTTCGATTGCCGGCCTTTCACAAAGCTTCACCACGCGCAACACCCACGAAAAAGACCGCAAGGTCAGCCTCAAGCTGGTCGACGGCCCGTTTTCAAAACTGGACGGCCACTGGGATTTCACGCCGGTGGGCAAGGGCGGCGAAAGGGCCTGCAAGGTCGAGTTCAGCCTGCGCTATGACTTCGACAATGCCGCGCTGGCGGCGCTGGTCGGTCCCGTGTTCGACAAGATCGCGGGAAGCCTGGTCGATGCTTTTGTCAAAAGAGCCTCGGACGTCTATGGCGAGCCCTGAGGGCGGCGCTCCGCTGGCCATCACCCTGGTTTATTCCCCCGCGCCGCGGCAGGTGCGTGAGTGGATGCTGGAGCTGGCAGCCGGCGCGACGGTCGCCCAGGCCCTGGCGGCCAGCGGGATATTCAAGGAGTTTCCCGAACTGCGGGCCGCCCGCCTGGTGCTGGGCATCTGGGGCCGCAAAACCACGCCGGGACATGTGCTGCACAAACAGGACAGGGTGGAAATCTACCGCGGCCTGCGCGTGGACCCCAAAGTGGCGCGCCGGGAGAGGTTCAACCGCCAGGGCGCCAAGCGGGCCGGACTGTTTGCCAAAACCCGGGTCGGCGCCAAGGCCGGTTACTGAGGTGAAGGGCAGGGGCCAGGCCCGCGGCCGGCACACCCTGCTTATTTGCAGTCGCTGCTCACAATACCCTGGGTACGCTTGATTTCCGCGGCCCTGGCGTTGTCATCCATATAGTCGCGCTCGCCCTTGGCATTGGTGATGGGGACCCGCTGGCCCGATTGCAGGCCGGCCAGCGTCTTTTTCGCCCGTTCGCAGTTCTCCGCCTTGGCTTTGGAGACCTGCTCATCTTGCGCCTGCTTTTTGGCGGCGGCTTCGTCTTCCGCCTGTTTTTTCTTGGCTTCGAGCTGTGCGTCCTTGCCGGTCAGCTTGGGTGCGTTGGGATCGCTTTTGGCCGCCGGGGCGGAGGCCGCTGCTCCGGGCGCTGCTGCCGGGTCCTCATTGGTGGCGGGCTGCGCAACCATTTTGGCTCCGCGCGGCATCTTCAGGATGTTTTTTGGCGGGATATCGGCTGGCGGGGAGCGGTCGCTGTAGACCTTGCGGCCGTCCTTGTCTATCCATTGCCACTGCGCCAGGGCAGTCAGTGAAAATGCACCGCCGGCGACGGCCAGGATGAGTGTTCTTGAGACGAGTTTGAGGTCCATTTCGCGAGTGTAGCGCTGTGCGGCACGGTTTTTTGCCTGTTCGGACGCAAACGGGGCGCAAAGAGCAGGCAAAGCGGCCTTTTTACAACCTGGGCGCAACAGCGGCGATACCGGTGCCAGGGGCGGCGGCGGGAGGGCAAGGGTTAGTACCGACGGGTTTTTGCGACAAGGGTACAATCGTGTTTTTGGAGCCATCCCTATGCGCCTACTCGGCAAAGCGCTCACCTTCGACGACGTATTGTTGGTGCCAGCGTTCTCCCAGGTCCTGCCCAAGGACACTTCACTTTCCACCCAATTCTCCCGAAACATCCGCCTGAACCTGCCGCTCGTGTCGGCGGCAATGGACACGGTCACCGAAGCCCGGCTGGCCATCGCCATCGCCCAGGAAGGCGGCATAGGCATCGTCCACAAGAACCTCACGGCCCAGCAGCAGGCCGCTGAAGTCGCCAAGGTCAAGCGCTACGAAAGCGGCGTCCTGCGCGACCCGGTCGTCATCACCCCCACCCACACCGTGCGCCAGGTCATGGCGCTCAGCGAGCAGCTCGGCATTTCCGGCTTCCCCGTCATCGACGGCGGCCGGGTGGTCGGCATCGTGACGGGACGCGACATGCGCTTCGAATCGCGCATGGACGTGCCGGTCAGCACCATCATGACGCCGCGCGAGCGCCTGATCACCATCTCCGAAACCGCCTCGCTGTCCGACGCCAAGGCGTTGCTCAACAAGCACCGCCTGGAGCGCGTGCTGCTGGTCAACGACAACTTCGAGCTCAAGGGCCTGATCACCGTCAAGGACATCACCAAGCAGACCACCTTCCCGAACGCCGCGCGTGATTCCCACGGCCAGTTGCGCGTGGGCGCCGCCGTCGGGGTGGGCGAGGGCACCGAAGAGCGCGTTGAAGCCCTGGTCAAGGCCGGTGTCGACGCCATCGTGGTCGATACCGCCCACGGCCACAGCAAAGGCGTGCTCGACCGGGTGCGCTGGGTCAAGCAAAACTATCCCCAGGTCGACGTCATAGGCGGCAACATCGCCACCGGCGCGGCCGCGCTCGCGCTGGTCGAAGCCGGCGCCGACGGCGTCAAGGTCGGCATAGGCCCCGGCAGCATCTGCACCACCCGCATCGTCGCGGGTGTCGGCGTGCCGCAGATCATGGCCATCGACAACGTCGCCACCGCGCTGCGAGGCACCGGCGTTCCGCTGATCGGCGACGGCGGCATCCGCTACAGCGGCGACATCGCCAAGGCCATCGCGGCCGGCGCCAACACCGTCATGATGGGCGGCATGTTCGCCGGCACCGAGGAAGCCCCGGGCGAGGTCATCCTGTTCCAGGGCCGCAGCTACAAGAGCTACCGCGGCATGGGCAGCATAGGCGCCATGCAGCAGGGCAGCGCCGATCGCTACTTCCAGGAATCGAGCACCGGCAACCCGAATGCCGACAAGCTGGTGCCCGAAGGCATCGAAGGCCGGGTGCCTTACAAGGGTTCCATGGTCGCCATCGTGTTCCAGATGGCCGGCGGCCTGCGGGCCAGCATGGGTTACTGCGGCTGCGCCACCATCGAGGACATGCGCGACAAGGCCGAGTTCGTCGAAATCACCTCGGCGGGCATTCGCGAAAGCCATGTCCACGACGTGCAGATCACGAAAGAAGCGCCAAACTACCGCGCCGATTGAGTTTGACCCAGCCGGCCAGGGCGTCTTGAAAGACGCCCTTTCTTTTTTTGCCTTGAAGAAGCCCCTCATGCAACACCAGAAAATCCTCATCCTCGATTTCGGCTCCCAGGTCACCCAGCTGATCGCGCGCCGCGTGCGCGACGCCCATGTGTTTTGCGAAGTCCATCCCTGCGACGTCAGCGATGACTGGGTCCGCGAGTACGCCAAGGACGGCACGCTCAAGGGCGTGATCCTCTCCGGCAGCCACGCCAGCATCTACGAAGAAACCACCGACAAGGCGCCGCAATCCGTTTTTGAGCTGGGCTTGCCGGTGCTGGGCATCTGCTACGGCATGCAGGCCATGGCGCACCAGCTGGGCGGCAAGGTCGAAGGCGGGCACAAGCGCGAATTCGGCTCCGCCGACGTGCGCGCCCGCGGCCACACGGCGCTGCTCAAGGACATCGCCGACTACACCACGCCCGAAGGCCAGGGCATGCTCGATGTCTGGATGAGCCATGGCGACAAGGTCACCGAAATGCCGCCCGGCTTCAAGCTCATGGCGTCCACCGATTCCTGCCCCATCGCCGGCATGGCCGACGAGGAGCGCCGCTTCTATGCGGTGCAGTTCCACCCCGAGGTCACGCACACCAAGCAGGGAAACGCCATCCTCAAGCGCTTTGTGCTCGATATCTGCGGCACGCGCCAGGACTGGGTCATGGGCGACTACATCAGCGAAGCCGTCGAGAAGATCCGCCAGCAGGTCGGTGACGAAGAAGTCATCCTGGGTCTCTCGGGCGGCGTCGATTCCTCGGTGGCCGCGGCCCTGATCCACCGCGCCATCGGCGACCAGCTGACCTGTGTTTTTGTCGACCACGGCCTGCTGCGCCTGAACGAGGGCGACATGGTGATGGACATGTTTGTCGGCAAGCTGCACGCCAAGGTGGTTCGCGTCGACGCAAGCGCGCAGTTCCTCGGCCACCTGGCCGGCGTCAGCGAGCCCGAGGCCAAGCGCAAGATCATAGGCCGCGAGTTCGTCGAGGTGTTCAAGGCCGAGGCCGCCAGGCTCAAGGCCGGCGACGGCGGCCACAAAGGCGCCAAATGGCTGGCCCAGGGCACGATTTACCCCGACGTCATCGAGTCCGGCGGCGCCAAGAGCAAAAAAGCTGTCACCATCAAAAGCCACCACAACGTGGGCGGCCTGCCCGAGCAGTTGGGCCTGAAGCTCCTGGAGCCGCTGCGCGAGCTGTTCAAGGACGAAGTCCGCGAACTCGGCGTGGCGCTGGGCCTGCCGCACGACATGGTCTACCGCCACCCCTTCCCGGGCCCCGGCCTGGGCGTGCGCATCCTGGGCGAAGTCAAAAAGGAATACGCCGACCTGCTGCGCCGCGCCGATGCGATCTTCATCGAGGAACTGCGCAACTTCAAGGATGCGGCCAGCGGCAAGACCTGGTACGAACTCACCAGCCAGGCCTTCACCGTGTTCCTGCCTGTCAAAAGCGTGGGCGTGATGGGCGACGGCCGCACCTACGACTACGTCGTGGCCCTGCGCGCGGTGCAGACCAGCGACTTCATGACCGCCGACTGGGCCGAGCTGCCCTATGCGCTGCTCAAAAAGGTCTCGGGTCGCATCATCAACGAGGTGCGCGGCATCAACCGCGTGACTTACGACGTGAGCAGCAAGCCGCCGGCGACGATTGAATGGGAATGAGCGTGTAGAGAATGTCCATGGTCTCTATCCATGTCTGTGGCGAAGACAGGACTCGGCAGATCAGAGACTGGACGATTCAATGGAGCGACACGCACCAGTCATTGGCATTGACTTGCCATTTCCCGTCCAATAAATCCTTTACCCGCCCGCTCAGTGATTGCAAGATCGATCCCACCCGGGAGCCGGGTGAGAAGTTTTTTGTAAAGAAAGGCAGTTCGCTCGTCAAGACCATCGAACAGGCGGTGATCTATGGCGAGAAATATGCCGCCATCCGGTACCCAGGAAATCCCAAGACCTACATCCATAAGCTGGATGGTATTGAATTCGTTTCGCAGACGGGGATGAAGGATGAGCCGATATTCCGCTACTTCCTTTCCGTGGCAAAGGCCCGGGTGGACCGCGGGACGTCGACGGATCAAGAACAGATCGCGGCCAATGTCGTGCGTCAACTGGAAAAGTTGCCTGACTGTGTCGGCACTGCCTTGCAAGCCTACTGCGCGGGGATCAATGGCAGGCAAAAACAGTCGGAGCCACTGATCTATCCCTTTGGTGTCAACGAAAGCCAGCTCACTGCGGTTGAACAGGCTTTCAACGCGCAGATCAGCCTGATCGAGGGGCCTCCCGGGACAGGCAAGACGCAGACAATCTTGAACATCATCGCCAATGTCCTTTTGCGCGGCAAAACGGTCGCGGTGCTGTCCAACAACAATGCCGCAGTGAAAAATGTCTATGAAAAACTAGAAAAATCCGGCTTGGATTACTTGGTTGCCCGGCTTGGGAGCAAAGACAACCAAAAGGACTTCTTCGCCAGCATTCCCGCCGTACCGCCAGGTGAGCCCGAGGCTGCTCCCGCAATGGAGGATCTTCAGGCGACTTTGGCGCAGTTGAAGCAGCATCTGCAAGCCCACAACACCGAGGCTCAACTCAAAGCCGAGATCGATGAGCTGGACATAGAACGGCGCTATCTTCTGCAGTGGCAGCAGGAAAATGGAGTGCGGAGCCCTGTGCCTTTGGAAAAATACAGCTTATCCCCGCGAAAAACAGCGGATTTGATGGCCTATCTCTCCCATCTCGCGGAACAGCGCATCAGGCTCAAGGACAGGGTTGAACTGCTGTTTAACTTCAGGATATTCCGAACCAAACCTTTCGGTAATGCGCAAAGGCGCCAGTCCGTCTTTTATGCCTTGCAGATGCACTATTACGACAAGGTGCGGCGAGAGAAGGGCGCGGCCCTGGTCGCATGCCGTGAGTCCTTGGCGCGTGGAAATTTCACGGCATTGCTGGAAAAATTGACGGCGGATTCGATGAGGTATCTGAAACGCCATCTTCAGGAAAATATCCGGGATTCGCAAACCTTCGATGCGCAGACTTACCGGCGAGACTTTGATGCGTTTTTAAAGCGTTTTCCGATCATAGGCAGCAGCACGCACTCCATCGTCAACTCGATGGAGGTAGGGGCCATGCTCGACTACGTCATCATCGACGAGGCCTCCCAGCAAGACATTGTCCCGGGAATATTGGCGCTGGGTTGCGCGAAGAATCTGGTCATCGTCGGCGATCGCAGGCAGTTGGCGCACATTCCCGTGAAGCTGGACATGACGGCGCCTGTTGATGAATACGATTGCGAGAAATACAGTCTGCTCGATTCGAGCATCGGTGTTTTCAAGCAGACACTGCCCCGGACCTTGCTGAAAGAGCACTACCGATGCCACCCCAGGATCATTCAGTTCTGCAACCAGCAATTCTATGAGAATGAACTGATTCCGATGAGACAGGATGGTGGCGGAGAACCCTTAAGTCTGCTCGTCACCGCCAAGGGAAACCATACCCG
The DNA here is from genome assembly GCF_056406895.1 of Polaromonas sp. P1_A2. Lineage (NCBI taxonomy): Bacteria > Pseudomonadati > Pseudomonadota > Betaproteobacteria > Burkholderiales > Comamonadaceae > Polaromonas > Polaromonas sp. P1_A2. Next base: position 794,517 of record NZ_JBFTZI010000002.1, on the reverse strand, counting down.
GAAAAACATGAATCTTCGGGAGCTGGACTCGTTGCTCAAGATGCTCGAAGACGAGGGAGAGCCCGCAGAGTTGGGTAGAGACGGCAGAGGCTTTATCGCTCCCTTCAGGGCACAAGTCGTTCTTTCTGATTCACACTTGCCGGCGGATTTTGTGAAAGACACCGTGCACAAGTTTCAGGGCCGGGAGTGCGATGAAATCGTCTTTTCCACCGTGCTGGATAAGAAACGGGAAAACCAGGCCCGGCTGGATTTTGTGGATGACGCACGCATGGTCAATGTGGCGGTGTCGAGGGCCAAGAGCAAATTCACCCTGGTGACGGGCGACGAGGTCTTTGCGGCGAACAATGGACCCGTCGCCGCATTGGTGCGCTATGTCGAGTATTACGCGGATGGAAAACAGGTTCTGCGCGCTCCCGTGGTTTCGGCCTTTGATCTGCTGTACCGGGAGTACGACCAATCCCTGGAGCGGCTCAACGCCAGGTTGAGGCCCGAAGATTCACGGTTCAAGTCCGAGCAGGTCGTGGCGCAGGTGCTGAGGGATGCGATGTCTCGTGCGTCCTACCGGGCGCTGACGTTCCACTCCCAGGTCGCGTTAAATCAGGTCGCCTCCTCGGCCAACACAGCCTTGACAGCGCGAGAGCAGGCGTTCATGAGAAACCGCGCCAGTTGTGATTTTGTGCTCTATTTCAAGGTGGGGAAAACGCCGCTGGGTGTGATCGAAGTCGATGGCGGCTCCCATGACAAGCCGGAACAGGCGGAGCGGGATATGTTGAAAAACAGCATCTTGCGGAAGATCAATATTCCTTTACTTCGCTTGAGGACGGTGGAGAGCCGCATTGAAGATAAGGTTGCCCAGTTTCTCGCCAATTGGGCAAGCTCTGCTTCAAATGTATGAAGTTTCCCCTGAACGGTTCAGCCTTGAGAAAATTCAATGCGAACAGCCATGCAAAGTGCTGCACCTTGGTAACCCTTGACCAGTAGAACCCCAATTCATGTCCGCACAATCCTCATTTCCAGGCTTTGAAGAGGCCAAACCGACCGACCGCCTGTTCCTGGCGCTGTTTCCTCCGCCTGCAATAGCGCTGGAAATCGCGGAGCTTGCCGCCCGGATTCGCGTCGACCATGGCTTGCACGGCCGGCCTCTGGAGGCCGCGCGCTTTCACATCACCCTGAACCACCTGGGCGACTATGCCGGTTTGCCGCCAGATATCGTCAGGCAGGCCGGCGCGGCCGCTGCCGAAGCGACTGCCACGCAGCCCTTCGTCGTCAGCTTTGACCGCGCGGAAAGCTTTGCCAGCATGCCGCGCAACCGTCCGCTGGTGCTGCGCGGCGGTGAGGGCCTATCGGCTCTGATGGCTTTCCACCAGACCTTGGGCATGGCGCTCAGGAAGGCCAAGCTGGGGCAGTGGGCCAAGCCCGGCTATACGCCGCATGTAACCTTGCTGTACGACGACAGCCTGCTGGGCGCTACGCCAGTGCCGCCTGTGGCCTGGACGGTCGGTGAACTCGTGCTGGTCCATAGTTTGCTCGGGCAGACCCGCCATGTTCACTTGGCGCGCTGGCCCTTGCGGCCCTGAGCCTTTTGGGCCGACTGTGCCGGCCGTGCCGGCGGGCCTGGGAAATCCCCGCCGTTTTGGCCTATGCTTCAGCCCATGTACCTGCCGCCCCAATTCAAAGGTGACAGCGCCCAGGCCGCGGCGCTGATCCATGATCACCCCTTCGCCAGCCTGATCAGCGTCGACGACGCGGGCCTGCCCTATGTGACGCACTTGCCGCTGCACCTTGAAATGCGGGGCGAACAGATGGTCTTGCTGGGCCATGTGGCCAAACCCAACCCGCACTGGCGCTACCTGCAGGCAAGGCCCCAGGCCGTCGCGACATTCCTCGGGCCGCATGCCTACCTGTCGCCCAAGGTCTACCCCGACCTGGCGCGGGTGCCGACCTGGAACTACCTGGCCGTGCACTGCACCGTGCAAGCCACACTGGTTGAAGACCCGCTGGCCAAGGACCGCCTGCTCAAAAAACTCATAGGCGACCACGAGCCGCCTTATGCCCAGCAGTGGCGTGACCAGGGCGAGGAGTTCGCCCACAAGATGCTGGCCGGCATCGTGGGCTTTGAGCTGCTGGTGACCGAGCTGCAGTGCAAGCTCAAGATCAACCAGCACAGGCGCGAGGCCCATGCCGCGATGAAGACGATTTACGCCGGCGGCAATGAAAACGAGCGCGCCCTGGCCGGCTGGATGGACCGGCTGGGCATGGCCGCCGGCAATGACACCCCCAAGGAGGTTTGATATGCGCGGTATTTTCAGCATCGTGGGACTGCTGGTCACGTTGGCCATCATCGGTTTGCTGGTCAAAAAACAATTGAGCACCCCGGTGGCTGTGCCTGCGACCGCCGGCATGCCCGCCGTTTCCGCCGACGCCCCGCCGCAGGTGCAAAGCCAGCAAGCGCAGCAGCAGGTCAAGCAGGCCGTGGAGGGCGCCCTGCAGCAGGCGCGCCCCATGCCGGAAGAGAAATAAGGCCGGCGGCAGCCGCTGCCATTTCCATGAGCGACGAGATTTTCATGCAACAGGCGCTTGCCCAGGCGCGCCAGGCTGCCGCCGCGGGCGAAGTGCCGGTGGGCGCGGTGGTGGTGCGGCGCGGCGAGGTCATAGCGACCGGCCGCAATGCGCCGGTGGACGGCCACGACCCTACAGCCCACGCCGAAATCGTGGCCTTGCGCGCCGCGGCGCAGGCGCTGGGCAATTACCGGCTCGAGGACTGCGAACTCTTTGTCACGCTGGAACCCTGTGCCATGTGCAGCGGCGCCATGCTGCACGCGCGGCTCCAGCGCGTGGTGTTCGGCGCGGCGGATCCCAAAACCGGCGCGGCCGGCTCGGTGCTCAACCTGTTTGAGCAGCCGCGCTTGAACCACCAGACCACCTTGCAGGGCGGCGTGCTGGCGCAGGCGTGCGGCGACCTGCTGCAGGCCTTCTTCCGCCAGCGGCGCGCCGACAAGCGCGAAGAGGCCCGGCTGGCACACCCGCTGCGCGAGGACGCGCTGCGCACGCCCGACGCGGCTTTTAACGGCCTGCCGGACTACCCGTGGCCGCCGCGTTACGTCAGCGAGCTGCCCGCGTTGGGCGGGCTGCGCATGCACTACCTCGACGAAGGTGAAGCAGGCGAGGGCGGCCTGACCTGGCTGTGCCTGCACGGCAACCCGGCCTGGAGTTATCTGTACCGCAAGATGATCCCGGTACTGCTGGAGGCCGGGCATCGTGTGGTCGCGCCCGACCTGGTCGGCTTCGGCAAAAGCGACAAGCCCAAGAAAGACAGCTTCCACAGCTTCAGCACCCATCGCCAGATACTGCTGGAGCTGGTCGAAAGCCTGGACCTGCAAAACGTGGTGCTGGTGGTGCAGGACTGGGGCGGCCTGCTGGGCCTGACGCTGCCCATGGCGGCACCGCAGCGCTACCAGGGTTTGCTGGTCATGAACACCACGCTGGGTACCGGCGATGCGCCGCTGCCCGCGGGTTTTGTGGCCTGGCGCGAGATGTGCGCGAAAAATCCGGAGTTCGACGTGGCACGGCTTTTCGCCCGCGGCAACCCGCAGATGAGCGCTGCCGAGTGTGCGGCCTACAGCGCGCCCTTTCCGGACAAAGGCCACCGTGCGGCCTTGCGCGCCTTCCCGCCCATGGTGCCGGACAGCCCGGAAGCCGACGGCGCCGCCATTTCACGGCAGGCGCGCGGCTTCTGGCAAAACGACTGGACGGGCCGCAGCTTGATGGTGGTGGGCGCGCAGGACCCGGTGCTGGGCCCGCCCGTCATGCATGGCCTGCGGGCCCTGATCCGCGGTTGCGGCGAACCGGTAGTGCTCCAGCAAGCCGGGCATTTTGTGCAGGAACACGGCGAGCCGGTCGCGCGCCAGGCCTTGGCGTTTTTCAGCCCGGCAGTCTGAAGACCGGCAAATGCCAGCCCATGAAGATGGCGCAGATGCGCAGCGCCGCCACGGCGACCAGGCCCGCGCCGAAGGCCCATGAGGGCTTGAGCCCCAGCGCCTTGAGCAGCAGGTAAAGCGTGATGCCGGCGATCGCGGCGCTGGCATAGATGTCCTGGCGCAGCAGCAGCGGCACCTGGTTGCTGCAGATGTCGCGCATCAGGCCGCCTGCCACGCCGGTCATGGTGCCCATCACCACCACGATGATGGGTGACAGCCGCGCGGCTTCGGCCAGCTGCGCGCCCGACAGCGCGAACAGCGCCAGCCCCAGTGCGTCGGCCACCAGCAAGGCCTGCGACGGAATCGGCAGCAGCCGCACATACAGCATGGTGCCCAGGGCTGCCGCGGCAATCACCAGCAGGTAGGCCGGCCTGGCCATCCAGAACACCGGGTGGCGGTTCATCAGCAGGTCGCGCAGGGTGCCGCCGCCTATGGCGGTCAGCGCCGCCAGCACCAGCACGCCCAGCAGGTCGAGCTGCAATCGCCCGGCCGCCAGCGCGCCGCTCACGGCGAAGACGGCAACGCCCAGCAGGTCCAGCACATACAGCATCATGGTGGCCCTGTTTATACCTGCTGCCGTGCCGGCGCGGAAAGCCGCGCCAGCAGTGGGATACTTGCAGCCGTGAAAAAACATATCTACATCTACTCCCCCTCCAGCGCCGTGCGCGACAAAGCCGCTTTCAGGCGCGGCGTGCAGCGCCTCACCGCCCTGGGCCATGAAGTCGAGGTCGACACCGACGCGCTCGCGCGCCACCAGCGTTTCGCCGGCGACGACGACACCCGGCTGGCGGCCATCCACCGCGCGGCCGCCAGCGGCGCCGACGTGGCCCTGATCTCACGCGGCGGCTACGGCCTGTCGCGCATCCTGCCGGGCATTCCCTACAAGGCCGTCGCCAAGGCCATCGCGGGCGGCACCCGCTTCGTAGGCCTGAGCGACTTCACGGCCTTCCAGATGGCGGTGATGGCCAAGACCGGCGCGGTGACCTGGGCCGGTCCGGCGCTGGGCGAGGATTTCGGCGCCCAGGCGCCGGACGAAATTACCGAAGCCTGTTTCGACGACCTGATCACGGGGCAGGGCGAGGGCACGGGCTGGCAATTGCCCAAACCCGCGGCCGATGCCAAACCGGCCGCCGATTTCATGATCAAGGATGCGGTGCTCTGGGGCGGCAACCTGGCCATGCTGTCCTCGCTGGTGGGCACGCCCTACCTGCCCACGGTCAAGGGCGGCATCCTGTTCATCGAAGACGTCGCCGAGCATCCCTACCGCGTGGAACGCATGCTGACCCAGCTGCTGCATGCCGGCGTGCTGGGCCAGCAAAAAGCCATCGTCTTCGGGCAGTTCACGAATTACGCGCTGGTGCCGCACGACAAGGGCTTCAAGCTGGCGACGGTGATTGCCTGGCTGCAAAGCAAGGTCAAGGCGCGCGTGCTGACGGGACTGCCTTTCGGCCATGTGCCGACCAAGGTGGTGCTGCCGGTGGGCCTGAAAACCACCCTGGCGGTGGAGGGGCGCGACGCCTTTGTGCTCTGGGGCCATCTGCACTGAGCGGGCAGGCCGGCGCGCGGGGCGCCGGCTGCGAGCGGACAAAAATAAACCAGCTAGAAGCTGGTTTAAAAAGTTGCCTTGGAGGCCAGGAAGAAACTGGAGAAACTGAAAAAGAACTAACGAAGGAAAAGCAAGAAAAAGGGGTTCAGGTGGTGAGCGGGCTGGACCGCGAACTCAGTCCGCGCGGCAGCATGCCCTTGAATTTGTCGCTGATGCGGCTGACTTTTTCACGGGCGATGGTCTCACCGTGCATGGCCGCCAGCACCGCCATCACGTCGCCGCGGGTGTACCACAGGCTTTGCACGTCCTGGGCGTAGCGCACGCGGCGGGTAATCTTGGGATAGTGTTTTTCGCCGAATTCGCCGAGTTCGTCGAGAATGAACTGGCGGATGTCCTCGGTGCGGTCTTCCAGTATGGAAGGTGTGACCTCGCCAGAGCCCAGCAAAGCCATGAAGCTGCTTTTCAGATTCGGTTTTAACCAGCGCATGTGTTTCACAACTTTCTACCGGAACATCCGTGGGATATTTGTCCGCGTCCCCGCGGAACGGCGTCTTCTGTTAGATTAAGACGACATCTAAGGATATGCAAGGTGTTTTGTGTGAAATGGTTAACGCAAAACAACAAATGAATCAAGGAGTTAGTAACCAGATGTCAAGTTGATTCTGGTTTTGAACACTGTTTAAATCTTTAGGCCTACAGAGGGATTTTCCCTGTGAGTCGAAAGTCACTCACCCTTTTTTTCGGCATTATTCACCATTTTTTGGGCCTTCCCCTGGCCTTCTTCAAGCCTTTTCCGGACCGCCATGAGCACACAAATGACCGTATATCCCGCGCATTACATCAATGGCCAATGGGTCAAGGCCCAGTCTCCCGAAACCCTGCCCGTCCATGATTCCAGCACCGAGGCGCTGATGGCGACGGTGCCCGCCGGCACCGCGGCAGAGGCCGAAGCCGCCGTGCTGGCGGCCCGCGCGGCCTTTGAGGGCTGGGCGGCCCTGCCGGTCGAGACGCGCGCGGCCTACCTCGACAAGGTGGCGGCCGGCGTCAAGGCCCGCACCGAGGACCTGGCCGTGGCGATTGCCCGCGAAGTCGGCATGCCCCTGAAGATGGCCCGTGCCGTCCAGGTGGGCGGCCCGGCCTGGCACTGGGGCAATTTCGCCAAAGTGGCGCGCCAGTTTGAATGGGAAAAGACCGTCGGCAACTCGCTGGTGGTGCGCGAGGCGATCGGCGTGGTCGGCTGCATCACGCCCTGGAATTTCCCGCTGAGCCAGATCACGCTGAAGATCGCCCCGGCCATGGTGGCCGGCTGCACCGTGGTGCTCAAGCCCAGCGAGATCGCGCCGGTCAACGCCATGATCCTGGCCGAGATCATTCACGAGGCGGGCCTGCCGCCCGGCGTGTTCAACCTGGTCAACGGCATGGGCCCGGTGGTGGGCGAGGTGCTGGCCACCCACCCGGAAGTCGATATGGTGAGCTTTACCGGCTCCACCCGCGCCGGCAAGCGCGTCGGTGAGCTGGCCAGCCAGACCATCAAGCGCGTGGCGCTGGAGCTGGGCGGCAAGTCGGCCAGCGTGGTGCTCGACGACGCCAATTTCGAGGCCGCCGTCAAAGGCACGGTTTCGGCCTGCATGCTCAACAGCGGGCAGACCTGCTCAGCCCACACCCGCCTGCTGGTGCCGGCCGGGCGCTACGAAGAGGTCAAGGCCCTGGCCCAGGCCGCCATCGCCAAGTTCAGCATAGGCCCCAGCCTGGAAGAGGGCAGCAAGCTGGGCCCCCTGGTCAGCGCCGGCCAGCGCGACCGCGTGCTGGGATTCATCCGCACCGGCATCGAGGAGGGCGCGGACGTGATCGCCGGCGGCGCCGAGGCGCCCGCTTTCGACAAGGGCTATTTTGTCCAGCCCACCATTCTGGGCATCAAGGCCACCGACACACTGGCCCAGGAGGAAATCTTCGGCCCGGTGCTGGTGGTCATTCCCTACAAGGACGAGGAAGAGGCCGTGGCGATCGCCAACAGCACCATTTACGGCCTGGGCGGCGCCGTCTGGAGCGGCACCGACGAGCACGCCATGAAAGTCGCGCGCCGCCTGCGCACCGGGCAGGTCGACATCAACGGCGGGCCTTTCAACGGCCAAGCGCCCTTCGGCGGTTACAAACAGTCAGGAAACGGCCGAGAAAACGGCATCTACGGCTTTGAGGAATTCCTGGAATTCAAGGCCATGCAGCTCAAGCCCAGCGCGAGCTGAGTTTTTGCGCCCCGGCCCCGGCTCCGCCCGGCCGGGCAGGTGGCCAGGGCAACGCGCCGGGATGCCTTTGTCATAAGTTCTATGTGCTACTTATGTTTTAATGGCGTCAAAACTACAAGCAGTTACATCGATTTATGGCAGAAGTTACCGTCGTTTTTGCCGATCTCACAGGAAGCACCGGGGTTTTTGAATCACTGGGCAATGCCAAGGCCACACAGGCCATCACGCGACTGACCCAGTGGATAGGCAAGGTCTGCCATGCCTACCGCGGCCACGTCGTGAAATACCTCGGCGACGGCGTGCTGGTGGTGTTTCCCGACAATGCGGACGCCGTCGACGCGGTGACCGAACTGCAGCGGGTCCACCGCGAGCGCATCCGCAACTGGCCCGAGCAGCTCAAGATGCGCCTGCAAGTGGGCGTGGCGCGCGGTGAAATCGTCGAGCAGGACGGCGACTGCTTCGGCGACGCCGTCAACCTGGCCTCGCGCCTGAGCGACCTCTCGGGCCCCGACCAGATCCTGGCCACCGACGCCGTCATCCGGCACTTACCCTCCGACACACTCGTGCGCTCGCGCAGCCTGGGCGCGCTGGAAATCCGCGGCCGCAGCGAGGCCTGCCTGGTGCACCGCATCGAATGGCAGTCCGAGGTCATGTCGGAGTCCTTCACGGTGCCCGCCAGCCTCACGGTGCCGCCGGCGACGCCGCCGGCCGCCGCCCTGGCGCTGATCGAGCTGTGCTGGCTGGACATCAACACCGCCTTCGCCTCGACCGAGCTGCCCATCTTCCTGGGCCGCGACCAGGATGCGCATTTTGTGGTGCAGGACCCGCGCGTGTCCCGCCGGCACGCCCGGATTGAATACCGCGCCGGCAAGTTTTTCCTCGAAGACGTCAGCAGCTACGGCACCTGGGTGCGCTTTTCCGACAACGCAGCGGTGATCGCGTTGCGCCGGCAGGAGTGCGTGCTGCTGCTCGAAGGCGAGATCGCGCTGGGCGCCCCCTTTGAAGATTTCACCGTGCCCACCGTCAGTTTCAAGTTTGCCGACGGCAAAATGCACTTGCAGAAAAAATAGGCCGGGGCCATCCTGCCGGGTGCAGGATGTCGAGGCCCGCCACGCGCCGTGGCGCTGCCGCCGGGTGACCTCCCTCCGGCGAACTTACAGGGAACACGATCTTGGTCTGGTTCAAACGGATTTTTGCCGCCCTGGCCGCCTTGCTGCTGCTTGCCGCGGCGGCCTTGGGCATTTATGTGTACCGGGCCAGCCCCGCGCTGGACGGTGAGCTGCGGGCCGCCGGCCTTCGGGATCGCGTGACCCTGGCGCGCGACCCGTCCGACGTCACCCACATCAAGGCCCAATCACCGCGCGACGCCTGGTTCGCCCTTGGCTATGTGCACGCCCAGGAACGCGGCTGGCAGCTGGAGTTCAACCGGCGCGCGATGCACGGCGAGCTCTCCGAAGTGTTCGGGCCGGCCACGCTGGACACCGACAAGCTGCTGCGCACGCTGGGCGTGGTGCGCGCCGCCGAACGCCAGTGGCAGGGCCTGCCCGCCGAGGGACGCGAGGCCATGCAGGCCTACAGCGAGGGCATCAATGCCTTTTACGCCGGCTCGCCGCAGACCTTGTCCCCCGAGTTCCACATCCTGGGCGTCAAGCCCGGCGGCAGTTCCGGCACGGCCTGGTCGCCCACCGACAGCCTGGCCTGGTCGCTGATGATGGCGCTGGACCTGGGCGGCAACTGGGGCACCGAATTCGCGCGCCTGTCGGCCGCCCGGGTGCTCAAGACCCCCGAACTCTGGCAGTTGTTCCCGCCTTATCCGGGTGAGCAGCCGGCGTCGAAAGTGGACTTCAGCAAGCTCTACGCCGAGCTCGGCGTGTACCGGGCCGAGCTTCCCGCCACCCAAAAGGTCTCCCGCGGCCCGGACGCCGGCGCGGTCGCCATGGCGCAAGGCATCAACCACTGGGCCGGGGCGCTGGGCGAGGTCGACGGCAAGGGCTCCAACAACTGGGTGGTGGCGGGCGCGCACAGCACCAGCGGCAAACCCCTGCTGGCCAACGACCCGCACCTGGGCCTGTCGGCGCCGGCCATCTGGTACTTCGCGCGCCTGCAGGCGCCCGCCGGCGGAGGTGGTGATGGAGGCCCCGGGCTGGACGTCATAGGCGCGACCTTGCCCGGCCTGCCTTTTGTGGTCCTGGGCCGCACCCAAAAAATGGCCTGGGGATTCACCAACACCGCGCCCGACGTGCAGGACCTGTACCTCGAGCAGATCAATCCCGCCAACCCCGGGCAATACCGCATCCCGGCCGCCGCAGGCACCGCCTGGGCCGACTTCCAGACCCGCCGCGAAACCATCAAGGTCAAGGGCCAGCCCGATGTGCTGCTGGACGTGCGTGAAACCCGCCACGGCCCGGTGCTCAGCGACGTGCAGAAATCGCACGCCGAGCTGCTGGACACCCGCAAATACGTCATCGCGCTGCGCTGGAGCGCGCTGGACGCCGACAACCAGACGGTGCTCGCGGGCCTGCGCATCAACCGCGCCCAGTCCGTGCAGGAACTGGTGGACGCCTTCGCGACGCACCACTCGCCCATGCAAAACGTCGTGGCGGCGGATGTCGCGGGCGGCCTGGCCTTCAAGGCCGCCGGCAAGGTGCCGCTGCGCAGGCCCGACAACGACATTCGCGGCATCGCGCCGTCGCCGGGATGGGACGCCCGCTACGACTGGGCCGGCTGGCTGCCGTACGCGCAAACGCCCGAGGCCGGCCGCGCCGCCATCGAGGCCAAAGGCTGGTGGGCCACGGCCAACCAGCGCATCACGCCGCCGGCTTATCCCTTCTTCATGGGCCAGGACTGGACCGTGCCTTACCGCTACGACCGCATCGAGCAGCTGCTGGCGGCCGCGCCAAAGCACGATGTGGCCTCCATGCAAAAAATCCAGGCCGACCTGCTGTCGCCCGCGACGCTCAAGCTGCTGCCTTTCCTGCAAAAAACGCTGGCGCAGCCGGTGAAGCATCCGCTGGCCGAAGCCGCGCGCAAAGCCCTGGCCGGTTTTGACGGCACCATGCGCGCCGACCAGGCCGCGCCGCTGGTGTTTGCCGCCTGGGCCGACGAGCTCACGCGCGGCATCCTGGGTGGCAAGCTGGGCGAGGCGACCTTCAGGCCGCTTTACGGCAAGCGCCATTTCAGGAGCGCACTGGAAGACATCCTGGAGCGCCAGGACGGCAACTGGTGCGGCGCGGCCGGTTGCCAGGCGCAGTCCGAGGCGGCGCTGGCCCGGGCGCTGGACCGCCTGCAGGCGGCTTACGGCGCCGACGTGGGCGGCTGGACCTGGGGCAGGGCGCATCCGGCCTTGTCGGCGCACAAGCCCTTCGGCAACGTCGCCTGGCTCGCGCCCTGGTTTGACGTGCGCGTGCCCACGGGCGGCGACCCGTTCACGGTCAACGTGGGCCAGTACTGGGCCACGGGCGATGCCACGCCTTTTGCCAACCGGCAGGCCGCGTCCCTGCGCGCGGTCTACGACATGGGCGACCCCGAGAAGTCCCTTTTTATCTACCAGACCGGGCAGAGCGGCCTGGTGTTTTCGGGCCGCTACCGCGACATGCGCGATAGCTGGGCCGCCGTGCAATACCGGCCCCTGCGGATGAACCCACCGGCCTTCGCGCACCAGCTCACGCTGACGCCCTGAAGGCCCTGAGGCTCAGGCCGGGATCGCGTCCACGTTGAGCCGGTCCCAGTGGCGGTGCTGCGCGATCGCCGCCAGCAAATCCTGCGACACCTGGCCGTCCGTGACCTTGCGCGCATCGGCAATGATGACGCCCGGCGTGGGCTCGCTGACGGCTTCCGGGTCTTTGCCCAGGCTGAAACCCAGGGTGGACAGCAGCTGCGCGCCGTCGTTCACCGCGCAAATCGTCTTGCAGTGCTTGTAGGCCTCCAGCACAAAGTGCACCGCTTCGCCCATGGCGCCCAGCGTGGCGGCGCTCTCGCTGCCGCCGGGTATCAGCACCGCGTCGAACATCACCGAGGGCATGTTGGTGAAAGTGTGGTCCACCGCCAGCTGCCGGCCCGATGAGGTGCTCACGGTGCCCAGGTGCGGCGCCACCAGCTTGCACTGGGCGCCGGCGTCCAGCAGGTCCTGCTGCAGGCGTTTGAGCGCCGCGGCTTCCACGCCGTCGGCCACCAGGATGGCCACCTTGCGCGTCTTGGCGCTGCCGCCCGGTCGCCCCACCATGCGCAGGGCCGGGTCTTCCTCCACCTTGCTGGTGATGCGGTGTTCGCGAAAACCCAGCCGGCCGGCCGCGGCCTTGGGGTCGGGCGGTTTGATGCCCAGGGGCGCGGCCACGCGCGTGGCCAGCTTCAGGTCCACATGGGCCAGGTTGTCCACCATGCGCTGGCGGATCTCGGGCACTTCCACCTTGGAAAGCTCAAAACGAAAGGCTGCCACGATATGGTCTTTCTCCGGAAGGCTCTGGCTGTTCCAGAACAGCTCGGCCTGGGAAAAATGGTCGTCAAACGACGGGCTGCGGCGCCGCAGTTTCGGTGGCTCCAGCTGTTCGGGGTAAGACTGGAAGCCTTGCGCGCCGCCGTCCACCCTGAACTCGGTGCCGCTGCCCAGCGTGTTGGGCTCGTAGGCGACCCGGCCCTTGGCAATGGCCTGGCGGTGCATGCCGTCGCGCTGGAAGTTGTGCATGGGGCAGACCGCGCGGTTGATCGGGATTTCATGGAAGTTGGCGCCGCCCAGGCGCGACAGCTGGGTGTCGGTGTACGAGAAAAGCCGGCCCTGCAGCAGCGGGTCGTTGGAAAAGTCTATGCCCGGCACCAGGTGGCCCGGGTGGAAGGCCACCTGCTCGGTTTCAGCGAAAAAATTGTCCGGGTTGCGGTTCAGCACCATCTTGCCTATGGGCTGCACCGGCACCTGCGCCTCGGGAATCAGCTTGGTCGGGTCGAGGATGTCAAAGCCCAGTTCGGCCTCCTTGCCTTCGTCGACGATCTGCACGCCCAGCTCCCACTCCGGGAAGTTGCCGCTTTCAATCGCCTCCCACAGGTCGCGCCTGTGGAAGTCGGGGTCCTTGCCGGCGATCTTCTGCGCCTCGTCCCAGGCCAGGCCGTGCACGCCCAGCTTGGGCTTCCAGTGGAACTTCACAAAAAAGGCGCCGCCCCGGGCATTTATGAAACGAAAGGCGTGCACCCCGAAGCCCTCCATCATGCGAAAGCTGCGCGGCAGGGCGCGGTCCGACATGGCCCACATCAGCATGTGGGTGGACTCGGGCATCAGCGAGGCGAAGTCCCAGAAGGTGTCGTGGGCGCTGGCCGCCTGCGGCATTTCGTTGTGCGGTTCCGGCTTGACCGCATGGACCAGGTCCGGGAACTTGATCGCGTCCTGTATGAAGAAGACCGGGATGTTGTTGCCCACCAGGTCGTAATTGCCTTCGGCGGTGTAGAACTTCACCGCGAAGCCGCGCACGTCGCGCACCGTGTCGGCCGAACCCCGGGAGCCTGCCACGGTGGAAAAGCGCACGAAGACCGGTGTTTCCACATCCGGGTCCTGCAAAAAACCGGCGCTGGTGTACTGCACCATGGACTTGTAGGGCTTGAAATAGCCGTGCGCGCCCGCGCCCCGGGCATGCACCGCGCGCTCCGGAATGCGTTCGTGGTCGAAGTGGGTGATTTTTTCGCGGAGTATGAAGTCCTCCAGCAGGGTCGGGCCGCGCACCCCGGCTTTCAGCGAGTTGTGGTTGTCCGGAATCTGCAGGCCCTGGTTGGTCGTCAGCACCGGGGCGTTGCCCGCGGTGAAGCCTTCCAGCTGGGTCTTCTTGTCTTTGGCGCCATCCGTGGTCCGATGGGGGCTGGCAGTGTTGCGCTTGGAGGGCGGCATGAACATCCTTGTGTCAAAAAAAGAGGCTCCGCCTGGGGCCGATGGCCTACAGGCGGATGCGGGAGGGAAGGTGCGCAAACATCGGCCAAGCACCGGCGCCGTGTGGCGGTCAGTTGTCGAGCAGGCCTTCCAGCACTTTGACGGTGGCCAGCAGGCCCAGCGCGGCAATCGTGCCCGCCAGGCACCAGGCCATGAATTCCTGCAGGACTTGCGCGATGCTGTCCGGCAGGGCCATGGACACCAGGAACAGGCCTGCCGCGCAGACCAGCACCGTCAGGAAAGCATGGAGCAGGTCGATATTGCGAGGGTCGGCATGGACTCGCCAGGCGGTCAGCAGCCCCGCGGCCATGCCTGTCAAAAGTCCGGCCATCAGCTTCATGGTGGTGGTTTCCTGTGCTTGGGTGATCGTCACTGGGGTGGTGCATGGACATTACGGGCTCGCGGGCGGCCGGGCGGTAGCCCGACGTCGGCGTGCCATGTAAGGGCTTTCTGCTCCTCGCGTAAGACACCGCTTACCGGCCCACCAGGAACTGGCGCGGGCGCGCTTGTTTCCCCGGTGCCATGGTTTTTGAAGAGGCCCGCGGCGCCGCGTGGCCTTTTCTCCTACAAGGCCATGCTCGCCCCTCCGGCACAAAGCCGCGGGCAGCACACGTAAATTCAAGGACATGAAAACCGGCATGAGCCCACCCCACCACCCTTGTTTGCCTTTGTTGCGGATCGGCACCCCACCATGAAAATGCGAACCTACCTCGTGGAAGACAATCCGACCATCCGCGACAACCTGATCAGCACGCTGGAAGAGCTGGCGCCCGTGCAGTCGGTCGGCAGCTGTGAAACCGAAGACGAGGGCACCCAATGGCTGACGCACCATGAAGGCCAGTGGGACCTGGCCATCGTCGACCTGTTCCTCAAGCGGGGCAGCGGCCTCAGGATCCTGCAGGCCTGCCGCGAGCGCAGCCCCTCGCAGAAGATCGTGGTCTTCAGCAACTACGCCACGCGCGAAATGCGCATGCGCTGCGCCGAGCTGGGCGTGGACGCGGTGTTCGACAAGTCCACCGAAATCGATTGCCTGCTGGCCTACTGCCTCACGCAGAGCCGCAAGCTGGAAACCGCGGCCAATGACGACTCCAGGAACGCACTGGATGCAAGGCTGCAGTCCGCCTGAACCCCAACCCGCAGCACAGCCAGCCCGGACCATGAGCACACCTGCGGCTTCACTCGCCGATATGCCCCTTGAGCTGCCGCCCTATAGCGGGCCCAGGCGGCTGGACGACGATGTGTTCCAGACGGCCGAAGAAGCCGTGCTGGTTGAAGGGCAGGGCGGTGCCGCCGCGCTGCCGCTGCCGCCATCCGGTCCTGCTGCCGCCACAGGCCGCCGTGGTTTGCCGTTCACGCAGGCCGTCCGCGCGCATGTCGCGGCCCGGCCCGGCCAGTCAGCCCTGCTGGCCGCCGCGGCGGGCGCACTGGCCATGCTGGCCTTGCGTTCGCAACTGCGCGGCCGCCTGCAGCTGGCGCGCCGGTCCCGCTTGCGATAAGGCCGGGCGGGCACCCTGAATCAAGGTCAAGGAAAATCTCAATGCCCCTGCATCTTCATGTTCCCCAGCCGCCGCCCGGCACACCGGGCATCCATATTCCCGAGGAAGTCCCGCCGCTGATCGTGCCGCCCGAACCGGGCATGCCGCCCGAGATCACCGATCCGCCGCCGCCTGAGCCCACGCTGCCGATTCGCGAGCCGGGCACCCACGTGCCGCCCCAGGCCAGGCCGGCCAGGACTTCCGACTTCTAGCCATTCGCTTCCAGCTCAGGAGGCTTGCTGGCGCTGGTATTCGGCCCGCTTCATGCTGAGGTAGCTTTCCTTGTCCACCTCATGCAGCTGCCGGGCGTACTGCTCGGTCGCGTCGAACCAGTGCTGCAGGCGCGCCTCGAGTTGCTGGGCCGGCGGCTTGTCCAGCGAGGCCAGGTAGGCCTCTATGGCCAGGTAGTAGCGCATGGTGTTGCGCTCCACCGTGCCGCGCATGCCGTCCACAAAGGCGGTGGTGGTGCCGCGTTGCACCCGCGTGAAACCCACCTTGCCGCTGCCGGCAGTGGCCAGGTAGCCCTGCATGGCCAGGCGGCCGGCGACGCCGTAGCCGTAGGAGTAGCGCAGGTGCATAAAGGTCTTGCCGCCGGGAAGCGGCACCGCCTGCAGCTCGATACGGTAGTTGTTGGTGCCCAGGGGGCCTTTGTCCGACCTCAGGTTCGCCGCCAGGTAGTCGGGCGAGCTGGCGGCCAGACGGTAGCTGAATTGCAGCGCAAAAGCGTCTTCCAGTGGCTGCTCGGTCTTTTTGCCGATGTGCATGTTCAGCATGCTCGGGCTTTCGTCGGCGCTCGCATGGCAGTACTTGGTGTTGATGTGCAATATCAGCATCTCGCACCAGCGCCTGGGGCTTTTGAAGGCGCCGCTGACCGTGGCGAAGGGCGAATTCAGCACCGCATACGCGCTGCCGGTCACCTCATTGGCGCTTTCGGCCGACTCCAGGAACAGCGGCCTGCGGTAGGCATTCTGCGCAAGCTGCCCGGCCAGCTCCGCGTGCTTTTCGAGCAGGGCCGGCGCGCCGGATTCCGCATTCGCGGCGGCTGCCTGCGGCGCTTGCGCCGCGGCCGGGAAATGGGCGGCGCAAAGCAGCCAGCCGCACAGCAGGGCATGGCGCCCCAAACGTCGAAGAGAACTCATGGCCTCAGTGTGCCAGCGCGAACGAGGCCTGTTGTGCATACGCTCCCTCGTCCTACACGGAGTCGCCGCGAGCCTGAAGCTTGCGGCCGTTCAGGCTTGCACCGTCTCCGCCCGCGCCGGCGAATCCGCCGCGGCGGTGGCTTCGAATTGCAGCGTGAGCCGGTTCTCCGCGCGAACCATGTGTACGGATTCCTGCTGCGCCAGTACCTGCACATCGCGCCAGTCCAGCAGGCGGTAGGGCGGCTTGTCCGCCGCGCGCATGGGCTCGGCGGCATCGTCCGGCTTGAGCTCGACGTGAAGGGAAAGAATGTCCTGCGCGAATTCCGCCCTTATGAGCACCTTGCCGGGCGCGGCGGCCGCATCGGTCAGCGCGATGAGGGCCGCGGTCAGCACGGTGCGAAGCGCCGACTGGGGCAGTTGCACAAGCGGGCCGCCGGTGTTGTCGACCACCGAAAAGCCCTTGAACGACAGCTGCGTCGCCACCATGCCCAGGCATTCCGCGATGCCCGCGCCGGCCATGATCAGCCGCTTTTCCTTGGGTGCCAGCCAGCTCATCAGGTCCACGCAGGATGCGGCCGCTTCCTTGGTCAGCGCCACGATATCGCGCGCGTTTCTCAGCAGGGCTTCCGGGTCCGTGTCGGTTTTTTGCAGGCGCCGCTCCAGCATCGCCGCCACCATGGCAATCGGCTGCAGCGTTCCCGCCATGTTGTGGCGTATCACCGGGGCCAGCCGGCGCAGCAGCGCGTAGTGCGCCGCTTCCGCCTCGCACCTTTGCAATCCGCTTGCCTGTGTTGCTGTGCTGCTGGATGGAACGCTCATGGTGCTGCCGCCGATGGTGGTTTCACAAAAACTGCAGGCGAGTCTGCAGGGCCCACGCCGTGCAGCGACGCACATCCGGTCGCGATATTTTTCAAGGCGTAACTCCAAAATGTACAGCGCTCAAAGCGGAGCTCGTGTAAGCCAAAACCTACAGTTTGGCCCTTGTGACAAGCTCGCCGCACATTGTTTTCTCGCTTAGGAAAATAGTGTGCGATTTGATTGTCATTCTGTATCTTCGCGAGTAATCTCGGCACCCGTTTCTACAAAAAGTTACCCTCAATACAGGATGAACAGCATGGAAGCTTTGACCAAGCTTTCGGTGGTGGAGCGCGACACCGAATTGAAGTCCATTCTCAAATCCCTGAGCGCGCTCAGGCGTGGGGAAGCCGGCGTCACACTGCCAACCGAGTGGGACGGCGTCTATGGAAAGATCGCCGCCGAATTCAATCAGCTGTCGGCCATGACGACCGCGACCACCAGCCGCTGCAAAGGCCTGGCGTCCAAGTCCCGCCTGTCGACACGCGCCAGCCGGCGTCTGCCCGAGGAAAAACTCTCAGGCTTCTGGCTGCAGAACGCGATGGCCATCAACACCGTGCTCGACGAAGCCGAGACGGTGACGGAGCAGACCAAGGTGGTGCTGACCGCATTGACCGACCTCAAAAAGGGCGACGCGCGCGCTTCATTACCGCAAGACTGGACCGGTGTTCCCGGCAAGGTGGCCGATGCCTTTAACGACGTGGTTTCTGAAAACGTGCGCATGGCGCGCGAACTCGAACGCCTGAGCCGTGTGGTCGGCAAGCAGGGGCGCCTCAAGGAGCGGGCCTTTGTGCCCGACGCCTCGGGTTTCTGGCGCGACTCCGCCGAGTCCATCAATTCGCTGATCGCCGACCTGGTGCACCCGACCAGCGAAGTAGCGCGCGTGATAGGCGCCGTGGCGCAAGGCGACCTGTCCAAGAGCATGGCGCTGGAGGCCGAGGGCAAGGCGCTCGAAGGCGAGTTCCTGCGCACCGCCATGATCATCAACAAGATGGTGGAGCAACTGGGCACCTTCTCGGCCGAGGTGACGCGCGTCGCGCGCGAAGTGGGCACCGAGGGCAAGCTGGGCGGCCAGGCCGACGTGCAGGGCGTTGCCGGCACCTGGAAGGACTTGACCGACTCGGTCAACTCCATGGGCTCCAACCTCACGGCGCAGGTGCGCAACATCGCCGAGGTGACGACGGCCGTGGCGGCCGGCGACCTGTCCAAAAAGATCACGGTGGACGTCAAGGGCGAAATCCTGGAGCTCAAGAACACCATCAACACCATGGTGGACCAGCTGCGATCCTTTGCGTCCGAAGTGACGCGGGTGGCGCGCGAGGTGGGTACCGAGGGCAAGCTGGGCGGCCAGGCCGACGTGCAAGGCGTGGCCGGCACCTGGAAGGACTTGACCGACAACGTGAACTTCATGGCCGGCAATCTGACGTCCCAGGTGCGCAACATCGCCGACGTGACCAAGGCCGTGGCAGCCGGCGACCTGTCCAAAAAGATCACGGTGGACGTGAAGGGCGAAATCCTGGAGCTCAAGAACACCATCAACACCATGGTGGACCAGCTTTCCTCATTCGCCTCCGAAGTGACGCGGGTGGCGCGCGAGGTGGGCACCGAAGGCAAGCTGGGCGGCCAGGCCGACGTGCAGGGCGTGGCCGGCACCTGGAAGGACTTGACCGACTCGGTCAACTCCATGGGTTCCAACCTCACGGGCCAAGTGCGCAACATCGCCGAGGTGACGACGGCCGTGGCCGCCGGCGACCTCTCCAAGAAGATCACGGTGGACGTGAAGGGTGAGATTCTCGAACTCAAGAACACCATCAACACCATGGTGGACCAGCTTTCCTCATTCGCCTCCGAAGTGACGCGGGTGGCGCGCGAGGTGGGTACCGAAGGCAAGCTGGGCGGCCAGGCCGACGTGCAGGGCGTTGCCGGCACCTGGAAGGACTTGACCGACTCGGTCAACTCCATGGGCTCCAATTTGACGGGCCAGGTGCGCAACATCGCCGAGGTGACCAAGGCCGTGGCGGCCGGCGACCTGTCCAAGAAGATCACCGTGGACGTCAAGGGTGAAATCCTGGAACTCAAGGCCACCATCAACACCATGGTGGACCAGTTGCGGTCCTTTGCCTCTGAAGTGACGCGCGTCGCGCGCGAAGTGGGTACCGAAGGCAAGCTGGGCGGCCAGGCCGACGTGCAGGGCGTGGCCGGCACCTGGAAGGACTTGACCGACTCGGTCAATTCCATGGGTTCCAACCTGACCGGCCAGGTGCGCAATATTGCCGAGGTGACGACGGCCGTGGCGGCCGGCGACCTGTCCAAAAAGATCACGGTGGACGTCAAGGGCGAAATCCTGGAGCTCAAGAACACCATCAACACCATGGTGGACCAGCTGCGGTCCTTTGCGTCCGAAGTGACGCGCGTCGCGCGCGAGGTGGGCACCGAGGGCAAGCTGGGCGGCCAGGCCGACGTGCAGGGCGTTGCCGGCACCTGGAAGGACTTGACCGACTCGGTCAACTCCATGGGTTCCAACCTGACGGCGCAGGTGCGTAACATCGCCGAGGTGACGACGGCCGTGGCGGCCGGCGACCTGTCCAAAAAGATCACCGTGGACGTGAAGGGCGAGATTCTCGAACTCAAAAACACCATCAACACCATGGTGGACCAGCTGCGGTCTTTCGCTTCGGAAGTGACGCGGGTGGCGCGCGAGGTGGGTACCGAAGGCAAGCTGGGTGGCCAGGCCGATGTGCAGGGCGTGGCCGGTACCTGGAAGGACTTGACCGACAACGTGAACTTCATGGCCGGTAATCTGACCAGCCAGGTGCGCAACATCGCCGACGTGACCAAGGCCGTGGCAGCCGGCGACCTGTCCAAAAAGATCACGGTGGACGTGAAGGGCGAAATCCTGGAGCTCAAGAACACCATCAACACCATGGTGGACCAGCTGCGCTCCTTTGCCTCTGAAGTGACGCGGGTGGCGCGCGAGGTGGGCACCGAAGGCAAGCTGGGCGGCCAGGCCGATGTGCAAGGCGTGGCCGGCACCTGGAAGGACTTGACCGACAACGTGAACTTCATGGCCGGGAACCTGACCAGCCAGGTGCGCGGCATTGCGCGCGTGGTGACGGCGGTGGCCAACGGCGACCTGGAGCGCAAGCTGACCGTGGAGGCCAAGGGCGAGATCGCCGCCCTGGCCGACACCATCAACGGCATGACCGATACGCTGGCCACCTTCGCCGACCAGGTGACCTCGGTGGCGCGCGAGGTGGGGGTGGAGGGCAAGCTGGGCGGCCAGGCCAAGGTGCCGGGCGCGGCCGGCACCTGGAAAGGCCTGACCGAAAACGTCAACCAGCTGGCCGCCAACCTGACAACCCAGGTGCGCGCCATTGCCGAGGTGGCGACGGCCGTGACCCAGGGTGACTTGACGCGCTCCATCACGGTGGAGGCGCTGGGCGAGGTGGCCGCGCTCAAGGACACCATCAATGAAATGATCCGCAACCTCAAGGACACCACCCAGGTCAACACCGAGCAGGACTGGCTCAAGACCAACCTGGCCAAGTTCAGCCGCATGCTGCAGGGCCAGAAAGACCTGGTGGCCGTGGGCCATTTGATCCTGTCCGAGCTCGCGCCCGTGGTGGGCGCCCAGCAGGCCGAGTTCTACGTGCTGAGCTACACCCAGGAAAGGCCGCGCCTGCGCCTGATGGCCAGCTATGCCTCCGACGGGCAGGGCGCTTACGGCAAGGAAATCGACCTGGGCCAGGGCCTGATTGGCCAGTGCGCCTTCGACAAGCAGAAGATCCTGCTGACCTCCTCGCTGCCGCAGGGCCTCAGGATATCGTCGGGCCTCACAGAAGTGGCGCCCATGGACATCCTGGTGCTGCCCATCATCTTCGAGGGCCAGGTCCGCGGTGTGGTGGAACTCGCCTCGGTCGAGCGTTTCAACCCCACGCACCAGGCCTTCCTCGACCAGCTCACCGAGAGTATTGGCATCGTGATCAACACGATTGAAGCCAATATGCGCACCGAAGACCTGCTGACCCAGTCGCAGTCCCTGGCGCAGGAGCTGCAAAGCCGGCAGGAGGAACTGCAGCAGACCAACGAGGAGCTGCAGGAAAAAGCCCACCTGCTGGTGCAGCAGAACGACGAGGTGGAGCGCAAGAACCAGGAGGTCGAGCAGGCCCGCCAGGCGCTCGAGGAAAAAGCCAAGCAGCTGTCGCTGACCTCCAAGTACAAGTCGGAGTTCCTGGCCAATATGTCGCACGAGCTGCGCACGCCGCTTAACAGCCTGCTGATCCTGTCCGACCAGCTGTGCAAGAACTCCGAAGGCAACCTGACCGCCAAGCAGGTGGAGTTTTCCAAGACCATCCATTCATCGGGCAATGACTTGCTGATGCTGATCAACGACATCCTGGATCTGTCCAAGATCGAGTCGGGCACGGTGGTGGTGGACGTCAACGAGCTGCGCCTGTCCGACCTGCAGATGTATGTGGAGCGCACCTTCCGCCACGTGGCCGAGGCCAAGAACGTGGACTTCCTGATCACCACCGGGCTGCAGCTGCCGGTGTCCATGGTGACCGACGTCAAGCGCCTGCAGCAAATCCTCAAAAACCTGCTGTCCAACGCCTTCAAGTTCACCCACCAGGGCCATGTGGCCCTGGCCATCGAGGAGGCCTTCACCGGCTGGAGTACCGACCACGAGGAACTCAACCGCGCCCAGCAAGTGCTGGCGTTTTCCGTCACCGACACCGGCATAGGCATTTCCGCCGACAAGCAGCAGATCATTTTTGAGGCCTTCCAGCAGGCCGACGGCTCTACCTCCCGCAAGTACGGCGGCACCGGCCTGGGCCTGGCCATCAGCCGCGAACTCTCGCGCCTGCTGGGCGGCGAGATACGCCTGTCCAGCGCGCCGGGCGAGGGCAGCAGCTTTGTGCTTTACCTGCCGCTGACCTATTCCTCCTGGCGCGGCGCGCGCAAGCCCGGCGGCAGCGCCGAGCAGCGCATGGAAACCGCCGCGCCCGTCAGCCGCCTGGGTTTTGAAAAGCAGGACATCGCCTTCGACGACGCCGCCCTGTCCCTGGATGCCCCCGCGCCGGCCGACGAGGCCGCGGACGACAGGCACAACATCCAGCCCGGCGACTTTGTGCTGCTGATTGTCGAGAACGACCTGGCTTTCGCCAGCTTTTTGCTGGACGCCGCGCGCGCCAAGGGCTTCAAGGGCCTGGTGACCTCGCTGGGCGCTGGCGCCCTGACGCTGGCGGCCGAATTCAAGCCCTCGGCCATCACGCTGGACATGCACCTGCCCGACATGGAAGGCTGGCGCGTGCTGGAGCGCATCAAGCAGGACTTCAGCGTGCGCCACATCCCGGTCTGCGTCATTTCCACCGATGATTCCCAGGAACGCGCCTACCGCAGCGGCGCCATGGCCTTCATCGCCAAGCCCATACCCGCCAAGGAAGTGCTCGACGAGATGCTGGACCAGCTGCACCGCTATGTCTCGCGCCCGGTGCGGCATGTGCTGGTCGCCTTGCAGGACGAGGCCTTGCGCGCCGAGGTCACCGGCCTGCTGGGCCACAGCCACATCCTGTGCCAGACGGTGGCCTCGCTGGCGGACGTCAAGCCCGAGGACTTTGCGCGCTTCGAATGCGCCATCACCGATGAGCCCACGCTGGAGGACGGTTTCGAGCAGCTGCGCCATACCCTGCCGGCCCCCTCGGTGCTCGGGCCGCTGCCGGTGGTGGTCTGGCGCGAAGGCCCGATAGACGCGCTGCACCAGCCCGCCTGGCAGGCCCGCGACGGTTATCTGTTCCGCGAGGCCAGGTCCATCCCGCGGGTGCTGGACCTGGCCCTGCACGCCCTGCATGTGAACGAGGCGCGCATGACGGAGCGGCAGCGCGGCACCTTGAGGACCCTGCACGACGCCAACAAGTCGCTCGCGGGCAAACGGGTGCTGATCGTCGACGACGACATGCGCAACATCTTCGCGCTGGCCACCGTGCTCGAGGAAGAGGGCATGGACATCGTCTGGGCCGACAACGGCCATGACGCCATCGCCAAGGTCGCCTCCGACCCCCGGCTCAGCGTGGTGCTGATGGACATCATGATGCCGGTGATGGACGGCCTGGTCACCATGCAGGAGATCCGCAAGCTGCCGGCCGGCAAGACCCTGCCCATGATCGCGGTCACCGCCAAGGCCATGAAGGGCGACCGCGAAAAATGCATAGAGGCGGGCGCCTGGGATTACCTGTCCAAACCCGTCAACACGGAGAACCTGCTCGCCGTGCTGCGCGCCTGGTTGCCGCGATGAGCGCCGTCCTCGCCATGCCGCAGGAGCCGGCAAGCATGCTGAACCCGGACCCGGTCAACATCCTGATCGTCGACGACCTGCCCGAAAAGCACGTCGTCATGGGCAGCATCCTCGAGGAGCTGGGGCAGAACCTCGTGAGCGCCCGTTCAGGCCGGGAGGCCCTGCGCCTGATCCTGGAGATGGAGTTCGCCGTCATCCTGCTGGACGTGAACATGCCCGACATCGACGGCCTGGAAACCGCCGGCCTGATACGGCAGTACAAAAAGAGCGCGCAGACCCCCATCCTGTTCATCACCGCCTACGTCGATGAAGCCCAGGCCGCCAAGGGCTATGCGCTGGGCGCGGTGGACTACATCTCGTCCCCGGTCGTGCCCGACGTGCTGCGTTCCAAGGTCAAGGTGTTTGTCGACCTGCACCGCATGCACCGGCAGCTGCAGCAGCAGGCCGCGCAGCGCGAGGCGCTGGCACGCTCCGAGGCGGCGCGCGCCGCCGCCGAAGACGCCACGCGCCGCGCCGCCTACCTGGCCGAGGCCAGCCAGCGGCTTTCCATGTCCCTTCATATCGACGCCACCGCCCATGCGCTGGCCGACATCGCGGTGCCCGGCCTGGGCGACATGGCGGCCGTCGCCTTGCTCGACGGCCATGGGAATCTGCACTGCCGCTGCCTGAAGATTTCGGGCAGCGCCGATCCCGCCGTGGGCCCGGTCTTGCTGGAATGCCAGCGCGACCTGAGCCCCTCCATGGCGGCGCTGGTCCGTGATGCCATGCTCACGCGGGACATAGCCTTCCTGCCCGCGACCGAGCTGTGCGCGGCGCAGCCCGCGGCCACGCCGCCCGCCGAGTGGCTGGAATTTCCGGCCGACCATGAAGAGATGGCCGTCTGCCCGCTGGTGGCCGGCGAGCAGCAACTGGGCGCGCTCATCTTGTTCGGCAGGGCCGGCGGCTTCGCGCAGGCCGATGCCGCCCTGCTCAGCGAAGTCGTGGGCCGGGCCTCCATCGCCATGGAGAACGCCAGGCTTTACACCCTGGTGCAGGAGGCCGACCGCCGCAAGAACGAGTTCCTCGCCATGTTGGCCCATGAGCTGCGCAACCCGCTGGCGCCCATACGCAATGCGGTGCACATCATCCACGGGGCCCAGGTCGCCGACCCGACCGTGGCCTGGGCGCGCGATGTGATCGCGCGCCAGGTGGACCACATGTCCAGGATGGTCGACGACCTGCTGGACGTCTCGCGCATAGTCCGCGGCAAGGTCACCGTGCACATGGAGGCGGTGCGGCTGTCCACCCTGTGCGAGCGCGCCGTCGAGGCCAGCAACCCCCTGCTGGCCGCCAGGCAGCAGGAACTCACGCTGGACATCCCCGGCGAGGCCATCGTCCTGCAGGGCGACCTGGTGCGCCTGTCGCAGGTGCTGTCCAACCTGCTCAACAACGCCTCCAAGTTCACCGATCCGGGGGGCAGGATCATCCTGGGTGCCGCCCTCCAGGGCGACGAGCTGTGCATCACCGTCTCGGACACCGGCCAGGGCATAGAGGCCGAATTCATGCCGCATATTTTTGACCTGTTCGCCCAGGGCGACCAGGCGCTGGACCGCGCCCAGGGCGGCCTGGGCATAGGCCTCACGCTGGTCAAGCACCTGGTGCAACTGCACCAGGGCAGGGTGGAGGCCTACAGCGAGGGCCACGGCAAAGGCTGCCGCATCTCCGTGTACTTCCCGGCCCGCGTGATGGCCGAGGGAGCCGCGCCGCCCGCCGCACACGCACCCAAGCCCGCCAGGCCGGCGCCGGCGGCCTCCCGCAAAATCCTGGTCGTCGACGACCTGCCGGCATCGGCCGACACGCTGAAAGTCCTGCTCGAACTCGAGGGTTATGTGGTCAGGATCGCCAACGACGGTGCGGCGGCGCTCAAGGTGGCCCGGGAGTTTGCCCCCGACGTGCTCATCCTCGACATCGGCCTGCCCGGCATGGACGGTTTTGAAGTGGCCCGACAGTTGCGCAACAGCCCCGAATCCAGGGATGCCTTGATGATCGCGCTGACGGGCTACGGCGAGGCCGAGAGCCGCCAGAGGTCGCAACATGCTGGGTTTGACCATCATGTGGTGAAGCCAGCGGATATTGATTACCTGCTGTCTCTTGTGAGTGAACCGCTGGCGATTCGGAAGGGGCTTTAGCCGGGTCTTGCTCCGGCGGGCGCGCTCTGCCTCCTCATCCTCCTCTTTCCTCTTCTTGGTTCTGCTGGCCGGGTCTCGCCCCGGCGGGCGACTTACTTTCTTTTGCTTCGCCAAAAGAACGTAAGCAAAGAAAAGGCGACCCGCAGTCTGGGTCCCTCCGCTGCGCTACGGGCAACCTGCGGTGCTCGAGTCAAGCGGGGTCTCGCTCGAACTCGCTTCGCTCAGACAATCGCGAGCCCTTATCCGCTTGCCTCTGCGCTCCTCGGCCCAGCCAGGACGGGGCAATCGGGAGCGGGAGCGGGGACAGAAAACCACGAAGACAAATACAAACAAGGACACGCCAAGGCGTGTCCTTGTTTTGTTTTGGAGTTCGATATTGGAGATTCCGGATTTCCCCGTCCAAGCGCATCGGCATGCCCGGCGTAATGGCGCGTAATGGTGTTCCAGCAAGCACGGTCCTACAGTGATTTCCCCTGGACAGTGAACCTGCCGATCCAGTGGACGCACACCATTTTTTCAAACCGGATGGAGAACGACATGACCGATGTAACCGTCAATA
The DNA here is from genome assembly GCF_056406895.1 of Polaromonas sp. P1_A2. Lineage (NCBI taxonomy): Bacteria > Pseudomonadati > Pseudomonadota > Betaproteobacteria > Burkholderiales > Comamonadaceae > Polaromonas > Polaromonas sp. P1_A2. Next base: position 768,298 of record NZ_JBFTZI010000002.1, on the reverse strand, counting down.
TTGTGGGTGGAACCCAAGCGCAAAACACGACCGCCGTGACCGTGGGAAACGTCAGGTGGGGCCTCAACGGCACCGCGAACTTCGGCCAGCCGCAGAATGTGGCGGAAGGCATATGTGACCTCGTCGTCTATAAAACCACGGCCCCCAACCAGATTTCCATCAAGGTGGATGTATACGGCAATGTCGCGGTGATCAATATCACCGTGAACATGGACAACATTTCGGTGAACTGATCGACGCGCTACCCGCTCAGCGCCGTTCGGGCTTCAGTATTTCCGGCAAGCTCTCCACCTCGCTGAGCTTGTCCATCACCAACGCGATAAAAGCTGACACCGCCAGCGGCAACTGCCGCCGGCTGGGGTAAAGCACGCTGAGCCCGTGGCCCGTGCGCTGGTATTGCGGCAGCACGGGCAGCAGCCGCCCGGCCTGCACGTCCAGCCTGGCCATGGCGGGCGGCAGCAGTGCGATGCCCAGGCCGGCCAGCGTGGCCTTGCGCAGCGCCTGGGCGGTGTTGCCGCTGAAGCGTCCCGCGACCTGCACTTCCTCTTCCATGCCGCCGGGGCCTGTCAGGCGCCAGGTCGTTCGGCCGCTGGGGTGGGGCGAGGTCACGCAATCGTGCTCCCGCAAATCCTGCAGCGTGGCCGGCGCGCCGCGTGCGGCGATGTAAGCCGGGCTGGCGACCATGCCGTCGCTGCGCGCGCCCAGCAGTTGCCGGCCCACGTAACCCGAGTCGCGCATGGGGCCGCCACGGAAAGCCACGTCGATCTGCTCGGCAATCAGGTCGGCGTGGGCGTCGCTGAGCACAAAGTCCAGCCGCACGCGCGGGTGCGCGGCCAGGAATTCGGCCACCCATTCCATGGGGAAAAAATCAAAAAAATCGGCGGTCGCCGCCACGCGCACCAGGCCGCTGGGCTCCTGGCTGCCGGTCGCCAACTCCTGGCCGGCCTCGGCCAGCCCGTCGACCGCGCCCGCGCAGCGCTCATAAAAAGCCTGGCCCGCGCTGGTCAAGGTGAGCTTGCGCGTGGAGCGCTGCATCAGCCGTGTGACTAGCTGGTTTTCCAGCTGCTGGACGCGCCGGCTCAAGGTATTGGCCGGCAGGCCCAGGCGCCGCGCCGCCTCGGCAAAACTGCCGCAGCGCACCACCTGCACAAACATGGCGATGTCGTTGAGGTCCAGCATGGTTTATTCCTTCTTTGAATGGATGGGTGCAATCCGATTCTGCCATCTAGTAAATCAATGAGGGCGACCTTACTCTTCAGTCCATGGGCCGTACAGGCCTCCCACCTTGTTTTTCAGGACCATCCCATGAGCTCAAACACCCCCCGTATCGGCATCATCATCGGCTCCACCCGCGAAGGCCGCTTCGGCGACAAGCCCGCGCAGTGGATTCATACGCTTGCCCAGCAGCGCACAGACCTGGCCTTTGAGCTGATAGACCTGCGCGACCATCCGCTGCCTTTCTTCGCCGAGCCCATGTCGCCGGCCTGGGCGCCCGTGAAGAACGAGGCCGCGCAGCGCTGGGCCGCCAAACTCGCCACGCTGGACGGCCTGATCGTGGTCACGCCCGAATACAACCACGGCCCCAGCGCCGTGCTCAAAAACGCCTTGGACTATGCCTACAAGGAGTTCATCCGCAAACCCATAGGTTTTGTCGGCTACGGCGGCGTGGGCGCGGCGCGGGCCGTCGAGCAGCTGCGCCTGGTCGCCACCGAGCTGCAGATGGCGCCCGTGCGCAATGCGGTGCACATCGGCATGGTGGAGTTCATGGGCATCTGGAAGCAGGGCAAAAGCTTTGAAGACTTTCCGCACCTGGCCCAGGCCGCCACCGGCCTGCTGGACGACATGGCCTGGTGGGCGAGGGCGCTCAAGACCGCCAGGGAGGCTGTATGAGCAGCGCCGCAGTTGCGACGGCCGCCCGCGCCATCGTGCACCGCACGCGCGGCAGCGCCCATGGACCCATCACGCGGCTGGTCAGCCCCGGCGACCTGGGGGAGTTCCTCAAGCCTTTTGTCTTCCTGGACCTGTTCGGCTTCAAGCCGGCGGCCGGCCACAAAGGCTTCGGCATGCACCCGCATTCGGGCATCGCCACGCTGACCTATATGGTCGAAGGCCAGGTCAGCTATGAAGACACGACCGGCAAGAAGGGCGTGCTGCCGGCCGGCGGCGTCGAGTGGATGCGCGCGGGCAATGGCGTCTGGCACACTGGCGCGCCCGTCAGCGATTCACCGGTCCAGGGCTTCCAGCTCTGGGTCGCGTTGCCGGCCGCGGAAGAAAACGCGCCGGCCGAAAGCCTTTACCTGTCGCCCGGGCAGTTGCCGCAAGAAGGCCCGGCGCGTGTGCTGCTGGGCCGCTACGGCGCGGCGCAAAGCCCGATTCCCGCGCCGGCTGACATGAATTACCTGGCCGTCACGCTGAAGGACGGCGAGCAGTGGCGCTACACACCGCCCGAAGGCCACTCCGTGGGCTGGGTCGCGGTCAACCAGGGACGGCTGGATGCGGGCGACGAGAGCGGCGGCCCCTTAGCCACCGGCGAACTCGCGGTGTTCGAAGAATCCGGCGAGGCCATAGCCTTCACGGCCCAGGGCGACACGGCCTTTGTGCTGGGCTCGGCCGTCAAACATCCGCATGAACTGGTCATGGGGTATTACTCGGTGCACACCAGCCGGGCCGCGCTGGCCCAGGGGGAGGCCGAGATCCAGCGGATAGGGATGCGGCTGCGCGAAGAAGGGCGCCTGGGCTAGCCCTTGTCCGGTATGCGGGCGGAGGACGCCAATCTCCATAATGCCCCCTAATGCCAAAAAACCCTCCCCTGAGCGGAGGGTTTTTTTCTGCCTGAAAGATCCACCACAAAGTGGCGCGAGGTGGGATGATGGGGCTTCATTGCCCGGGGAAGCCATCTCTTCCCCATGCGGACACTGCAAGTCCAGTCAAGGAGCCGCATCATGATCAGACTGCTCTACCTCAGTGACGCCCATGAAGGCATCAACGAAGAAGCCGTGAATGGCGTCCTGAAAAGCGCGGCCAAAAACAACCCGCCCCTGGGCATCACCGGCCTGCTGGTTTTTGGGGGCGGCGTGTTCGCCCAAATCCTGGAAGGCCCGGAGCAGGCGGTGCTGAGGAAGTATGTGCAGATCGCGACCGACATGCGCCACCACAACTGCCGCATCGTCTACATCACGACGACCCAGGAACGCATCTTCAAGGACATCTCCATGGCGGCGCTTGAAGCACAGCCCATGGAGATGGAGCACATTGCCGAACTGGACGCCCGCCGGCATGAAACCGTGCCGGCGGATGCGTTCACGGACCTGATGCATGTGTTTTTTTCAAGAATACAGGCGCTGCCTTGATATGGAGAGCTCGGGTGCCGGAGTGCCAAACTGTAGAACTGATGGCTACGCTTTCAGCCTAATATTCGGGTCAACCCGCAGTAAAAAGTTAGCATTTTCAGCAAGCGCGTCAGTATGATGGCCCAAAGCGTGCTTGTGACGTTTGGTTACCAATTCGGGTAGCCACAGCCCAATTACCTCAACGCCAAACGCCACTGCTTCGGGAGCCCAACATGCGTTATCTGTCCCTCATTTCCTTTTCACTGGCAGCCGCCTGCCTGTCACCGGCCGCCCAGGCGCAAAACTGCGAGGGAGGGGCCTATATGAACCCCCAGCTCTTCCGCGGTGAGGCCGCCTACCAAAGCGCGGTGGCCGAACAGGAAATGCATGCCTTCATAGGCCGCGCCGGCCTGCCGCAGACGCCGCTGTACGCCATCAAGAAAGTGGACGACATCACCGCCTCGGGGCGCACACCGTATTGCTGGGTCTACACCAACCAGGTCACCGGCCTGATGAGCGGTTACAAGCTCGCGGTGTTCAACAATGAAGTGGTCCAGCCCGCCGTGCTGGCCATCACAGCGGCCGGCAAGGCCGCCACCGACGCGGGCGCCGTGGCGCTGAAAACCCTGCCACCGGCGGAGCAGAAAGCCGTGCTCGACCAGCTGCAGCGCTCCAAATGTTTTGGCACGGCCGCCGGCGTGGAAACCGCCATCGCCAAAGCCGAAGGCCTGTGCGGCAATGTGGAGGACGTCGCGCCGCAAGCCACCGTCGGCCAGCAGGGCCTGATTGCAAAAGCCGTCTTTGCGTGGGAGGAGCAGTCCTGGGCAGGCGCCGTCACCCGCGAGCCTTCCGCACTGGGCGTCAGCCTCAAGGGCCTGGCCGGGCGCTCCGAAAAAGTGCACCAGGCACGCCTCGTGGTGGTGCCGACCAAGGCCACCAGTGTCGGCTTTGGCTTGTACCTGCACGCCAGCGTGCCCGATGCCGCCGCCAAGAAGGCCATTGCCGCCTTCCAGGGACTGACCTCACCGTCCAAGCCGCTTGCCGTGGCCATGGACCTGGGCCCGCAGTTCTCCTTTGTGGTGCCGACGGCGGAGCAGCTGGAGAAGATGCGCGCGGCGATTGGGTTGGGCAAGTAGAGCTTCACGGGGGCAGCTTCAAACCGATCGGGCACGGGACACAAGGTGGGCGGCCAACGATTTAAGGCAACTGGACAGTCGATTCGGCAGGCGGCCCCGCATCCCAATTGCTGATTTGCATGCCCAAATTTTCATCCATCAGTTTGCGGTGATCTTTCGCTCGCGCACGATGGCTCCCCACTTGGTATCTTCCTTTCGCATGAAGTCGGTGAACTGGGCGCGGGTGGTCGGCTGCGGCGTCAGGCCGTGCTTGTTAAGGGCCTCCTTCACGCCGGGGTCGGCCAGCACCTTGACGATGGCCTGGTTCCAGCGCTCAAGAATGGCCACGGAGGTCTTGCCGGGTGCCAGGAAGGCGTACCAGTTAAGAGCCTCGAACCCGGGGTAGCCCGATTCAGCCACCGTCGGGATGTTGGGCATGTAGGCAGGGCGGGTGAGGCCAGTGGTAGCCAACGGAACCAGCTTGCCGGCTTCGACGTGCGGCATCGCGGTGGGCGGTGCCGAAAAATACGAGGCGACGCGTTCGCCCAGCAGATCCTGCAGGGCCGGAGCGCCGCCTTTGTACGGGACGTGCACCATGTCAATGCCGGCGCGCTGGTTAAACAGCTCCCCGGCCAGGTGTGAAGCCGAGCCGGCGCCGGTAGAGGCGAAGTCGATGCTGCCGGGCTTCTTTTTGGCCAGCGCAACGAATTCGGCCAGGGTCTTCACGCCCAGGCCTTTGTGCACCACCAGCATATTAGGGAAGTTCACTCCACCCGAGATCGCGGCCAGGTCCTTGAAGGGGTCGTAGCCGACCTTCATGACATGCGGTGCAATGGTCAGCGGTCCGACGGAGCCGAACAACAACATCGAGCCGTCGGTGGGGCCGTTGGCCACATACTGGTGGGCGATGTTTCCGCCGGCACCGGCTTTGTTGTCCACGATCACCGTCTGGCCGATGTCCTCGCCAAGTTTCTTCGCGATCAGGCGCGCCGCGGCATCGGCTGCCCCGCCAGGGGCAAAACCCACCACCAGCGTGATGGATTTCCTGGGGGGGAAGTCTTGAGCCGGTACATGGCCGGTTGCGCAGAGCGCAGCCACCGTCATCGTGATGGTGCGCAGAAATTTTCGTTTGTTCATGCTTTGTCTCCTTGGGGTGCTTGTGTTTTGTGGTTCTCAATCGGCGCCAAGGCCAATCGGATTGGGAAGGCGTTTTTCGACGGCATGGCGCAGCAGCGCGGCGCCGCGGAAGATGCCGTGGCCGAACTTGCCGTAGGGCAGGGTGGCGAACAGGGCCATGACAGCGCCCAGGTGCAGGCACAGCAGCAGGGCCAGGGCGGGTGTGCCGCGCCCTAGCCACAGGGCCAGGCCGCTGGCGCTGGTGAGGAACAGCAGGGCGATGAAGCCCAGGTCCATCGGTTTTTGCGCCAGGTCGCCGTGCATGGGATGGCGCTTGCGGTTCAAGCGCCACAGGCCGGCGCTGCCGAGCACCAGACTGATGCCGCCGGCCACGCCGAGCAGCTTGGGCAGGCTGGGCAGGGCGTAGGGTGCCACCCAGCCGAAGGCGTAGTGGTAGAGCGTGGCGACGCTGGTGGCGGCGAAGCACAGCATGAAGCCATAGAAGGTGAGGTGATGAAAGCGCCGGCGCGACAGCGTGTAGGTATCGTCTTCGTTGTGGCAGCCGTCGCCGTGGCCGCCGTCGAGGTATTTGAGGCGCAGCACCGCATCGGCGGCTTCGGCGGCGGCGGGCGCGTTCAGCGGCGCGCCGCTGGTGGCGGGCGTGATGTCGCGCCAGAAGCGCCGCACGCCCATGGCCAGCGCCAATGTGGCAAACAGGAACACAGGGGCGAACAGGCTCACCAGCAGCTTGTGGGGAAACACGCTGTAGAAGGTGTCGCCTGGCGCGGCGCCCCACAGGCTGCCCTTCATCGCCACGGCCATTGCCAGGAACAGCACCAGCGCTGCGGCCAGGGCCAGCGACAGCGTGAGCCCGTTGCGCTGGTAGAGCACGCCGAGCGCGGGCGGCCAGGCGTAGTCCACATAGGTTTGGCCGCGTACCTGCGCCATGGCCCGGGGCACGTTCACGGCAAACTCATGCGGCGGCGCGTATTGGCAGGCATGCAGGCAGGCGCCGCAGTTGTGGCAGAGGTTCGCCAAAAAGTGGATGTCGGCCTGGCCGAATTCGAGCCGTCGGGTCATGGCCGGGAACACGGCGCAGAAGCCCTCGCAATAGCGGCAGGCGTTGCAGATCTGCATCTGCCGGCCGACCTCGGTCTCGGCGGTGGAAAGAATGGGAATGACACGGCGCGGGCCGTCCGCGAGCGACACGGCCTCGCGTGCCAGGGCTTCAAGCGTTTGCATGCTGGGACTCTTTCTGCTTCAGGGCGGCGGCGGCGGCCTGGGTGCCCGCGATGCGTCCGAAGGCGGTGCCGATGCTCATGCCGACACCGGCGGTATAGCCTTTGCCGAGCACGTTGCCGGCCATCATTTCGCCAGCCACGAAGAGGTTGGGACTGGGCCGGCCGCCGAAGCGCACGGCGGCGGTGTCGTCCACCTTCAGGCCCAGGTAGGTGAAGGTGATACCGGGGCGCAGCGGATAGGCGTGGAAGGGCGCGGTGTCAATGGGCCGGGCCCAATGGGTCTTGGCGGGTGCCAGGCCTTCGGTGCGGCAGTCGTCCAGCGCGGTGTGGTCGAAGCGGCCGACGCGGCAGGCGGCGTTGTAGTCGGCAATGGTGCGCAGGAAGCCGGGCTCGTCCAGGCCGAGCTGCCGCGCCAGCCCTTGCAGCGTGTCGGCGGTGGTGCCGGGAAACACCGGCGGCATGAAGCGGCCCACGGCCTTCTGGTCGATGATGGAATAGGCCACCTGGGCGGGCTGCTGGGCCACCAGCCGGCCCCAGATGGCGTACCGCTTGGGCCAGAAGTCCTCGCCCTCGTCGTAGAAGCGCCGGGCCTCGCGGTTGACCACCACGCCCAGCGACACACAGTCGATGCGGGTGCAGATACCGCCATCAAAGAGCGGGGCGCGGGCGTCGATAGCCACCATGTGGCCCTGCGAGGGGTCGCCGATGGCGTCGGCACCGGCCTTGATCATCTGCTTGAGCAGCACCCCCTGGTTGAAGCGGGTGCCGCGGATCAGGAAGTTGTCAGCCGGCCATTCGCCGCGCTCGTTCTGGCCCCAGGCCTCGCGCAACCAGGCGCGGTTGGACTCGAAGCCGCCGGCGGCGAGCACGCAGCTTCTGGCGGTGATGCGTTCGCCGGCTTCGGTGTGTACCGCGGTGAAGCGCTCGCCGTCGAGCTCCACCGAAGCCACCGGCATCTCGTAACGGATTTGCACGCCCAGTCGTTCGGCGCTGCGGTAATAGGCGTTCACCAGCGCCTTGCCGCCGCCCATGAAGAATGCGTTGGTGCGCGCTACATGCAGTGCCCCCGAGAGCGGCGGCTGGAAGCGCACCCCGTGGCGGCGCATCCAGTCGCGGCAGTTCGACGATGCGCGGATGACGAGCCGGGCCAGGTGTTCGTCGGTCATGCCGCCGGTCACTTTCAGCAGGTCCTGCCAGTATTCTTCCTCGGTGTAGGCTTCCACCAGCACGTCCTGCGGCGCGTCGTGCATGCAGCGCAGGTTGCGCGTGTGCTGCGAATTGCCGCCGCGCCAGGCCTTGGGCGCGGCTTCGAGAAGCAGCACGCTGGCGCCGGCCTCACGCGCCATCAGCGCGGCGCAGAGTGCGGCATTGCCGCCACCTACGACCAGTACATCGACCTGCTCATCGCTCACTTCTTGTCTCCTTGTGGGTCAGGAGACTTTAGGCAGGCGGCCCTTTCTGCGAAAGGCCGGATCGGGCAACAGGTGTTCAGTTTTCGAGAAGGCTTGCGCCGGCCCAGCGGCCTTCGCGCACCAAGGTGCGCGCCGTGTCGGCCATTACCACCCGCGTGGCCAGCGCGGCCGGCGACAGCTCGTCGTCCGACAGGCTGACCAGCAGGTTGCGCCGGCTCACATGCGCGTCGGTGATCTGGCTGCTGAGCACGTCCTTTGTTGACTGTCGCGCAACGGCGGCGCCCGGCTGGATGGTGGCCCCCAGGCCGGCCCGGACGGCATCCATCAGCAGCGCCAGGCCATCGATCTCGGCCACCACGTCGGGTTCGATGCGCGCGCGGGCAAAGGCGGCGGTGAGGGTGGCGCGCAGGCCGTGGCCGGCGCTGGGCATGATCAGCGGCACGTCGGCGAGCTGGGCCAGCCGCACCTTGAGGCCGCAAGGGCGCTGAACCAAACCGGCGGCGGCCAGGACGAACAGCTTTTCGTCGAGCAGGGGCTCGATGCTCCAGCGGCGCGGCGTGGTGGGCTCGAACAGCACGGCCAGATCGAGTTGGCGCGCCTGCAGCATGCTGGCCAGGTGGCCCGACAGCGACTCCACCAGGTGCAGCCGTACATCCGGGTAACGCGCGCGCATGGCCTGCATCAGCGGCAGGCCGAGCACCGAGGCCGTGGTCGGCGCCAGGCCCACGCTCACATGGCCCGAAAGGCGCGCCTGCTGGGCCGCGCGCACCGCCTCTTGCGCGTGGCGCAGCGTGAGCTGGGCCTGCTGCAAGAAGGCCACGCCCGCGTCGGTGGGACTCACACCGGTACTGCCACGCTGAAGCAATCGGGTGCTGAGCTCGCTCTCCAAACGGCTTATCTGCTGGCTCAGCGCAGATGTCACCACGCCGAGTTCGATGGCTGCCCGGCCCATGCTGCGCAGTTCGCAGACTTTCACGAAATAACGGAGTTGGCGGAGTTCCATGAGGGTCCAAGAGTGAATGAACGCCATCGTATTCCCGTTCATCTGCAAGTGGCGCCCACCAAACTGAAGAGCAGTTCAAGAGCTTGCGCCGGATTTGACAAATCAATAACCACTTGGTTATGATTTGGCCATGCAAGCCCTTGCGAACGAAGTTTTTAAAGCCCTGGCCGACCCGACACGCCGGGCGATCTTTGAACGCCTGGCGCGCGACGGTGAGCAGACCGTGCGCGCCTTGACCGACCGCGCCGGGGTGTCGCAGCCCGCGGTGTCCAAACACCTGCGCGTGCTCAAACAGGCAAAACTCGTGAACGACAGGCAGCAGGGCCGCGAGACGCATTACAGCGCCCAGCCGCTGGCGCTCGCGCCGCTGCGCGACTGGGTGAGCACCTATGGCGCGTTCTGGAATGAACGCTTCGATGACCTTGAATCACTGTTAAAAAGGATGGACCAATGACCCAAGCCCAAGCCGTTACCGAAACCCGCTCCGTTGTTGTTGAACGGGAGATTCCCCACCCGCCAGCCAAGATCTGGCGCGCGCTCACGCAGCCGCATCTGATCGCCGAATGGCTCATGAAAAACGACTTCCAGCCTGTTGTGGGCCGCGGCTTCAAGCTCAGCGCCGACTGGGGCTCTGTCGACTGCGAGGTGAAAACCGTCGAAGCCGAGAAAACCCTGTCCTACACCTGGGCGGCCTACGGCCTGGAGAGCGTGGTCACCTGGACACTCACGCCCACAGGCACGGGCACCCGTTTGCGCATGGAGCAGGCCGGCTTCCGGACCGACCAGGAACAGGCTTACCAGGGCGCGAAACACGGCTGGCAACAGTTCTTTGGCCAGCTGGAGCAGGTGCTGGCGCGGGCGAACTGAGGCCCCCATTCTTCGCAGGAAGGCCCGGAGATGAAAACAACGGCCAGCAAGGCCCGCGCGAAGCCGGCGCTGCTCGCGGGCGGCAACCCGCAGATCGCCAAAGGCGAGGGCGATGCCCCGGTGCAGGCCTATATCGCGGCCATGCCGGGCTGGAAAAGCGATGTGGGGCGGCGCCTGGACGCGCTGATCACGCGCACCGTGCCCGGCGCGCACAAGGCCGTCAAATGGAACTCGCCGTTCTACGGCGTGGCGGGCCAGGGCTGGTTCCTGAGCTTTCATTGCTTCACGAATTACGTCAAAGTAGCCTTTTTTCGCGGCAGCTCTTTGCGCCCCGTGCCGCCGGTCGAATCCAAAAGCCAGGACACGCGTTATCTCCACATCCTGGAGGACGGCCGGTTCGACGAGGCCCAGTTGGCGGCGTGGATCCAGCAGGCCAGCGAATTGCCCGGCGAAAAAATGTGAGCGGCTAAAACCTTCAGAGAAAGCAGCATCCACCATGAAAAAAGCAACGAGCAGCGACGCGAAAGCCAGTGAGGGCGGTTCCGCCTCCGCCCAGATAGACCTGAAGATTCGTGAACTCAATGACTGGCGCGGCGAAACGCTGGCCCGCATCCGCAAGATCATCCAGCAAGCGCTTCCCGAGGTGGTCGAAGAGCTCAAGTGGCGCGGGGTTCCGGTCTGGTCGCAGGGCGGCATCATCTGCACCGGCGAGACCTACAAGAGCGCCGTGAAGATGACTTTCGCCAAGGGCGCGAAGCTTGAGGACCCGTCAGGCCTGTTCAATTCCAGCCTCGAAGGCAACACCCGGCGCGCCATCGATATCCACGAGGGTGACAGCCTCGATGAAAAGGCCTTGAAGGCACTGGTGCGCGCCGCCGCGGCGCTGAACAGCAAGGCTTAGTCGCGGCCTGGCACCTGCTCGCGCAGCTTGTCGAGAAAGGCTTCTACCAGCGCATTTACGGGACCGGCTTTGCGGACCGCGAGAACCTTGCTGCCGACGGACAGGTCGGCAATCGGCACAAAGCGGATGTCGCCGCGGTTGTTCGTGGCGACACTGCGGCCCACCACCGTCGCGCCCAGGCCCGCGGCCACCAGTCCCAGCGCCGTGTTGATTTCTTTGGCCTCATGGCCGACCTGGACCTTGGCGCCGGCCTGCTCGAGGATGTTCAGCACCTGCCGGGAAAAGTGCGCGTTGGCCACCTTGGGGTAACTCACATAGGGCAGGGCGTTCAGCTCCGCGGCCCGCAGGCTGGCTTGCGCCGCCAGCGGATGCTGCGCGGGAAGGGCGGCGACCAGCGGGTCGTCGAAGAGTTCGGTGTAGTGCAGGTCGGGCTCGCGCGTGAACGCGCCCAGGGTGCGCGCGATGGCCAGGTGGATGGCGCCGCTGCGCAAGGCGGCCGGTTGTTCCTCGGTAAGGATTTCCTCCAGGTCGATGCGCACGTCGGGCAAGGCCGACTGCATGGCGCGCACGGCCTCGGGCAGGATGGAAAAAATCGTGGAGCGCGTAAAACCTATGCCCAGCCAGCCCAGCCTGCCCGCAGCCATGCCTTTGGCCTCGACTTCCAGCCGGCCGCTGGCCGACAGCAGCTCCGTGCCCTTGGAGTAGACAAACTGGCCCAGCGGCGTCAGGCCCATGGGCCGGGTTGCCCTGTCAAACAGGGCGCCACCCAGCAAGGCCTCCAGCTGGCTGATCTGCATGCTGATGGCCGTCGGCGCGACGAATAGTTTTTCGGCCGCGGCACGGGCATTCCCGGCGTCCACGGTTTCGCAAAAGTATCTGACTTGCTTTAAGTTCATTATTTTTGAATATTAGTTCAAAAATCGGCAATTGCATTCAGATATTCACTAGCTCATCATCGCTCCTCATGAGCAATGACATCCCCCAGGACATCTACCAGGCCACCTGGTTCCAGCAGGCCAAAGCCCTGTCCACCGCCGAAATTTCCGATGCGCTGGACGCGCTGAAGCTGCCCGGCAGCGCTTTGGGCATACGCCCTGTGGCAGGCCCGGCCAAGCTGTTCGGCTTCGCCTTCACCGTGCGCTTTGCGCCCATTGACCGGTCTTCGCCCGGAACCGTGGGCGACTTCATCGACACGCTCAAGCCCGGCACCGTCGCGGTCCTCGACAACGGCGGCCGCCTGGACTGCACGGTGTGGGGCGGCATCCTGAGCCGGCTCGCCGCGCACAGGGGCCTGGCCGGCACCGTCATCCACGGCGTCTGCCGCGACACGGCGGAGGCCGATGAGGTGGGCTACCCGCTGTATGCCCATGGTCGTTTCATGCGCACCGGCAAGGACCGCGTGCAGGTCGAGGCCTATGAGCAGCCGGTGACGCTGGGCGACGTGCGGGTCTGTCCGGGCGACCTGGTCGTCGGGGATGCGGACGGCATTGTGGTGGTGCCGCGGGCCCACCTGCAGGACGTGCTGGCCAAGGCGCTGGAAACCCGGGTGATTGAGGAGCAGATCCTCGCCGCAGCCCTGGCCGGCATGCCGCTGGCCGAGGCCCGCAAGCAGTTCAAGTACCACACGCTGCAGCGCGCGGCCGATTCGCCACTGACGACCTGAAGCCCTGATTTCCGGAGACAAACACCATGAACCCCGTACGCCTTCTTTCCACCCTTGCCGCATCCACGGCCCTCGCCATCGCATCGGGCGCGGCCTGGGCGCAAGCCGCTTACCCTTGCCCCGCGGTCAAGCTCGTGTCGCCCTATCCGCCCGGCGGCACCACCGACCTGCTGGCGCGCCTGATCCAGCCCGGCCTGATGAAGGAACTCGGGACCCCCGTCATCGTCGAGAACAAGGCCGGCGCCAGCAGCAATATCGGTATTGAGTTTGTGGCCACCGCGGCGCCGGACGGATGCACGCTTTTGCTGGGCAGCAACACCGGCATCGTGATCAACCGGAACCTGTACAAGCTGCGCGTGGACCCGGTGAAGGGGCTTGCGCCGATCGGCCAGGTCGCCTCCGTGCCCCTGGTGCTGTATGTCAGCGCGGGCGTGCCGGCCACCAGCCTGGCCCAATTGGTGGAGCTCGCCAAAAAGAACCCGGGCAAGCTCAGCTATGCATCGGCCGGCAGCGGCAGCCCGCAGCATTTGATGGGTGAGCTGCTCAAGCTGGAGCAAAAGATATCCCTGGCCCACATCCCCTACAAAGGCTCGGGGCCGGCGATCCAGGATGTGGTGGCGGGGCAGGTGGAAATGTCTTTCGAAGCCATGAGCGTGATCGTGCCGCAGCTCGCGTCGGGCCGCATACGTGCCCTCGCCACGACGGGCGCGGCCCGCTCAGCCGGCTTGCCGAATGTGCCGACCATGAAGGAGCAGGGCATGCCCGGCTTTGTGACGGAGAACTGGTACGGCCTGTTCGCGCCGGCCGGCACGCCAGCGGCGCTGGTGAAGCGGCTGAACGGCGCGCTCAACACCGTGCTCGACTCCAGGGAAGCGCGCATGAGCCTGGACAAAATGGGATCGGCCGACGTCAAGGGCACCCCCGAAGCCTTCGCCAAATTCATTGCCTCGGAGCTGCCCCTGTGGGAGTCCGTGGTCAAGCGCTCGGGCGCGAAGGTGGATTGAGCATGGCGGCATTCAATGGAATCGAGATCCACCCCCGGGTGAAAGAAGACGCCGCCGCGCTGGACGCCTTGCGCGGCCTGCCCAGCTCGGTGATCGGCGACGTCATGGGCGGGCGCCTGGTCGGCACGACCGCGCTGCGGCCCGTCAACCGCTCCATCGTCAGCTGCTGCGGCAATGCCTTCACGGTGCGGGTGCGGGCCGGCGACAACCTGCTGATCCACAAGGCCCTGGACATGCTGCAGGCCGGCGATGTGCTGGTGGTGGACGGGGAGGGGGACATCTCGCGCGCGCTGGTGGGCGAGATCATGATGACGACGGCGCGCATGCGCGGCGCCGCGGCCTTTGTGATGGACGGCGCGATCCGCGACGTCGACGCCTTCGAGGCGCAGGGCTTTCCGTGCTGGGCCAGGGGCGTCAGCCTGCGCGGTCCTTACAAGGACGGTCCCGGCAGCATCAACGTGCCTGTCACCGTGGGCGGCCTGTTGGTGCAGCCCGGGGACGTGATGGTTGGCGACTCGGATGGCCTTGTCGCGGTGCCCGCCGCGCTTGCGGCCGAGGTCGCGGGAAAAGCCCACGCCAAGGTGCGGGACGAGCAGGCCACCATCGCCGCGATCCTCGCGGGTACATACTCATCGGCCTGGGTGGATGCCACCCTGAGCCAGAAAGGCGTTTGACACCATGGACAAGCCGACTTTGCAGCGCCTCGCGGCGCTGGACAGCAACACCGTTTCCGACGCACTGGATTTCCTGGGGCTGCCCGGCGCCACCTATGGGCTGAGGCCGCTCTGGGACTGCCCCAAGGTCGTGGGCCGGGCCAGCACCGTCCTGCTGGGGCCCAAGACCGAAGCCAAACCCACGGTCCACCTGATCTCGCCCGTGATAGACGCGGTCACGACGGACGACAGGGTGCTCGTAATCTCGGGTGGCATAGATGGCATTTCGTGCTGGGGCGACATTCTGGCCAACGCCGCCGTAGCCAAGAAAATCCGCGGCACCGTCATTGACGGCTGCAGCCGCGACATCGAAGGCAGCGAGTCCATCGCCTACCCGGTGTACGGCAAGGGCATCACCATGGTCAGCGCGCGCAACCGCGTCGTCCAGCTCGACGCCGGCAAGCCGGTACAAATGGCCGGCGTGACCGTGCACGAAAACGACTACGTGATTGCGGACCGTTGCGGCACCGTCTTTATCCCGCAAGAAAAGATCGAAGAAGTGCTGGCCCTGGGGGAAAAGATCAACCGCCGCCAGGAGGGTATGGTCGCCGCGGTCAGGGCAGGGCGCTCCGTCGCCGACGTGATGCACGACAAGGAGTTTGAAGCCATTGCCGCGGAGCGCAAATGACGCGCGCCCACAGCCTGCTGAACACCCGCCTCGCCGCCGCGCAGCCCTCCGCGACCTACCGCATGATGGACCGCGCCGCGCTGCGCAAGGCGGCCGGACACCCGGTGGTCTCGCTGACTGCGGGAGAGCCCGACTTCGACACGCCGCCCCATGTGCGCGAGGCGGGCATCGCCGCCATTGGGGCGGGGCACACGCGCTACACGCCGGTGGCCGGCTTGCGGGCCTTACGCGAGGCGGTGGCCGCGAAGTACCAGCGCGAGAACGGGCTCGACGTAGCGTGGCGGGACACCATCGTCTGCTCGGGCGGCAAGCAGGTGCTGTACAACGCCTTGGCCGCCACGCTCAACGAGGGCGACGAGGTGATCATTCCGTCGCCATACTGGGTCAGCTACCCGGAGATGGTCCAGATCTGCGGCGGCGTATCCGTGATCGTTGCCTGCGACGCGGCAACCGGTTTCAAGCTGACGCCCGCTGCCCTTGAGGCCGCGATCACGCCCCGAACCAAGTGGCTGATCCTGAACTCCCCGTCAAATCCCACGGGTGCGGTCTATAGCCGCGAAGAACTGGAGGCACTCGGTCGCGCGCTGCTGGCGCACCCGCACGTCCTTATCCTGTCCGACGACATCTACGAGCACCTGATCTTCGACGGCGCGGCGTTTTGCACCCTGGCCCAGGCCGTTCCGGCACTGCAGGAGCGAACGCTGACCATGAACGGTGTGTCCAAGGCCTACGCGATGACGGGCTGGCGCATAGGCTTCGGCACCGGGCCCCGCTGGCTGCTGGAGGCCATGGAAAAACTGCAAGGGCAGCAGACCTCGGGTGCCTGCTCGATCTCGCAACACGCCGCCCTCGCGGCACTCAACGGCCCCAAGGATTTCATCGCGCAAAGCCGCGCCCAGTTCCAGCGGCGGCGCGACCTGCTGGTCGCGCAGCTGAACCAGACCCCGGGGCTGCGCTGCGAGACGCCCGCCGGCGCGTTCTATGCATTTGTTTCTTGTGCCGGCCTGATAGGCAGGCGCAGCGCGGGCGGCGTTCTGCTCGATTCCGATGAAGCCGTGGCGGTCGCGCTGCTCGAGGAGGCGAACGTGGGTGTGGTGCACGGTTCCGCTTTCGGCCTGGCGCATCACCTGCGCTTCGCCTATGCGATCGGTGAGGCGTCCCTGCAACAGGCAGGCGCCGCGGTCCGGGACTTCTGCGCCCTGGCCGGCCCGGCCTGAATCCCCCGAATTCGTAAGCTGGCGTTTCCAGCCACCTCCTCCAATTGGGGGATGCGCTATAGCCCAAAAGGTAGCAGAGTCATGTAGCAGGATGTATCCGGGCCCGGGAACGGCCCGGGCATCTTTCGGCTCCATGAAATGTCCCACCTGAAGGGAGAACCATGATGGCTTCGCGAGCTCCCCCAACCGCCGCGGCGGTTGACCGCATTACCTTGCTTGACCCGCAGGTCGTGCAGGCCTGGTGCGCTGAATTGCAATGCACCGAGCACGAACTGCGCGCGGCCATTTACGCCGTGGGCAGCGATCCCGGGCAGGTCAGGCGCTATTTCGGCCGCCGCAGGGAAACGCCGGAAATGCTGGAGGACTGAGGGTTTCCCTGTAGGTTTTCCACCGAGCCTGGGACAAGGCATCACCCGACCCCATGAATGATTTTGTTTGCGGATGATGCGGCATGAACACTTTAATCCATCCCCCCGTGATTGAGGCCCCCACGCCCGGGGAAGAGCCAGAAGAAGCGTCCAGCACCAGCGAGCTCCTGTTCGGCCTGGCGCTCGGTATCTGCGCGCTCATGGCGGTGCATCTGGCGGGCTACGCGGTGCTTCTCATCGCGCCTGTGCTGAAAGAACTTCTCGACCTGTTCTGAAGCAGAGGCATGCACAAAAGCCGGCTGACCACGCCGGCTTGGAGTGCCACACGAATGCCTGGGGCGCTCAGGCGCCAAACCCTGCGCTTTGGCTGCAATCCGCTTTTCTGAATACGCCACGCAGCCCGGTGTTTACAGGCCATACGCCTCCATAAACACCACCACCGCGCGATCCACCATCTGCTTGATCTGCTGGCGCGTGGGCGGCGGCGCAGCGTTCATCAGTATGCGGTGCTGGGTCTCGGACATCAACAGGGCCGTCAGGTGCATGGTCGCCACCAACGCGTCCTTTTTCTTGAGGCGGCCGCCGTCCATTTCGGACTGGATGAAGGCCGTCACGGTTTCCTCGCCGCGCTTGGGTCCCAGCTCGAAAAAACTGCGGCCTATGTCGGACTGGCCGGACTGCGCCACCACCATGCGGTAGGTGCCCGTGGCCTCCGGCGTGCAGACAAAGGACAGGAACTTCTCGCCGAAGCGGCGCAGCATGCGCGGCAGGTCGTCGCCGCCGGGCGTCAATTCATCGTAGGCCGGCCCCAGGTGGCGCGCGCCGGCATAGGCGGCGACTTCCAGAAACAGGTTTTGCTTGGACGGGAAGTAGCCGTACAGCGTGACCTTGGAGCCGCCCATGCGCGCGGCGATCTCGTCCATGGACGTGCGTTCGTAACCCATTTCCTGGAACACCTGCGAGGCGATTTCAAGGATGGATTCGCGCTTTGCCTCGGTTTTTACTCTCATGTCAACCCTTTTATTTTGAACTGATGAGTTCATTATCGCTTGACACCCCAAATGGGTCAATGTTTAAAATGTACTCACAAGTATGTTTAAGTGGTGATCCGACGGAATGGGTCGCCGAATCCCGATTGTCCAATTCCGCCTCATTCAAGGAGTTTGCCCATGTCTTCGATTCTTTCCCTGGCCCGCGGCGCCGCGGCGTTCACCTTGTTGCCGGTGCTGCTCGCCGCCTGCGGCGATCCGCCTCACGGCCCGCCCGAGGCCTCGGGCCCGCCACAGGTCAGCGTGCAGGTGCTGCAGCCGCAGCGCTTCGCGCTCAACACCGAACTGCCGGGCCGCACCGTGCCTTACCAGATTGCCGAAGTGCGTCCGCAAGTCACGGGACTGATCAAGACGCGCAATTTCGAGGAGGGCGGCCTGGTGAAAGCCGGCCAGGCGCTGTACCAGGTCGACCCGGCCAGCTACCAGGCCAGTTACGACAATGCCCGCGCCACGCTGGCCAGGAATGAAGCCAACCTGCGCGCGACCCGGCTCAAATCGCAGCGCTACAGCGAGCTGGTCGCCATCAAGGCGGTCAGCCAGCAGGACCAGGACGACGCCTCGGCCGCGCTGCAGCAGGCCGAGGCCGATGTGGCCGCGGCCAAGGCGGCACTGGAAAGCGCGCGCATCAACCTGGCTTACACGCGCGTCACGTCGCCGATCTCGGGGCGCATCGGCAAGTCGTCGGTGACGCCGGGCGCGCTGGTCACGGCCAACCAGTCGGCGCTGCTGTCGACGGTGCAGCAGCTGGACCCGATTTATGTGGATGTGACGCAATCGAGCAGCGCGGTGCTGCGGCTCAAGCATGCGCTGGCGCAGGGCGACCTGAAGCGCGGCGGCGCGGATGCCGCCGTCGTCAAGCTGCTGCTGGAAGACGGCAGCACCTACCCGCTGAACGGCAAGCTGCAGTTCTCCGATGTGACGGTCGACCAGGGGACAGGCGCGATCACCCTGCGCGCCGTGTTCCCCAACCCCAAGGCCGACCTGCTGCCCGGCATGTATGTGCGCGCCGTGGTGGAGGAGGGCGTGAGCGAGCAGGCCCTGCTGGTGCCGCAGCCGGCAGTCAGCCGCGACGCCACCGGAAAGCCGGTGGCCTTTGTGGTCGGTGCCGACGGCAAGCTTGAATCACGGGCCATCACCACCGAACGCGCCGTAGGCGACCAGTGGCTGGTGACCTCCGGACTGAAGGCCGGGGACCACCTGGTCGTTGAGGGGCAGCAGAAGGCTCGCCCGGGACAGGCCGTCAAGGTCGTGCCCCCGGCCGCGCCGGCCGTGGCTGCTGTCGCGCGCGTGGCGGCGAACTGAGTTCCAGGAGATTCACACCATGGCTCGTTTTTTTATCGACCGCCCCATCTTTGCCTGGGTACTCGCCATCATCGTGATGCTGGGCGGGGTGATGGCCATCAAAATCCTCCCGATCGCGCAATACCCGACCATCGCGCCGCCGGCCATCGCCATTTCGGCCAACTACCCGGGCGCATCGGCCAAGACGCTGGAAGACACGGTGACCCAGGTCATAGAGCAGAAGATGAAAGGCCTGGACCGGCTGGCCTACATCGCTTCCACCAGCGAATCGTCGGGTGGGGTCACCATCACGCTGACCTTCGAGAACGGCACCGATCCCGATACCGCCCAGGTGCAGGTGCAGAACAAGCTGGCGCTGGCCACGCCGCTGCTGCCGCAGGAGGTGCAGCAGCAAGGCGTGCAGGTCACCAAGTCGGCGAACAATTTCCTGAACGTGCTGGCGTTTGTGTCCAAGGACGGCAAGCTCACCGACGCCGACCTGTCGGACTATGTCGCGGCCAATGTGCAGGACGCGATCAGCCGTGTCGAGGGCGTGGGCGACACGACGCTGTTCGGTGCCTCCTACGCGATGCGCATCTGGCTGGACCCGAGCAAGCTCAACAGCTTCAAGCTGACCCCGCTGGACGTGAAAAACGCGATCCAGGCGCAAAACGCCCAGGTCTCCGCGGGCCAGCTCGGCGGCCTGCCGGCGGTCAAAAACCAGCAGCTCAACGCCACCATCACCGCGCAGACACGGCTCAAAACGGCCGCCGAGTTCGAGGCCATCCTGCTGCGCACGCAGGCCGACGGCTCCGCGGTGCGCTTGAGCGACGTCGCGCGCATCGAACTGGGCAGCGAGAGCTATGCCACCGTCGGCCGCTTCAACGGCAAGCCCGCCGCCGGCCTGGCTATCAAGCTGGCGACCGGCGCCAACGCCCTGGACACGGTGCGCGGCATCGACGCGAAGATAGAGGAGCTCGGCAAGTTCTTCCCGCCCGGCGTGGAGGTGATCAAGCCCTACGACACCACGCCTTTTGTGCGCATCTCGATCGAGGAAGTGGTCAAGACGCTGGTCGAGGCCATCGTACTGGTCTTTGTCGTGATGTACCTCTTTTTGCAGAACTTCCGCGCGACGCTGATCCCGACGATTGCGGTGCCGGTGGTGCTGCTGGGGACTTTCGGCGTGCTGGCGGCCTTCGGTTATTCGCTGAACACCTTGACCATGCTGGCCATGGTCCTGGCCATCGGTTTGCTGGTCGACGACGCCATCGTGGTGGTGGAGAACGTCGAACGCGTCATGAGCGAAGAAGGGCTCTCGCCGCTGGAGGCCACGCGAAAATCCATGGGGCAGATCACCGGCGCCCTGGTGGGCGTGGCATTGGTGCTGGCGGCCGTGTTTGTGCCCATGGCCTTTTTCGGCGGCTCGACCGGCGTGATCTACCGCCAGTTCACGGTCACCATTGTCTCGGCCATGACGCTGTCGGTGCTGGTGGCTTTTGTCCTCACGCCGGCGCTGTGCGCCACGCTGCTCAAGCCCGTGGAAAAAGGCCATGCGCTGGCCACCACCGGTTTCTTCGGCGCGTTCAACCGCCTGTTCGACCGCGGCAACCAGCGCTACCAGGGCGTGGTTCGCCACATGCTGGGCCGCGGCTGGCGCTATATGGCGGGCTACGCGGTGCTTGGGCTGGTGGTGGGCTTTGTGTTCGCCAAGATTCCCGCCGGTTTCCTGCCGGACGAAGACCAGGGCTCGCTGTTTGCGCTGGTGCAGCTGCCGCCCGGCGCCACGCAGGACCGCACGCTGAAGGTGATCGAACAGGTCGAGCAGCACTTCCTGGTGGACCAGAAGGACGCGGTCGATTCGATCTTCACGGTGGCCGGCTTCAGCTTCGCCGGCAGCGGGCAGAACGCGGGCTTCGCCTTCGTCAAGCTCAAGCCCTGGAGCGAACGCACGCGCCCCGAGCTGAGCGCGGCGGCGGTGGCCAACAAGGCGATAGGCCACTTCCAGGCGCTGCGCGACGCGACGGTATTCGCTTTCGCGCCGCCCGCGGTGTCCGAGCTCGGCAACGCCAGCGGCTTTGACCTGATGCTGCAGGACCGCGCCAACCTCGGCCACGACGCGCTGATGCAGGCCCGCAACCAGCTGCTGGATACGCTGATGAAAGAAAAAGGCCTGGTCGCCGTGCGGCCCAACGGCATGGAAGACACGCCCGAGTTCCGGCTTGACATCGACGAGCACAAGGTCGGCGCGCTGGGCCTCTCCATGTCCGACGTCAACAACACCTTCTCGGCCGCCTGGGGCAGCAGCTACGTCAACGATTTCATCGACAAGGGGCGCGTGAAAAAAGTGTTCGTGCAGGCCGATGCGCCGTTTCGCATGCTGCCGGGCGACATCGACAACTGGTTTGTGCGCAACGCCAGCGGCGCGATGGTGCCCTTCAGCGCCTTCGCCAAGGCCGGCTGGACCTCGGGCTCCCCGCGGCTGGAGCGCTACAACGGCGTGCCCTCGGTCGAAATTCTCGGGATGGCCATGCCCGGCGCGATGTCCAGCGGGCAGGCGCTGGACCTGGTGGAGCGCCACGCGGCCAAGCTGCCCGCCGGCATCGGCTTTGAGTGGACCGGCATCTCGCGCCAGGAGCGCGAAGCCGGCGGCGAGGCCATGCTGCTGTACGCGGTGTCCATCCTGGTCGTGTTCCTGTGCCTGGCGGCGCTGTACGAGAGCTGGTCCATCCCGTTCTCGGTGATCCTGGTGGTGCCGCTGGGTGTGCTGGGCACGCTGCTGGGCGCGCTGCTGAGCTGGAAGATGAATGACGTCTATTTCCAGGTCGGCTTGCTGACGACCGTGGGCCTGGCCTCGAAGAACGCGATCCTGATCGTCGAGTTCGCCAAGGACCTGCACGCCCAGGGCATGAGCCTGGTCGAGGCTGCCCTCACCGCGGCGCGCATGCGCTTGCGGCCCATCCTGATGACCTCGCTGGCCTTCATCCTGGGCGTGCTGCCGCTGATGCTGGGCAAGGGCGCCGGGGCCGGCGCGCAGAACGCGCTGGGCACGGCCGTGGTCGGCGGCATGGTCTCGGGAACGGTGCTGGCCATCTTTTTTGTGCCGCTGTTCTTCGTGGTTGTGCGCCGCCTTTTCGACAGGCGGCCCAAAGCCGCAGCCGCGCCGCCGCTGGCGCATCCCGAAACCCCCTTGCTGGAAGGCCGCTGACATGAACCGCCTGACTTTGATCACCCTGGCCTGCGCGGCCGTCCTGGGCGGCTGCAGCCTGATGCCCGCTTATGAACGGCCGGCGCTGCCGGTGCCCGACGCCTACCCGGTGGCCGCTTCGGCATCCGTCCCGGCCTTATCGATGGAGACCGCCGACATCGGCTGGCGCGAGTTTTTCGCCGACGACCGCCTGCGCCGGCTGCTGGCGCTGGCGCTGGCCAACAACCGCGACCTGCGCGTGGCCGCGCTCAACATCGAGAAGGCGCGCGCGCAATACCGTGTGCAGGACGCCGCCCTCTACCCGGGCGTCAATGCCACGGCCAGCCAGAGCGCCACCCGCACTGCCGACAAGCTGCGGCAGCCGGGCAACCCCGAGATCAGCCGCCAGTACAGCGCCAACCTGGGCGTCAGCGCCTACGAGCTCGATGTGTTCGGCCGCGTGCGCAGTTTGAGCGCGCAGGCGCTGGAGCAGTTTTTCGCGACCGAGGCGGCACGCCGCAGCACCCACATCAGCCTGGTGGCCGAAGTGGCGAACGCCTACCTGACCCTGGGCGCCGACCAGGAGCGGCTGGCCCTGGCGCGGGACACGCTCAAAAGCCAGGACGAGTCCTACCGGCTCAACCAGCGCAGCTTCGAGGTCGGCGTGCTGACGGCGCTGGCGCTGCGGCAGGCGCAGACCAGTGTGGACACCGCGCGCGTCGACGTGGCGCGCTACACCGCGCAGGTGGCGCAGGACCGCAATGCGCTGGCCTTGCTGGTGGGCTCGCCGGTGCCGGACGAACTGCTGCCCGCCAAGCTGTCCGATTCGCTCAACGCGTTGCCCGAGCTGCCGGCCGGCCTGCCATCGGCGCTGCTGCAGCGCCGGCCCGACATCCTGCAGGCCGAGCACCAGCTGAAGTCGGCCAACGCGAACATCGGCGCGGCGCGGGCGGCTTTTTACCCGCGCATCAGCCTGACCGCCTCGGCCGGCTCGTCCAGCACCGACCTGGACGGCCTGTTCAAGAGCGGTTCGGGCACCTGGAGCTTTTTGCCGCAGATATCGTTGCCGATTTTTGATGGCGGGGCCAACCGCGCCAACCTGGATATCGCGAAGATCAGCCGCGACATCAACGTCGCCCAGTACGAAAAAGCGATACAGACCGCGTTTCGCGAGGTGTCGGACGCGCTGGCCCAGCGCGGCACGCTGGGTGACCAGCTGGAGGCGCAGCAGTCCCTGGTGGATGCCACGGCCGAGAGCAACACGCTGTCGCGCGCGCGTTTTGCGCAGGGCGTCGACAGCTACCTCGCGGTACTCGATTCCCAGCGCTCGCTCTACAGCGCGCAGCAAAACCTGATAGGCACACGGCTCTCGCGAATGGCCAACCTGGTCACCCTGTACAAGGTACTGGGCGGCGGCTGGTCGGAAGAGAGCGCCGGCAAGCTGGCGGCGGCCGGGCAGGGCGGCTGAGGCCCGGCGCCTGGAAGACGCTCAGGAAGCGCGATGGCCGCTGCGGAATGCCACCGGCGTGGCCAGTGCGATGCGCTTGAAGAACTTGACGAAATTGGTGGGTTCGGTAAAGCCCAGCTCATGCGCTATCTCCGCGATGCTCGCCGGGCTGTGAACCAGCAGGCGCTTGGCCTCCAGTGCAATGCGCTGGTCGATCACCTCCTTGGCGGTCCGGCCGGCGGCCGCCACGCAGGCGCGTGACAGGGTGCTTTCCGAAAACCCTATCCGCCCGGCCATGTCGAGCACGCTGGGGCGTGTCCTGAAGTGCGACTCCAGCTCGCGGCAGAACAGCTGATACACCCTTGCTTCCCGCGCCGCCTCGGGTGTGCCGGCCTGGCCGCGCAGCACGCGGGCCAGCCGCAAAAGCATGGCCAGGACCTCGTGCCGGATGAGGGCGGCATAGCCCAGGCTGCCGTCGAAACGGTCGATGTCGGCCCTGAGCCTGCTGCTGTCGGCCATGGCTTCAATAAACAGGTCCCGGCCAGGCGTGGAAACGCTGGGCCATTGGTCCAGGGCGAGCAACTCCTTGTCCATGGCCGACATGTCCATCGCGGGGGCCAGGGCCTGCGCCGAGATCAAGGTGAGCTGTCCCTGCAGTTCATCGGCCATATGCCATTGCTGCACCTGGCCCGGCCGCACCAGAAGCACCGAGCCGGGCTGCAGGCCATGTTCAATGAAATCGACCATGTGCCGCGCGCGGCCCGCCTGAACCAGCAGCAGGTGGTGGAAATCGACACGCTGCGGTGTCGAGAGCAGGCGTGCGCTGGCGCGTTGCCTGAGCTCATGCAGCGTCATCGCCTCCACGCCCACCTTGGCCAGCCGGGGATTGTTGAAATGGATCTCGGGAATGCGGGGTGCGCTGGCTTTCATGACTTGGGAGTCTAGGGTGGATTTCCTGGGAAATCCTGGTTTTGACCATTAATTGGGGCGATTCAATCTTTTCGACTGCACCCAAGGTGAACAAAATCACCCATGACGAACCGGCAAGGCCTCAGGCCACCACCGACTTTTTCCATCAGCACCTGCCAGGATTTCACCATGACCATCGTTAGCGCGTTTCGCTGGGCCGCAGCGGCATTGGCCATCACCGGCCTTGCCGCCTGCGCTGGCAGGCCATCCCTTCACGCATCCAAGGAGAGCCCATCCGTGAGCCCGCAAAAACAGCAAGTCGTCGCCTTGCTCAAAGCCATAGAAACCGGCGACGCCGCTCCAGTGGCTGTGATCAACCCGAACAAATACATCCAGCACAACCTGTCCGCCGCCGACGGCCTGGCCGGCTTCGGGGCGCTGCTGCAGGCCCTGCCCAAGGGCTCGGCCAAGGCGAACACCGTGCGTGTGTTCCAGGACGGTGACCTGGTTTTTGCCCATACCGAATACAACTTCTTCGGGCCGAAGATCGGCTTCGATATCTTCCGCTTCGAGGACGGCAAGATCGTCGAGCACTGGGACAACCTGCAGGAAACGCCGGCCAAGGCCAACCCCAGCGGCCACACCATGGTCGACGGGCCTGCGCAGCCCACGGACCTGGACAAGACCGGCGCGAACAAGGCGCTCGTGAAGTCCTTTGTCGAGGACATCCTCGTCAACGGCCGCATGGACAAGCTTGCCGCTTATTACGACGGGGACAACTATGTTCAGCACAACCCGCAGATCGCGGACGGCCTGTCCGGCCTCGGCCAGGCGCTGCAGGCCATGGCCAAGGCCGGCGTCACGATGAAGTACGACCGCATCCACCGCGTGCTCGGCGAGGGCAATTTCGTGCTGGTAGCCAGCGAAGGCAGCTTTGCCGGGAAGCCGAGCAGCTTCTACGACCTGTTCCGTGTGCAGAACGGCAAGATCGCCGAACACTGGGACACCATAGAAACCATTGCACCGCGCGCCGAATGGAAGAACGCGAACGGCAAATTCTGATCTCGGCAAGGGAGAACTTCAATGGACATCTCGAAGTGGCTTTATGGCGGCATCATGGCCTGCACGTTCGCGATGCAGGCCGGTGCTGCCGGCGCTGCTGCACCCGCGGCCAAGGTCATCGAAGTCGTGACCTTCAAACTCAAGCCCGGTGTCACGGCGGCGCAGTTCAGGCTTGTCGACCAGGAGGTCGAGGCGCAGCATGTGTCAAAACAGCCCGGCTTTGTCTCGCGCGAGAGCGCAGCGGGTGAAGACAGTGAATGGCTGGTGATCGTGCACTGGCGTTCCGCCGCAGACGCGAACGCCTCCATGGCCAGCTTTGAGAAAGCACCGGCCGCGGCCAGATTCATGGCCAGCCTGGACGCATCGACGATGCGGATGCGGCGATTTGAAAAGTGACCTGGTTCCCGCGGGGCCCGGGCAATCCGCCATTGCGCATGGGATCACCCGGCGCCGGCTGCCGGAATGGCCTCTCTCAGGTGTTTTTCCAGGGACATGACCACCGGCTGCCGCGAACCCAGTCCTTTGCGCAGGATGCCGATCTCGCGGTAAAAAGTCTTGTCGCCCAGGTCAATCGCGCGCACGCCCGGCGGCAAGGGCAGGTAGGCGTCAACCATGGGCACCAGCGCGACCCCCAGGCCTTCGGCGACCAGCTTCATGAGGCCCGCGATCTCGTCAAGTTCGATGGCATCCTGCACGCTGAGTTTGTTGTCGCGCAGGAAGCGCGTTACCAGGCGCCCGCCGAAAGAGGTGCGCTCATAGCGCAAAAAGGGCTGGGTTTCAAGCAGCATGCGCCAGTCCCGGCCCTTGCTGTCTTTGGGGGCCAGCAGCTTGAAGGGCTCGCGCATCAAGGGCTGCCAGCTCATCTCGGGCAGGATGCCGAAGGGCGGCCGGATCATGACGGCCGCGTCGATCTCGGCGCTGTCGAGCTGGTCCATCAGCTTCATCGAAACACCCGGGATGATGTTGACGAGCAGCCTGGGATGGTCTTTGCGCAGCGCCGCCAGCGCGCGCGGCAACACCGAGGACTGCACCGAGGCAATGGCGCCTATGCGCAAGGTGGCGGCGAGTTCCTCTTCGCCGCCCGCATCGCCTAATCTGGCATACAGCGCCACGATGTCTTCGGCGCGCGCGAGCACCCTGGCGCCGGCTTCGTTGAGTACGGCGGAACGCCGCGTGCGGTCGAACAGCGCAAAACCCAGCGATTCCTCCAGCCGCTGGATCTGGCTGCTCACGGCGGACTGGGTCAGGCCGATCTGCTCGCCGGCCGCGGAAAAGCCGCCGTAGCGCACGACCGCGATCAGGGTTTTCAGCTCGGTGATCATCGGGGAGGGCCTTAATTCATCGAAATTATTGATTCTCAGTTTGAATATATATCGTTTTTCAAACTCCATGAATCGCCCTACAGTAAGGTCTTCATGATTTCCCAAGGCTCACGATGACCGCACACAACACCACAGCACCCGCCAAAGTCCTGCCTCCTTTCCACCTGGCATTCCCCGTCCATGACCTGGCCGTGGCGCGCCAGTTTTATGGTGAGCTGCTGGGCTGCTCCGAAGGCCGCAGCTCCAATGAATGGGTGGACTTCAATTTCTACGGCCACCAGATCGTGGCCCATCTGGCGCCCGAAGAATGCGGCCATCGCCAGACCAGCGCAGTGGACGGCCACAACGTTCCGGTCCGCCATTTCGGCGCGATTTTGTCCCTGCCCGAGTGGGATGCGCTGGCGGCGCGCCTGAAGGCGGCCGGCACCAAGTTTGTGATCGAGCCCTATGTGCGTTTCAAGGGCGAACCGGGCGAGCAGGCCACCATGTTTTTCCTGGACCCGTCCGGCAACGCCATCGAGTTCAAGGCCTTTGCCAGCCTGGACAACCTGTTTGCCAAGTGACATGAGCCATTTCAAGGAGGTCGCGCTCCAGCACGCGAGCCGGCTGATCAACCACGGCCCCACGGTGCTGGTGACCAGCGCGCACGGCAAGGCGCGCAATGTGATGGCGGCCGCCTGGTCCATGCCGGTGGAATTCGTGCCGCCGCGTATTTCCGTGGTGATCGACAAGAAGACCTATACGCGCGAACTCATCATGGCCAGCGGCGGTTTCGGCATCTGCATCCCGGGCAGCACCCTGGCCGCCTTGACGCATGCGGTGGGCAGCGAATCGGGCCGCGATATCGACAAATTCGCCCACTACGGCCTGAAAGCCCGCAGCGGCCCTGTCCTGGGCGTTCCCTTGCTGGAAGAGGGCTGCGCGGCCTGGATGGAATGCCGGCTGATCCCCGAGCCGCACACCGAGGACGCTTACGACACCTGTTTTGCGGAAGTCGTCGCCGCGGCCGCCGATGAGCGTGTGTTCCAGCAGGGGCACTGGCGTTTTGGCGATGACAACCGCGAGCTGCAGACCATCCACCACCTGGGCGGCGGTAATTTTGTCAGGTCGGGCGGGATGTTTTATGCGGGTGACGCCGCGGCGGCGCGGCCTCCGGGCTCGCAATGAACATGGGCGCGTGAATCGGAACTTGGCCTTCAGCACGAAGGTAATATTTCCCATAACGCCCATATAGACGAAGGTAGTATTGACTAATCGTCCCCGCAGAGTATCTTGTGCTTTGCCTTTGGTGACCTTTGCGCGCTTCTGTCTGATATTGACCCGCCGATATTGCGCTTGCGCAATATCCAGATTGGCGGATGAACGTATTCAAGCGAGGAACTCTCAGCATGAGAACGTCTATGCGTATGTTCGATGTGGCGAAGGACTCCGCGACTGACATTGCCGCAGCGGCCGTAAAGCCTTCAGAACAGGGCCGCAGCGTGCCTGGCACAGATGTTTTCTACCATGCCGGCACGGTCACCGAGCAATGCAGGCAAGCCTTGCTCGGGCACGCCCCGGCCACAGTCTGGTTGACCGGATTGAGCGGTGCAGGAAAGTCCACACTCGCGTACGCATTGGAAGCCATGCTGCTGGATCTCGCCCACCCTTGCTTCGTTCTGGACGGGGACAACCTCCGCCACGGGCTGAGCAAAGACCTGGGATTCTCTGCGCCAGACCGGCGTGAAAATATTCGGCGCACGGCCGAAGTCGCGCACATGATGAATGAAGCCGGATTGATCGTGATCACAGCCTTGATTTCGCCATTCCGGGACGACCGGAAAATGGCGCGAGCCATCATCGGCGATGCGCGATTTGTTGAAGTCCATGTCAGTACGCTGGCAACCGTCTGTGAACAGCGCGACCCGAAAGGGCTGTATGTGCGGGCGCGCGCCGGACAGCTTGCGGAATTTACCGGAATCTCGTCTCCCTACGAAACGCCGCTCATACCTGATTTGGTGCTCGACACCGACGCATTGCCTTTGAAAGATTCGACCCAGACTTTGCTCGACCTTGTTGCGCAGCGCTGCTTTAAATGAGCCGCAGCACAAAGCGGGCCCCATGATCGACGGGTCGAAAGTTTCTCTGGCCATTTTTCGCTGAATATTTCAGCTTACTCAAGGTAAGCAATAACAGGAGCAGGCGTATGGAGGTAGCAGAAGCAAAGGATGCCGGCGCCCTTGCGCACTCTCGCCCACGGCCCGTGCTGATGATCCCGCTGCGGCGCTGCGGCAGCCATGCCTTGCGCTTGCGCCTGAGCTTCAATCCGCACTTTTACTCGCCCTATCCCTTGCATATCGTGGATTTCATGCCGCTGGTGCCGCTCTATGGCGATCTTTCCGATGACCGGGCGTATTTCCGCATGGTGGTGGACGTGGTGGGTTTGCAGGCGGCAAGCCCGGTCAAGTGGCCCAACGTGGTATTTGATCCGAGGCAGATATTCGAGGCGATACGCCTCGAGAGGCGCAGCGTGCATCGCGTCGTCTGGGAGTTGCTGCTACGCGCCGGGGAGTTGCATGGCGCAAGAATCGTCATGGATAAATCGCTGGACAGCGTGCACTACGCGGACGAGCTGATGAGTTTGTTTCCGCAGCTGCTGTTCCTGAATGTCGTGCGGGATCCGCGCGCGCAGGTGGCCTCCATGACCCGCGCCATCATCCACGACTTCGATGCCACCCTGAACGCGATGGCATGGGTTGATGCGTATCGTGTGGCGCTGTCGCTGGCGGAGCGTTATCCGGAACGGGTGCTTACCGTGCGCTATGAGGACTTTCTTGCCGATCAGGAGAGCACGCTGCGCAAGATCTGCCGCTTCTTCGGCATCGAGTACCTGCCGCAAATGCTGGATGTCACGCGTTCGCACGAGGCACAGCAGCTCTCCCATATGTCGGCGCTCTGGGCTTCGAATTGTTTCGCGCCGATCGCCGCCAACGCGGACAAGTTCAAAACGCAGCTTTCGATGAAGGAAATCGAAGTGATCGAGACCTTGGCGCGCGACTACATGGCGCTTTATGGCTATGAACTGATGACGGATGCGCAGGCAGAGATCAGCGACAGCATGATGGCGCGCTCCCGCGAAGATTCCGAGTTAGCGAAGCGGCGCGCCTGGCACGATCTGGAGCAGGGCGATTACCGGGATTTCATCTTGCGCCGTTTCCGGTCGGACTACCTGCAGCAGGTACACAATCGCCTGGGCCATTTGCCGATGGCCGTTGCGGGCAACGCGGGCGATGCGGCTCGCATGGCGTGAAATTCTTCAATAACGAACGCGGCGAAATTGCATGCGGAACGAAAAGACTGCGATGAAACATTGGCAATTCGGCGGCATCAAAGGAAAACTCCTCGTTGGCCTGGGTTCCATGCTGGGATTCACCGCGTTGATCGCCATCACGGGCGTGTGGTGGATCATGAAGCTGGAGCGCGTCAACGACGAGGCGGTTGACGCGGGACTGACGGTGGAGCGGCAGATCAAGGAATGGCACCGCCTGACGCGGGCCAATACCTTGCGGACGCTGCTTTTGCTCAAAACCAATGACCCGGTACTGGAAAAGGAAGTTCGCGCCGAGATCGACGAAACGGTCAAAAAAGTCAACGGCATCCTGCGCAATCTGGACACGGCCCTGCACGATGACCCGATTGTGGAAACCTTTTCCGCGGCAACCGAGCGGCGCCTGCAATACCAGAAGATCCGCGCCGACGCATTCCAGGCCAAAAAGGCCGGCGACGAGCGCGAAGTCAGCCGCATCATCGAGCAGGAACTGATGTATGCGCAGAACAGCTTTCAGGCCGCGGTACAACAGCTGTCCGACGAGCAGGTCGCGCATATGCAGGAACTGGTCGCGAGCAACAATGCGCAGTCGGAACAGGCGCGATTCATCGTTGCAGTCTCCACGTCCATCGCGTTCGTCCTGGCGCTGCTGTTCTGGCTGGTGGCGCACAAACGCTCCAGGGAGGTCGAGCGCTCGCTGAACCACCAGCTGTCGGAAAGCACGGAACTGCAGCAGGCAATCCTGGACAGCGCCAATTTCTCCATCATCTCGACGGATATCAACGGAGTGATCCGCCTGTTCAACAATGGGGCGCATCGCATGCTGGGTTATTCAGCCAGCGAGCTCTTCGCCCGGCAAACACCCGACTTGCTGCACGACGAAACCGAAATGGCGGAGCGCGCGCAACAGCTGAGCCTTGAACTGGGACAACCGGTCAAAGCCGGTTTTGAAGCGCTCGTTGCCAGGGCGCGCGGCGGTTTGGCGGACGAACGGGAATGGACTTATATCCGCAAGGACGGCAGCCGTTTGCCTGTCATGGTATCGGTCACAGCGCTGAGGGATGAGCAGCTTGCGCTGACGGGTTTTCTTTGCGTTGCCTACGACCTGATAGAGCGCAAGAGGGTCGAAAACATGAAAAATGAATTCATTTCGACGGTCTCGCACGAATTGAGAACCCCGCTCACCTCCATTCGCGGCTCGCTCGGGTTGATCTTCGGCGGCGTGGGCGGCGAGTTGCCCGAGGCCGTGAAGAACCTGGTGGGCATCGCCAAGAGCAACTGTGAGCGCCTGATCCGGCTGATCAACGACATGCTGGACAGCGAGAAGATCGAATCCGGCAAGATGCGCCTGGACCTGCAGGTCATCGACCTCAGGCCGCTGATCCAGCAGGTGCTGGCCGCCAACGAGGGATTCGCGGGCCAGTACGGCGCGACCTTGCGGCTGCAGGCGCCCGATGCGCCGCTGCAGGTGCGCATTGACGGGGACCGCATGATCCAGGTGCTGACCAACCTGCTGTCCAATGCCGTGAAATTTACGCCGCAGGGCGGGGTCGTGGAGGTGCGGGTGTCGCGCGAGGCCCAGGGTGTACGGGTCGAAGTAGTGGACAGCGGACCCGGTATTCCGGAGGAGTTTCGCGGCCGCATCTTCCAGAAATTTTCGCAAGCGGACTCTTCCGACACCCGGCAAAAAGGCGGGACCGGTCTCGGGCTCAACATCTCCAAGGCGCTCATCGAGAAGATGGGCGGCCGCATAGGCTTTAGCAGCACGCTGGGCACGGGCACGACCTTTTTCTTCGAGCTGCCCGAATGGCAGAGCCAGGTGCCGCTGCTGCAGCCGTTCCGGGCCAAGGCTGACGCCTTCCAGCCGCGCATCCTGATTTGCGAGGACGACCCCGACGTGGCCAGGCTCATCAGCATGATGCTGGCCAAGGCGGGATTTGAGGCCGAGATGGCCTACAGCGCTGAACAGGCTCTGGCCTGCCTTGCGCAGAACAACTACGATGCCGTGACCGTGGACCTGAAGCTGCCCGGCCAGAACGGTATCGCCTTCATCAGTGCGCTGCGCGACAACGAAAGCACACGCAAGCTGCCGGTCGTGGTGGTCTCGGCCCTGGCCGAGGAAGGGCGGCTGGAGTTCAACCACAAACCGCTCACTGTCTCGGATTGGCTGCAAAAGCCAATTGATGAAGATCTGCTGGTCCTCAGCGTACGCCGGGCCGTCGCCGGCATGCAGGCCGGCAAGCCGCGCATACTGCATGTGCAAGCCGATCTCGATATCCAGCGCATCGTTGCCGCGGTGGCCCAGGATTTCGCCAACTTCACATCTGCCGCCACGCTGGACGAAGCCCGTGCCCTGCTGCGGGAGCAGCCCTTTGACCTGGTGCTGCTGGACCTGGGGCCGGGCAAGGAGTCAAGCTGGGACCTGGTCGAGGACATTGACGCGCTCGATCCGCGGCCGCCGGTGATCGTGTTTTCGCCCAGCGACACGGACCTGGCGGAAGATAAGCGGGCCGAGGCAGTCCTGCTCAAGGCCCGTACCTCCAGCATGGAGCTGTTAAGCACCATCCAGCGTATTCTGCAGATTCCCGCAGACCCAGGCACCGCCGCCCCGACCCCCTGAGCAGCCCCATGCGGGCAGCGCCGGATTAACTTCGTGAGGTGGGGATGAAAAATTTTTACGGCGGCGCCGTGAAGGCGGGCCTGCATCCGCAGGCAAAGCCCGCTCGGCCTTCATCAGCACACCACAGCGATCACGCAGCTCGCCTGCGAGCGCGCGTGGCCCTGCCAACTATTTCACGTTCTCCAGGAATAAATCCCGCCCCGGAAACGCTTCGTTGCAATTCATGTGCGTGCCTCTCCAGGCCGCTGTGGGGCGCTCGCTAAGATGGCCCGCGGCGCGGCAGGGACGCGCCGTCGCAACGCAGGCCAAAGGGAATGTTTGCCCAAGGCCTGTTTTTTTTATCGAGAACCTAAGGGAGAAGCATGATTACAAGTTTGAAAAACAAGAAGTTTTTACTCGCCATAGTGGTAGCAGTCACCACATTGGGCCTCTCGGGTCAGTCTTTCGGCCAAGCCAAGGCCACCGACATCGTCGGCCTCAAGTTGGGCATGTCACCTGATGAGGCGCGCGCGGCGCTTAAGGCACATGACGCTACGATGAAGATCGCCGACCTGGCGAGCTGGAGGGCCCAGCCTGGCGTCCCAGCCTCGATAGCCAAGATCCGTGGTTGCAGCTCAGCGGTGCCTGATGGGCCATGCAAAGACGAAATCGTCGTTACCTTTGGTCATCTCTCTAAAAAGGCATTGTTTGTCACGCGTGTGCTGAAGGTCGGCAACGGCGTGCTGCATCAGGCCGCTGTCGACAGCCTGATCCAAAAATACGGCCAACCGACTTTCCGCGGCAGCCCGAACAGCTTACTCTGGACCTATACGGCAGCTGGTGCGCCGGTTGGTAATACGGAATGCGCCGTTAGTGCCCAGTCTCCGATCGAGAGTGTCACGCCGAAACCACAATGCGGTACGGCCACCTCTGCAAACATCCTGGCTGGCCCAGGCGCGCTTGCCTCGGAAATCCATGTGGCAACCTATGAAGGCCAGCGCCTGGTTGACGAGCGCGCATTGCTGGTCGCCGCGGTCAAAGCACATCAAGAAGAGATCGAGCGCGCGGCCAAGGGCAACAAGGTCAAGTTATAGAGAGCGGCATTTTCCGCTTGTCGGCGCGGGCTCCGCGCCGACAAGCCTTGGACAATTACAACCATCCTCGTCCTTACGGCTCGCTCGGCCACTTGACCCCGAGCGAGTTCGTCCGGAGAAGCTCAGTTCAACCCGAGGAGGCGGCCAATCACCGATCCTCTGTCCAACTCGCCCGCCCGAAACACGGCCGGGCTTGCGCTTTGACGAGCAGGCAAAAAAATCCCGCAGTTCTCATGCGGGATGAAGTTGTCACCACCAAAGTGACAGGAGAGACAACAGGGAGAGATTCAGCGGGCCGGGGTCACTCCGCCTGGATGTTCGCGGCCTTGACGACCTTGGCCCATTTGGCGAGGTCGGACTTGATCAATGCGGCGTATTCCTGGGGTGTGCCGCCCTGTATCTCTATGCCGGCGGCCTCGAGCTTGGCTTTGACGTCGGGCAATTTGAGCGCCGCGTTGATTTCAGTGTTGAGCCGGGTGACGACGGCCGGCGGCGTGCCGGCCGGCGCGAGAAAACCGCCGTTGGTGTTGGCGTCATAGCCCTTGAGTCCCTGCTCGTCGGCCGTCGGGACGTCCGGCAGCGACATGGCACGCTTGCGTGTCGACACGGCGAGCGCCCGGACGTTGCCGGCCTTGACCTGCGACTGGATGGCGCTGATGGTGTCTATGTACAGCGCGGTGCGGCCCGCCAGCAAATCCGGGTGGGCGGCCGAAGAACCTTTGTAGGGCACCAGCAGCATCTGCGCGCCACTGGCCATGCGGAACATCTCGGCCGCCATTTCCTGGGCGCTGCCGCGGCCCGAGGTGGCGACCTTGGCCTGGTCCGGGTTGGCTTTCATCCAGGCCACGAACTCGGGCAGGGTCCTGGCCGGAATCTGCGGGTACATGGCAAACACCAGCGGAACCTCGTGGGTGTAGACAATGGGCTCAAAGCTTTTTTCGGGGTCCCAGCCTAGGTTTTTGAACAGGAATTTGTTGGTGTTGTGGCTGCCGCCCACGATGCCTATGGTGTAGCCGTCGGGCGCGGACTTGGCGAGGACTTCGGTGCCCAGGTTGTTGGAGGCGCCGGGCCGGTTGTCGACGATCACCGGCTGCCCCATGGAGGCCGCCAGCTTGTCGCCGACGACCCGGGCAATGGTGTCTATGGCACCGCCGGGCGGCGCGGGCACGATGATCTTGATGGCGCGCGTGGGGTAGGCCTGGGCGAGGGCCAGGGCCGGGACCAGAGCCAGCGAGGCCGAAACGGCAAGGGCCCTGATGAGGGTTGTGCGTTGCATGTTTATTTGTCTCCTTGTTTGTGGTTCGGGCCCGCTCACCTTATTGCGTGGTGATCTTGCGGCTGCGGATGATCTGGGCGTAACGGGTTTTGTCCGCTGCAATCAGTTTGGAGAATTCCTGCGGCGAGGTGGTGCGCGGCACGGCGCCCAGCGAGGCGAAACGCGCCTTGACCGCTTCATCGGCCATGACGGCGCGCACATCGGCGGCGATCTTCTCCACCAGATCGGGCGGCGTGCCCGCGGGCGCCAGCAGGCCTATCCATGAAATCGCGTTAAAGCCCGGGAGCGCGCTTTCCGAGAGGGTGGGCACATCGGGCAGGGCGGCGACGCGCTTGTCGCCGGTCACGGCCAGGGCGCGAAGTTTGCCGGCCTTGATGTGGCCCGAGGCCTCCAGCACGGTCATAAAAGACAGCTGCACATGGCCTGCGATGAGGTCGGCGATGGCCGGCCCGCCGCCGCGGTAGGGCACATGCAGGATGAAGGTGCCGGTCTGGTCCTTGAACATCTCGGCGGCAAGGTGGGGCGCGCCGCCGGCGCCTGAGCTGCTGTAGGTCAGCTGGCCGGGCCGGGACTTGGCCTGCGCAATGAATTCGGCGGCGGTCTTCGCGGGCACCGCCGGGTTGACCATCATGGCCAGCGGCAGTTCGGCCACCAGCGACACCGGGGCAAAGGCGCTGTCCGGGTCATAGGGCAGTCTGGGATACAGCGAGGGGTTGATGGCCTGGGTACCGATATTGCCCAGCAGCAAGGTGTAGCCGTCACGCGGCGCCTTGGCCACGAAGTCGGCGCCTATCTGCCCGGCCGCGCCGCCCTTGTTGTCGACGATCACGGGCTGGCCCCAGCGTTTGGTCAGCTGCTCGGCAATGATGCGGCCGCCCGTGTCGCTGCCGCCGCCGGGCGGGAAGGGCACCACCAGCGTGACCGGCCGGGTGGGAAAGGTCTGCGCACCAGTGCCGGTGCAGGCGAGGGCGGCCACGGCGAAAGCCATGGCAAGGGCAAGAGGTCTGCTGATCATTTTTTGTCTCCATCATTTGTTTTTAGGTTCGGTCTGCAAAAGGCGAACGCGGGGCCCTAGGTCGTCAGGCTCATGGCCGGCCGCTGGCCCGCCAGGGCCTGGGCAATGCTGTCCAGCACCATCTCGCCCATGGCGGTCCGGGTTTCCCAGGTGGCGCTGGCGCGGTGGGCCTGTAGCGTCACGGCGTCGGATTGGCGCAGCGCCAGGGGCACGCGCGGTTCGTCGACAAAAACATCCAGGCCCGCGCCGGCAATGCGGCCGGCGACCAGGGCCTCAGTCAGGTCGGCCTCGTTGACCAGCCGGCCGCGCGCGATATTGACCAGGAAGCCGCGCGGGCCCAGCGCGTCCAGCACGGCGGCATTGATGATGCCTTCAGCCTTGTCGGCCGCGGCGCAGAGCACCAGCGCATCGGAGCCGCGCGCCAGCGCCAGCAGGTCAGGCACATACGGATGGGCAACGCCGTTGATGGGCGCCAGGTCGGTGTAGCTGACAGGGCAGGCAAAGGCCGCGGCCCGCTGCGCCACGGCGCGCCCGACCCGGCCCATGCCGACAATGCCCACGCGCATGCCGCTGAAGCGGCGGGCCAGCGGAAGGGCGCTGGGCTGGGGACGCAGCTCCCATTGGCCTTCGCGCACAAAGCGGTCGCCCGCGCACAGGTTGCGGCAAGTGGCGATCAGCAGGCCTATGGCCAGGTCGGCAACGTCTTCGGTCAGCGCGCCCAGGGTCGCGGTGACGGGCAGGCCGCGGGTCCGGCAGTAGGCCAGGTCGACCGCGTCGGTGCCGACGCCGTTGACGGCCACCACCTTGAGCCCGGGCAGTTGCTCCAGCATGGCCCGTGAAATGCCGGTATGCCCGCCGGTGATGGCTGCGTCCATGGACGCGCCATGCTCCCGCAGCCAGGCTTGCGGGTCGGCCAGCTCAAACAGCTTGTGCACGGTGTAAAGGGAAGCCAGCTTGTCGTTGATGGCGGGGATCAGGATGGGGTTGAGTTGGAGGATCCGGGGTTTCATGGAGAGGGTTCAGTTCATGGGGCGAGGTGAAGCGCATGGTATGAATGAATTGATATGATCGTCAATATTGATGTATAAAATCAATATAAATTCATTCTTCCCATCACCATGGCTTCCTGGATTTCAATGAACGAGGCTTGCGAGCTTCTCGGTGTGCGGCCGCAGACGATTTACGCCTATGTCAGCCGCGGCAAGCTCGAGGTCGCACCCGACCCGGCCGACACGCGGCGCAGCCTGTACCGCGCAGAAGACGTGGCGGCCCTGGCCAAACGCAAACAGGCCGGCCGCAAGCACGAGACCGTGGCCGCCAACACGCTGTTCGGCGCGGAACCCAGCATCCCGACGGCGCTGACAGCCTTTTTCCGCGGGCGCCCGTATTACCGGGGCCGGGACGTGATCGGCCTGGCGGCCTCCGCCACCCTGGAGGAGGTGGCGCAGCTCTTGTGGAATGCCGAACAGGCGGTCGATTTTTCGTCGCCTGAAGCAGCGCCGGGCAAGCCGGGCAGGGCCCTGGCCTTCACCGCCCTGGCCGGCCTGGCGGCCGAAGGGCATTCGACGCGCGGGCGCCTGACGCGGGTGCTGCACGGCGAGGGGCAGCGCCTGGTGGGCCTGGTGGCCAACGCCTTCGGCGCCCGGCAAGGGAGCAAGCCGCTGCATGTGCGCCTCGCGCAAGGCTGGAAACAGCCGTCCGAGGTGGCCGAACTGCTGCGCACGGCCATGGTCTTGCTGGCCGACCACGAACTCACCGGCTCGGCTTTCGCCGCGCGCATTGCGGCCTCGACAGGCGCCTCATTGCCGGCCTGCCTGCTGGCGGGATTGACCACCCTCTCGGGCCCGCTGCACGGCGATGCCTCCGGCCGTGTCCACGCCCTGTTCGGCGAGGTGGAGCGGCTCGGCGAAGACAGGGCCATAGACCATTACCTGTCGACCGGCCTGGCCTTGCCGGGGTTCGGCCACCACATCTACCCGGACGGCGACCCGCGCGCGGCCGCGCTGCTGGCCTTGTTTGAGCCTTCAAAAATGATCACGCGCTTTATCGAACAGGCCACGCAGCTGACCGGCCTGCAGCCCAATATCGACGTGGCCCTGGCCGCGCTGGTCGCCCACCACCAGCTGCCGGCCGATGCGGCCTTCGCGCTGTTCGCGACCGCGCGCAGCGTGGGCCTGCTGGCGCACAGCCTGGAGCAGCTGGGTGTTGCCCAGGTGATCCGGCCGCGCGGGCGTTATGTGGGCGTCATGCCGGACATGCCGCAGGGCAGGGCGGGCTTAGCCCAATAGCTTGACCAGGGCCCGCAACCCGGTGGTCACCTCGCCGTCGCCGATCAGGCCCAGCCCAAAAGTCAGGCCGTTGTAGCGCAGCCGCCGAAGCCCGGACCTGTCCAGCGCTTCCACCGCGATGCCCGCCTCGGCGGCCGCGCGCGCCACCTTGTACGCCTCGAACTGCGGCGCCAGCATCGCGCTCACATGCAGCCCGGCGGCCGACGGCAGCGGTATCAGCAGCCCTTCCGCATGCTGCTCCATCGCCTGCAGCAGGGCGTCACGCCGCGCCGCATAGACGCGGCGCATGCGCCGCACATGCCGTGCGAGATGCCCTTCGCGGATAAAGGCGGCCAGC
This sequence comes from Polaromonas sp. P1_A2, assembly GCF_056406895.1. Classification (NCBI taxonomy): domain Bacteria; kingdom Pseudomonadati; phylum Pseudomonadota; class Betaproteobacteria; order Burkholderiales; family Comamonadaceae; genus Polaromonas; species Polaromonas sp. P1_A2. The sequence continues at coordinate 729,551 of NZ_JBFTZI010000002.1, read as the reverse complement.
GCCAATTGCGTCAGCAAGGGCGGCGCGCCCTGCGTGGCATGCAGCGCCGCCGCGAGCCGCTCCCGCGCCCAGGCCGGCGCCACCACAAAGCCGGCGCGCAGGGCAGGGAACATCACCTTCGAAAAAGTACCGACATAAAACACCAGGCCGTTGTCGTCCAGCGAATGCAGCGCGTCCAGCGGTCCCCCGCCGTAGCGGAACTCGCCGTCATAGTCGTCTTCGATCACGACGGCCTGGTGTTGCCGCGCGAATTCCAGCAGCTGCGAGCGGCGGTTCAAGGACATTGCGGTGCCGACCGGGAACTGGTGCGAGGGCGTCACGCAGATCACCCGGGCCTCTGGCGGCAGGCGGTCCACGCGCAGGCCTTCCTTGTCGAGCGGCACGCGCTGCAGCTGGGCGCCGCGAAACGCCATGGCCGCGTGCAAGGGCGCATAACCCGGGTCCTCGACGGCCACCACCGTGGCCTGCGGCGTGACCAGCAGGTCGGCCAGCAGGGCGAAGGCATGCTGCGCGCCCGAGGTGATGACCACGTCATCGGCGCTGCAGGCCACTGCACGCGACAAGGACACATGGCCGGCAATCGCTTCGCGCAGCTGGAGGTCGCCGGCGGGGTCGGTGTAGGCCCTGGGGGCGCGCGCGAAGTCGTGCTGGGCGCGGGCGCAGAGGCGCCGCCAGCCGGCCCAGGGAAACTGCGAGTGGTCCGGCAGGCCCACGCGGAAGTCAAAACGCGGCCCAGGCGGCATGGCTTCGGCGGACCAGGGCGCCACGCGCCGCCATGCGTCGGGCAGGTCGGCGCGTGGCGGGCCGGCCGGGCTTGACGGCGGCGCCGCGTGGCCGCGCGGCGGCAGGGTCGCCGCGACAAAAGTGCCGGCGCGCTGGCGCGGCAGCAGATAACCTTCGGCCGCCAGGTGGTCATACGCGGCCAGCACGGTGTTGCGCGACACGCCCAGCCGGTCCGCGAGTTCGCGCGTGGTCGGCAGCCGCACGCCCGCGGCCAGGCGCCCGTCGATGATCGCCGCCCGGATCTGCCGGTGCAGGGCGGCGAAGCGCTCCCGCGAGCCGGCCGCGGGCATGTCGATATGAAATTCCATGCCTGTTATGGCCCTTATGGATTAGCAAATTGTGGAGCTTCAAAGGTACCAGATGGCATGCCATGCTGCGGGCCGGAAACATGAAATAAAACCTGAAACAAAGGGTGATGCCCAAATGGATACCGCACTCGTCCTGCTCTCGCTGTTCCTGATCGACAGCCTGGCCATCGTCAGCCCGGGCCCCAACATCCTGCTGGTCGTGCATGCGGCCGCCGAGCGAGACCGGCGCGGTGCCTTGCTGATTGCCGTGGGGCTGGCCGCCGCCGGCGCCATGTGGGCGCTGATCGCGGTCACCGGCCTGACGGCGGTTTTTGAGCTCATGCCTTCGCTGCAGACGGGGATCCGTATCGCCGGCGCGGCCTACCTTTTGTACATTGCCGTGCGCCTGTGGCGCTCGCACGCGGGGCCCAAGCCCACGGTGGCCGTCTCCGAACGGGCCGCGCAGCCGGCGCGCCAGGCGCTGCTGCGCGGCCTGGCCACCGGCCTGCTGAACCCCAAGTCGCTGGCTTACTTCGGAAGCATCTTTGTGCTGCTGGTGCCGGCCGACGCCGGCTGGCCGCTTCGCGCCGCGGCGGTCGGGCTGGTGCTTTTCGACGCGCTGCTCTGGTACAGCCTGGCCGCCTGCCTGTTCTCGACGCCGCGCGTGATCGAAGGCTATATGACGCTGCGCCGGCCTATAGACCGGGCTTGTGCGGCGCTGATGGCGGCGTTCGGGGTCAAGCTGATGCTGTAGCGCGGGGGAGGCCGGCCGGCGATGAGCAGCGACATGGATCGTTCGCGCACTATTGCGGCGGCTTCAAATTCCCTCGCATCGCCTCCGAGCGGGCGTCTTTGATGAACTCGAACCAGGCGCGATCCTCTTCAACCAGCGCGCGAGCGCGTTGCTCTTCCTCTGTGTCGAAAAAGCTTGTACTTCCGATCCGGGACTTCACGATCGGCATCGACACGACTCCGGCAAGGATTCCCGCCTGAATCCACCGACGGTCGCGGGGCTCACCACGGGCATATTTGGAAAGGGCGGCGTCGTTTGGATCCAGAAACCAGGCCCTCAGTCCGTCGCGCTCAACCTTGATGAGGCGGTCACGCCAGCCGTCCGGCAATGCCGGTAAATCAGGGGAGACGGCGTCGAGAAAATAGCCTGACTTCTCGTGATAGGCCGAGTTTTCCCCCAACGATTTCGCAATGTCAAAGATGCGGCCGGGATCGGCCTGGGTGAAGCAATCCACGTCGTTGGACAAGGTCATGGCCTCGGGGATCTCGAAGCTCTGCTCCAAACCCAGGATGGAAAGGCTGCCAATCACGACAAAGTCGGTGTGGCCGGACAAGATCCGGGCCTCTTTGAACATCGCGAACAGGGCGTCCAGGTTCATGCGTGCACTCCCACCCACGGCGAGTTTTGCCGCAGCGAAGGACCCCATCCATCGGCGTCGGAAACCATGGTGCTTGCCATGGCGACTGGATCCAAACTCAAGATCTGCTCCCATTTCCGGATGTAGTCCGTGCTGCAGAGCCGTTCTTTTTTCCAGCGATCCACCACGGCTCTAGCGTTCTGAATGAGCTGGTCACGCTGGGAGGCAGGCAGCGTGACCAGATCCAGCGCAATTCTGTGGTGCCTGTTCAGCCGGTCTTTTTCAACCATGGCCTGATTCGCTCGGGCAAGCTGGCGCGCCGAACGCTGTGGATCGTCAGGCTGCGCCTGGTTAAATCTCTCGGGTGAGACGACATAGGCTACAACCTTGCCGTGTTTTTCAATGGCCACGGGCGCAATTCCCGCGGCTTTGATGAGCTGCCCAAATTGCTGCTTGGCGATGCTTGAGGGGAATTGCTCCATCTGGGGCTCCACGTTGAATTGTCCATTTTAATTAAAAATGTCCAATTTGTCTGTTTTAGCCCGGGGATGCCATGCAGGAGTGAATTATTCGAAGAACACGGTGCAGACCGACCAGTTCACCACTTCCGGGGCAGAGGCTGGGGCGGAGGAGGCCGGCGCCGGCGTGCTGACCAGCGAAGTCAGATGCAACACAGGCCACTTCGAGCCGGGAAGTGCCTGCCCGTGCAGCTTGGTCACCCGCATCAGCCGCTTGCCGGGGTCGTCGCCAGCAGCCGTTTCGTTGTAGTCCAAGCGGCCAACGGCGCGGGAGTCCGAAGGCGAGCCTGCCGGACGCCGGAGTTGCCGAGTCATGCTCATGTCAGGGCCTGCATCGTAGCTGGACGAGCGTCCGTGTTCCAGAAGATGTCCGGCGAGGCGCAGATCGCCAGGCTCGCGCACCAGCGTTCTGGAATCCACAAGCCAGAGATCCTTGGGCGCATCGCGCAAGACGTTGGTCAAGGAATTCGGCGAGGCCGCGTGCAGCCTGAACACGCCCTGTGCCTTTCCGGCATAGCTCACAGCGAAGGGCATGCGGCGGATCGTGACCGACGCTCCGTTGGACTCTACGAGACGGTCGTTCTGGCTTAGCTGAAGATCACCGCAGCGCGTGTTGACTGGCGCAGGGCGATCAGCGGCGCAACCGGCAACGAGCAACGTGCAGACAGCGATCAGGCTAGCCGTCCTGTCAAAAGACACGGCCGTCTTTGAGGCCCAAAGCGATGCGCGAATAACACTTAACATAATATACATCGTAGAACATATAAAAGATATGAGGCAGCCAGGCAAACAGCCGCCGCCACTCTCAAACCAGGCTAAGCATCAGACGGATGCAATCACCATTGCCCAGCCGGCCGCTTCTTCCGGATCGCCGCGGCGATGGCTTCGACGGCGTCCGGGCGATTCGCTTGCTCGGCGAACTGCAAGGCGGTCAGGCCTTGCTGGTTCTTGAGCTGGGGATCGGCGCCTTCTTCCAGCAGCAGCTTGACGGCCGCCGGCGTGCCGTACATGGCGGCCATCATCAGCGGCGTCGTGCCGTTGGGCGACTCGGCGTCGATATAGGCGTTGTTCTCCAGCAGCAGGCTGATGATGGCCACGTTGCCGTTGCTGGCGGCATAGTGCAGCGGCGCCCAGCCGGTCTTGTTGACGTCGGCGCCCCTTTTGATCAGCTTTTCGGCCAGGGCCTGGTGATCCTTGAGCGCGGCCAGCATGAGGGCGCTTTCATCCTTGCTGTTGAGGATGTTGACGTCGGTCTTGGGCCAGGCGATCAGCGCCTCGGCGACCTTGGGCGACGGCTCGCGCAAGGCCAGGTACAAGCCGGTCAGGCCCGCCGGGTTCAGGGTGTTGGGGTCAAAACCGCGCTGCAGCAGGTTCTGGATGACGGCGGGATTGTCCTGCCGTATGGCCGCGAAAAAATCTTCGTAGGAGCCGGCATTCGCCGCAGAAAATCCAGCAATAACAATAAGGTAAATTGCCTTCTTAAAGTATTGGATGAGGTTTTTCATGAGGCCTTCACCCCACTGAAAAGCTGCTCGAAGTTGCGGCTGGTGGCCTCGGCGATGGTTTGCAGCGGTTGCTGCGTCAGCTCGGCGATCTGCTTGGCCACAAAGGGAACGTAAGACGGGTTGTTGGTTTTTCCGCGGTACGGCATGGGCGCCAGGTAGGGGCTGTCGGTCTCTATCAGCATGCGGTCCAGTGGCACGAATTGGGCCACTTCGCGCAGATCGGCCGCATTCTTGAAGGTCAGGATGCCGGAAAACGAGATGTAAAAGCCGAGGTCCAGCGCCGCCCTGGCCACGGCCAGGGTTTCGGTAAAGCAATGGAAAACACCGGTGGCGGCGCCCGGCTGCCCCGCGCTGCCGCCCTCCTCCTTGAGGATGGCAATCGTGTCGTCAGACGCGCTGCGGGTGTGGATGACCAGCGGCTTGGCCGTCTGGCGGGCCGCGCGTATGTGTACCCGAAAGCGCTCGCGCTGCCATTCCATGTCGGCCACGGTGCGCTCGCCCAGGCGGTAATAGTCCAGCCCGGTTTCGCCTATGCCGACCACCTTGGGCAGCGCGGCGCGCTGCAGCAGGTCGTCCAGGCTGGGTTCACGCACGTCCTCGTTGTCGGGGTGCACACCCACGGTGGCCCAGAAGTTGTCATAGCCTGTGGCCAGGGCGTGGACGGTCTCGAACTCTTCCAGGGTGGTGCAAATGCACAGCGCCCGGTCGACCTGGGCGTCCTGCATGGCCTGGCGGATTTGCGGCAGCTGGGCCTGGAGCTCGGGAAAGCTTAGGTGGCAGTGGGAGTCGGTGAACATGGCGCAAGGGCTCTGGATGGGTGCCGCTATCCCACTATATATAGAGGGACAGGGGGCGAAAGGCATGGAAAGCGGGGCGCGGCCGCCGCTTCGCTTAAATCGTCTGGGTGGGCCGGTCGGAGGCCAGGTGCGCGCCCAGGATTTCCTCGATCTTGATCTTGAGCAGGCGGGATTTCTCGTCGGACGGGAAACGCACGCCCACGCCCTGGGTGCGGTTGCCGGCCGCCCTGCCCGGCGTGACCCAGGCCACCTTGCCGGCCACCGGGTAGCGCTGCGTGTCTTCGGGCAGCGTCAGCAGCACGTAGACGTCGTCGCCGAGCTTGTAGTCGCGTGCGGTGGGAATGAAGACGCCGCCTTCCTTGAACAGCGGGATGTAGGCGGCGTACAAAGCCGCTTTTTCCTTGATGGCCAGCTGGACGACGCTGGGCCGGGCGCCGGCGGCTGCGGGGGAACTGGCGGGGGGCGTTGTGCTCATGGCGCTAGTTTATCGGTTTGAAGGCGGCGGTGTCCGCAATTGCGGGATGAATGGCGGGCTTTTTATTTGGCATTGAGCGCCAGCCGGGCGCGGCTGACCAGCGACTCCAGCATCAGGCCCGGGTTGTAGGGATGCTCCACAGTGCGGGCGATGGCCGCCAGCTCGCGCGACCAGCTGGCCAGCGCATACAGCCCGGCGCCGGCCTTGCCGGCCGCGGCCGACAGGTCGGCGGCGCTGAAAAACCGCGGCGCGGCGCCCATGCGCACGGCCAGCACATCGTGGCAAAGCTTTTGCAGCGCGTCCACCGCCTGGGCCGGCGCCCAGTCCGACAGGGCGCTCACGTCGCCGCGCGCCATGGCCTTGGGCAGGGCCTGCCAGTGCTGGGCCGCTTCGCCGGGCGGCGCATCCTGGGCCCAGGCCAGCGCGTCGGCCGGGCGCCCGCCCGAGGCGACCAGCAGGGTTTGCAGGTCGGCCGGCTTGGGCGCGGGCGCGGCTTTTTTGGCACTGCCGCCCTCGCCCGCCTGGTCGATTTCCTGCTGCAGCCAGCCCAGCGCGAGCTCAAAATCCGGCCAGACCATGGTGTGGCCCAGGCAGCGGCTGCGTATGGTGGGCAGCAGCTGGTGCGCCGCATCGGTGGCCAGGATGAATTTGACGGCCCCGGGCGGCTCTTCCAGCGTCTTGAGCAAGGTGTTGGCCGTCACGTTGTTCATGCGCTCGGCCGGGAACACCAGCACCACCTTGGTCGTGCCGCGCGAACGCGTGAACTGGGTGAAGGACACGGCCTCACGCGCGGCGTCGACCTTGATTTCCTTGCTGGGCTTGCGCTTCTTGCTGTCGAGCTCGTCCTGGGTTTTTTCGTCCAGCGGCCAGCCCAGCGCCAGCGACAGGGTCTCGGGCATCAGCATGCAAAGGTCGGCATGGGTGTGCACGTCGACCGCATGGCAGCTGCCGCAGTGCCCGCAAGCGCCTTGCGGCGTGGGTTCTTCGCAAAGCCAGGCGCGGGCCAGCGCCAGCGCAAGCTCGAACTGGCCCAGGCCGGACGGCCCGCTGAGCAGCCAGGCGTGGCCGCGCTGCACCAGCAGGCTTTCCAGCTGGGTTTGCAGCCAGGGTGCCAGCGGCGGGTTGTTCGATACGGCCGCGCCGTCCACGGTGTCGGTGTCGCTCATGGCAGCCAGCCCTTGGCCATAAAGACCTGGCGCACCGCCTGCCAGACCTCGTCGCGGCTTTTGGCGGCGTCTATGCGGGCAAAACGCTCGGGGTGGTTTTTCTGCCGGTCGGCATACCCCTGCGCCACGCGGCGGAAAAACTCCAGCGGCTGGGCTTCAAACTTGTCGGGCACACGCGCGCCGGCCAGGCGCAAAGCGGCTTCTTCGGGCACCAGGTCGAACCAGACCGTCAGGTGCGGCTCGATCACGCTTTCCACGCCGGGCTTCATGGGTGTGTTGCCGGCCGGGTCGCCCAGCAGGCCTTCGTCGGACTGCACCCATTGCTCCAGCGTGGCCAGCAGCTTCAGGTCAAAGCCGCGGCCCGCGCCCTGGTAGGCAAAGGTGGCGTCGGTGAAACGGTCGCACAGCACCACCTCGCCGCGCAGCAGCGCCGGGGCGATCACATTGACGATATGGTCGCGCCGCGCCGCGAAGATCAGCAGCGCTTCGGTCAGCGGATCCATGGCGTCGTTGAGCACCATGGCGCGCAGCTTTTCGGCCAGCGGCGTGCCGCCGGGCTCGCGCGTCAGCGTCACCGCCCTGCCCTGATCTTTAAAAGCCTGGGCCAGGCCGGCGATGTGCGTGGACTTGCCGGCGCCGTCTATGCCTTCGAAGCTGATAAAGAGGCCATGCACGGGATGCTTTGAATGCATGGCTACTGGCCTCTTATATATTTGTTGACGGCACGGTTGTGCTCGTCCAGGCTGCTGCTGAACTGGCTGCTGCCGTCGCCGCGCGCCACAAAGTAAATGGCCTTGGTGGGCGCCGGCTGCACCGCGGCCAGCAAGGCGGCCCGGCCGGGCATGGCGATAGGCGTGGGCGGCAGGCCGGCGCGGGTGTAGGTGTTGTAAGGGGTGTCGGCCAGCAGGTCGCGCTTGCGCAGGTTGCCGTCGAACTTGCTGCCCAGGCCATAAATCACCGTCGGGTCGGTTTGCAGCAGCATGCCCAGGCGCAGCCGGTTGCTGAAAACACCGCCTATCTGCGGCCGGTCCGAGGGCTTGCCGGTTTCTTTTTCGACAATGCTGGCCAGGATCAGCGCCTCATCCGGGGTTTTGAGCGGAGTGTCCGGGCTGCGCAGCGACCAGGCGGCATCCAGTCGCTTGTCCATGGCGCGCGCCGCGCGTTTGAGCACGGCCAGGTCGCTGGAGCCCTTGGCATAGGTGTAGGTGTCGGGGAAAAAGCGGCCCTCGGGGTGCACGCCGGGTTTGCCCAGTTTTTCCATGATGGCTTCGGGCGCCAGGTTCAGCGTGTCGGGCGACAGTTGCTCGGCTTTTTGCAGGGCCGCGCGCACCTGGGTAAAGGTCCAGCCTTCGACCAGCGTCACGCTTTTGAGGGCTTGATCACCGCGCACCAGCATGCTGAGCAGCTTTTGCGGCGTGGTGCCGGGCGCCAGTTCATAGCTGCCGGCCTTGATCAGCCGACCCTGACCCGAAAAACGGAACCAGGCATGGAGCAAAACCGCCGGCACATCGGCGCCGCTGGCGACTATGGTTTCGGCCACACCGCTGGCGGGCGTGCCGGGCTCGATTTCCAGGTCCACCACCTGGCTGCCGGGCGCCAGGCGCAGCGGAATCGGCTCGTGCAGCCACCACAATCCCGCACCGAACAACAGCAGGGCGCCGGCAAATACCAGTATCAAGAGACTTGTAAAGACACGACGCACAACCCAGCTACCTTTTCTGTACAGAACGCAAAAGCCGAGGCCTATGATAATTCAGCCCATCTCCCCACCGACCGTGAAGACCCCCATGACCCTGCCCAGCACCGCCCACCCGATTTCCGGCACCACCGAACTGACGCACCTGGGCGTCATCCGCGTCACGGGCGACGACGCCGTCACCTTTTTGCAGGGCCAGCTCACGCAGGACGTGGCACTGATGGCCAACAACGAAGCCCGCCTGGCGGCTTTTTGCAATGCCAAGGGCCGCATGCAGGCCAGCTTTGTGGTCTTCAGGCGCGGCGCGGACCTGCTTTTGGTCTGCAGCCGCGACATCCTGCCCGCCACACTCAAGCGCCTGTCCATGTTTGTGCTGCGCGCCAAGGCCAAACTCAGCGATGCCAGCGCGGAATTCGCCTTGTACGGCGTCGCCGGTGCCGCCGTGGCCCAGCTTGCGGGCCGCACCGGCGCCCTCTGGGAAAAAGCCGAAATCGGCGAAACCAGCCTGGTGTTTTTGCATCCCGGCGCCGGCCAGGCGCGCGCACTGTGCTGCCTGCCGGCCGGCTCGCCCGCGCCCCAGGGCTCACCCATCAGCCTGGCCGACTGGCAATGGTTGGGTGTGCGCTCCGGCATTGCGATGATCACCCAGCCCATCTTCGAGGCCTTTGTGCCGCAGATGCTGAACTATGAATCCGTGGGCGGCGTCAACTTCAAGAAAGGCTGCTACCCCGGCCAGGAAATCGTGGCGCGCAGCCAGTTCCGCGGCACGCTCAAGCGGCGTGCTTATGTCGCCCACACCGCCGGAACACCTGCGGTCGGCCAGGAAGTGTTCCATGCCTCCGATGCCTCCCAGCCCTGCGGCCTGGTCGCCGCGGCCGCCCCCAACCCGGCCGGCGGGTTTGACGCCATTGTTTCCATGCAGACCTCCGCGGCGGCTGATGCGGCGGACGGCCGCCTCACCTTGGGAAGCGCCTCGGGCGAAGCCCTGACCCTGCTCCCCCTGCCCTACGCGCTGCTCGAAGACATCTAGCCTTTATGTGCCTGGTTGCATTCGCCGTCGGCGCTTCCGACCGCTGGCCGCTGCTGATCGCGGCCAACCGCGATGAATTCCTGGAGCGGCCCACCCTGCCGCTGGCGCGCTGGCAGACCGCCTCCGGCCAGGAAATCATCTCGGGCCGCGACCTGCGCGCCGGCGGCACCTGGATGGGCATCACGCCAGCCGGCCGCATTGCTTTTTTGACCAATGTGCGCCAGGCCCAGCCCGAGGCCGCGCCGCGCTCGCGCGGCGAGCTGGTCACGCGCTGGCTCGAAGGCGCCGGCGACGCGGCGGATTTTGTGGCGGCGCTGGAGGGTAAAGGCGCGGCCTTTGGCGGCTTTAACCTGGTGCTGGGCGATTTGCGGCAAAAGTCCTGGACCTGGGTCACCAACAAATATGAAGGCGCACCGGCCTTGCATGCCCAGGCTCTGGCGCCCGGCCTCTACGGCCTGTCCAATGCCGGGCTGGACACGCCCTGGCCCAAAACCCTGGAACTCAAGCGCGTGCTGGCGGCCGCCTTGCAAAGCGGCGACGGCCCCGAGGGCCTGCAAAAGTTATGGACGGCGCTGGGCAACCGGCAGCGCGCCTTGCCCGCGGACCTTCCGCATACCGGTGTACCGCCCGAGTTGGAGGAGGCCCTCTCCAGCGCCTTTGTCGAGGTACCGGGGCGCGGCTACGGCACGCGCTGCAGCACCGTGCTGCTGGCAACGGCTTCCCGCAGCGGCTGGAACATCGAGCTGGAAGAGCGCAGCCACGGCCGCGAAGGCCCGGCCGCCGTAGCGGTGCACCGCGAGCAATTCAGCATCAAGGCGCCTTGACCATCTCTATGTGCGGGATGCCGACTTCCTCAAACGGCTCGCCGCGCGGCATAAAGCCCAGGCGCTGGTAAAAGCCCTCTGCGCTGCGCTGGGCATAGAGCATCACCTCGCGGTCACCGCGCTCGCGCGCCGCGTCCATCAGCGCCCGCAAAATGTCACTGCCCACGCGTGAGCCGCGCAGCGCATGGTGCACCGCCATGCGGCCTATCTTGCCCACGCCCTGCGCTTGCTGCACCAGCCGCCCGGTCGCGATGCCCTGCCCCAGGCCGTTGTAGGCCACGGCATGCAGGGCCGTGCTGTCGGCCTCGTCCCATTCCATCTCCATGGGAATGCCCTGCTCCTGCACAAACACGGCCGTGCGCACCTTGCCGGCGTCGGCGCCCAGCGCGGCCCAGCCGCCGGTCTTGAGCTGCAGCATGGCTTCGCCGGCTTCATAGCCTGTCAGCACGCGGCGCAAGGCCTCGGGCACCGGTTTGGAGGTCTGCGAGGCCGGGTCGGCAAACACATAGACCAGCTCGCAGCTGATCAGCAGCTGGTCGCCGCGAAAGATCGCACCCGTAAACGCCATCGACGAATTGCCGATGCGCGCGCACTTGAGCGCCACGTCGATCTGCTCGTCAAACCGCGCCGAGCCGTGGTATTCCAGCGTGGCTTTCTTGACATAAAGGTCGCCGCCCAGATGCACCATGGCCTCTTCATAGGGCAAGGCCAGCGCGCGCCAGTAATCGGTGATGGCTGTGTCGAAGTACATCAGGTAGTGCGCGTTGAACACGATTTTTTGCATGTCCACCTCGGCCCAGCGCACGCGCAGGCGGTGGAAAAAGCGGAAGTCCTGTCGTTTCATCCGTTTCGTCTCCTTATCCGTCCAGCCCAAAGGCGCCGCGCAGCGCCGCCGCCGCATCGGCATGGGCGCGCCTGGCCTCGGGAATGATGCGGCCCATCTTGATGAACTCATGCGTCACGCCGCGGTAAATCTCCAGGTCCACCGCCACGCCGGCCGCGCGCAGCTTGTCGGCATACATCACGCCCTCGTCGACCAGCGGGTCGCATTCGGCCAGGCCCACCCAGGCCGGTGCCACGCCGTCCACGTCGGGCGCATTGAGCGGCGCAAAACGCCAGTCCTCGCGATCCGCCGGGCCGCGCACATACTGGCTGAAGAACCATGTGATGTCGGCTTCGCTGAGCACAAAACCCTCGGCGAATGTCTTGTGCGAAGCCGTGTCCTGGTGGGCGGTGCAGCCCGGGTAAATCAGCAGCTGCAGGGCCAGCGGCAGGCCGGCGTCGCGCGCCAGCACCGCGCACATGGCGGCCAGCGTGCCGCCCGCACTGTCGCCGCCCACGGCGATGCGCGAAGCATCCAGGCCCCGCGAAGCGCCGTTGGCGGCCAGCCATTGCAGCGCATCCCAGGCATCGTTGGCCGCCGTCGGGAATTTGTGCGCCGGCGCCAGCCGGTAATCCAGCGAGACCACGGCAATGCCGGCCAGCAGGCTGAGCTGGCGGCACAGGATGTCATGCGTGGCGACACTGCCCACCGTGAAGCCGCCGCCATGGAAAAACAGCAGCACCGGCAGCGCCTGCTCCGACGGCGCATACAGCCGCGCACCCAGCCCTTCGCCGTCGCGCGCGGGAATCTGTAAATCCTCCACCCGGGCCAGCGCGGGCTTGGGGATTTCGAGCACACCGGCACCGGCCGCATAGGCAGCGCGGGCCTGGTCCGGTGTTTGGGTATGGAAGGCCGGGCGATTGGCGCGCGCGATGCGGCTCAGCACATCGCGCATGGCGGGGGTCAGCAGGGTTTGCGGGTTGGGCGGCATCAGTGAAGGCTGGGGGCGGCAGCGCGGGCGCTATCGCCAAGGTGACGGGAACAGGCGTTGGCGTGCGGGGGATTCTGGCAAAAGGGGTAAAAGGGACAAAAGGCCTTGAAAGCCATTAAAGTCAGCGCAAAGACCCGCATAGCTCCACATCGTACAACGCAGAAAGACCGCCCGCATGGCCTTCATTTATTACGTCACCCAGATCCAGTTCGAGTTCGGCGCCGTGAAACTGCTCAAGCAGGAATGCGAACGCGTGGGCATCACACGCCCGCTCATCGTGACCGACCCCGGCGTCAAGGCGGCCGGCATTTTGCAAAAAGCGCTGGACGCCCTGCCCGGCATGAAGGTCACGGTCTTCGACCAGACACCTTCCAACCCGACCGAGGCCGCCGTGCGCGCCGCCGCCGAACTCTACAAGGCCAGCGGCTGCGACGGCCTGGTCGCCGTGGGCGGCGGCTCGGCCATCGACTGCGCCAAGGGTGTGGCGATTGCCGCCACGCACGAAGGGCCGCTCACCACCTACGCCACCATAGAAGGCGGCTCACTGAAAATCACCGAGCGCGCCGCGCCGCTGATCGCCGTGCCCACCACCAGCGGCACCGGCAGCGAGGTCGCGCGCGGCGCCATCATCATCGTCGACGACCACCGCAAGCTGGGTTTCCATTCCTGGCACCTGGTGCCCAAAACGGCCATCTGCGACCCCGAACTCACGCTGGGCCTGCCCGCCAAACTCACGGCCGCCACCGGCATGGACGCCATCGCGCATTGCATGGAGACCTATATGTCGGCCGCCTTCAACCCGCCGGCCGACGGCATTGCGCTGGACGGCCTGGAGCGCGGCTGGGCGCATATCGAGCGCGCCACGCGCGACGGCAGCGACCGCGAGGCGCGCTTCAATTTGATGAGTGCGTCCATGCAAGGCGCCATGGCCTTCCAGAAAGGCCTGGGCTGCGTGCATTCCTTAAGCCACAGCCTGGGCGGCGTGGACCCGCGCCTGCACCACGGCACGCTCAACGCGATGTTCCTGCCGGCCGTGGTGCGCTTTAACGCCGGGGCCGAATCCGTGCAAAAAGACAGGCGCCTGGACCGCATGGCCCGCGCCATGGGCCTGGCCTCGGGCGGCGATATTGCCGAAGCCATCCGCGACATGAACGCCCGGCTGGGCCTGCCCACCGGGCTGGCGGCCATGGGGGTTGAGCGTGAACAGTTCGGGCAGATCATCAGCGGCGCGCTGGCCGACCATTGCCACAAGACCAACCCGCGCATCGCGACGGCGCAGGAGTATGAGGACATGCTGGCGGCTTCGCTGTAAGCAGATCGCGGCATGCCGCACGGCTGTCTTGGGGAAACCCCAAGAGGTCCGGGCGATGGATGATGCCGCCCGGGAATCTCGGCCAGGCCCTCGGGCTCTCCGGTTTGCCCGGAGGCAAACTGCCTCAATGCCAGTTGGCCGCGATCACGGGGGCGAGTGCCGCCTGGTAGGCCGGCGGCAGCGTGGTTTGCCCGGGGGCCGGCGGCGCGAAAGCGGCCATGGCCTGCACCAGTTTGTCGACATCGGTGTCCTTTAGAACGCGGCCATTGCGGTCAACGATCGACGAAAGCTGGTGCCAGCCCGTAAACCAATCCCTCACTAACACCATGTCAGCCGCGCCGATGATGCCGATCTGCAGATAGGTCCCTTCGCCATGGCTGAACCGCAGCTGGCTAGCCTCCGCACACATAAAAACCAGAGTATCCGAACCGCCGCTATCAGAGAGGATCCAGTCGGTTCCATGACCTAACTCGGAGTGACGGAAGACATCGTTACCCGGCCCTCCACCCAGTTGGTCGTCACCAGCCATACCGTCCAATACGTCGTTGCCTCCATTGCCCCACAAGTCGTTGCTCTTTTCATCGCCCACCAATGTGTTATTCAATTCATTGCCGTAGCCCGAGGTGTACACGTAATTGGTCATGAGGGTGAGATTCTCCACATTGTCGGGCAAGGCATACGAAAAAAAGCTTAGCACCGTGTCGATGCCTTGGTTGACATATTCGATCACCCGGTCAGAGTTATCGTTCACCACAAAAGTATCGTTGCCGATACCGCCATAAAACGTGTCCCCGCCCGCTCCGCCGTCCATGACGTCGTAACCGTCTCCCCCCATCAGCTGATCGTTTCCCTCGCCGCCATTGAGGGTGTCGTTGCCATACCCGCCCTCCAGCGTGTCCCCGCCGGTTCCGCCGTCCATGACGTCGTGACCGTCTCCCCCCATCAGCTGATCGTTTCCCTCGCCGCCATTGAGGGTGTCGTTGCCATACCCGCCCTCCAGCGTGTCCCTCCCCGTTCCGCCGTTCAAGACGTCGTTACCGTCCTGGCCGTACAAGCTGTCGTCATCCTCATCGCCGTAGCCAGTGTCATCACCATCCTGGCCGTACAACGTGTCGTTACCCATGCCACCTCCGAGGGTGTCGTTGTCTTCATCACCAAACAGCTTGTCAAAGCCATTACCGCCGAACAACTGGTCACTGCCACGTTGTCCACCCATCGTGTCATTTCCATCTTCCCCATACATCCTGTCGTTATTGCCTCCACCCAGCAGCTGATCGTTACCCAAGCCGCCCATGAGGGCATCGTTGTCATCCCCGCCGTACAGGACGTCGTTGCCCGCGTACCCTTGCAAGTAATTGGACGACGTCGCATTGCCCTGAATTATGTTGTCCAGTTCATTGCCATAGCCAACGCCTGCCCTCCCTGTGAGGATGAGCCTCTCCACGTTCGCACTCAAGATGTAGGAGTTGGCACTGCTTACCTTCCGGCCGGCCAGGTTGGGCTCGAGCAGGAGGCTGGCCGCGTTGGCCCCCACAATGTTGCTCCAGGTGATGCCGTCCGCCGAGCTTCGCCATTGATAGGCAATGTCGACGATTGGGCCGTCCACATCGGCCAGCGTGCTAGTGACGCTCAGGGTGTCGCCCTGCTGCACCAGGGTAGCGGCGGTCACGACCGTGCTGCCCTTCATCAGGCTGATTCCACCTGTGACCAAGTCGTTGACCGGGATGAGGTTAAAGCTCTGGGTGGCCGACGTGATCGCCGTGCCATCGCTGACGCTATAACCCACGGTGATAGGGCCGTTGTAGTTGGCGGTGGGCGTCAAGGTCCAGCGTTTGTTGACGGGATCGAAGGCCGACAGCGTACCGTTGGTGGCGTTCAGGTACGCGCTCCATAGCCTGAACTATCCGGTCGTTCCCGTTGTCGCCGTTAACGGTGTCCTTGCCCAGGCCACCCCACAGAATGTCATCGTGGTCGCCGCCCCACAGGATGTCATCGCCGTCACCCCCCTCAAGGGTGTCACGGCCGGAGTCGCCACTCAGGAAGTCCTGGCCCGTGCCACCGTCCAGGTAGTCGTTCCCGTTGTCGCCGTCGACGGTGTCCTCGCCCAGGCCGCCCCTGAGGGTGTCATCGTCGTTGTGGCCCCACAGGCGGTCATTGCCGTCGCCCCCCTCAAGGACGTCACGGCCGGAGCCGCCATCCAGGAAGTCGTGGCCCGCGCCACCGTCCAGGTAGTCGTTCCCCCACCAGCCCGCCAGGGTATCGTTGCCGCCCAGGCCGGATATCTGGTCGTTATAGTCGGTGCCTTCCAGGTTGTCATCGCCTGGGGTACCGATGATGGTCCTCCCTCCCCCGCTAGCGAGCCCGACCATCAAGCCTTCGTCGGAGGCCCCGGCATTCCAGCCGGCGCCGCTTCCGGGCGCGCCAAAAGCCCCCCCCAAAAAGACTTGCTCCTCACCCCACGCCTGTGCGGTGGGGTCAAAGGTTTCATCCGCTTCGCCCGGTTTCTTCTTGAGGGGCTTGGCCGAGGGGTTTTGCGCTGCGAGGCTGCTTGCCAGTGTTTGAGCCATGTCGTTTCCTTGGGTGACGGTGTGCTGGGTCGGGGTGCTTTTTCACCGCCCTGTTGCGCCGGGGCGCTTGGGCGGGGGATGCACCAGGAGGAGTTCTTTTTTATTCAAGATGCCTGCACGTTTACCACCCATGCAATGCTTTGGTGCTATGTCTCAGGCCGGCGAATTATGGACATGCCGCCACAAAAACAAGGAGGCGCTTTGTCTTTTGGCGGGCATTGTTTGAACGATTTCCGGCTTTCTTGCGCCGGTGCCGCGGGCAATGGCCGTGGTGGGCCTGCAGGCCAGGGGTGGCCCAGAGCGGCCGTGGCCGGGGCCTTCAACCGAATATGGTTACGTTTCATAACCATAAACGGGCGACTTGGCAAGAGTCTATTTACTTATTATTTATAACCAAAATCCCGTTACGCTTCGGCTTGTGGTTAACGATTTCCACGCTGGCGGGTTGCGGGCGCATGGCCTCGGCCGGACGCCGGTCGCTAAGCACGCCGGATCAACAACATCAGGAGACATCATGAAGACCCAATTGTTCGCACTTTCGGTGCTGTCGGCCGCCAGCTGCGCGGTGCAAGCCCAGAGCTCCGTCACGGTGTATGGCGCGCTCGATTCCTACCTCGAGCTGGCCTCCGCGGGCAACGGCACGGTGACGCGCGTCTCCAGCGGCGGCGCCATGGGCTCGCGCTTCGGCTTTCGCGGCACGGAAGACCTGGGCAGCGGCCTGAAGGCGAACTTCATCCTGGAAGCCGGCATTTTGATGGACACGGGCGCCAGCACCGGCACCGCCACCGTTCCGACCAGCACCGTGCCGACGGGCGCCGCCTATATCTTCCAGCGCCTGGCGACGGTGGGCCTGAGCGGCGACTTCGGCGCCGTCAACATAGGCCGGCAGTACACACCGCACTTCGGCACCATGGCGGCGTTTGACCCGGCCGGTTTCACCATGTCGGGCGCCCTGAATTACTACGCCGGCCCCGGCGTGGGCATCAACGGCGGCTCGCTGGCCGACGCCACCACGCGCCGCGACAATTCCATCCAGTACACCACGCCGACCTGGGGCGGCTTCAAGGCCAACCTGTTCTACGCCTTTGGTGAATCAAACGGCGCGGGCGGCCAGCCCAAGTCCACCGGCAACACGCTCAACATCGCGGCCGGCTACAGCAGCAGCACGCTGTCGGCGCAAGCGAGCTACATGACGGAAAAAACCATTTACATCGTCGGCAACACCGACAAGTACACCGTCCTGGCGGCGTCCTACGATTTCGGCGTGATCAAGCCTTCGGCGATTTTTGTGCGCCGTCGCGGCGACATGGCCGGCGCGCCCGCCCTCGACGCCTACCAGATCGGCGCCTCGGCGCCCGTGGGCGTCGGCAAGCTGATCGCCACTTACGGCCAGCTGAAAAACAAGACCACGGCGAATTCGGACTCCAAGGCCATTGGCGTGCGCTACGACTACCCGCTGTCCAAGCGCACCACGATTTACGGCGGCGTGACAAAAATCAGCAACCAGGCCAATGCCGGCTACACCATCAGCGGCGGCGGCGGCAGCTCGCCGGGGCTGGCGCTGTCGGCCGTCGGCCAGAGCCCGAAATCGGTGTACGCGGGTATCGCGCACATGTTCTAAACGGTCAGAGCGCGCCCAGCTTCCCCAGGTCGGGCCGCGCCAGCCAGGCCTGCCATTCCTCGGCCAGCTGCGCGCTGGCCGCGGTGGCCGCGCTCCAGGCTTTCACCCTGGCCTGCATATCCGGCCCGTAGCGCACAAAGTCCTGGCGGTCGGGCAGCTTGGCGTTGGGCAGGGTTTTGATCCAGTCCGGGTCGGGCGCCAGCAGCACCATGTTGTCCAGGAAGTGGGTGGCCTTGTGGCGCCACTTGAGGCCTTTGTCCAGCCAGCCGGGCACCACCGATTTCTGGAAGTGCGGATACAGCACCAGGCCGGCACCGCCCGCCGCGCCTGGGGCGCTGTAGTTCAGGTGCAGGTGGTAGTCGGTGATGCCGCCATCCCAGTAGGCGCCGGGCGGCCCGCCGGGCACGTTGTGCACCGAGCGCAGCACAAAGGGAATCGAGCAGCTGGCTTGCAGCGCGGGCTGGAAGTTGTCTTCGCTGAGGTCGACCTGGCGCGTGCGGTAGTCGCCGGTGGCGAAAGGCAGTTTCACACCGGGCGTGGAAAACACCACACGCTCCAGCCAGGCGCCCATGGCCTTGCGGTGCAGGCTGTTGGTCAGGAAGGCGCCTAAATAGCCCAACGGCGTGGCGACTTTGTGCTCGCGGCCCAGCATGTGGCGCCCGCGTGAGGTCACGATGTGCAGCCTGTAGCGCGGGTGCTGCAGCACTTCGTGCACGCGGCCGCCGTAAAAGGCCTTGAGGCTCTCGCCGAACTGCTCGCTCACCCTGTCCGCGGTCGGGCGCTTCTGGCCGGGCTGCAATTCATAGTGCTGGTGGATGTAGTCGTCTTCCAGCCGCGAGAAGCCGGCCGCCGGGTCCTTCAGGCAGGCCGTGGCCATGCGCCAGGCGCCTATCGACGCGCCGACCAAATGGACGGGATGGTCGGTCTGCGCCAGCCACTCGCCAAAGATAAAACGATCCAGCGCGCCCAGGATCAGGCCCTTGGGGCCGCCGGCCGCGCCCGGCACCACGCCGATGTCCCTGGCCTGCAGGCCGTTTTGTTCAATGTGCCGGCGCGCCTTGGGGCCGGCGTAGATGCGTAGGGCTTTCATGGAGCGTGGAGTGTCGGGCGTATTGGAGCATCAAGCCGGTGGCGCGCTTGTCCTTTGCGGGACGGCCGCGCCCTGCCCGCTTATTTCTTGAGCGCTGCCAGCTTGCTGAAGGCCGATTCCATGGCCGTGGCGGCCGCCGGTTGCGGCGCGCCGCGCCCGCCGCCGTAATTGCCACCGTAGTTGCCGCCGCGGCCCTGCCCGCCGGGCCGCGCGCTTTCAAAGCGGTTGTCGCGCGGGCCGTCGCGGCGCGCCGGCGCGGCGTCCAGTTTCATAGTCAGGCCTATGCGCTTGCGCGCCACGTCGACCTCGGTCACGCGCACCTTGACGATGTCGCCGGTCTTGACGACTTCGCGCGCGTCGTTGACGAACTTGTTGGCGAGCTGGCTCACATGGACGAGGCCGTCCTGGTGCACGCCGATGTCGACAAAGGCGCCGAAGGCCGCGACGTTGCTGACCGTGCCTTCCAGCGTCATGCCTTCCTTGAGGTCCTTGATGTCTTCCACGCCCTCGTTAAAGCGCGCCACCTTGAAGTCGGGGCGCGGGTCGCGGCCGGGTTTCTCGAGTTCGGTCAGGATGTCCTTGACGGTGATCACGCCGAACTGTTCATTCGCGAACAGCTCGGGCTTCAGGGTCTTGAGCATCTCGGCGCGGCCCATGAGCTCGGCCACCGGCCTGCCGGTGTGGGCCATGATTTTTTCGACCACGGGATAGGTTTCGGGGTGCACGCCGGTCATGTCCAGCGGGTTGCTGCCGCCGCGCAGGCGCAAAAAGCCCGCGCTCTGCTCAAAGGTCTTGGCGCCCAGGCCGGTCACCTTGAGCAAATCGGCGCGCGAGGCAAAAGCGCCGTTGGCATCGCGCCAGCGCACCACCGACTTGGCCACGGTTTGCGACAGGCCCGAGACGCGCGCCAGCAGCGGCACGCTGGCGGTGTTGAGGTCCACGCCCACGCTGTTCACGCAGTCCTCGACCACGGTGTCCAGGCTGCGCGCCAGGTCGCTCTGGTTGACGTCGTGCTGGTACTGGCCCACGCCAATCGACTTCGGGTCTATCTTGACGAGTTCGGCCAAAGGGTCTTGCAGGCGCCGCGCGATGCTGGCCGCGCCGCGCAGGCTCACGTCCACGTCGGGCATTTCCTGCGAGGCGAATTCGCTGGCCGAGTAGACCGAGGCGCCGGCCTCGCTGACCACGACTTTTTCGATCACCTGCTCGACCTTGGCCATGCCCTTGATCAGGTCGGCGGCGAGTTTGTCGGTTTCGCGGCTGGCCGTGCCGTTGCCGATGGCGATCAGGTTCACGCCGTGTTTTTCGCAGAGCTTGGCCAGGGTGTGCAGCGAGCCGTCCCAGTCCTTGCGCGGCTCGTGCGGGTAGACGGTGGCGGTTTCCACCAGCTTGCCGGTGGCGTCGACCACCGCCACCTTGACGCCGGTGCGTATGCCCGGGTCCAGGCCCATCACCACACGCGGGCCGGCGGGCGCGGCCAGCAGCAGGTCGCGCAGGTTGTCGGCAAACACCTTGATCGCGACTTTTTCGGCCTCCTCACGCAGGCGGGTAAACAGGTCGCGCTCCAGCGAAAGGCTGAGCTTGACGCGCCAGGTCCAGGCCACGGCCTTGCGGATCAGGTCGTCGGCCGGGCGCGCCTTGTGGCTCCAGCCCAGGTGCAGCGCGATCTTGCCTTCGGCGATGCTGGGCTTGCCGGGCTCGGCTTGTTCCGGCAGCAGCAGCTTGGCGTCCAGGATCTCCAGCGCGCGGCCGCGGAACACCGCCAGCGCGCGGTGCGAAGGCACGCGGCCTATCGGCTCGTCGTACTCGAAGTAGTCGCGGAATTTGCTGTTGTCGGCGTTGTTCTCGTCCTTGCCGGCCACCAGCTTGGAGCTGAACAAGCCTTCGCTCCACAGCCAGTTGCGCAGCGACTGCACCAGTCCGGCATCCTCGGCCCAGCGCTCGGAAAGGATGTCGCGCACGCCGTCCAGCACCGCCTGCACCGTGGTGAAGTCGTCGCCGCTTTCGTTTTTCTCGGCCTTCACAAAGGCCGCGGCCTCGTCGGCCGGTACCAGGGAGGGGTCGGCGAACAGCTTGTCGGCCAGCGGCTCTATGCCGGCTTCGCGCGCGATCTGGCCCTTGGTGCGGCGCTTGGGCTTGAAGGGCAGGTACAGGTCTTCCAGGTCCTGCTTGGTGGCGGAAAATTCAATGGCCGCGCGCAACTCGGGTGTGAGTTTGCCCTGCTCCTCGATGCTTTTGAGCACGGCCTCGCGGCGCTCTTCGAGCTCGCGCAGGTAACCGAGCCGGTATTCAAGTTCGCGCAGCTGGATGTCGTCGAGCCCGCCGGTGGCCTCCTTGCGGTAGCGCGCGATAAAGGGAACGGTGGCGCCGCCGTCCAGCAGCTCCACGGCTGCCTTGATCTGGTGTTCCTGGACTTTGATTTCTGCCGCGATCTGGCGGATGATTTTTTGCATATCGGAAAAAAGTGGCTGGAAAGGCTAAAGAGGGTGAAACGGATGAACGGATGAAACGGGATCGGGCGGCCGCAGGCGCGGGACTCGCGAACCCGGAAACTGACGCCAAGGGTCGGCATTGTCCCACAGGCAAACCCGGGGCCCGCTCCCAATAATTGAGCCGGGCTGAAAAGCAATTTCTTACATTTATTCCAGGGGAGACTGATATGCGAATCCGCACGATATTGCTGGTGGTAGGCATCCTGCTGCTGTCGGGTTTGGTTGCCCTCAACCTTGACGAGTTCACGCGCGTGAGCATGCTGAGCCTGGGCTTTACCACCGTGCAGGTGTCGCTGGGCCTGCTCATGCTGCTGCTGCTGGTGATCGCCACCGTGGTCTTCCTGGCCAGCACGCTCTATATCCAAAGCACCCACCTGCTGGAAACCCGCAAGTACGCGCGCGAACTCAACACCCAGCGCGAACTCGCCGACAAGGCCGAGGCCTCGCGTTTCACCGAACTGCGCAGCTACCTGGAGGTGCAGGCGCTGGCCGCCCAGCACCGCGAGGCCGCCGCGGCCACCGTGCTGGCCGAACGGTTTGCCCAGCAGCAGCAAGCCCTGCTGGCGCGGCTGGAGCAGATCGACAACAGCGTGGCGGCCCACGTGGGCCAGCTGGAAGACCAGCTTGAGCGGCGCAACGGCATGAACAGCCTGCAAAAAGACCACCTGACCATGCCCCTGGTATGAGGGTGTAGCGCTGTAAGAAAGCCCGGCGCCGCGCGACCAACGGCCATCAGCAGCCGCCTGCCCTTTTCGGGTGCGGCGCTGCTTCAACGCCATTGGAGACGCCCATGCCCAACCCTTCACCCTGGATCGCCGCTGCCTTGCTACCGCTGAGCTGCGGCGTGTTTGCGGCGCAAAACACCTGCAGCGCCGCGTCGGGGCCGGCGGTCACGCCGGTGATGGAGCTCTACACCTCCGAAGGCTGCAGCTCCTGCCCGCCCGCCGACAAATGGCTGTCCTCGCTCAAGGGCTCGGGCATGGTGGTGCAGGCCTTCCACGTCGGTTACTGGGACTACATAGGCTGGGTGGACCGCTTTGCCGCACCCGCCTACACCCGGCGCCAGCACGAGGTGGCCGCCCGCAACGGCCTGCGCAGCGTCTACACCCCGCAAGCCGTGCTCAACGGCAAGGACCTGCCGGCCTGGGGCCCCAGGCCGCCCGGCGGCAAGGAGCCGGCGCGCGCGGCCATCGTGTTGACGCAGCTGGGCGCCGACCAGTTCGAAGCCGTGGTGACGCCGGTGGCCGGGCGACAGCTGTCGCCTTCGTGGGCGGCCTACTGGACCGTCACCGAACACGGCCACAACTCCAAGGTGCAGGCCGGCGAAAACGCCGGCGCCGTTCTCAAGCACGACTTTGTGGTGCGCCAGTACGCCCAGGCGGGTGAATACCCCGGCCAAAGCGCGACGCCGCAAAAGCTGGCCTTTCGCAGCATCGCCGCCACCCCCGGCCATGAACGCCAGGTCAACCTCGTGGTGTTCGACCCCAAAACCGGCAAGACCCTCCAAGCCGTGAGCCTGCAATGCCCGGTTTAGGAAAATTGGGGCTTGCCGCACAATGGCGCAATGGATCCCCGGCCCGCGCCCTCGCCCTCTTCACTGCCACCCGGCTTGCGCGCGCCTGAGGCCACCGACTACCTGGCACTGGGCGGCTGGATCCGCGACGCCGACACCTGCCTGCGCTGGGCCGGACCCAAGCTGAAGTATCCGTTCAGGCCGGCACGGCTCGCGAAGTTGCTGGCCGAGCCCGGCGCCAACAGCTTTGTGATGAGCCGCGGCCCGGCGGCCCCGGCCCTGGGTTTCGGGCAGTTTTGGGTGCGCGACCCCGGCGTGGCGCACCTGGCCCGCATCATCCTGGCGCCCACGGCGCGCGGCCAGGGCCTGGGCACCACGCTGTGCGAACTGCTGATGGCCGAGGCCGCGCGCGCCGTCGGCGCCACGGCCTTCACGCTGCGTGTTTATCGCGACAACGACCCGGCGCTGGCGATTTACGAGCGCCTGGGTTTTGCCGTGGTGCCGGACCTGTCGGACGCGCGGGTGTTTGCCATGCGCAAGCAGGCCTGAAGCCCGGCGCCCGGCCTTCGCTAAACTCTGCCGCATGCCTTCTTGCCGCCCCGCGCGCCCTTCTTTCTTTTTCGCATGATCTCGCTGTTCCTCAAATGCCTGCTGGGCGCGCTGGCCGTGCTGCTGATTGCCCTGCTGTCCCGCTCGCGCAACTTTGTCATCGCCGGACTGGTGCCGCTGTTCCCCACTTTCGCGCTGATCGCGCACTACATGGTGGGCAGTGAACGCAGTGCCGCCGATTTGCGCGCCACCGCGCTGTTCGGCCTGTGGTCGCTGATTCCTTATGCGGCTTACCTGCTGGCGGTGTACTGGCTCAGCGTGCGGACCACATTAACCGTGACACTGGCCGCCGCCACCCTGGCCTGGGCTGTGGCGGCCGGTGCGCTGCTGCTGGGATGGAGCCGCGCTTACCCCACGTCCTTCTGAGCCCAAGCCCGCGTGAACAGACTCAAAAAAATCCTGCGAAGCCTGCTGCTGGCCCCGGTGGCCCTGTTCCTGCTGTTCGAGGAATGGGGCTGGGAACCGCTGGCCGCTGCCTTCGCGGCGCTGGGCCGGCTGCCCTGGTGGGGCCGGCTGGAGCGCTTCATCACCGGCCTGCCGCCCTGGGCCGCGCTGCTGGCCTTCGGCGTGCCCGTGCTGGCGCTGATTCCCGTCAAACTGCTGGCGTTGTACCTCTTCGGCCAGGGCCATATCACCATCGGGCTGGGCTTGATTCTTGCAGCGAAGATTGCGGGAACGGCAATGGCGGCCCGCCTGTTCCAGCTGACGCAACCGGCGCTGATGCGCATGGCCTGGTTCGCGCGGCTCTACACGCCCTGGAAGGCCTGGAAAGACAAGCTCATCGCGCAGGCCAGGGCTTCCTGGGCCTGGCGTGTGGCGCGCCGCCTGAAGACGCGACTCAAGCTGGCGGGCGCCAGGCTGCTGGCGGCGCTGAAAGCCGTTTTTTCTGAAGGCTGAATTTCACGGGGATTTTTCGCACCATGTTCGATCTTTTCCAGCCACCGTTGTACATACGCCTGTCGCCGTTTCGCCTGACGGTGCGCAACGTCAAGACCGGCGCCTTGGTGTCTGAAGTGCCCGAGATCGCCCTCTCGCGCGGACCCAAGCCCAAGCTGCTGGGCGCCGGCGACGAAGCCGCCTTGTACAAATCCAGCAAGTCGGCGCAGGTGCTCAACCCTTTCAGCCATCCGCGCACCCTGGTGTCCGACTTCACGCTGGGCCAGCAGTTGATCAAGGCCTTTATCAAGAAGCTGCCCAAGGGCAGCGCCCTCGCCGCCGCGCCCCGCGTGGTCTTCCATCCCCAGGGTGACCCGGCCGGCGGCTTCACCCAGATAGAGATAAGGGCCCTGCACGAGATGGCCCTGGGCGCCGGCGCTTCGGAAGTCACCATCTGGCAGGGCCAGGACCTCACCGACGAACAGGTGCTGTCGCGCAACTACCCCTCCACGGGGCGGGTGCTGGAATAGCGGTATAGCCCAGAAGTTCACAAAAATTGTCCGCAAGAAAACAATTCCGCTCGGGTCACCATGCGGCCATGACTACTATTTACTCACACAGCCATGGTGACCTGATTCGCTTTCCTGACGGGGCCAGCGGATGCCGCGAACAAGAGCGGCAAATGGGAGCCAGGGTGAAACCTTATCCCGGCCCACCAAGACCCCAAGGACGCACGCCATGCCAGCACCTCTGCCCCACTGGACTTCCGAGCAAGCCGCAGACAATTTCATACGCGAGTGGGCCACCCCTGCCGGAGGTTTGCCCGTAACCTACACCTACCATTTCTATTCACAGTCGGAGCTGGAGACACTGGCTAGTCGCCACGACGAGGACGAGCGATATCTAATGGGTATCCCGTTTACGGAGGAGCAAAAGCGTCAAACGCAGTTGGCGCTCAGGCTTTGGGCTGATGTCGCGAACGTGCGCTTCAACTTGGTGGACGAGATTCCCGATCCAGATCCCGGTAGCGGGGTCAAGTGCATCTATTTCGCAACTAGCGACTGTGATGAGGCCTGGGACGGAATCACTGAGTGGCCTAATCCTGCTGATCCACAAGATAGAGGGGACCACTTTGCTAAGCAGAGTAAGGTCTTTATCAAAAAAACCGTCTGGGACAGTGGTACGTCGCTACCCCACCTAGGCCTCCCCTGGGGCCCTGGTATGGTGTTGCTTCACGAAATTGGCCATGGCATTGGCCTTTCCCATACGACTAACGATTCAAACAAAGTTTATTCTGGTGTCTATGCGGAAGACACCCATCAATACGCGGTCATGTCATACCCAGCCGCGAGTCTCAGCGGCGCCGATTACAGGAACAAGTTTCCCCAAACGCCGCAACTCCATGACATCGCCGCAGTGCATAAAGCCTACGGCGCCAACATGAGCACCCGAACAGGCAACACCACTTACGGTTTTAATGCCTCGGGCCTGGGGGATATTGCTGGAATTTTCAACTTTAGCGTCAACACAAAACCCGTTCTGTGCATCTGGGATGCCGGCGGCATCGATACGCTGGATCTGTCGGGCTACACCACGGCGTCACGGATAGACCTCAACGAAGGCGCCTTCAGCGACGCGGCGGGAATGACCAAAAACATCGCCATTGCCTTCGGCGCGAAGATTGAAAACGCCGTGGGCGGATCAGGCGACGACAGCCTGACGGGGAATGCGTTAGACAACACGCTCTCAGGGGGCGGTGGCGATGACAGCGTGTTCGCCGCACTGGGCAACGACATCCTTTATGGCGGTGCGGGTATGCCAGCATGCTGCTTTCGGTCCAGAGCCAGGATGGCCTGTTTGACTCCGCGCCCAACACCCTGAGCTTCAATATCACGGCCGTCAACGACGCGCCCAAGGTCGAGCTCAGGCTGCAGGGCGGCACAGCCCCCATCACGGGCACAACGACAATACGCCAAGGCAATAGCCTGACCGGCACGGTGACCGATGTGGACGGCCTGGGCCTTGTGAGCTACCAATGGCAGGTTTCGGCGGATCGGCTCACCTGGAGCGCCATCGCCGGGGCCACGGCCGCCAGCCTCACGCTCACGCCCCAGCTTGCCGGCCGGAGTGTGCGCCTGGCCGTCAGTTATACCGATGGCGGCGGCACCCGGGAAAGCCCGGCCAGCATCGCCAGCGCGCCCGTCAACCGCCTGGTGGGCACGGACGGCGACGACAGCCTGATGGGCACCGACGGCGACGACTCAGTGTCCGGACTTGCCGGCAAGGACACCGTCTGGGGACTGGCGGGCAACGACACGCTCAATGGCGACGCGGGCAACGACTTGCTTGATGGCGGAGAAGGCAACGACAGCATCTTCGGCCAGGGGGGCAACGACGCCCAGTATGGCGGAGGCGGCAACGACCTCCTGCAGGGCGACGACGGCAACGACACGGCATCGGGCGGCGACGGCAACGACACCTTGAACGGCCAGGCGGGCGATGACCGGCTCAATGGCGACGCGGGCAACGACACCCTGTGGGGTGGTGATAACAACGACAGCCTGTTCGGCCAGGCCGGCAACGACCAGCTTTACGGCGAAAACGGCAATGACTACCAGCAGGGCGATGAGGGCGACGATGCCCTGGACGGCGGAGCCGGCAATGACACCCTGCTGGGCGGCAATGGCAACGACAGCTTCTATGGCCAGGCGGGCGATGACGCGATCAATGGCGAGAACGGCAACGACACGGCATCGGGCGGCGACGGCAACGATACCTTGAATGGCCAGGCGGGCGATGACCGGCTCAATGGGGACGCAGGCAATGACTTGCTTGATGGCGGAGAAGGCAACGACAGCATCTTCGGCCAGGAGGGCAACGACTACCAGTATGGCAGAGGCGGCAACGATCTCCTGCAGGGCGATAACGGCAACGACATCCTGTGGGGCGACGCCGGCGACGACAGGCTGCTTGGCGGTGACGGCGACGACGGCCTGATGGGTGGGGATGGGCGCGACACTTTGGCCGGTGGGGCTGGTGGGGATTCTTACTGGTTTGGGCGTGGCTATGGAGCGGACGTGGTGGAAGAAGATGACCCCACCGCCGGCAGCCGGGATGAGCTGGTATTCAATGACCACCTCAGAGGAGACATTCAGGCCAGCCAGCTGTGGCTGCGCCGGGTCTCCAACGACCTGGAGGTGCGCATCATCGGCACCAACGACATGGTGACCATCACGAATTGGTACTTGGGCACCCGCCACCATGTGGAGCAGATGAGAATCCATGACGGCAAGACCCTGCAGCACATCGACGTCGACAAGCTGGTGCAAGCCATGGCCGCCTTTGCGCCACCGGCCGCGGGGCAGACCACACTGCCGCCGTCTTACCAGAGGGCGCTTGCGCCAGTACTGGCGGCTGCCTGGCATTGAGTGCCAGGGCCGCCGGCCGAGACCGCGGCAAAGGGCCTGGCGGCACCAACCGCCCGCCTGCATGGGTATTTGGCATGCGTCATACTGGGTGGCCCTTTACTCAGCACCGCGCCGCCTCCATGAACAAAACCTCGGTCGACA
This sequence comes from Polaromonas sp. P1_A2, assembly GCF_056406895.1. Lineage (NCBI taxonomy): Bacteria > Pseudomonadati > Pseudomonadota > Betaproteobacteria > Burkholderiales > Comamonadaceae > Polaromonas > Polaromonas sp. P1_A2. The sequence goes on along the minus strand of NZ_JBFTZI010000002.1, from coordinate 701,637 downwards.
AGCACAAAATCAAATTCCTGCTGCTCGAAGGCATACACCCTTCCGCCGTGGAGGTTCTCAAGGCCGCGGGCTACTCCAATATTGAAAGCCTGCCGGGCGCCCTGCCCGACGACGAGCTCAAGGCCAAGATCGCCGACGTGCATTTTGTCGGCATACGCTCGCGCACCCAGCTCACGGCCGAGGTGTTTGCCCAGGCCGGCAAGCTGGCCGCCGTCGGCTGCTTTTGCATAGGCACCAACCAGGTCGACCTGGTCGCGGCCCGCGAGCGCGGCATCGCGGTGTTTAACGCGCCCTACTCCAACACCCGCTCGGTGGCCGAGCTGGTGCTGGCCGAGGCGATCCTGCTGCTGCGCGGCGTACCCGAAAAAAGCGCGGTGGCGCACCGCGGCGGCTGGCTCAAGTCGGCCGAGAACGCGTATGAAATCCGCGGCAAGACTTTGGGCATCGTCGGTTACGGCTCCATAGGCACGCAGCTCTCGGTGCTGGCCGAGGCTTTGGGCATGCATGTGGTGTTCTTCGACGTGGTCACCAAGCTGCCCCTGGGCAATGCGCGCCAGGTGGCCCAGCTCAAGGACTTGCTGGCCCAGTCCGACGTGGTGAGCCTGCATGTGCCTGAAACCCAGGCCACGCAGTGGATGATGGGCGCGGCCGAAATCGCCGCCATCAAGCCCGGCGGCGTGCTGATCAATGCCTCGCGTGGCACGGTGGTCGAGATCGAGCCGCTGGCCCAGGCGCTGAAAAACAAGAAGCTGCTGGGCGCCGCGATCGACGTCTTCCCCGTGGAGCCGCGCAGCAACAAGGACATCTTCGAGTCACCGCTGCGCGGCCTGGACAACGTGATCCTCACGCCGCACGTGGGCGGCTCCACCATGGAAGCCCAGGAAAACATTGGCATAGAAGTCGCCGAAAAACTCGTGAAGTACAGCGACAACGGGACCTCGACCTCCTCCGTCAACTTCCCCGAAGTCGCGCTGCCCGCCCACCCCGGCAAACACCGCCTGCTGCACATACACCGCAACGTGCCCGGCGTGCTCTCGGACATCAACAAGGTATTCGCTGGCAACGGCATCAACATCGCCTCGCAGTACCTGCAGACGAACGAGGCCGTGGGCTATGTGGTGATCGACATCGACGCGGCGCATTCCGACATGGCACTGGCCAAGCTGGCCGAGGTGCCTGGGACAATACGCAGCCGCGTGCTGTTCTAAGGCCGGGCACCTCCTCGCCCACCGCCCGGGGCCGGCGCGCGCACGCCCGGTGTGCAGCGGCGCAGGCCGCAAAGAAGTGAATATCACCCAAATAGCCAAACTTTGTCCATCCGCGGACAAAGAAGTGGCGATAGCCCAGCAAGCGCCCGGCACAGCGCATAAGCTCCGCACCGGTTCAACCGTCTTGCGTTGAAAAACAGCAGACCGCAAGACATCCACACCGTGAAACCGTGAAGGAGTCAAGAAAATGCGCGAACCCTTATTCAACCCAAGCTTGCCGCACATGGCCAACATGGCGGGTACTTATTGGCGGCACGGGCAGGCGGCCAAGGGCGGCGGCCCGCTGCCGGCCGGGCTGCCGAGTGAGATCTACCACGCCAACAACCTCTGGCATCTCTGCTGCCGTGAGCCGTACGAGCCTCCATGCGAAAACATCGAGGGCCACGACATCGTCAGCGCGCTGCAGTGCGCGCATGAGGAGACGGTGGCCCTGTGGCTGGCCGGGTCGTGGCGCTGCAACCTGGGAAGCAATGGGACCATCGCCCCGCATGCAGAACGGCCTGTTTCGCTGTTGCCTGGAAAAACCACACGATAAGCATCGTCCTTGTGTATTCGTTGTCTGTGGTTCTCCTTGCGCATGGACACAAAGGCCGGTCGCACCCCTTCCGATCAGGCGCCAGATAAACCAAATGACTTAGGCCAATGTCTTTTTGCGGGCAAAGGAGTCACGATTGTTGCCTGGGGACGATGCGACACCCGGAAGTTGCGCGCTTTGGCTTGTAAGCTCCGCGCTTTGTTTTTGAGTGGGTTGCCGAAATGAATCGGCCTGAATTGCTCGGACGCATCCTCTTTTGCTTTCATCGCTTTCGCTTTACCGAAGTTCCAATTCAATCAAGCCGCCAACTTCATAAAGTCGTCGCGTTCTATCGGTAATCTGATCTTTGTGATGAGGAGTTAACGTGATCCCGCGTTTTTTTGTCGTGGTGTTTACCTACGCGCTTTCGATGCCTGCCCTATATATGACGCTTGTAGCGGCCGTTGAAGAGCTCCGGTCACCAAGCAGTTCATTTGCCTTGGCTGCGGTGTGGGTTGCAGCCTGGGCGATTCACCTTGCCATGAGTAGCACATGGGTATTTGACATTCATTTAACAAAAGCCTGGCCAACCGCGGGTAACGACTGCTATGTCGTGGACAACGCCAGTGACCTGGTGATTGAAGAGGTGAACGCCGGCATGGACACGGTGCAGGCCAGTGTCAGCTACACGCTGGGAGCCAATCTTGAAAACCTCAAGCTGGCCGGTAGCGCAGCCATCGATGGCCGCGGCAATACTCTGGCCAATATGCTGACCGGCAATGCGGCGGCCAACTTCCTGCACGGAGGTGACGGCAATGATGTGCTTGATGGCCAAGCGGGCAAGGACATGGTGGTCGGCGGCGCGGGCAATGATACTTTCCTCATGGGCCGTGGTTATGGCGTGGATACCGTGCTGGGGTATGACACTACGGCCGGTAAAACTGACGTGCTGCAGTTCCAGGCCGGTATCATTGCCAGCCAACTGTGGTTCCGCCAAGCCGGCGGCAACCTGGAAGTGAGCATCATCGGCACGGGTGACAAGGCCATCGTGGAGAACTGGTATATGGGCAATGCCTACCACGTAGAGCAGATCAAAGCCGGCGACGGCAAGCTGCTGCTGGACACGCAGGTGCAAAACCTGGTGCAAGCCATGGCCGCCTTTGCACCGCCGCCCATGGGCCAGACGACCTTGACGGTCGCGCAGCAAACCGCGCTGGCGCCCGTGCTGGCCGCCAGCTGGCACTGATACGGCTTACTGCGCCGGCACCTGCAAGCCCAGCAGCTCCGCCAGCGCGGCCGTCGGCAAGGCGCCTTCCTGCGATACCACCGCGCCGGTCTGGGCATGGATGCCGACGATGCTGGGGATGCCGCTGAAACCCATGCGGGTCATCAGGGCCGTGTTTTTGGCAACGGCGTCTTTTTGCGGGTCTATGCTGCTGGCAGCGCTGATGCCGCCCCGCCCTGCTTTCATGGACGCTTCATGTTCATCCATGGCGGCCACCGGGTCGCCGGCGGCCAGCAAGGTGGCGCCTTGCGAGGTGCTGGCGGCGTTGAGGATGCCGACGGGAATCCAGACAAACTTGGCCTGGGACTTGAGAGGCTTGGCGGCCTCCCACAGCACGGCGCAGTGCGGGCACTGCGCGTCAAAAAACACATAGACGGTGCGCTTGCTCATTTGCGAGCCGGCGATAAAACCCTTGGCCTCGGCCGCGATGGCGTCCACCGAAACAGCTGCGGCCGCCGCGGGTTTGGGTGCGGACGCTTCGGGGGCGTCGTTGCAGCCGGCCAGCAACAGGCTGGCGGCCATTAACGCGGCGGCGAAAAATGAGGTCAGGGGTTTGAGCATGGTGGCGGCCGTTGGTGAACGAAAGGCCAAGAATAGCTCAGCCCCTCTATTTCGACAGCGTCTCCGCCAATTCCCCCGCCAGCATCAAGAATTCCGGCGAGCGCAGCACCGACACATGGGTGGCGTTCATCGCATAGGTCACGCGGGTCTTGAGGCCGCGCGCCTGCAAGGCCCGGGTGTAGCTTTCGCTGAACAGGGGCAAGGTGTTTTCGTCCTTGTTGCCGACCACCAGGCTGACCAGGGTGCCCGGCGGCAGCTTGCCGGCTTCGGCCAGCGGCGACAGGCTGGTCCAGGCGCCTTTCTTGCCGGCCGAACCGGCCCGCCACTGCCGCCACGCGGGCACATCGCAAGGGCATGCGGCCAGCAGGTAGGCATCAGCGCTGCCGGGGAAGCGGCCGGCCAGCAGCGCCGCCATGGCCGCGCCGCCTGAATGGCCGACCAGCAGGATTTTTTTATTGGGATTGAGGCTGCGCAGGTTTTGCAGTGCGCTGGCCACGATCTCGATGTTCTGCGGCGTGTAGTCGTCGTCGCCCGGGCTGGACTGGCCGTCGGACGTGCCCAGGTCGCTGCGGTAGCCGGGCCGCTGCACCGCGACTGTGACGGCCTGGAGTTTTTCGGAGAGCATGGCGGCAGCGCCGCTGTCGGCCTTCAGTTCGGTGCGCCCGCCGTTGTCGCCATGCAGGAAAACGACCAGCACCTTGGGCGTGGTGCGGGTCGAAGCCTGCGCGGGCGCAATCGTGCGTATGACCAGGCAGTGCCGGCTGTCCCCTGCCCGCTCAATGCCGTCGGCCTTTTTGCCGTCAGGGCATGTGGCCTGCTGGGCCCAGGCGGCCCAAGGCAAACCGGCCAGCAACAGGCCGGCCAGGGCCAGGCAGATGCGGCGCATCAGGCGCCGCGCAAGGCGGCCTTCAGCTGCTGGCCTATCTCGGGCTTGTCGGCAAACGGGTCGGTCGGGTTGCGTGCCTGCAGCACGTCTTCCAGCCGGGTCTGCACCGAGTTAATGGCCTTGGGGTGGCTGTAGATGTAGAACTGGTTGCTGGCGATGGCGTCAAACACCAGCTGCGCCACGTCGGCCGCGGTGACCTTGCCGGAACCCACGGCCTTGCCGGTCATGGCCTGCTGGATCATCTGGCTTTTGGTGGGCTTGCCGGCGGCGAGATCTGCCGGGCGGTTGCGGTGGCTCATGCCTATGCCGGTGGCCACAAAGAAGGGGCACAGCACCGAGGCGCCGACCTGGTCGGTCACCAGGCCCAGGTCCTGGTACAGGGTTTCGCTGAGGGCCACCACGGCATGCTTGCTGACGTTGTAGACACCCATGTTGGGCGGATTCAACAGGCCGGCCATGCTGGCGGTGTTGACGATGTGGCCCTGCCATGACGGGTCTTTGGCGGCGGCTTCGAGCATCATGGGCGTGAAGATGCGCACGCCGTGCACCACGCCCATGACGTTGACACCCATCACCCATTCCCAGTCCTTGAGGCTGTTTTCCCAGATCAGGCCGCCCGCGCCCACGCCGGCGTTGTTGAAGACGAAGTGCGGCGCGCCGAAGCGCCCGTACACGGCCTGGCCCATGGCCTCCATCTGCGCGGCGCTGGAGACGTCGAGCTTGAAGGACAGCACCTGGGCACCGGCGGCCTTCATTTCGGCCTCGGCCTTGTCCAGCGCGTCCTGCTGCACGTCGACCAGCACAAGGTTCATGCCGAGTTTGGCGCCCAGGCGCGCGCATTCCAGGCCGAAGCCGGAGCCCGCGCCGGTCAGCACCGCGGTTTTGCCTTTGAAGTCCGTGATCATTGCGTGTCTTCCTTGATAGCTTGAATAGGAAAATTGTCCATGAGGCGCGCCCTTGCGCGTGTCACCCAGGGAACTCAGGTAGTTCAGGTCATTCGGGTCAGTCAGGCCGCCCGCAGCATCTCGATGTGCGGTATGCCGTCTTCGATATAGGGTTCGCCGTTCTGCACAAAGCCGTGCTGCTGGTAAAACTTTTCAAGCCGCGCCTGGGCCCCTATGCGTATGGCTTGCGGGCCCCAGTGCGCTTGCAGACGGTCAACGGCCTCCTTCATCAGCACATGGCCAGTTCCGCCGCCGCGCGCCGAGGCATGGGTGACCACGCGGCCTATGCTGGCCTCGGCGAATTTCACGCCGGCGGCAAAACAGCGCGCATAAGCGGCCAGGCGGCCGTCCCGCACACCCAGCAAATGCATGGCCTCGGTGTCGGCGCCGTCCAGGTCCTGGAAAGCGCAGGCCTGTTCCAGCACAAAGACTTCGCTGCGCAGCTGCAGCAATTCATACAGTTCCAGGGTGGTCAGCGCCTTGAAGGGGATGAAACGCCAGGTGATGATGCCGGTCATGCGCGGGTAGCTGCTTTCAATGAATAGCCTATGCGCGGGAAGTGCACGTGCACGGTGCCGGCGCGCGGGTCGCTGCGGCGCAGCGTGTAATGCATGCGCGTGGCGGCAATCAGCTCGCCTTCGGTGGGCTCGGGGCCGAAGCTTTCGCTGGTGACCTGCACCAGGGTGCCCAGCGGGATGCCGTGCTCGTCCTGGAACAGCTCGTCGTGCAGCGGCGCGGGCGTGGCGGCGGCGGCCACCGCGATGGCGTCGGCGGAGCTGAGTTTTTCAGAACTGCCCTGGCCTATGGCGGCCATGCGGTCCATCCAGTCCAGCACGGCCGGCGTGAGCTTGAGGATGCCGGCGAGCGCCGGGGTCTGCACCCGCGTGAACCACAGCGGGTGGTACATCGCAAAATCGGCGATGCAGGGCACCTCGCCGAGCAGAAAGGGCCTGTCGTCCAGCATGTCGGAGATGCGCCGCAGATAGGACTTGTAGGCCGCCGCGGCATCGCCGGCGCGCAGGCGCGGCATGCCAAAGCTCATGGCCTTGCGGTCTTCGCCAAAGGCGCGCGCGGCTTCGGGCGGCGCTTTCTCGAAGATCTGCGCGATGCCCTTGGGCTGGCTGTTGTAGGCCATGGAGGTCCAGAACAGCGTGTTATCGGCCCAGTGCGCCAGCGTGCGCGCCAGGCCTTTGCTGGGCTCGGGGTAAAGGCTAGGCGTGGGCTGCAGGTGCTCGAGCACGTCGCTGATCAGCGCGGTGTCGCAATAAATGTCGGCGCCAATTTGCAGTATGGGCGTCTTGCGGTAGCCGCCCGTGAGCGCCACCACGTCGGGCTTGGGCATGATCATCGGGATGATGACGGACTTCCAGGCCAGGTTTTTGTAGCCCAGCATCAGCCGCGTTTTTTCGGCGAAGGGCGATGTGGGGTAGTGGTGAAGAATCAGCTCGCTCATGGGTGTCTCCGGGATTTTTTGTGGGATTAACGAGGCATGGCCCGCGCGATGATGGCGTTGAAATCGGTGCCGGCGCCCAGCGTGCCGAAGGACTGGCCCCAGTTGCCGGCCAGGCGCGAATCACAAAAAGCGCCGAAGACGGCCGAGGGTGCCGTCTGCAGCAGCAGCGCGGCCTGCACCGCGAGCGCCACGTCCTGCGCCAGGCGGCGCGCTTCGACCTCACTGGCCATGTCTTCAATGCGCGTGGGCAAGGCGGCGGCCAGTTTGTCCAGCGCCGGGTGCGCGCCTTTGGCTGCGGCAAGCTCCTGCGCCAGCGCGGCCACGGCATCGGCCTTGCGCAGGGCGCGCAGCAAGTCCAGCGCCATGATGTTGCCAGCGCCTTCCCAGATCGAGTTGAGCGGCATCTCGCGGTAGACGCGGGCCATGATGCCCTCGCCGCCCTCCTCCACATAACCATTGCCGCCCAGGCATTCCATGGCCTCCTGCGCGAAGTGGCTGCCGCGCTTGCAGATCCAGAACTTGGCAACCGGCGTCAAGAGGCGCGCCATGGCGGCTTCGTGGGCATCGCCCGGCCGGTCGAAGGCCCGGGCCAGGCGAATCGCCAGTGCCGTGGCGGCTTCGGATTCAAGCGCCAGGTCAGCCAGCACATTGCGCATCAAGGGCTGCTCCACCAGCAGCTTGCCGAAGGCCTTGCGCTGGGAGGTATGGTTCAGCGCCAGGGCCAGCGCCTGGCGCATCAAACCGCTGGTGCCCAGGGCGCAGTCCAGCCGCGTCATGGTGCCCATTTCCAGAATCTGCGGAATGCCGCGGCCTTCCTCGCCGACCAGCCAGGCCTGCGCGCCTTCAAACTCCACCTCGGAGCTGGCATTGGCCTTGTTGCCGAGTTTGTCCTTCAGGCGCTGGATGCGGATGGTGTTGAGGCTGCCATCGGGCAGCACGCGCGGCAAGAAAAAACAGCTCAGGCCGCTTTGGGTCTGGGCCAGCACCAGGAAGGCGTCGCACATGGGCGCCGAAAAAAACCATTTGTGGCCGGTAATGGCATAACGCTCGCCCCAGCCGTCGCGGCCCGAAGGCTCGGCCCGCGTGGTGTTGGCCCGCACGTCGGAGCCACCCTGCTTTTCGGTCATGCCCATGCCCATGGTGAGGCCGGCCTTGGCCTGCCAGGGCTTGAGTTCGGCGTCGTAGGCGCGGCTGGCCAGCTTGGGGCCCCAATCGGCGTAAATCGCCGTGTTGCCGCGCAGCGCGGGCGTGGCCGCATAGCTCATGGAGATGGGGCAGAGGATCGACGGCTCCAGCTCGGTGAAGAGCATGAAGCCCGCGGCGCGCCGCACATGCGGGGACACCGCCTCATCGGTCCAGGGCGTGCCATGCAGGCCCGCACCCGTCGCCAGCTTCATGAGCACGTGATAGCTTGGGTGGAACTCCACCTGGTCCACACGCCGCCCGAAGCGGTCGTGGCTGTGCAGCACCGGCCCGTGCACATTGGCCAGGCGCGCATGGGTCTGCATGGCGCTGCTGCCCAGCGCGGCGCCCAGCTGGCCCAGTTCCGTGCTGTCCAGGCCGGGCGCGTTGAATTTCAGCGCATCGCGCAGCGGCCGGTTGCTGGCCAGCAGGTTGTAGTCCGACAGCGGCGCGGGCTGGTTGAAGACTTCATGGGTGGGGTTCATGGCAAACCTCCTGCGGGGTTTGGCTTAAATGAGCTTGACCAGCTGCTTGCCGAAGTTTTTGCCTTTAAGAAGACCCAGAAACGCTTCAGGCGCCGACTCAATGCCCTGCGCCACGCTTTCACGCGGGCGCAGCTTGCCGGTGCCCACCAGGGTGCCGAGTTCCTTGAGCGCTTCGGGCCAGACTTCCATGTGCTCGGCCACGATAAAACCTTCGAGCTTGAGGCGGCTGGTCAGAATCAGCGCCGGGTGGGCCAGCGGCAAGGGCCGGCCGTCGTAGCCGGCGATCACGCCGCACAGCGCGATGCGGCCGAAGGCGTTCATGCGCGGCAGCACGGCGTCCAGCACCATGCCGCCCACGTTCTCGAAATAGCCGTCTATGCCGTCGGGGCAGGCATCGCGCAAGGCCTTGGACAGCGAGGCCGCGTCGGCGTGCAGCTTGTAGTCGATGCAGGCGTCAAAGCCGAGTTCATCGACCGCGTATTTGCATTTGTCGGGCCCGCCCGCGATACCGACCGTGCGGCAGCCGCGCGCCTTGGACAGCGCGGCAAAGGCGCTGCCCACGGCGCCGGTGGCGGCGCTGACCACCATGGTCTGGCCGGCCTTGGGTTCTATGATTTTGACCAGGCCGTACCAGGCGGTGACGCCGGGCATGCCGACCGCGCCCAGGTAGTGCGACAGCGGCACATGGGTGGTGTCCACCTTGCGCAGCGCGCCGGGCTGGTCGGCGCTGACCACGCTGTATTCCTGCCAGCCGCCCATGCCGACGACCTTGTCGCCGGGCTGGAACTTGGGCGAGCGGCTTTCGACCACCTCGCCGGCCGTGCCGCCAATCATGACCTGGCCCAGCGGCTGGGGCGCGGCATAACTTTTGGAGTCGTTCATGCGGCCGCGCATATACGGGTCCAGGCTCAGGTAGTGGTGGCGCACCAGCACCTGGCCGTCCTGCAGGGGCGGCGTGTCGCTGGAGACCAGCATGAAGTTGCTTGCGCTGGCCTCGCCGGTGGGACGGTTGTCGAGAAGGATTTGCTGGTTGATGGGCATGGGGGTCTCCTGTGAATCGTGTGCCGCGTTCGGGCCGCGGCGGGGGGGCGTCAATCGGTGGAAATCGCGCCGCCGGGCGCGTCCGCCTGGCCGGCAGCGGGCTTGCGTTTGACGTATTTAAAGGTACCGGTCGAATGCGCGCAGGCCTGGCCCAGCACATCGTATAGCGTGGCTTCGGTAAACGCCATGGTGGCGCTACGGTGCATGAGCCGGCCCTTGGCCGTCAGCCGGCTGCCGTCGCCGGGCGCCGGCCGCATGAAGCTGGTCTTCATTTCAATGGTGACCACGCCCATGTCTTTTTGCACACTGCGCGCCGCCGTGGCCATGGTCACGTCCAGCAGCGTCATGATGGCGCCGCCGTGCGTCACGGCAAAAGAGTTGAGGTGCTCGGCTTGGGGTGTATAGCCTATGGCCGAGGCACCGCCCGTGAACAGCTCCAGCTCAAAGCCCAGATGCCTGACAAAAGGGATATCGGCGCCGAAGTCCATCAGCTCTTCCCAACCCATCTCTACTTAACCACCCGTTACGACTGATACGCCGCCGTCGACGGCCAGCCACTGGCCGGTGATGTGTTTGCCGGCATCCGAGGCATAGAGCACGCACAGGCCCTTCAGGTCCTCGTCGTCGCCCAGGCGGCCCAGCGGCGCGTGCGAGGCGAGTTTTTCCTCGCCCAGCGCCTTGAGGGTGCCCACGGTCATCTTGCTCGGGAAAAAGCCCGGGCAGATGGCGTTGACGGTGATGTTGTACTTGCCCCATTCGCAGCCCAGCGCGCGCGTGAAATTGACGACGGCGCCCTTGGAGGTGTTGTAGGCCACGGTGGTCATCTCGCGCGGGTTGCCGCCCAGGCCGGCGATGGAGGCCACGTTGATGATGCGGCCGGACTTGCGCGCGATCATGCTGTGCTTGGCGATGTGCTGGCTCAGGATGAAATAGCCGCGGATGTTGAGGTTCATGACCTTGTCCCAGGCTTCGACCGGGTGGTCTTCGGCGGGCGCGCCCCAGGCGGCGCCGGCATTGTTGACCAGGATGTCGACATGGCCCAGGCGCTTGATGGCCTCGTCGGCCAGCGCGCGTATGTCCTCTTCTTTCGAGCAGTCGGCGGCGATCCAGTCGACGTCTATGCCGGCGGCCTTGAGTTCGGCGGCGGACTCGATGAGGTCTTCGGCCTTGCGCGAGCTCAGGATGACCTTGGCGCCGGCCTCGCCCAGCGCCTGGGCCAGTTGCAGGCCCAGGCCGCGCGAGCCGCCGGTCACGAGGGCGGTCTTGCCTTTGAGGTCAAACAGTTGCTGGATGCTACGGGTCATGGAGGGTCTCCTGTGTGTGTTGTTCATGCGCCCTCCCTTTGTGCCGGGCGGGGATGATGGTGTTGAAATGAGGGTGGTGTCAGGCAGCCGCGGCTGCGATGTTTTCACTTGGGTCGGACCTCGCCATATTGGCACAACATCGCGCCGCTTGCAGTCCCTGCTGTCGTGGCGGCGACTTCCGTCCAGGCGCTGCTCAGGGCCCCACGTTGATGCGGGAGCGCACGTAGATCAGCAAAAAGCCCACCGCCGCGACAAGGCCGCCGACGACCACCAGCGACCAGCCTATGGCGTCGTCCGTGCGCTGGACCGACAGGCCCAGCACCAGGGTCAGCAGCCCGCCGTAGATCAGTATCCAGATCAGGGCCTGCAGGCGCGCCACGTTCTTGTTGGACACAGGGTCGGCGGACGGTTTGAAAAATGCCATTAAAAAGCCTCCTCGGGCAGCTCGGCGCAGGTCAGGTCGCGGTTTTCAACCACCTTGAGCCAGGCGTCGATCTTGGGTAACTCGTAATGATAAAAGTAGCGCATGGCCCCCATTCGCCCCGCATGCGGTGCATCCGCGGACAATGAGAGACTGGCCAGGGCCACGTCCATCCACAGCCACGCCAGCACGGTGTGGCCGAAGGCCTGCATATAGGGTACCGCATTGGCCAGGGCCTCGCCGGGTTCGCCCGTGGCCCAGGCCGCCTTGGTGGCGCTGCCCACATGCTGGAGCGCCTTGCCCAGCGCGTTGGCATGCACCGCCAGCGCGGGCTGCTGTATGGCTTTTTCAATCGTGGTATTGATGCGGGCGGCCAGCAGTTGCAAGCCCCTGCCCCCTTCCATCAGCACCTTGCGGCCCAGCAGGTCCATGGCCTGGATGCCGTGTGTGCCCTCGTGGATCATGTTCAGGCGGTTGTCGCGCCAGTACTGCTCCACCGGGAAGTCGCGCGTGTAGCCGTAGCCGCCGTGCACCTGGATGGCCAGGGAATTGGCCTCCAGGCACCATTCGCTGGGCCAGCTCTTGGCGATCGGCGTCAGCACCTCCAGCAGCAGGCGCGCGTCGTCGGCGGCCTGCGCTTCGGCGGTATGGTTTTCGTCCACCAGGCGCGCGCAGTAGAGCTCCAGCGCCAGCGCGCCTTCGCAATAGGCTTTTTGCGCCAGCAGCATGCGCTTGACGTCGGCGTGCTCGATGATGCGGATCTGCGGCTGGGAGGCGTCCTTGCCGCCCACACCCACCGGCCTGCCCTGCGGCCGGTTTTTGGCGTAGTCCAGGCTGGCGTAATAACCCGCCATGCCCAGCATGGTGGCGGCCGTGCCCACGCCTATGCGCGCCTCGTTCATCATGTGGAACATGCAGCGCAGGCCTTCATGCGGCTTGCCCACCAGGTAGCCGACGGCGCCGGCCTGGCCGTCCACCGGGTATTTGCCTTCGCCGAAATTGAGCAAGGTGTTGGTGGTGCCGCGCCAGCCCAGCTTGTGGTTCAGGCCCGCCAGCGCCACGTCGTTGCGCACGCCGGTGAGCTCGCCTCTGGTATTGACCATTTTCTTGGGCACGATGAACAGCGAGATGCCGCGCGTGCCGGGGATCAGCTTGCCGTCCGGCCCCGGTATCTTGGCCAGCACCAGGTGGATGATGTTGTCAGTCAGCTCATGCTCGCCGGCCGAGATCCACATCTTGTTGCCCTTGAGGCGGTAGCGCGCGCCCAGCGGGTCGGCCTCAAACCCTTCGCCGTCGGGCACGGCGCGCGTGGTGACGTCGCTCAGCGAAGAGCCGGCCTGCGGCTCGGACAAACACATGGTGCCCGAGAAGCGGCCCGAGAATTCGTTCTTCGCGAAGACTTCTTTTTGCAGCTCGGTGCCGTGCACCATCAGCAGGTTGGCATTGCCGGTGGTCAAGAGGCCGGAGCCTATGCTGACCGAGGCCATGGCAAAAAAGGCGTTGGCCGCGGCCTCGACGGTATAGGGCAACTGCATGCCGCCGACTTCATAGTCCTGCGCGGCGCTGAGCATGCCGGAAGCCGCATAGGCCTTCTGCGCATCATGCGTGGCCTGCGGCAATATCACTTTTTCGCCGTCGAAATGCGGCTCCTGCGTGTCCACCGCGCGGTTGAAGGGCGCGTATTTCTCGCGCGCGATGCGCTCGCAGGTATCAAAGACCGCGTCAAAGGTCTCGCGCGAATGGTCGGCGAAGCGCTCGCGCTGGTTCAGCGACTCGGCATCCAGCCATTGGTACAGCAGGAAGTCCAGCGTGGGCCTGAGGCTCATGACGGGCTCCCCGGCTGGCAGGCGGGCGGGAAGGCAGGAAACACCTGCCCTTTCTGAAGGAGCAGGGTTTCATCCATGGTGCTTGCCCGGTTTAGAGGACTTCGTAAATGCCAGCCGCGCCCATGCCGCCGCCAATGCACATGGTCACGCAGACGCGCTTGGCGCCGCGGCGCTTACCCTCGATCAGCGCGTGGCCCGTCAGGCGCTGGCCGGTCACGCCGTAGGGGTGGCCGACGGCAATCGCGCCGCCGTTGACGTTGAGCTTGTCCATGGGAATGCCCAGCTTGTCGGCGCAGTACAGCACCTGCACGGCAAAAGCTTCATTGAGCTCCCAGAGGTCGATGTCGTCAATCTTCAGGCCCAGCTTGGCCAGCACCTTGGGGATCGCGAAGACCGGGCCTATGCCCATCTCGTCGGGTTCGCAGCCGGCGACCGCAAAACCGAGGAAGCGGCCCAGGGGCTTGAGGCCTTTCTTTTGCGCCACGGTTTCGCTCATGACGACCACGGCGCCGCCGCCGTCGGAGAACTGGCTGGCATTGCCGGCCGCGATCACGCCGCCGGGAATCGCCGGCTTGATGCCGCTGATGCCTTCCTTGGTCGTGCCTTCGCGTATGCCTTCGTCCTTGCTGACGGTGACCTGTTTGGTCGTCAGGCCCATGACCTTGTCGGCCACGCCGGCCGTCACGGTGATGGGGGCGATCTCGGCTTCAAAGAGGCCCGCGGCCTGCGCGGCCGTGGCCTTTTGCTGGCTCAGCGCGCCGTATTCGTCCATGCGGTCGCGCGAGATGTTGTAGCGTTTGGCGACCTGCTCGGCCGTCTGCAGCATGTTCCAGTAAATCTCGGGCTTGTTCTTGGCCAGCCAGGCTTCCTGCAGCATGTGGGTGTTCATTTCCTGCTGCACGCAGGAGATGCTTTCGACGCCGCCGGCCACATAGATGTCGGCTTCGCCGGCGATCACGCGCTGGGCCGCCAGGGCAATGGTCTGCAGGCCCGACGAGCAAAAACGGTTGACCGTCATGCCCGAGACGGTGACGGGGCAGCCGGCGCGCAGCGCGACCTGGCGCGCGATGTTGGCGCCGGTCGCGCCTTCGGGCGTGGCGCAGCCCATGATCACGTCATCGACTTCACCGGCCTCGATGCCGGCGCGTTTGAGCGCATGCTCGACGGCGTGGCCGCCCAGGGTGGCGCCGTGCGTCATGTTGAAAGAGCCCTTCCAGCTTTTGGCCAGGGGGGTGCGTGCGGTGGAAACAATGACTGCTGAGCTCATGAAATTCTCCGGAATCTGGGTGCGTTGATCTGTGCGGTGCGCTGGGTTCAGACGGTCGGGTTGAAGGTCTTGCCTTCAGCCGCGAGTTTGGCCAGCAGGGGCGCGGGCTTCCAGAATTTGGCGTCGTCCAGCGGGTTCTGGGCGAAGCGGTTCATGCTTTGCACCACGTTGAACAGGCCCAGCTGGTCGGCGTACAGCATGGGGCCGCCGCGGTAGACCGGGAAGCCGTAGCCCATGATGTAGACCATGTCGATGTCGCTGGCCTTGGAGGCAATGCCCTCCTCCAGGATGTGCGCGGCCTCGTTGACCAGCGAGAACACCAGGCGCTGCACGATTTCCTCGTCGGAAATCTTGCGCGGCGTGATGCCCAGGCTCTTGCGGTGGTCCTCGATCATCTTGACGACTTCGGCGTTCGGGATGGCGTCGCGCTTGCCGGGCACATAGTCGTACCAGCCGGCACCGGTCTTCTGGCCGAAGCGGCCTTTTTCGCAGAGCAGGTCGGCCGTCTTGCTGTACTTCATGTCGGGCTTTTCGGTGTAGCGGCGCTTGCGTATGGCCCAGCCGATGTCGTTGCCGGCCAGGTCGCCCATGCGGAAGGGGCCCATGGCGAAGCCGAATTTCTCGATGGCCTTGTCGACCTGCTCGGGCGTGCAGCCTTCGTCGAGCAGGAAACCGCCCTGGCGGCCGTACTGCTCGATCATGCGGTTGCCGATAAAGCCGTCGCACACGCCGGAGACCACGGCCGTCTTGCGGATTTTTTTGCCCACCGCCATCACGGTGGCCAGCACGTCCTTGCCGGTCTTGGCGCCGCGCACCACTTCAAGCAGCTTCATGACGTTGGCGGGGCTGAAGAAATGCATGCCCACCACGTCCTGCGGGCGTTTGGTGAAGGCGGCGATCTGGTTGACGTCCAGCGTCGAGGTGTTGGAAGCCAGGATGGCGCCTGGTTTCATCACGCGGTCCAGTTCCTTGAAGACTTTTTCCTTCACGCCCATGTCCTCGAACACGGCCTCGATCACCATGTCGGCGTCTTTCAGGTCGTCGTAGCTCAGCGTGGTGCTCAGCAGGCTCATGCGCTGCTCGTACTTGTCCTGCTTGAGCTTGCCCTTTTTGACCTGGGCTTCGTAGTTCTTGCGGATGATGCCCAGGCCCTTGTCCAGGGCTTCCTGCTTCATCTCCAGGATCTTGACCGGAATACCGGCGTTCAGGAAGTTCATGGCAATGCCGCCGCCCATGGTGCCCGCGCCTATCACCGCAACGGAGTTGATCTCGCGCTTGGGCGTGTCTTCCGGCACGTCGGGAATCTTGGAGGCGGCGCGCTCGGCCATGAAGATATGGCGCAGCGCGCGGCTTTCGGGCGTCCACATCAGGTTGATGAAGAACTCGCGCTCCAGGGCCATGCCTTCTTCGAATTTCTTCTTGGTGGCGGCTTCCACGGCGTCCACGCACTTGAGCGGCGCCGGGAAGTTCTTGGACATGCCCTTGACCATGTTGCGGGCGAACTGGAAGTAGGCGTCGCCGTTGGGGTGCTTGGCGCGCAGCTCGCGCACCAGCGGCAGCGGCCGGGTATCGGAGATCGACTGCGCGAAGGCCAGGGCTTCCTGGGCCAGCGATTCGGGCGAGGCAGCGAGCTTGTCGAACAGCTTCTGGCCGGGGATTTGCGCGAGCAGCTCGCTCTTGACGGGTTCGCCGCTCACGATCATGTTCAGGGCCGGCTCCACGCCGAGCACGCGCGGCAGGCGCTGCGTGCCGCCGGCGCCGGGCAGCAGGCCCAGCTTGACTTCAGGCAAGGCAATGTTGGTGCCGGGCGCGGCGATGCGGTAATGGCAACCCAGGGCCAGCTCCAGGCCACCGCCCATGCAGACGGTATGGATGGCGGCCACGACGGGCTTGGCGGAATTCTCGACGGCGCGGATCACGCTGAGCAGGTTGGGTTCGGTCAGCGCCTTGGGCGTGCCGAACTCCTTGATGTCGGCGCCGCCCGAGAAGGCCTTGCCGGCGCCGGTGATCACGATGGCCTTGACGGCCGCATCGGCATTGGCTTTTGCCAGGTTGTCGGTCAGGCTCAGGCGCGTGGCGTGGCCCAGGCCATTGACGGGCGGGTTGCTCAGCGTGATGAGCGCGACGGGGCCGTGGACTTCGTAAAGAGTGGTCATTGCGGTGCTTCTTTCCTTGATGGGAGTTTCGGTTTTCAGTTGTCTCGGCTGGCGCTGCGGCCCTGCAAGCCCTGGTGGCGACACCAGCGGTCGCCAAAAAAGTACGACCGTTCTTTTTCTATTGTAGGGGGCGTTTGTGACGGCACAAGGCCTGGGTTGGGGTGTTTGGTCTATTTTTGTCCCTGCGGTGACACGCCCGAGGCAATTCACACAGGTTTTTACACCTCAAGCCACTCTTTGCGGATGTAGACGTCGGCCCGCAGGCTGTCGGGCGTGCCGTCAAACACGATGCTGCCGTGGCCCATGACCAGCGCGCGGTCGGAAATCGCCATGGCAATCGTCAGCTTCTGCTCGATCAGCAGCACCGAAATGCCCTTGGCCTTGAGCGTTTGCAGGTACTGGCCCACCAGTTCGACGATTTTGGGCGCCAGGCCCTCGGTGGGCTCGTCGATGATGATCAGGTCGGGATCGCCCATCAGCGTGCGGCACAAGGTCAGCATCTGCTGCTCGCCGCCCGAGAGCACGCCGGCCTCGGTGTGCTGGCGTTCGCGCAGCCGCGGGAACATCTGGTACATGTCTTCAAACGACCAGCGCGAGCCCTTGCCCGATCCCTTCTGGCCCAGCAGCAGGTTCTGGTGCACCGTGAGCTTGGGGAAGATGTCGCGGTTTTCGGGCACATAACCTATGCCCAGGTGGGCGATCTGGTAGGCCTTCTTGCCGACAATCTCCTGCTTTTTCCAGAGTATGGAGCCCTGGCAGTCGACCAGGCCCATGATGGCCTTGGCCGTGGTGGAGCGCCCCGAGCCGTTGCGCCCCAGCAAGGCGACGATCTGGCCGGGCTGCACGTCGAAATGCACGCCGTGCAGCACATGGCTTTTGCCGTAGAAGGCGTGGAGGTTTTGTATATGCAGCATCAGTGGCCTCCCGCCTGGGCATCTGCAACGGAAGAGCCGAGATAAGCCTCCTGCACGCGCTGGTCGGCGCGCACGGCTTCCGGCGTGTCATAGGCAATGATTTCGCCATACACCACCACCGCGATCTTGTCGGCCAGGCCGAAGACCACGCCCATGTCGTGCTCCACCGTCAACAGGGTCTTGCCCACGGTGACTTCCTTGATCAGGCTGATGAAGCGGCTGGTCTCGGAGCGGCTCATGCCGGCCGTGGGTTCATCGAGCAGGATGACGCTGGCACCGCCGGCAATCGTGATGCCGATTTCCAGCGCGCGCTGCTCGGCGTAAGTCAGGTTGGTGGCCAGCACGTCGCGCTTTTTATCGAGCTTGATCATGGCCATCAGCTCCTCGGCGCGCTGGTTGGCGTCGTCCAGGTCGGCCAGGAAGCGCAAGAAAGTGTATTTGTAGCCCAGGCTCCAGAGCACGCCGCAGCGCAGGTTCTCGAACACGCTGAGCTTGGGGAAGATGTTGGTGATCTGGAAGCTGCGCGACAGGCCCAGCCGGTTGATCTCAAACGGCTTCTTGCCGTCAATGCGCTGGCCGTTGAGCAACACTTCGCCGCTGGTGGGCTCAAAGCGCCCGCTGATGAGGTTGAACAGCGTGGACTTGCCCGCGCCGTTGGGGCCGATGATGGCGACGCGCTCGCCGGCTTTCACCTGCAGGTTGGCGCCGCGGATGATCTCGGTCTTGCCGAAGTTTTTCCGCAAATCCTTCAGTTCAAGCGAACAGGTGATGGCACTCACAACAGCTCCCTCCGCTTGATTTCTTTTTCGATGTCATCTTGTATTTGGCCCCATTGCGTGAGGAATTGCCGGCGCGTGAGTTCAAACAGCCCAAGGCCAGTGGCCAGCACAAAACCCGCGCCCAGCCAGCTGTTGAGATTGGTCGCGTTGAGCCGCACGCCCATGAATCCCAGCTCGGGGCCCAGGGCCGCGTTGAGCTGCAGGTGGTAGACCATCTCGACCATGGCGGCCGCGCCGGCCAGCGCGGTAAAGGCCGTCACGGCCAGGCCCAGGTAACCGACCCACAACTCCCTGAGCTTGCCGAAGGCGGCCACGCGCAGGTTCATCATGATCAGGCTGGCGATGCCGCCGGGCGCATACATCACCATGAACAGGAAGATCAGGCCCACATACAGCAGCCAGGCCATGGACAGCTCCGACAGCAGGATCAGCGCCACCACCAGCAAGCCGGCGCCGATGATGGGGCCGAAGAAAAAGGTCGCCCCGCCCAGGAAGGTGAACAGCAGCAGGCTGCCCGAGCGCACGCCGCTCACGACTTCGGCCGTGACGATTTCCGAGTTGATGGCCGCCAGCCCGCCGCCTATGCCGGCGAAGAAGCCGGCGATGATGAAGGCGTAGTAGCGCACGCGCTGGGTGTTGTAGCCGATGAACTCCACGCGCTCGGGGTTGTCGCGCACGGCGTTCAGGATGCGGCCCAGCGGGGTGCGCGTGAAGGCGAACATCGCGGCGGTGCAGACAAAGCAGTAAAACGCGATCAGGTAGTAGACCTGGATCTGCGGGCCGAAACTGATGCCGAACACCGGCTTGCCGTAGGCCCGGTTGGTGGTGATGCCGCCCTCCCCGCCGAAGAACTCGGGGAACATCAGCGACATGGCAAACACCAGCTCGCCCACGCCCAGCGTGATCATGGCAAAGGTGGTGCCGGCCTTTTTGGTGGTGACATAACCGAGCAGCACCGCGAAGAACAGGCCCGACAGGCCGCCCACCAGCGGGATCAGCGACAGCGGGATGTAGAACGTGCCCTTGCCGGCCAGGTTCATCGCATGCACGGCCAGGAAGGAGCCCAGCCCGGCATAGACCGCATGGCCGAAACTGAGCATGCCGCCCTGCCCCAGCAGGATGTTGTAGCTCAGGCAGATGATGACCAGGTAGCCGGCCTGCGACAGCATGGTGAGCGCCAGGCTGCTCTTGAACATCAGCGGCGCGATGATCAGCAGCAGCGCGTACAGCGTCCACAGCAGCCAGCGGCCGACGTTATAGGGTTTGAATTGGTAGTACGGGGTCGACATGTTCTTCTTTTGCCTCACCCTTCCCGCGTACCGAGCAGGCCCTTGGGCCTGAAGATCAGGATCAGCACCAGGAACAGGAATGGCAGTATGGGCGCCACCTGCGAGATCGTGAGCTTGAGCAGCGGATAACCGAAGGTCTCGGGCGTCACGGTGTAGCTGAACCTGGCCAGCAGCGTCATCAGCGACTGGTCCATCTGCACCGCGAAGGTCTGTATCAGGCCTATCAGCAGCGAGGCCAGGAAAGCGCCGCTCAGCGAGCCCATGCCGCCCACCACCACGACCACAAAGATGATGGCACCCACCGAGCCGGCCATGGCGGGCTCGGTGATGAAGGTGTTGCCGCCTATGACGCCGGCCAGGCCCGCCAGCGCCGCGCCGCCGCCGAAGACCAGCATGAAGACACGCGGCACGTTGTGGCCGAGCGCCTCCACCGTTTCAGGATGGGTCAGCGCGGCCTGGATCACCAGGCCTATGCGGGTGCGCGTGAGCAGCAGCCAGATGCCGGCCAGCATGGCCAGCGAGATGAACATGATGAAGGCGCGCGATTTCGGGAAGTTGGTGCCGAACACCGTGAACAGCGGGCCCTGCAGGCCTTCGGGCAGCACGTAGTTGACGGCCGAGCGGCCCCACACGAGCTGCACCAGCTCCAGCAGCAGGTAGGACAGCCCGAAGGTGACCAGCAGCTCGGGCACATGGCCGAACTTGTGCACCTTGCGCAGGCAAAAGCGCTCGAAAGCCGCGCCCATGGCGAATACCAGCAGCGGCGCCACCAGCAGCGACCACCAAAAGCCTATGACCTGCGAGGTGCTGTAGGCGATATAGGCGCCGACCATGTAGAAGGAAGCGTGCGCGAAATTGAGCACCCCCATCATGCTGAAGATCAGCGTCAGGCCAGAGCTGAGCATGAACAGCAGCAAGCCGTAGCTGAGGCCGTTGAGCATCGCGATGGTGAAGGATTCCAGATTCATCGATAAGCGCCTGTTGCAATAAAAACCGGATGAAAAAAAGGCCCGAACTCGGATCGGGCCTGGGTCCGTCAGCGGGACGCCGGTGTCATCCCGGGCGCTTCATCTGGCACGAGGTGGGCGTGCTGGCCACATAGGGCTCATAGTATTTGACCGGCACAAAGGTGTAGCCTGTGTTCTCGGCATCGTAGGGGTATTTGCCGCCGGCTTTTTCCCATTTGTCGATGTAAAGGCCCTGCTGCAGCTGGTGGTCGGTCTTGCGCATCTCGACGTCGCCGTTAAAGCTCTTGAAGCGCAGGCCTTCCATGGCCTTGGCCACCACGGCCGGCTCGGTCGACTTGGTCTGCGCCATGGCTTCGGTCAGGATGGTGAAGGCGTGGTAGATCGCACCGGTGTAGAAGTCGTCGCTGAACTTCTTTTTGTACTCGGCCTGGATCTGCTGGATCTCGCCGCCCATGTTGAGGTGGTTGTAGGCCACCATGTAGACGCGCCCGGCCGAGCCCGCGCCCAGTGCGGTCGGCGTGCCGGTGACGCCGGCGTAGTAGGTGTAGAACTTGACGTTGTTCAGGCCCGCCTCGTTGGCGGCCTTGACCAGCAGCGAAAGGTCTGAGCCCCAGTTGCCGGTGATCACGGTGTCGGCACCCGACTGCTTGATCTTGGCGATGTAGGGCGCGAAGTCGCGCACCTGGGCCAGCGGGTGCAGGTCTTCGCCGACGATCTGGATGTCGGGGCGCTTGGATGCAAGGTTGGCCTTGGCGAACTTGGCGACCTGCTGGCCGTGCGAGTAGTTCTGGTTGATCAGGTAGACCTTCTTGATGTCCGGCTGCTCCTTCATGAAGGCGGTCAGCGCCTCCATCTTCATGGAGGTGTCGGCATCCAGGCGGAAGTGCCAGTAGTCGCACTTGCTGTTGGTCAGGTCCGGGTCCACCGCGGCGTAGTTGAGGTAGACGACTTCCTTGCCGGGGTTACGTTCGTTGTACTTGGACAGCGCGTCCATGATGGCCAGCGCCGGGCCGGAGCCGTTGCCCTGCACGATGTAGCGCGCGCCCTGGTCGATGGCGGACTTCAGCGCGTTGGTGGTTTCCTGCGGGCTGAGCTTGTTGTCGATGCCGATGATCTCGAACTTCACGCCGGCCTTGTTCTTTTTGCTGAACTGCTCGGCCAGGAACTGGAAGCCCTTGAGCTGGTTGGTGCCGACCGCCGCCATCAGGCCGGACAGTGGGTCCAGCCACGCGATCTTGACGGTCTGGTTCAGGTTCACGGCGCCGCCGGCGGCGGGCGCCGCGACGGCGGCTTTGGCCGGGGCGGCAGCCTTGGCCGGCGCCTGGGCCAGCGTCATGCCGCTGTAGAGCATGGCGGACACCGCCAGGGCGACGCCTGCATGCCGCGCGAAAAATCGGGTTTGGGTTGTCATCCCTTGTCTCCTGAAAATTTATGAATTTGCGAACGAAATCTGACGGTGAGCGGGCAAAGGTTAGGTTAATTAATGCTGCACTGCGTCAGGGAATGCCCTAGCGCTATGTCACCCTTGTGACCCGGGCCTAAGCGGCGAAAACTCTTCAGTACCAGCCGGGGCCGCGGAACCGGCTTTGCCGGGCCGCAGGCGCAGCGCCCCCTCGGGGGGCAGAGAGCTACACGCAGTGAGCGAACGTGGGGGCTCATACCTGTGGCAGCTTGTAATCTTTGAGCATCTCGCGCAGTTTGGTCTTGAGCATCTTGCCGGTGGCGCCCAGCGGGATGGCGTCGACAAAAACCACGTCGTCGGGGATTTGCCATTTGGCGGTCTTGCCGTCGTAAAAGCGCAGAAGCTCATCGCGGGTGACATCCATCCCCGGTTTTTTGACGACCGCGATGATGGGGCGCTCGTCCCACTTGGGATGGGCCACGCCTATGCAGGCGGCCATGGCCACGGCCGGGTGGGCCACGGCGATGTTCTCGATCTCGATGGAACTGATCCATTCGCCGCCCGACTTGATAACGTCCTTGCTGCGGTCGGTGATCTGCAAATAGCCGTCGGGGTCTATGGTGCCGACGTCGCCCGTGGGGAACCAGCCGCCCACCAGCGGGTCGCCGCCCTCGCCCTTGAAGTATTCGCGCACGATCCACGGCCCCTTGACGTGCAGGTCGCCGAAGACCTTGCCGTCCCAGGGCAGTTCCTCGCCATTGGCGTCCACGATTTTCATGTCGACGCCGTAAATGGCGCGCCCCTGCTTGAGGCGTATCTTCATTTTTTCGGCTTCGGGCAGCGCGTCGTGCTTGTTCTTGAGCGTGCACAACGTGCCCAACGGGCTCATCTCGGTCATGCCCCAGGCATGCAGCACCTCCACGCCGTAGTCTTCGCGGAAGGCATGGATCATGGCCGGCGGGCAGGCCGAGCCGCCTATGACGGTGCGCTTCAAGGTGGAGAACTTCAGGCCCGCGGGTTTCATATGGGTCAGCAGCATCTGCCACACCGTGGGCACGCCGGCCGCGTAGGTGACTTTCTCGGCCTCTATCAGCTCGTAGATCGACTTGCCGTCCAGCGCCGGGCCGGGGAACACCAGCTTGGCGCCGGTGAGCGCGGCCGAGTACGGAATGCCCCAGGCGTTGACGTGGAACATGGGCACCACGGGCAGGATGGCGTCGCGCGCCGAGATGCACATCACGTCGGGCAGCGCGGCCGCATAGGCATGCAGCGTGCTGGAGCGGTGGCTGTAGAGCGCGGCCTTGGGGTTGCCGGTGGTGCCGCTGGTGTAGCACATGCTCGAAGCCGTGTTCTCGTCAAAGCTGGGCCAGGTGTAGTCGGCGCTTTGCGCCCCTATCCAGCTTTCATAGCTTTGCAGGTGAGGCACACCCGAATCGGCCGGCAGCTTGTCGGCGTCGCAAAGCGCGATGTAGTGTTTGATGGTCGGGCAGCGGGCATGCACGGCCTGCACCAACGGCAAAAAACTCAGGTCGAAGCACAGCACCTGGTCCTCGGCATGGTTGGCAATCCAGGCGATCTGGTCCGGGTGCAGGCGCGGATTGATGGTGTGCAGCACCCGGCCCGAGCCGCTCACGCCGTAGTACAGCTCCAGGTGGCGGTAGCCGTTCCAGGCCAGCGTGGCGACCCGGTCGCTGAAAGCCAGCTTCAGGCCGTCCAGCGCCTTGGCGACGCGGCGGGCCCGCTGGCCCATGTCCTTGTAGCTGTAGCGATGCAGGTCGCCTTCCACGCGGCGCGAGACGATTTCGGCGTCGCCGTGGTGGCGCTCCGCGAACTCGATCAAACCGGAAATCAGCAGTGGCTGGCTTTGCATCAAACCTAACATCGTCGGCTTTCCTTTCCTGCCCGGTGGGCGTATGGGTGAATCAACTGTCTGCGCGGCCATGGTACCCCCGGGGCTTGCGCGTCAGGCCCCGGGAAAGTCCCCAGCGGCGGCGCCTTGGCGACACCGCGCAGCCTACTGTCGCCGCCTGGCGGGCGGAAGGCAAAGCCTGTCGTCCGGCCGACAGGTTCTAGGTAAATACCCCGTGCCGCGGTCAGAGGACAATTGCGCCCATGCCCTTCGACCTCGCCCCTTTGCCGCATCGCTTCCTCAGCGGCCAGCCCTGGTTCCCCGGCCTGACGGCCGAGCACCAGGCGCGCTTGCTGGAGCACAGCTTCACGCTGGACGGGCGCAAGGGCGAAGTGCTGCTGGGCGCGGGCGCGCCGGTTCAGGGCTGGTATGCGGTGCTGTCGGGCCTGGTGAAGCTGCAAAGCACCTCGCCCGAGGGCCGGGTGTCGGCCTTTCTGGGTGTGCCCGACGGCGAATGGTTTGGCGAGGGCTCGGCGCTCAAGACCGAACCGCGCCGCTACGACGTGATCGCACTGCGCGACACCACGCTGCTGTGCCTGCCGCGCGCCGAATTCGACGAGCTGCTGGCCGGCTCCCTGGACTTCAACCACTACCTGGTCGCCCACCTGAACCGGCGCCTGGCCCAGGCCATGACCATCATCGAGGCGGGCCGCCTGCGCGCGCCCGAGCAGCGTGTGGCGCTCTACCTGAGCCGGGTGTTCTGGCAGGGTAGGCGCAAGCTGCTGCTGTCGCAGGAAGAACTGGGCCACCTGGCCGGCCTGTCGCGCCAGACCGTCAACCGCGTGCTGCAGACCCTGGAAGGGCTGGGCCTGGTGTCGCTGGAGTTTGGCCGCGTGGCCCTGCTCGACGAGCAGGCGCTGGCCGCCTATGCCAGCCGGCCCACGCAGGACAAGGCTTAACCCCTGTCCGGCATGGCTGCCTGGGCGATAGCACAATAAGCCCATGACCCCTGCACTCCCCGCCACCGACGCGCCTGAAGACACACTGGCACAGGTCAACACCTCCGGCCTGACCTGGGTCAACAGCTTTGCCGCCCTGGGCCCGGACTTTTACACCGAACTTCAGCCCACACCCCTGCCCTCGCCCTACTGGGTGGGTAAAAGCCGCGCGCTGGCACGCGAGCTCGGGCTTGAAGACAGCTGGCTGGAATCGGCCGACACCCTGGAAGCCCTGACGGGCAACCGCCAGTTGCCGGGCTCACGGCCCCTGGCCAGCGTCTACAGCGGCCACCAGTTCGGCGTCTGGGCCGGGCAACTGGGCGACGGCCGCGCGCTGCTGCTGGGTGAGATAGATACACCGAACGGCCCGCAGGAAATCCAGCTCAAGGGCGCCGGCAAAACCCCGTATTCGCGCATGGGCGACGGCCGTGCCGTGCTGCGCAGCTCGATTCGCGAGTTTTTGTGCTCCGAGGCCATGCACGGCCTGGGCATTCCGACCACGCGGGCGCTGTGCGTCACGGGCTCAGACGCGCCGGTGCGGCGCGAAGAAATCGAAACCGCCGCCGTGGTGACGCGCGCCGCACCCAGCTTTATCCGCTTCGGGCATTTCGAGCATTTCAGCTACAGCGGCCAGCATGCCCAGCTCAAGGCCCTGGCCGACTACGTCATAGACCGCTTTTACCCCGACTGCCGCGAGGCGCCGCAGCCCTATGCGGCCCTGCTGGAGGCCGTCAGCGCGCGCACGGCCCACCTGATGGCGGCCTGGCAGGCCGTGGGCTTTTGCCACGGCGTGATGAACACCGACAACATGAGCATCCTGGGCCTGACCATAGACTACGGCCCCTTCCAGTTCCTGGACGCCTTCGACCCCAACCATATCTGCAACCACTCGGACGCCCAGGGCCGCTACGCCTACAACCGCCAGCCGAACATGGCCTACTGGAATCTGTTCTGCCTGGGCCAGGCCCTGCTGCCGCTGATCGGCGAGCAGGAACTCGCACTGGCCGCGCTGGAGCCTTATAAAACCCTGTTTCCCGACGCCCTGTACGCGCGCATGCGCGCCAAGCTGGGCCTGGCGGACGAGCAGCCGGATGACAAGGCCCTGGTGGACAACGCCTTCAAGCTGCTGGCCGGCAACAAGGTGGACTACAGCATCTTCTGGCGGCGCCTGAACGGCTTCACGCCGCAAAGCGGCCATGAGCCGGTGCGCGACCTGTTCTTCGACCGCGAATCCTTCAACACCTGGGCGCAGGACTATTCGCGGCGGCTGGCCGGCGTGGACCAGGCACTGCGGGCCGGCCTGATGCACAAGAGCAACCCGAAATTCGTGCTGCGCAACCACCTGGGCGAAGAAGCCATACGCGCGGCGAAACTAAAAGACTTTTCGGGTGTCGATACCTTGCTTGCCCTGCTGCAATCCCCATGTGAGGAGCATCCCGGCCACGAAAGTTTTGCCGGTTTCCCGCCCGACTGGGCGTCCTCGATTGAAATCAGTTGCAGTTCGTAACATCAACGCCACACCACAGGACCCGGAATATGAGCGCCAAGATCCAGAAAACCGACGCCGAATGGAAAGCCCTGCTGGCCGAAAAAGGGGCCGAACCGGCCGCCTTTGAAGTCACCCGCCACGCCGCCACCGAACGCCCCTACACCGGCAAGTACGAAGCCGTCTGGGCCGACGGCAGCTACCACTGCATCTGCTGCGGCGCCAAGCTGTTCGACTCCGAGACCAAATTCGACGCCGGCTGCGGCTGGCCCAGTTTTTCCGAGGAGGCCGTGCCGGGCGCGATCGAGGAAATCGTGGACCGCAAGCACGGCATGGTGCGCACCGAAACGGTGTGCGCCAGCTGCGGCGCGCACCTGGGCCATGTGTTCCCGGATGGGCCGACGCCAACCGGCCTGCGTTACTGCATGAATTCGGCCTCCCTCGATTTCAAACCCAAAGCCTGAGGGCGCACGAAATGCATGGGGGCCGGGCCGCGCGCCCGGCTGGGGATCGTTCAAGGGCCCGCGCTTAGGCCAGATAATCAGCACATGAAACTTCTTTTCGACT
The DNA here is from genome assembly GCF_056406895.1 of Polaromonas sp. P1_A2. Classification (NCBI taxonomy): domain Bacteria; kingdom Pseudomonadati; phylum Pseudomonadota; class Betaproteobacteria; order Burkholderiales; family Comamonadaceae; genus Polaromonas; species Polaromonas sp. P1_A2. The sequence continues at coordinate 674,792 of NZ_JBFTZI010000002.1, read as the reverse complement.
TTTTACCCATCGTCCTGTTTTTCGGCATGTTCAAGTACGCCGAAGGCCACAAGGACTGGGCCGCAACGACGGCCACCGACTGGCTAGGTTTTATGGTTTCGGGCGGCGTGGTGGGCCCCTCGGAGGCGCCGGTGCTGCTGGCCACCGTGGTGGTGATCATCGCCACGCTGGCGCAAATCCTCTGGCTCAAGGCGCGCGGCAAAAAAGTGGACACCATGCTGTGGGTCAGCCTGGCGCTGGTCACCGTGCTGGGCGGCGCCACGATTTATTTCCACAGCGAGAACTTCATCAAATGGAAGCCCACGGTGCTCTACTGGGTCATGGGCAGCGCCCTGCTGGTCGGCCAGCTGGTTTTCAAGAAAAACGGCATCAAGTCGCTGATGGGCGCGCAGATGGAACTGCCGGACACCATCTGGCGAGCCGTCAATTTCAGCTGGATAGGTTTTTTTGCCGTCATGGGCATGCTCAACCTGTGGGTGGCCTTCACCTTCTCCACCGACACCTGGGTCAATTTCAAGCTCTTCGGCGGCCTGGGCCTGATGGTGGTGTTTGTGCTGGCGCAGGCGGTGTACCTCAACAAGCACATCAAACCCGGCACCACACCATGATGGCCGGCGTTTCCAGCGCCCTGCCCGTGCGCGCCCATGACATAGAACTGCAGCTGCAGGCGCGGCTGCAGCCCACGCGGCTGGAGGTGCTGGATGAAAGCGCCGCCCATGCCGGGCATTCGGGCGCCAACGCCGAGGGTTACGGCAGCCACTTTCGCATCCGCATCGCGAGCCCGCTCTTTACCGGCCAAAGCCGGGTGGCGCGCCACCGCCTTGTGTATGATGCACTGCAAAATTTCATTGACCAGGGCCTGCACGCCCTGGCGATCGAGATCATCGAGTCACCCTGAAACCCGCGGCGCCTGCGTCACTCCGGCCGCGAAGGCCAGGCACCATCCAGACGCTAACCCAAGCATTCACCAAAGGACTGCAAGACACCATGAAGAAACAATTTGTACTGGCTACCGCTGTTGCGGCCCTGCTGGCCCTGGGCGCCCAAGGCGCCCTGGCGCAAAACCTTGCCATCGTCAACGGCAAGGCCGTTCCCAAGTCCCGCCTGGACTCGCTGGCGCAGCAGGTCGCCAAGTCCGGCCGGCCCGTGACCCCGGACATGGAATCCCAGCTGCGCGAAGAAGTGATCGCGCGCGAGGTCTTCATGCAGGAAGCCGAAAAACGGGGCCTGACCACCAGCGAAGACGTCAAGGTGCAGATGGAACTGGCGCGCCAGACCATCCTGATCCGCGAGCTGTTCGCCGACTACCAGAAGAACAATCCGGTCACCGAAGCCGAAATGAAGGCCGAATACGACAAGTTCGCCGAGGCCAACGGCGGCAAGGAATACAAGGCGCGCCACATCCTGGTGGAAAAAGAAGCCGAAGCCAAGGACATCATTGCCAGCCTGAAAAAAGGCGGCAAGTTCGACGAGATCGCCAAGAAGAAATCCAAGGACCCCGGATCCGGCGCCAAGGGCGGCGACCTGGACTGGGCCAACCCCTCCAGCTATGTGCCTGAGTTCAGCGAAGCGCTGGGCAAGCTGGCCAAGGGCCAGACCACCGAAACCCCGGTGAAGACCCAATTCGGCTACCACATCATTCGTGTCGACGACATCCGCACGGCGCAGCTGCCTTCGTTTGACGAAGTCAAGCCGCAGATCGCCCAGTCGATGCAGCAGCAAAAGCTGGCCGCCTTCCAGGCCGACCTGCGCAAAAAAGCCAAGGTCGAATAAGCGGCACAGCGCCGCGGGCGGCCTGCCCGTTCTGCCTTTTCTGAAAAAGCAGCCCTTGGGCTGCTTTTTTATTGGGGCTCGCTGGATGGGGGTGAACTGCCGATTGACGAAGGTGGCGCGGGCCGTTCCAATAGCTCACCTTCTTGCGCAGGCCCGATGCGCAAGCGCCTTGCTTTTTCTTCATCTTTCGTCCCACCGTCGAGGCGCATATGAATGACTCCACTCCTCCCTCCTCCCCTCACAGTAGCAACCCTGCCCCCAGCCTTCCCCAGCCCGTGCAGGACGCCTTGCAGCGCGGCAACCTGGTCGAAGCCATCCAGCTGATGCGCGCCGGCACCGGCCTGGGCCTGAAGGAAACCAAGGACGCGCTGGAAGCCTATATGCGCGGCGAAGCACCGGCCGGCGGTTTTGCGCCCAAAGCCTTGCCCGCCGGCGCGCCCCTGCCCGCGCAGGTGCGGGAGGCGCTGGACCAGGGCAACAAGATAGAGGCGGTACGGCGCTTGCGGGGCCTGACCGGCATGGGACTCAAGGAAGCCAAGGATGCGGTGGAGGCAGGGGGCATCGGATTCGAGGAGGGACCGGGCACGGGCACGAGCGAGGAACTGTCCCCGGGCCAGGTGCGCGGCGCTAACGATTTGTGGTGGTGGCTGGTAGCGCTGGCCATACTGGTGCTGGCTGCTTTCGCACTGCTGGGTTGCGCCTCCGCACCACGGGCGCCCGTGGCCGAACTGGCGCCCTCCGGCAAGCTCAAGGCCGCGATCAATTTCGGCAACCCCATACTGGCGGTGAAAGATGCCGCCGGCGGCGAGCCACGCGGCGTGTCGGTGGACCTCTCGCGTGAACTCGGCCGGCGGCTGGGCGTGCCGGTTGAACTGGTGACCTTCACCTCGGCCGGCAAGGTGGTCGAAGCGGTCAGGGACGCGCAGGTCGACATCGCTTTTGTTGCGATAGACCCGGTACGCGGCGCCGACATGCTGCAGACACCGCCTTACGTCATCATCGAAGGCGCCTACCTGGTGCGAAACGACTCGCCGATACGCCGCAATGAAGAGGTGGACCAGGCGGCCCACCGCATCGTGGTCGGCAATGGCAGCGCCTACGACCTTTACCTGAGCCGTGAGCTCAAGGCCGCCAGGCTGGTGAAAGCCCCAACCTCACCGGCGGTGACCGACGTCATGGTCGCGCAGAACCTGGAAGTGGCGGCCGGCGTCAAGCAGCAGCTCGAAGCCGACGCCAAACGCCTGCCCGGCCTGCGCCTGCTGCCGGGGCGCTTTATGGTGATCAACCAGGCCATGGGCCTGCCCAAGGGGCGTGAGGCCGGCGCGCGCTACCTCGCGTCCTTCATTGAGGAGATGAAAGCCTCGGGTTTTGTGGCGCAGGCCCTGGCGCGGCACGGGATTGAGGGCGCGGCGGTCGCGCCGCCCGGCCGCTAGCGCCCGGGCGTCATTCCCGCCGCAGGGACTGCAGCATCTGCAGCGCGGGCCCATTGACCGCCGCCGCATCGCCGTTGCTCAGGATGGTAAAGCCCACCTGCAACTCGCCGATCGCGACCATGCCCTGGGTCATGTTGCGGTATTCGCCGGGCTTGGGCGCCCGGTCAGTGGCGAAAAAGTACGCGCCAAACAGGCCCTGGCCCGACAATTCACGCACCGGGATATCCGTCTCGACAGCCTGTGGCTTGGCCTTTTCGGCACCAGCCGCCACCATAGCCCGCAGAAAATCCGGCGTGATCGGCTTGGAGTCTGCGCGCATCGGCCAGATGGGGGTGACCAGAACCTGGAAATTTTTCTCGGTGATGGACGACAGCATCACGGTGGGTGGCAGCTCCGGCGTGGCGCGCCGCACCTGGCCCCGCCAGCCCACGGGAAGTGGAATGATCAGCGCCGGCCGCTCGGGCAGCGCCACGCGCATATCGGCGGCGATGGCGCCGCAGGCGAGCAATCCGGACAGGATGGCGATGAATACGTGTTTAAACAATCGGTTCATGGACATCCCTCGTCTGTGTTGTTGATGATCAGCCGACCCACTTGCGCGCGTTGTGCCACAGGCTCATCCACGGGCTGCGCTCGCTGGCATTACCTGAAGTCCAGCTTTTCTGGATGTTGCGGAACACGCGCTCGGGGTGCGGCATCATGGCCGTGAAGCGGCCGTCGGCCGTGGTCACGCCCGTCAGGCCGCCGGCGCTGCCGTTGGGGTTGGCCGGGTAGGCTTCCGTGGGCTGGCCGTGGTTGTCGACATAACGCATGGCGGCAATAGCCTTGGACGCATCACCCCGGAAGGCGAAATTGGCATAACCCTCGCCGTGGGCAACCGCGATGGGCATACGGCTGCCGGCCATGCCCTTCAGGAAGATGCTGGGCGATTCCAGCACCTCGACCATGCTCAGGCGCGCCTCGAAGCGTTCGCTGCGGTTGGTGGTGAAGCGGGGCCAGGCCTCGGCGCCCGGGATGATGTCGGCCAGCTCGGCGAACATCTGGCAGCCGTTGCACACGCCCAGGCCGAAGGTGTCCTGGCGCGCGAAGAAGGCCTTGAACTCGTCGGACAGCACCGGGTTGAAGGTGACGGAGCGCGCCCAGCCCACGCCGGCCCCCAGGGTGTCGCCGTAGCTGAAACCACCGCAGGCGACGATGCCCTTGAAGTCGGCGAGTTTGGCGCGGCCGCTCTGCAGGTCGGTCATGTGCACGTCGCAGGCTTCAAAACCGGCCTCGGTGAAGACGTAAGCCATTTCCATGTGCGAGTTGACGCCCTGCTCGCGCAGCACCGCCACGCGCGGCCGTGCCGACAGGTTCAGCGCGGGCGCCACCGGCAGCTTGGCCGGGTCGAAAGTCAATTGAACGTGCAGGCCCGGGTCGGCGGGGTTGCCGGCGGCCGCGTGTTCGGTGTTGGCACAGTCGGGGTTGTCGCGCTGCTGGCAGATCTTCCAGCTGACCGAATCCCAGACCTGGTGCAGATCCTGCAGCTTGGCCGAGAACACGGCCTTGGTGTCGCGCCAGACCTGGATCTCGCCCTTGCCGACCTCGAGCGAAGCCTGCTGGGGCCGGGTCTTGCCGATGAAGTGGCTGAACTTGGAGAGCCCGTGTTCGCGCAGCGTCTGCATGACCTCGTTGCGCTCTGAAGTGGCCACCTGGATGACGGCGCCCAGCTCTTCGTTGAACAGCGCCTTGAGCGTGAGCTCTTCGCGGCGCGCGCCGACCTGGCTTGCCCAGTTCTTGCTGTCGCCGGTGTCCATGCGGCTGTCGGAAATGCCGTCACCTTCGACCAGCAGCATGTCGATGTTGAGCGACACGCCCACATTGCCGGCAAAACCCATCTCGCAGACCGCGGCGAACAGGCCGCCGTCGCTGCGGTCGTGGTAGGCCAAGAGCTTGCCTTGCTTGCGCAGCGCATTGATGGCATTGACCAGCTTGACCAGGTCCTGGGGATCGTCGAGGTCGGGCACTTCGCCCTCTTCCTTGTCCAGCGTCTGCGCCAGGATGGAGCCGCCCATGCGGTTTTTGCCCTTGCCCAGGTCGACCAGGATCAGCGTGCTGTCAGCCTCGTCACGGTCCAGCTGCGGCGTCAGCGTGCCGCGCACGTCGGGCAGCGTGGCGAAGGCGCTCACGATCAGCGAGACCGGCGAGGTGACCTTCTTGCTGTCAGCGCCCTCGCTCCACACGGTGCGCATGGACAGGGAATCCTTGCCGACGGGAATCGACACGCCCAGCGCCGGGCACAGCTCCATGCCCACGGCCTTGACGGTTTCGTACAGTGCGGCGTCCTGGCCGGGCTCGCCGCAGGCGGCCATCCAGTTGGCCGAGAGCTTGACGCGCGGCAACTCGATAGGCGCGGCCAGCAGGTTGGTGATGGCCTCGGCAAGCGCCATGCGGCCGGAGGCGGCCGCGTCGACGGTGGCCAGCGGCGTGCGTTCGCCCATGCTCATGGCCTCGCCGGCAAAACCGCTGTAGTCGGCCAGCGTGACGGCGCAATCGGCCACAGGCACCTGCCAGGGGCCGACCATCTGGTCGCGGTGCGTGAGGCCGCTCACGGTGCGGTCGCCTATGGTGATCAAAAAGCGTTTGGAAGCGACCGTGGGGTGGCTCAGCACGGCAATCGCGCTTTTTTGCAGGTCCACGCCGGTCAGGTCTATCGGTTTGACCGTGTGCCTGGCAGTTTTCACGTCGCGGTGCATCTTGGGCGGCTTGCCCAGCAGCACATTCATGGGCATGTCGACCGGCGCCGCGGCGTCCTTGTCGGACAGCACCAGCTGCTTTTCTTCCGTCGCGACACCGATCACGGCGAACGGGCAGCGTTCGCGTTCGCAGAAGGCCTGGAACTGCGGCAGCGACTCGGGCGCGACCGCCATCACATAGCGTTCCTGGCTTTCGTTGCTCCAGATTTCCTTGGGCGAGAGGCCGCTTTCTTCAAGCGGCACGGCGCGCAGGTCGAACTTCGCGCCGCGGCCGGCGTCGTTCACGAGTTCGGGGAAGGCATTGGACAAACCGCCAGCACCCACGTCGTGGATGGCCAGGATGGGGTTGGCCGCGCCCAGCTGGGCGCACTGGTTGATGACCTCCTGGGCCCGGCGTTCGATTTCGGGGTTGCCGCGCTGCACCGAGTCGAAGTCGAGCTGGGCCGCGTTGGCACCCGAGGCCATGGAGCTGGCCGCGCTGCCGCCCATGCCGATGCGCATGCCGGGTCCGCCCAGCTGGATCAGCAGCGTGCCGGCCGGGAACAAAATCTTCTTGGTCAAGGCTGCGTCAATCGTGCCGACGCCGCCCGCGATCATGATGGGCTTGTGGTAACCCCAGCGCTGGCCGGCCACGGTCTGCTCGTATTCGCGGAAGTAGCCAGCCAGGTTGGGCCGGCCGAACTCGTTGTTAAAGGCCGCGCCGCCCAGCGGGCCCTCGGTCATGATCTGCAGCGGGCTGGCGATGTGTTCGGGCTTGCCGTAGCCGCCGTCAAACAGTTTTGACACCGTGAAACCCGTCAAACCTGCCTTGGGCTTGGAGCCTCGGCCGGTCGCGCCCTCGTCGCGGATCTCGCCGCCCGCGCCTGTGGAAGCGCCCGGGAATGGCGAAATCGCCGTGGGGTGGTTGTGCGTCTCGACTTTCATGAGCACGTGCATCTGCACGCCCTCGGTGGCGCTGTAGGTCTGGCGGCCGGTGGCGTCCGGTTTGGCGTAAAAACGCTGGCTTTTGTAGCCCTCCATGACCGAGGCATTGTCCGAATAGGCCACCACCGTGTGCTGGGGGTGCAGCTTTTCGGTGTTGCGGATCATGCCGAACAGGCTTTTTTCCTGCGGCACGCCGTCAATCGTGAAATCGGCGTTGAAGATCTTGTGGCGGCAGTGCTCGCTGTTGGCCTGGGCGAACATCATGAGCTCGACGTCGGTCGGGTTGCGCTTCAATTGCGTGAAGGCATTGACCAGGTAGTCGATTTCGTCGGCGGCCAGCGCCAGGCCGAACTCGGCGTTGGCTTTTTCGAGCGCGGCCTTGCCGCCAGCCAGCACGTCTATGGTCTGCAGCGGTGCGCCCTGCAGCTCGGTGAACAGGCCCGCGGCCTCCGCGCGGTCGAACATCACGCTTTCGGTCATGCGGTCATGCAGCAGGCCGGCGACCTGCTCGCGCTGGGCGGCGCTCAGGGCGGTCTTGCTGAAAAAGCCGCTTTTCAGCGTGACACGGTATTCGGTGATGCGCTCCACGCGCTTGACGGCCAGGCCGCAGTTGTGGGCGATGTCCGTGGCCTTGGAAGCCCAGGGCGAGACGGTGCCGAAACGCGGCGAGACGATAAAGACCAGGGCATCGCCCTCCTTGCCGGCGGCCGGCGCGCAAGGCTCGCCATAAGTCAGCAGCGCCGCAAGCTGGGCTTTGGCGGCCGCTGAAGGCGGCGATTCGGTCGCCACCAGGTGCACAAAACGGGCGCTGATGCCGGCGATCTTGTCGTGGATGGCTTGCAGGCGGGGAAGGAGTTGCTGGACGCGGAAGTCGCTGAGGGCGCTGATCCCGTGGGGTTCGCCCTCAAAAGTCGTCAGGTGCAGGGTCACGGTAGCGGTGGCCTTGTAGTGGGAAGTGGGCAGCTCATGGCTGGGGGTTTAACACCGCCTGCAAGCGCCTGTTGCCCTGTTGGTGGCCGGCCTTTGCGGGGTTCGCGTTAACCCGTAATTTTATCAGCGACTGGGCGTTTGCCGGGCCCGGCGAACGCCGAGCATGGGCACTTTTGCGATTCATTCAGGCCAAAAAAGCAAAAGCCCTCGGTCTCATGCTGAAAATGCATGCCCCGGAGAGCGGTGGGATAATCAGGGCCATGAGTATTACTTACAAAGATGCGGCCGGAATTGAGGGCATGCGCCTGGCCGGCAGGCTGGCTTCCGAGGTACTGGATTACCTGGCCCCCTTCGTGAAACCGGGCGTGACCACCAATGAAATCGACCGGCTGGCCCATGACTACATGACCCAGGTCCAGGGCACCATTCCCGCGACCCTGGGCTACGGCCCCCCGGGCTATGTGCCCTACCCCAAATCGCTGTGCACCTCGGTCAACCACCAGGTCTGCCACGGCATTCCCAACGACAAGCCGCTCAAAAAGGGCGACATCGTCAATATCGACGTGACCGTCATCACCAAGGACGGCTGGCACGGCGACAACAGCCGCATGTACCTGGTCGGCGAGGCCTCGATCGCCGCCAAGCGGCTGTGCAACATCACCTACGAAGCCATGTGGCAGGGCATCATGCGCGTCAAACCCGGCGTGCGGCTGGGCGACATCGGCTTTGCGATCCAGACTTTTGCCGAAAAACAGGGCTTTTCGGTGGTGCGCGAGTTCTGCGGCCACGGCATAGGCAAAAACTTCCATGAAGAACCCCAGGTGCTGCACTACGGCCGCCCCGGCACGCTCGAAGAGCTGGTTCCCGGCATGACCTTCACCATAGAGCCCATGATCAACGCCGGCAAGCGCGACATCAAGGACGGCCCCGAAAAAGACGGCTGGAGCATCGTGACCCGCGACCATTCGCTGTCGGCCCAGTGGGAGCACACCATCCTGGTGACCGACACCGGCTACGAGGTGCTGACCCTGTCGGCCGGCAGCCCGGCGATTCCGGCCTTTGTGCCGCAGCAAAGCCCGGTCCAGGCCACGGTCAGCGCCTGAGCGGCGCCCCTATGGCCCCCATGCCCGTGCCGCGCGCGTCCCCTGACACGGCCTCTACGGCAATGACCGGCCTGCCCCAGCTGCGCGAGCAGTACAAAGCCGGCAAGGCCGCCTTGCTGGCCTCGCTGGCCGCCAGCGGCGCGTCCTCGCGCGGCATCCACGGCCTGCTGCAAAAATTCGCCCGCCACACCGACGCCACGCTGCAGGCGCTCTGGGAAGGCGCCGGTTTTCCGGCCGCAGCCTGCCTGGTCGCTGCGGGCGGTTATGGCCGCGGCGAGCTGTTTCCCCACTCGGACGTGGACGTGCTGCTGCTGCTGCCGGACCACACCGACGTTGATGCCGACCCGGCGCTGAAGGCCAAGGTCGAGCGCTTCATAGGCGCCTGCTGGGACGTAGGCCTGGAAATCGGCTCCAGCGTGCGCACGGCGTCCGATTGCGTGGAGGAAGCATCCAAGGACGTCACAGTGCAGACCTCACTGCTGGAGGCCCGCCTGGTCGCCGGCGCCAAAAAGAACTTCCAGCAGCTGCAAAAACGCCTGGCCGCCGTGCTGGACCCGCAGGCTTTTTACGTGGCCAAGACACTGGAGCTGCGCCAGCGCCACAACAAGTTCGAGAACACGCCCTACTCGCTGGAGCCCAATTGCAAGGAGTCGCCGGGCGGCCTGCGCGACCTGCAGGTGATCCTCTGGGTGGCGCGCGCCGCCGGCCTGGGCAAGTCCTGGGACGATCTGGCGCGCAAGGGCCTGGCCACGGCCTTTGAGGTGCGGCAGATCAAGGCCAACGAGGCCCTGCTGAGCCTGATACGCGCGCGCCTGCACCTGATCGCCGGGCGCCGCGAAGACCGCCTGGTGTTCGACCTGCAGACCGCCGTGGCCGAATCCTTCGGTTATTCGGCCGAGGCCGACGACGGCAGCAAGCTGCCGCGCCGCGCCAGCGAGGCGCTGATGAAGCGCTACTACTGGGCGGCCAAGGCCGTGACCCAGCTCAACCAGATCCTGCTGCTCAACATCGAGGAGCGGCTGAACCCCAACACCTACCCGCTGCGGCCCATCAATGAGCGCTTTTGCGACAAGGCCGGCATGCTGGAGGTGGCCAGCGACGATCTGTACGCGCGCGAGCCGCACGCCATCCTCGAGACCTTTTTGCTCTACGAAACCACGGTGGGCATCAAGGGCCTGTCGGCGCGCACGCTTCGCGCGCTCTACAACGCCCGCGGCCTGATGAACGCCAGCTTCCGCAGGGACCCGGTCAACCGTGCGACCTTCCTGCGCATCCTGCAGCAGCCCGAGGGCATCACCCATGCCATGCGGCTGATGAACCAGACCTCGGTGCTGGGCCGCTACCTCTGGATCTTCCGCAAGATCGTCGGGCAGATGCAGCACGACCTGTTCCATGTCTACACGGTGGACCAGCACATCCTGATGGTGCTGCGCAATGTGCGGCGCTTCTTCATGGCCGAGCACTCGCACGAATATCCCATGTGCTCGCAGTTGGCGGCCGGCTGGGACAAACCCTGGATCCTGTACATCGCCGCGCTGTTCCATGACATCGCCAAGGGCCGCGGTGGCGACCATTCCGAGCTGGGCTGCAAGGAAGTACACATTTTCTGCCGCCAGCACGGCATCGCGACCGAGGACGCAAAACTCATCGAATTCCTGGTCGGCGAGCACCTGAGCATGAGCCGCATTGCGCAGAAGGAAGACTTGAGCGACCCGGAAGTCATCGCGGCCTTCGCCAAGCGCGTGGGCAACGAGCGCTACCTGACGGCGCTCTACCTGCTGACGGTGGCCGACATACGCGGTACCAGCCCCAAGGTCTGGAACGCCTGGAAGGGCAAGCTGCTGGAAGACCTGTACCGCTACACCCTGCGCGTGCTGGGCGGCCGCGCGCCCGACGCGGACGCCGAGGTCGAGGCCCGCAAGCGCGAGGCCCTGACCACCCTGGCCCTGCATGCCGAACCCTTCGAGGCGCACAAGTTGCTGTGGGACACGCTGGACGTCAGCTATTTCATGCGCCACGAGGCCTCCGACATTGCCTGGCACGCACGCCAGCTCTCGCGCCACGTCGGCAAGGCCAAGGCGGTGGTGCGCGCGCGCCGCTCCCTGGCCGGCGAAGGCATGCAGGTGCTGGTTTACACGCCCGATGCGCCCGACCTGTTCGCGCGCATCTGCGGCTACTTTGACGAAGCCGGCTTCAGCATCCTGGATGCCAAGATCCACACCGCCCAGAACGGCTATGCGCTGGACACCTTCCAGGTCGTCAGCCCGACGCTGGCCGACCACTACCGCGAACTCGCGGCCATGGTGGAGGCCGACCTGGACCGCACCATCGAGGAGCCCGGCCCCCTGCCCCCGCCCGGCAAGGGCCGCGTGTCGCGCCGGGTCAAGAGCTTTCCGATCGCGCCGCGCGTGGACCTGCGGCCCGACGAAAAAGCCCAGCGCTGGCTGCTCAGCGTCTCGGCCAGCGACCGTGTCGGGCTGCTGTACCGCATCGCGCGGGTGCTGGCGCGCCACCGCATCAACCTGCAGCTGGCCAAGGTCAGCACCCTGGGCGAGCGCGTGGAAGACACGTTTTTGATCGACGGGCCCGAACTGCAGCACAACAAGGCGCAGATCGCGATCGAGACTGAGTTGCTCGAAGCGCTCAATACCTGAGCCGGCGCTGAGTTCAGGCGGCTGATTTGCGCAGGTATTGCAAAAGCCGGCCCTTGTAAACGCCGCCGTTCCCCGGGAGTTCGGACACTCGCGTCTCAGTGCGTGAATAGCCCAATACATCCATTTTTCGATTAAAACTCGCCCGGTTTCCGCGGTCCGGGTCGACAATCAGCACTTCGGCATCCGCGTAGGTGTGCAGCTCGATGAACTGCGACAAGGCCTCGGGCTGGCCGCGGTCGTAAAGCACGTCGCTGCCTATGATCAGGTCAAAGCGCTCCAGCAGCGGGTTGGCGCGCGACCAGTTGCCGGCCTGGTATTTCATCGCCGGCAGCTGGTTGAGCTTGAGGTTCTCCAGCAGGAATTCCGCCGCCAGCGGGTGGCAGTCGCTGGCGGTGATGTTGCCGCCGCGCCTGTGCACCACCAGGCTGGCCAGCGCCAGGCCGCAGCCCAGCTCCAGGATGCGCTTGCCATCCAGCTCGAAGCTCAGCATGGCATGGGCCAGTACCCGGCCCGAGGGCCAGAGCAGGCCGAACAGCGGCCAGGCCGAGGAAGAAATGCCTTCGCGCTCGGCCTCGCCCAGGGGATCGTGGAATTGCTGCCGGTCCAGCAGGGAGCGCAGCTGCAGGTCTTCGCCGCTACCGCACACGGTTTCATACTTGAGCAGGTAGGGTGCTGCAGGGGCGGTTCCGGCGGCGGGAACCGGGCCCGGGACGGGAGCGTGCGGCATGCGGAAAACTTTCCTTGCGTACAACACGCTCAAACGGGGCGAAATAGCCCTCAACCGGGGCCAGTGTACCCCTGGCCCTTGTCAGCGCTCAATCGTCGTCGGACGCGTCCAGCCCGGGAAACAGCACCTCGGTAAAACCGAAGCGGGTGAAGTCGCGGATGCGCATGGGGTACAAGGTGCCGATCAGGTGGTCGCATTCATGCTGCACCACACGCGCATGAAAGCCCTCCACCGTGCGTTCTATCGCATCGCCGTACTGGTCAAAACCGGCATAGTGGATGCGCGAGAACCGCGGCACCACGCCGCGCAGCCCGGGCACCGAGAGGCAGCCTTCCCAGCCCTCTTCCTCCTCGGGGCCCAGGGGCTTGATCACCGGGTTGAGCAGCACCGTGCGGGGCACCAGCGGCGCGTCGGGATAACGCGGGTTCACTGCGTCGGTGCCGAAAATCACCAGCTGCAAATCCACGCCGATCTGCGGCGCCGCCAGGCCCGCGCCGTTGACGGCGCGCATGGTGTCGAACATGTCCGAGACCAGCTGGTGCAGCTCATCGGTGTCGAAGGCAGTGACGGGCTGGGCAATCCGCAGCAGCCGGGGGTCGCCCATCTTGAGGATTTCGCGAATGGTCATGCGCCGATTATGGCGGCGCGAAGCTTTTTTGGCTTAACGCCAATGCCTGTAGCCCCAACCCCGGTAATAACCCGGCGCGGGTACCACCACGACAGGTGCGGGTTCGACATAAACGGGACGGGAGGGGTAAACCGCCACCGGAGGGCCGACAGGGGCGACCACGCAACCGGACAGCAAGGCGGCCAGGCCGGCGGCGGCCAGCAAGGCGGGCAAACGTTTGTTATTCATGGAAAAGCTCCTGTGTACAGGTCTTTTCAACGTCCGGCGGGGGCGGCCGGCCTGACGTCCGGCGTGCAAACCCCGGTAACGCCATGTAAGGCCGCTCTTGCGCGCGGCTACTCCGTGGTGCTGGCGCTCCAGTAGGCCTGGCTCACCATGGGCAGCTCGCCGAGCTGCTGGACCAGGCGGTCCATGGCGGCACCGTCCACCGCGATGGCCACCAGCGTGGCCTGGATTTTCACGCCCTCCTCGCCGAAGGCATAAACCTCCAGGTCGTTGGTCGGGTAATGCAGCGCTTCGAGGGATTTTTCCAGGATGGACAGCACCTCTTTCTGGTGCGATCCATCCGTCACCACATAGACCGTGTTGGTCACCTCGGCCGACTGCACGTCCAGCGGCAGGCGGTTGATCTGGTTCACGATGGGGCGCAGCAGCGTATTGGCCGCCAGCACAAACAGCGTGGCGATGCCGGCCTGCACGATAAGGTCCGCGCCGGCACAGGCGCCCACCGCGCCCGAGCACCACAGCGTGGCCGCCGTGTTGAGGCCGCGCACATTGCCCTCCTCGCGCATGATCACGCCGGCGCCCAGAAAACCTATGCCAGACACCACATAGGCCACCACATGCACCGCGCCGGACGAGCCCGAGAGCCGGTTCGCCATGTCGACAAAAATCGCCGCGCCCACTGCCACCAGCACATTGGTGCGCAGGCCGGCGGTGCGCTGGCGGTACTGGCGCTCAAAGCCGATCAGGGCGCCAAAAATAAAGGCGGAGGACAGGCTGACGACCGAGTCCAGGAGGTCGGGGGTATTGATGGTTTCAAGCGCCTGCATCTACGGCCTCCGCACCTTAAATCATCAACCGGCCAGCATGGCCAGCAAGGCCGCCTCATCAATCACCGGCACACCCAGCGCCTGCGCCTTGACCAGCTTGCTGCCGGCCTCCTCGCCCGCGACCACAAAATCGGTCTTCTTGCTGACTGAACCAGCGACCTTGCCGCCGGCGGCTTCCACTTTGTCCTTGGCCTCGTCGCGGCTCAGGGTAGGCAGGGTGCCGGTGATGACAAAGGTCTTGCCCGACAGCGGCTGCGGCGCGCGGGCGGCGGGCTCGCCCTCCTCCCACGTCACGCCACAGGCACGCAGTTGTTCCACTACCTCGCGGTTGTGCGGCTGCTCAAAAAAGGTGCGTATGCTTTGCGCGACGATGGGGCCGATATCGCTGACTTCCAGCAACTGCTCCTCGGTGGCGTCCATGATGGCATCGAGCTTGCCGAAGTGGCGTGCCAGTTCCTTGGCCGTGGCCTCGCCGACATGGCGTATGCCCAGGCCGAACAGGAAACGCGGCAAGGTCGTCTGCTTGGATTTTTCGAGCGCTTCCAGCAGGTTGTTGGCCGATTTTTCGGCCATGCGGTCCAGGCCGGCCAGCGCCGTGAGGCCCAGTTTGTAAAGGTCGGGCAAGGTGCGGATGATGTTGGCGTCCACCAGTTGCTCGACCAGCTTGTCGCCCAGTCCTTCGACCTCGACGGCGCGCCGGTGCGCGTAATGCAGGATGGCTTCCTTGCGCTGGGCTCCGCAGAACAGGCCGCCGGTGCAGCGATAGTCGGCTTCGCCTTCCTCGCGCACGGCGTCGGAGCCGCAGACCGGGCATTTGCGCGGCATGCTGAATTGCGGTGCGTCCTGCACGCGTTTGTCGAGCAGCACGCTGACGACTTCGGGGATCACGTCGCCCGCGCGGCGCACGATCACGGTGTCGCCCACGCGCACGTCCTTGCGCCGCGCCTCGTCCTCGTTGTGCAGCGTGGCATTGGTCACAGTGACGCCGCCCACAAACACCGGCGCCAGCTTGGCCACCGGCGTGAGCTTGCCGGTGCGCCCCACCTGGACCTCGATGGCCTGCACGGTGGTGAGCTGCTCCTGGGCCGGGTATTTGTGCGCCACGGCCCAGCGCGGTTCGCGCGTGACAAAGCCCATCTTTTTTTGCAGCGCCAGGCTGTTGACCTTGTAGACCACGCCGTCGATGTCGTAAGGCAGGCTGTCGCGCTGCCGGCCCATGGCTTCGTGAAAGGCGATCAGTTCAGGCGCGCCCTGCGCGAGCTGCGTCTGCGACGCCACCGGAAAACCCCAGGATTTGAGCGTCAGCAGCATCTGGAAATGGCTCTCGAAGGCCGGGCCGCCCTCTTCCGCCGGCGTGATCTCGCCCAGGCCGTAGGCAAAAAAGCTCAGGCGCCGCTGCGCGGCCATGGCCGGGTCCAGCTGGCGCACGCCGCCGGCCGCCGCATTGCGCGGATTGACAAAGGTTTTTTCGCCCTTGGCGCCTTGCGCGATCTTCTCGCGCTGCTTTTCATTGAGCGCTTCAAAGTCGGCGCGGCGCATATACACCTCGCCGCGCACTTCCATCACAGGGGGGGCGTCGGCGGGCAGGCGCAAAGGAATCTGGTTGATGGTGCGGATGTTCTGCGTCACGTCCTCGCCGACCTCGCCGTCGCCGCGCGTGGCGGCTTGCACCAGGATGCCGTTCTCATAACGCAAGCTCATGGCCAGGCCGTCGAACTTGAGTTCGGCCACATACTCGACCGGCGGTTCGGACTCGGCCAGGCCCAGCTCCTTGCGCACGCGGGTGTCGAAGTTCTGCGCGCCCGTGGCCTCGGTGTCGGTCTCGGTGCGTATGCTGAGCATGGGCACCTTGTGGCGCACGCTGGCGAACTGGTCCAGCGGCTTGCCGCCCACGCGCTGGGTCGGCGAATCCGCCGTCAGCAGTTCGGGATGGGCGGCCTCGAGTTCCTGCAGTTCCCTGAACAGCCTGTCGTACTCGGCATCGGGAATCGTCGGTTCGTCGAGCACGTAGTAGCGGTGCGCGTGCAGGTGCAACTCCGCGCGCAGGGTGGCGGCCCGCGCCGCGGCGGCGGTCGGCTGCGGCGAAGGCTCGGGTGGCGCAAACAGGTCTTTGGTGGCCATGAAAAAATCGGAAAAGGGCATTAAAGCCCGGGAAAATCAGCTGAACAGCCGGCGCCCCAGCACCGAGCCGGCCGACAGATCGCGGCTGTCCAGCGTGTCGTAGAGTTGCTCGAGGTCGGCGTGTATGACTTCCATCGCCTCGGGCCGTATCAGGTTGCCGTTGTCGTCGATGATCACGCCGTCCATATTGGCGGCCAGGGACAGCGCGGCCTCGCACATGCGGGCAAAAGGCTGCTCGGAGCGCAGCACCTGGGGCACGTCCAGCGACAGCGTGAGTTCGCGCAAGGCCGTCTGCTCGGGGTCTTCGGCCATGGCGGCCTGGGTGTCGAAGGCCAGGCCCAGGATGGGCGCGTGGCCGGGCTGGCTGGCCGGCAGCACCATGCGGCCGGGAATGGAGCCGGGAACAAAACCGAGCCGGGCCGCGCTTTGCTGCACATAGCCGGGGCTCCAGGCGGTATTGACGGCGCGCAGGGTGAAACTGAGCTGCGCATCGTGGGCGCTGGCGAACTGGTCGAGTTCGCGGGCGCGGGCCACCTCGTCCAGCATCTCGGGAAACTCGGGCTCGCCGCCCACGGCGTCGGCGAAGGCCTGGGCCTTCATGACAAATTCGGAGTATTCGATCTGGTTGAGCGCGCCGGTGCGGTTGGCCAGTTGCACGCCGCACTGGAAAGCGCTGTAGCGGTGGCCGGCCGTCGGGAACTCCCATTCGCCGGTGATCACGCTGAGGCCCTCTACGCCGAAAGGTTTGCTGCCGGCGCGGCGCGTGCTGGGCATGGCGGCCAGCGCGGCCTCGCCCGAGACCACGTTGTCCAGGGCGACGGCCGCCATGGCGTCTATCAAAATGTCCAGGCCGGGCTTGCGTTCGGGCGTGGTGAGCCGGGTCAGCGCGTTCAGCGAAGCCAGGCCCGAGTCGGCGTCAAAGCTGGGCTCCAGCCGCTCGGCCTCGCCTTCGCCGGCTGCTGGCGGCTGGTGATCCGCCGCGGCGGCCGTTTCCGGCACAGGCGCGGCCTCGGGCGTGGCGCGCTTGGGCAGGTTGCGGCGCGAGGACCAGGCGCTGTGGGCCACGACGCCGGCCAGCACCAGGCCGCCCACCACCGCCAGACTGATCTGCAAGGAGCTCATACGGGGATCAGGCTGCCTCGGCGAAGCCAATAGCGGCTTCCATGTCCACGGCCACGATGCGCGAGACACCTTGCTCCTGCATGGTCACACCTATCAGCTGCTCGGCCATTTCCATCGCGATCTTGTTGTGGCTGATGAACAGGAACTGGGTTTCCTTGCTCATGGAGCGCACCAGCTTGGCATAACGCTCGGTATTGGCGTCGTCCAGCGGCGCGTCGACCTCGTCCAGCAGGCAGAAAGGCGCGGGGTTGAGCTGGAAGATGGCGAAGACCAGCGCGATGGCCGTCAGCGCTTTTTCGCCGCCGGACAGCAGGTGGATGGTCTGGTTCTTCTTGCCGGGCGGCTGGGCGATCACCTGCACGCCGGCGTCGAGGATTTCCTCGCCCGTCATCATGAGCTTGGCGTTGCCGCCGCCGAAAAGCTCGGGGAACATGCGGCCGAAATGGCCGTTGACGGTGTCGAAGGTGCTGGAAAGCAGGTCGCGCGTTTCGATGTCGATCTTCTTGATCGCGTCTTCCAGCGTGGTCATGGCCTCGTTGAGGTCCTTGGACTGCGAATCGAGGAACTGCTTGCGTTCGCGCGCGGCGCTCAGTTCGTCAAGCGCGGCCAGGTTGACGGCCCCCAGCGACTGGATTTCGCGGTTGATGCGGTCGATTTCGCCCTGCAGGCCCGTGAGGCGCACATTGCCGGACTGTATGGACTGCTCCACTGCGGCCAGGTCGGCCTGGGCGTCGGCCAGCAGCTGCTCGTACTGCTCGAAGCCCAGGCGCGCGGCCTGTTCCTTGAGCTGGAACTCGGTGATGCGCTGGCGCAGCGGGTCGAGCTCGCGCTCCAGCTGCAGGCGGCGCTCGTCGCTGGCGCGCAGCTTGCTGGTCAGGTCGTCGTACTGGCTGCGTTTGGCGCCCAGGTCGGCCTCGCGCTCGAGCTTGACGCTCAGGGCGCTTTGCAGGCCGGCCTGCGCGGCGGCGTCGGTCAGGCGCGACAGCTCTTCGCGGGCCTGCGCCTCCTCGCTGGCGATGGAGGCGGCCTGCTGGGCGGCCATGTCGATGGAGCGGGTCAGCTCTTCGCGGCGCGAAGCCAGGCTGCGCAGCGCGAAGGCCGCTTCCTGGGCCTGGCGCTCCAGCGTACGCTGCTGTTCGCGCGATTCGCCGAGCTTGCGTTCGGTCTCGATCACCCGGTCGTCGAGCTGCGCATGGCGTTCCTGGCTGTCGGCCAGCTGCATGTCCAGCTCTTCAAAACGGCCCTCGGCCGTGACCTTGCGCTCCTGCAATTCACCAAGCTGGGCTTCGATTTCAGCCATGTCGGCCTGGATCTGCTCGCTGCGCGCGCGGGTCTGCTCGGCCAGCTGCGTGAGGCGCAGCACTTCCACCTGCAGTTCGTGGGCCCGGCTCTGGCCTTCGGCGGTTTCGCGGCGGGCTGTGGCCAGGCGCTGGGCGGCATCGGCATAAGCGGCTTCGGCGCGCACCAGCGCGGAGCGGGCTTCCTCGCTGATCAGGGCCTGGGCCTTGAGCTGCTTGTCGAGGTTTTCAATTTCCTGGGCGCGGGCCAGCAGGCCGGCCTGTTCGGAATCCTGGGCGTAAAAACTCACGCTGTGGTGCGTCACGGCATGGCCGCTCTGCACATAAATCACCTCGCCGGCCTGCAGCTTGTCGCGCGCGGCGAGCGCGTCGTCCAGGCTACCAGCGGTGTAACAGCCATTGAGCCAGTCGCCCAGCAGCGCCGACTGGCCGGCGTCGTTCAGGCGCAGCAGCTCGGTCAGGGGCTTGAGGTTGATCGCGGCGTTGACACGCGCGGGTGCGGCGGCGCTGGGCGGCGAATAAAACGCGAGCTTGGCCGGCGGCGTGCCCTGCCCGTCGCTGCCGGCAAAGCCGCGCACCATGTCGAGCCGGGACACCTCCAGGGCGCCCAGCCGCTCTCTGAGAGCGGCTTCCAGCGCATTCTCCCAGCCCTGCTCGATGTGGATGCGGCTCCAGAGGCCCTGCAGGCCGTCCAGGCCGTGCTTGGCCAGCCAGGGCTTGAGTTTGCCGTCGGTCTTGACCTTTTCCTGCAAGGCCTTGAGCGCTTCCATGCGCGCCGACAGGTCGGCCCGCTTGGCCGATTCGGTGTTGACAGTCTGCTGCAGGGTGCGGCGTTCTTCGTCGAGCTGGGGCACGCTCTCGGTCAGCTCGTGCAGGCGGGCTTCGGCTTCGGCCTGGGCTTCCTGCGCGGCCGCGAACTGGGTGTTCAGGTTGGCCAGGCGGGCTTCGTCGGGCGCGTTGAGCGCGTTGCGGTCGGCCGTGAGCTTTTCCAGGCGCAAGCCCAGGCTGCGCGACTGCTCTTCGATGTTGCGCTGGTCGGCGGCCAGCACCTGGATCTGCTGCTGCACCTGGCCCACGCTGGTGCGCTGCTCGTTGGCCTTGGCCTGGGCCTGGCGCAGCGCGTCCTCAAGGGCCGGCAGCTGCGTCAGGTGCTCTTCGGTCTGCGCGGCCAGCAGTTCGGCCTTTTCCTCGGCTTCGATGGCCTGGGCGGCCAGGCTTTCGGTTTCGACGGCGGCGTCTTCCTTGCGGGTGGCCCACTGCGCAGTTTGTTCCTTGAGCTGGTTCAGCCGCTGCTCGACACGCTGGCGGCCGTCGACCACGAAGCGGATTTCGGCTTCCAGCCGGCCGACTTCGGCGCTGGCTTCATACAGCTTGCCCTGAGCCTGGTTGACCTGGTCGCCGGCCGCGTAATGCGCCTGGCGTATGGTTTCCAGGTCGGCCTCGATGTGGCGCAAATCGGCCACGCGGCTTTCCAGGTCGTTCACGGCCTTTTCGGCATCGGCCTTGACCTTGGACTGGTCGGCCTCGCTTTCGGCCCGTTTGAGGAACCACAGCTGGTGCTGCTTGAGGCTGGCGTCGGCGTGCAGGGTGTTGTAGCGCAGGGCCACCTCGGCCTGCTTTTCCAGCCGGTCCAGGTTGGCGTTGAGCTCGCGCAGGATGTCTTCGACGCGGGTCAGGTTTTCCCGGGTGTCGGACAGGCGGTTGGCGGTCTCGCGGCGGCGTTCCTTGTACTTCGATACGCCGGCGGCTTCCTCGAGGAACAGGCGCAGCTCTTCGGGCTTGGACTCGATGATGCGGCTGATGGTGCCTTGGCCGATGATGGCGTAGGCGCGCGGGCCCAGGCCGGTGCCCAGGAACACGTCCTGCACGTCGCGGCGGCGCACCGGCTGGTTGTTGATGTAGTAGCTGGAGGTGCCGTCGCGCGTGAGCACGCGCTTGACGGCGATCTCGACAAACTGCCCCCACTGGCCGCCGGCGCGGTGGTCGGCGTTGTCGAACACCAGTTCCACGCTGGAGCGGCTGGCCGGCTTGCGCGTGGTGGTGCCGTTGAAGATGACGTCCTGCATGGACTCGCCGCGCAGTTCGGAGGCCTTGCTCTCGCCCAGCACCCAGCGCACCGCGTCCATGATGTTGGACTTGCCGCAGCCGTTGGGGCCCACCACACCCACCAGTTGGCCCGGTAATACAAAATTGGTGGGCTCCGCGAATGACTTGAAACCTGATAGCTTGATCGAATTGAGACGCACGGCTGTCCCTGTTTTTATGAGCCTGAGGCAGGGCCTGGCCCTAACTCGTTGATTTTTATAGCGTTTTTACAACAACGCTGGCATATCGGGTGCCGCCTTCGGCAAGCGGCACGGTCCGCCATGTTACCCGAGCGGGACGGGGATTTTGCCGGGAAAAAGGCCCTTGACGGGGCCGGCGTGAAACACTTTGCATCGCGCCGTGCGCACCGGCCGGTGCGCCGGCTGGCCTGGCGTGGCGGGCCGGCCTCAAAGCAGCTGCACCAACGCCGCTCCAGCGTTATCCAGCCTGGCGCCCAAGCTATCAATTTGGCAGCAAGCCGGCCCTTCTGGCGCTGCGGGCCCGGCAGCCGGTCATTTTGGGCCGGCCGCGAGGCTGGATAATCCGGGTATGAATCCCCTGCTTTCACGCCTTCAGCCCTATCCTTTTGAGCGGCTGCGCCAGTTGCACGCCGACGTCACCCCCAATCCCGCCTACAAAGCCATCAGCCTGGGCATAGGCGAGCCCCGCCATGCCACGCCGCAGCTGATCAAGGACGCGCTGACGGCCAGCCTGAGCGGCCTGGCGAGCTACCCGGGCACCCTGGGCGAGCCCAAACTGCGCCAGGCCATGGCCGACTGGGTGGCCCGCCGCTACGACCTGAAGCTGGACCCGGCCACGCAGATCCTGCCCGTCAACGGTTCGCGGGAGGCGCTGTTTTCGCTCGCACAGACCGTGCTGGACGCCGGCAAGCCGGGGGCCACCGTGGTTTGCCCCAACCCGTTTTACCAAATCTATGAGGGCGCGGCCCTGCTGGCGGGCGCCCAGACCTGGTTTGCCCCCAGCGACCCGGCGCGCAATTTCGCGGTCGACTGGGCCGGCGTGCCCGAGGCCGTCTGGGCCAAAACCCAGCTGGTGTTTGTCTGCTCGCCGGGCAACCCCACGGGCGCCGTGATGTCGCTGGATGAATGGAAGCTGCTGTTCGAGCTCAGCGACCGCCACGGTTTTGTGATCGCCTCCGACGAGTGCTACAGCGAAATCTACTTCCGCGACGAGGCGCCCCTGGGCGGCCTGCAGGCGGCGGCCAGGCTGGGCCGGCATGACTTCAGGAACCTCGTGTCGCTGACCAGCCTCTCCAAACGCAGCAATGTGCCAGGCCTGCGCAGCGGCTTTGTGGCCGGCGACGCCTCCCTGATCAAGCCCTTTTTGCTGTACCGCACCTACCACGGCAGCGCCATGAGCCCGGTCGTGCAGGCCGCCAGCATCGCGGCCTGGAATGACGAGCGGCACGTGGTGGACAACCGCGCGATGTACCGCGAAAAATTCGCCCAGGTCACGCCCATGCTCTCGGCCGTGATGGACGTCGCCCTGCCCGACGCGGGCTTTTACCTGTGGGCCGGAATCCCCGAGACTTTCAAGGGCTCGGACACCGCGTTTTCACGCGAGCTGCTCGCTCTCTACAATGTCGTGGTGTTGCCGGGCAGCTACCTGGCGCGCGACGCGCAGGGGCACAATCCCGGCGCCGGCAGAATCCGCATGGCACTGGTGGCTGAAACCGCCGAGTGCGTGGAAGCGGCGCAGCGCATCGTTCAATTCATCCAATCCAAAACTCACTGAACAACAAGACTGAAACCAACATGACACAAGACAACCTGCAAAGCACCATTGACGCGGCCTGGGAAAATCGCGCGAACCTGTCGGCCCAATCGGCCCCCAAGGATGTGCTGGACGCCGTCGAACACACCATCGCCCAGCTCAACAGCGGCAAGCTGCGCGTGGCCACCCGCGAAGGCGTGGGCCAGTGGACCACCCACCAGTGGATCAAAAAGGCCGTGCTATTGAGCTTTCGCCTGAAGGACAACGAAATGATGCGCGCCGGCGACCTGGGCTTTTTCGACAAGGTGCCCACCAAGTTCGCCCACCTGAGCGAAAGCGAAATGCGCGCCACCGGCGTGCGCGTGGTGCCGCCCGCCGTGGCGCGCCGCGGCAGCTACATCGCCAAGGGCGCGATCCTGATGCCCAGCTACGTCAACATCGGCGCCTGGGTCGGCGAAGGCACCATGGTCGACACCTGGGCCACCGTGGGCAGCTGCGCGCAGGTCGGCAACAACGTCCACCTCTCCGGCGGCGTGGGCCTGGGCGGCGTGCTCGAACCCCTGCAGGCCAACCCCACCATCATTGAAGACAACTGCTTCATAGGCGCGCGCTCCGAAGTCGTCGAAGGTGTGATTGTGGAAGAAAACTCGGTCATCTCCATGGGCGTTTACATCGGCCAGAGCACGCCGATTTACGACCGCGAAGCCGACACCGTCACTTACGGCCGTATTCCCGCAGGCTCCGTCGTGGTCTCGGGCAACCTGCCCAAGGCCGGTGGCAAGTACAGCATGTACTGCGCGGTGATTGTCAAGCGCGTGGACGCCAAGACGCGTTCAACGACCAGCCTGAACGACCTGCTGCGCGACTGAACACCTTGCCTCACGCTTGGATTGCACATATTGAAATGACTGGGAGCGGACTATGAGCACGATGGAAAGAATCCTTCGTTTGATGGCGGACAAAAAGGCGTCGGACGTTTACCTGTCGGCTCATTCGCCCGCCCTGATCAAGATCAACGGCCAGGCCATTCCGATCAATGCGCAAATCCTGCCGCCGGACGCGCCGCGCAACCTGCTGGCCGAGGTGCTGCCGCCCGAGCGTATCGAGGAGATGGAGGAAATCGGCGAGCTCAACATGGCGCTGCCGATTGCCGGCCTGGGCAACTTCCGCATCAGCGCCTTCAGGCAGCGCAGCACCTACGCGGCGGTGATCCGTTTCATCCCCAACGAAATCCCGCCGTTGGACAGCCTGAACGTGCCGCCCATCCTGGCCGACCTGATCATGGAAAAGCGCGGCCTGCTGCTGATGGTGGGCTCCACCGGCGCCGGCAAGAGCACCACGCTGGCCGCGATGATGGACCGCCGCAACGAGATTTCGCTGGGCCACATCCTCACCATCGAGGACCCGGTCGAATTCCTGTTCACCAACAAGAAGTCGGTGGTCAACCAGCGCGAGGTCGGCAGCGACACACAATCGCTGCAGGTGGCGCTCAAAAACGCGCTGCGCCAGGCGCCCGACGTGATCCTGATCGGTGAAATCCGCGACCGGGAAACCATGTCGGCCGCCATTGCCTATGCGCAGTCGGGCCATCTGTGCCTGGCCACCATGCACGCCAACAACAGCTACCAGGCGCTCAACCGTATCCTGAGCTTTTACCCGGTCGAGGTGCGCAGCACCATGCTGGGCGACCTGGCCGCGGCCCTCAAGGCCATCGTCTCGCAGCGCCTGTTGCGCACGCAGGATGGCGGCCGCACGCCGGCGGTGGAAGTCATGCTCAACACCAAGCTGATCGCCGAGCTGATTGAAAAAGGCGACTTCTCCGGTGTCAAGGAAGCCATGGAAAAATCCATGGCCGAGGGCTCGCAGACCTTTGAGCAGGACATCGCCAAGCTGATCGTGGACGGCACTGTCACCCGCAAGGAAGGCATTCTCTACGCCGACTCGCCGACCAACCTGATGTGGCGTCTCGAAAACGACTTCGCCGTCAAGGCCAAGGCCTTGGAGCCTGAAGAAGACCCGGATGACGAACCGTCCTTCACCGAAATCACACTGGACGTGAAACATTAAAAACACGATGGCGCTCGTCTCTTCGGGCCGACTCGAACCCAGGGCCTGTTAACACTATGTTTGCAAGATGCGTTGCGAGTCAAAAAGGCCTTGAGCAAGGCGCAAAACGCAGGCGGGGTGAACCCCGTCAAGGCTTTGCAACGCCGCACAGGGCCTTTTTGATCGCAACCCGGAGGGAATGGGGTGAAAACAGCGCCACTCCGCGTTGCGCTCCTCACCCAGACTCCCGGTCTGGGATTCGTCGCACGCCTTGATTGGCGCTGTTTTCACCCCATTCGCATTTGTAAACATAGTGTTAACAGGCCCTAAACGACCATGTCCCGAACCCTGCAGCTCACCGAGCAACTGATCGCCCGCCCTTCCGTCACGCCCGACGACGCCGGCTGCCAGGCCCTGCTGATTCAACGCCTGGCGCCGCTGGGCTTCCAGTGCGAAACCATCACCGGCGGCCCTGAAAACTTCCGCGTGACCAACCTCTGGGCCAAGCGCGCGGGCAAGCCGGCGTCCGGCAAAACCCCGGCCAAGACGCTTGTATTTGCCGGCCACACCGACGTTGTGCCCACCGGCCCGCTGGAGCAGTGGCAGAGCCCCCCCTTCACGCCCAGCCACCGCGGCGGCCAGCTGTACGGGCGCGGCGCCGCCGACATGAAAACCTCCATCGCGGCCATGGTGGTGGCGGTCGAAGAGTTCCTGGCCGCCCATCCCGACCCTGCCCTGTCCATCGCCTTCCTGGTCACCAGCGACGAGGAAGGCCCGGCGGTCGACGGCACGGTCATGGTCTGCGAGCAGCTCAAGGCGCGCGGCGAAGTGCTGGACTACTGCATCGTGGGCGAGCCCACCTCGGTCGCCCAGCTGGGCGACATGATCAAGAACGGGCGGCGCGGCACCCTGAGCGGCAAACTCACGGTCAAGGGCGTGCAAGGCCACATCGCCTACCCGCACCTGGCCAGAAACCCCATCCACCTGTTCGCGCCGGCGCTGGCGGAGCTGGTGGCCACCGAATGGGACAAGGGCAACGCTTTCTTCCCGGCCACCAGCTGGCAGGTGTCCAACATCCATGGCGGCACCGGTGCGTCCAACGTGATCCCGGGTGAGCTGGTGGTCGATTTCAACTTCCGCTTCTGCACCGAGTCCACGCCCGAAAGCCTGCAGCAGCGCCTGCAGGCCTTGCTGAGCCGGCACCAGCTCGATTACGACCTCAAATGGACGCTGGGCGGGCTGCCCTTTCTGACCACGCCCGGCACGCTGGTCGAGGCGGTGCGCAGCGCCATCGAGGCCGAAACCGGCCTGCAGACCGAGCTCTCCACCACGGGCGGCACCAGCGACGGCCGTTTCATCGCCAAGATATGCCCACAGGTCATTGAATTCGGCCCGCTCAACGCCACCATCCACAAGATCAATGAGTGTGTACCGGTGAGCTCCCTCGATCCGCTCAAGAACATCTACAAGGGCGTGCTGGATCGGCTGGCCACGGCATGACAAAGGCCGCGACACCCCTGACGGTGCTGGCACTGGTCGAGCAGATGGCGGCCAGGCTGGAGGCCGCGGGCCTGAACTTTTCCAACGGCTTCGGCCAGGGCACGACCAACGCCTTTGACGAAGCCGCCTGGCTGGTGCTGTGGAAGCTGGGCCTGCCGCTGGACGATCTTGATTCGGTCGAAAAACGGCCCGTGACGGCCGCGGAAGAAGCACAGGTCGCCGCGCTGCTGGACGCGCGCATCAGCACGCGCAAGCCGGCTGCCTACCTCACGAAGGAGGCCTGGCTCATGGGCCTGCCTTTTTACGTCGACGAGCGCGTGATCATCCCGCGCTCCCTGATCGCCGAGCTGCTGGCCGATGCCAGCATAGACCCCTGGCTGGGCGAGCACACCCACCGCGTGCTCGACCTGTGCACCGGCAACGGCAGCCTGGCCGTTCTCGCGGCCATCACCTACCCCGACGTGGTCGTGGAAGCCGCCGACATCAGCCTGGACGCCCTGGCCGTGGCCCGCATCAATGTGGACCGCCACCACCTGGACAGCCGCATCACGCTGGTTGAATCGGACGGGCTGGCCGCCTGCGCGGGCGAATACGACCTCATCCTGTGCAATCCGCCCTATGTGAACGCGGCCAGCATGGCCGCCCTGCCCCCCGAATTCCGCGCGGAACCGGGCCTGGCGCTGGCCGGCGGCAGCGACGGCATGGACTTCATTCGAGGCCTGATTCAAAACGCGGCCCGCCATATGAGCGAAAATGCGGTCCTGGTGCTGGAAATCGGCAATGAGCGCGAGAATTTCGAGCGCGCCTTCCCGACGCTTGAACCGCTGTGGTTCGAGACCAGCTCGGGCGCCGACCAGGTTTTGCTGCTGACGCGCGAACAACTGGCCTGAGCCGGCCTGGCGGCCGGCGCGAAGCCCTGGCGCGGCTCTTGCACCGCAAGGGCCGGGTGTGGACACCGCCGCCCGACTACTTTTCCTGAAATTGCACATTTAAATGATTACCCTTAAAAACGTCGTGCTGCGCCGCGGCGCCAAAGTGATTCTGGACAGCGCGTCCGTCACCCTCAACCCCGGTGAAAAAATCGGGCTGGTGGGCCGCAACGGCGCCGGCAAGTCCTCGCTGTTCGCCATGCTCAACGGCACGCTGCACGAGGACGGTGGCGATTTTTCGATTCCCGCGCAGTGGAGCATGGCGCAGGTGGCGCAGGACATGCCCGAGACCGAGCAGAGCGCGACCGCCTTTGTGGTCGAAGGCGATGTGGTGCTGCTGGCCGCGCAGACCGAGGTGGAGGCCTCGGAAGCCAGCGGCGACGGCGACCGCATGGCCCATGCCTATATGGCACTCTACGACGCCGGCGCGCACGACGCGCAGGCCCGGGCCCAGGCCCTGATCCTCGGCCTGGGCTTCAAGGTCAGCGAGCTCGACAACCCCGTCAACAGCTTCTCCGGCGGCTGGCGCATGCGCCTGCAGCTGGCGCGCGCGCTGATGTGCCCATCCGACCTGCTGCTGCTCGACGAGCCCACCAACCACCTGGACCTGGACGCGCTGGTCTGGCTCGAAGCCTGGCTCAAAAAATACCAGGGCACCATGCTGGTCATCAGCCATGACCGCGAATTCCTCGACGCCGTGACCGACGTGACGGTGCACATCGAAAACGCCAGGCTGACCCGCTACGGCGGCAATTACAGCAAGTTCGAAGACCTGCGTTCCGAGCAGATGGCCTTGCAGCAGACCGCCTTCGCCAAGCAGCAGGACAAGATCGCCCACCTGCAGAAGTTCATCGCGCGCTTCAAGGCCAAGGCCAGCAAGGCCAAGCAGGCGCAAAGCCGCGTCAAGGCGCTGGACCGCATGGAAAAAATCGCGCCTCTGCTGGCCGAGGCCGATTTCACCTTCGAGTTCAAGGAACCGGCCAACCTGCCCAACCCCATGCTGTCGATGCAGAACGCCTTCTTCGGCTATCCGCCGCCCGAAGGCGCACCCGAAGGCACGCCGCCCACGGTCATCGTGCAGAACGTCAGCAAGTCGGTGCTGGCCGGCCAGCGCATAGGCATCCTGGGCGCCAACGGCCAGGGCAAGTCCACGCTGGTCAAGACCGTGGCGCGCGCATTGGCGCCTATTCAAGGAGAGATGACCGAAGGCAAGGGCCTGAACATCGGCTACTTTGCCCAGCAGGAACTCGACGTGCTGCGCCCGGCCGACACGCCGCTGGAGCACATGATCCGCCTCGTCAAGGAAGTCACCGCGGCCGGCAGGATCAGCGGCCAGCAGACGCGCGAGCAGGACCTGCGCGCCTTCCTGGGCATGTTCAATTTCAGCGGCGACATGGTCAAGCAGGCCGTGGGCAGCATGAGCGGCGGCGAAAAAGCCCGCCTGGTGCTGTGCATGATCGTCTGGCAGCGCCCCAACCTGCTGCTGCTCGACGAGCCGACCAACCACCTGGACCTGGCCACGCGCGAGGCGCTGTCGATGGCGCTCAACGAGTTTGAAGGCACGGTGATGCTGGTCAGCCATGACCGCGCACTGCTGCGCGCCGTCTGCGACGAGTTCTGGATGGTCTCGCGCGGCGGCGTCGCGCCCTTTGACGGCGACCTGGACGACTACCAGCGCTACCTGCTCGACGAGGCCAAGCGCCAGCGCGAAGAGGCCAAGAAGGCCGGTGGCGCGGCCCCGGCCGCCAAATCAGAAACACCGGCCGCCGCGCCCGCCGAAAAGAAACCCGTGCCGCGCGACACGCCCGAGCAGCGCAAGCTCGACGCGCAGCGCCGCCAGCAGCAGGCCGAGGCCACCAAGCCGCTGCGCAAGGAGGTCGAAAAAATCGACCAGCGCATGAAGGCGCTCAACACGGAGCGCGACAGCCTGCAGGCCCTGCTGGCCACCACCACCGCGCCGGCCGAGCTGGCCCAGGCCGGCAAGCGCCTCAAGGCCATCGAAGGCGAAATAGGCATGCTGGAAGAACGGTGGCTGGAGCTGACCGAGCAGATCGAGACCGCCGCGGTGTAAAGTGGCTGCAGGCCCCTCGCCTGCAGCCTGTCTGCCCAGGCGGGGCCGTCCTTGAAAGGATTTGATCCATGCCTTCCGCCTTGCACATGGCCGCGGACAACGCGGCACTGTCAGCCGCCGTCAAGCGCAGCCGCAAGCTGCTGAACAAGCGCGCCATGGTCGCGGCCGCGGCCAGCGCCGTGCCGGTGCCCGGCCTCGACTGGATGGTGGACGCGGCCATGCTGTCCCAGCTCATCCCCGAGATCAACAAGGAATTCGGCCTCACGCCGCAGCAGCTCGACCGGCTCGAACCGAAAAAGCGCGACCAGGTACAAAAAGCCGTGGCCCTGGTGGGCTCGGTGCTGATCGGCAAATTCATCAGCCGCGACCTGGTCATCAAGGCCGCCACCAAAATCGGCGTGCGCCTGACGGCCAAGCAGGCCGCCAAATACGTCCCGCTGGCCGGCCAGGTCGTCGCGGCCGCCGTCGGCTACGCGGCGATTCGCTACTTCGGTGAAGAGCACATGAAGGACTGCATACGGGTGGCACGGCAGGCGCAGCTCGACGTGCCGGCGCTGGGCTATCCGGCCTGAATCAAGCTGAGCTGAGCTGAGCTGAAGCCGGCCCCCGCGATTTCCCCGCGCAAAAAACAAAAGGACTTGGCCTTTCGGCCAAGTCCTTCTGAAGGATGGTGGGTTCTGACAGATTCGAACTGTCGACCTACGGATTAAGAGTGAGATAAACCCTTATATATCAATGACTTATGCTCGCCTTCGCTCGTCACGTTTCGTCAGAACTCGCCAATACTGTCACGTCTTCTATCAGTCAAGATTAAAGTCGCCATCAAAATGGGGCAAGGATCTCCCTGAGTCCACGATAGGGGCAACTAACAGTCCAGGCTTAAGATCGGGGCTACCTGTTAAAGCGGGACTTCCAATAGCTCACACAGCACCATTCGCACCCACGCGTGAACGCGGACGACCTCTGATCTGTCTGTTGCTGTATGAGTAGAAACACTTGATCTGTTATAGACGGAGCGTGTGAGTCCACCAATAATTTCCTCGATGCCGGTTACGGCTGTCTCCGGCGTTGTAATTGCGCCGGATGGAACCCCTCGAATTTTGAGTATGTAACGAACCTTCTGCTTCATCGTGGGCCTCTTCGCGTCCGGCTCTGCTTTATATCCTGGCATACCTTCAATTTCCTTATCGGGGGCGAGTATGTCTAATGTTTCGCGTAGAGCCTCTCGTAGATCCGTCGCAGGCCCTCGCCAGGAAAGACGAGCGGGTTGATCAAAGTCAAGAAGAGCTTGTTGATACGCAAGAGCGGCGCTTGGACATATCTCGTTGAGACTGGAAATGATTAGGTCATCTGCTCTCGTGCGATGACCGGCTTGAGACTTTGACGATTGCGATATGGCCAAGCCTTCGCATTCAACCAAGCCTTGCTTTGCTTCTTTGAGTAAAGTTAAACAACGGGTGGTAGACGAACTCTTTCTTGAAGCAGCGTGAATACTGTGAAAGATAGCATTGAGAGATTCGGAAAGGCTCTCGGATTGAGCGGCAATCGCTTGAACGCTATCGAAATAGTCAGTAGCGAGTTTGTGAAGTTCGGCTTTAGTGCCACGCGACTTTATCTGAGGCCCTGGCGCAGCTCGGATTGCTCTCGCTACTCGCTCTACGTTTCCAAGTAGCGCAGCAACTTTGCTCATCACTGCGCCTTAGAGCTTTTGGGCATGCTGTGAGTTACCAAGTTATAGCCAACCCTAGTCAACTTATATTCGCCGCGCGCTACAGCTTCAAAGTATCCGGATCCTTTGCAGTCGATTAGTAACTGCTCCAACTTGGTTGGGAGCTTATAGTTGGCCTGTTTAAAATAGCGCTCAATATCTGCCGTTGTGATGGTTTGTTTACGCTCGTCCTCGGGCGAGAGTTCCGACAAGTAGTACGCAACAATACATGCCATTTGCCGTGCGGAATCCGGTTGCTTTTCTTCCTTTAGCGTACGGATATCGACTCCATGCCTCATATGCGTAGGCGACCTACTCTTCTCGCTTGAAGAGGAAGCAATTGACGAATGATCTGGTTGCGGCAATGTCGCCGAGTTAGTGCCACTGGCGGAAGACGCATGCGAATCCAAAGCGAGAAAGGAGCAGACAGTTGAAATTACTGTTTGCTGCTCGCGTTTCTCAAGTGGTGTCAGCGCAGCGAGCAGTTGGTCAATTGCTTGTCCAATTGTTAGTTTTGGAGTCGTCATTAGGGGCTTCCTTGAATTATTCGCCGAAGGCCCCATTCGGTGACGGGGGCTATGAGTACAAAATTCAGATACTACGGGATCTGTCCTAAAAACATCTACTCTAATCGGAGGAGGAGTACGGAGCGTCGAAGTGAACGCGGCGATTCGCCCATGAAAGCGGGTTTCGGCATTCACAAAGCAGTGCGACCGCACTATCATGCCGTGGCGGCCCTCCGATCAGGAGCGGAACGTCATGAATATCTATCAGTAATTTTTGAGTCTTGAGGTAATACTATCTACAAGTGCCTCGACCCTTTGCTGAGTCGCCGCTTGGAGATCGACAAGTTGGACTTCACCGCGCTCAACTCGATGAAGGAACTTAAGAGCGTGTATCGCTTTGGCCGCACCGTTCTTTTTGGCCCACTTTGCATTTGCCAAGTCCATTACCGCGTCGGGTGCGGAGAGAACGTGGTTTTTGTAATCTTGTTGTTCAAAAATGTCCTCAATGCCTTCACAGCCTGGGACTTTCAGCATTCGCTGATCTGCCCATACAGGATCGTCAAGAAAAAGGTCGCGTTTGAGCGACTTGTATACCCGTTGCCCACTCGGCTCGTCGTCCAAAACAACTAGAAAATCCAGACCCCACCCGAGAAAAAGCTGTGCAAACATGCTGACATTTTGAGTCCCGGTTGCAGGTAAAAAGTGTACCTCTTGCGTATTTTTTACTAGTATCCAGAACGCCCGCAAATAGTAATAACTACTGAGCTCCTCAAGTATCACGTTATTGTGTTTCTTGATTGCAGTTTGTCTTGAGAGAGAGACACCCATCATCGTAAAGATGGGACTCAATGTGTCCCGCGAAGCGGCCCCGAGTGCATGGGCGCCAATCACTCGCGTGGGATGCTCAGGCAATACAGGATCACGTTCCACCGCGAGAATGCGGTGAAAGTATTTGTCGTTCATCAAGTGCGGGCTATGGGTGGAATAAATTACTCCAATAGATTCTCGGATTTTTTCTAGAAGCGTTAGAACGTCACCTTGCGCTTTTTCGTGTAGATTGGCGCCAGGTTCATCTAGGAGAAAGAAGAGATTGTCGTTTTCTATTGAAGAGGCTCGTAACTGAAGAAAAAATGAGATGAACCAACGGGTACCGCGACTGCGCTGTTTAGGATATAGCGGGGCAGAAGCATCTGTTATTAGGAACTCAAGATAAGGCTTTCCTGCTTTTTCGTGGGTGGCAGGGTGATGTTGAATGCCGCACTCCAGTTGAAGCGTAGCCTTTTCACCAATGGCTTGACTCCAGAACTCCAAGAAGTCTTCAGAGATTTTTTTATTCGCCGTTTTCAGAATTCCTGCTCGATCCTTGTTGTCGCTTGTGACGAGATTTTTAAGATCAACATTTGCGATACTCAGAAAATTCCAAACAGCTTGTGTACCAGACTCTTCCGGTAGATCGTAGTCATCAGTTATATCTAACTTGTCTGGAAGCAACCCAGTTTCCTCGTCAAACAATACTATGTTCGGGGCTAAAGCGAAAAGTGCGTTACGAAGTTGAGTAGCAGCTAATTGGCTTTGTTTTTCCATCACCTCCGATGGCGATTCCGTTTGTGATTCGGCGGGGGCATCATCGGACGTCTGCAAGTGGGGCACATGCGAATTTCTTTCGTACGCGACAATCAATTTGTTTATGAGTTCCGTTGCAACGTCGGGGCGCTCGATTACAAAAACTGACGTCACCTTCGTGGGCTCGGACGGATCTTTCTGCGCATCAAATCGCCATACAATTTTTTGATCCCCGTCCTTTATGACCTCTTTAACTAAAGGACGAATACTGTCGTCTTTAATCTTGCTAATTGCGTGATCAATCTCGGCCGTCGAAAATTTCGTCGCTAGCCTGATTGATGGAGGCTCGGCTCCGTGACGGAAATCATCTCGGCTCGCATGTTCGCTAGAGAATGTCGTCGCAAGGGCTTCCAAGACAGCAGTTTTGCCAGACTCGTTTTGTCCTACCAGTGCAGTCACGTTATCCACTGACAGGTTCACCCACCCCGTATCGATGATTGATCGAAAATTTTTAATCTGAAATGAAATGAGTTGCATGCTTATTGTGTCCCCTTCAGCGCGAGTGTAAATCCGACTGCACGTGCATCATTAATGAATTTAGCGTGACTAAAGCATACGGAAAACTCACCCCCGCTCAGTTTCGCGGTTTTGTCGATCAGCTACCTACGTTTCAAGCCGCCGCGGAAGAGATACGGCAGCTGATGCAGGACACACCTGACGCCAAATGGAATGACGTATTGAAGGAGGACTACAGCTGGGCCTGGGTGTATGAGTTCCCTTTGGTCGTTCACTTAGCAATCGCCATATACGCCTTCGGCTTAACTGGGTGGCTAAGCGAGGTCGCGGCTTCACCTGATCCGCAACAGCGCGTCTTGGATGATTTCGGTACTGACCTGCCGGGTGATTTTCATCCCGATATGGAAGTCCAGGACGGCATGGGCTTGGTCATATCTGTCACTCACACCCTGCAAAGTGTCCTCATGCACGGCCGCAGCCTTTCCGCGCTGATCCAGGAGGTCCGCGACAACAATGACCTCGACTCACTATTCAAAGCCATCAAGGTTGATCGAACTGTAGTCAATTGCCCCACTGTTGCGGATTGCATCGCCAAAGCTGAATTGCGGAACGACAAAGCGTTCTTCCGGCGGCTAAGCAACGCTTTCAACGGTCCCTCCAAAAAAGAGTGGGCGGGGTTGGCGGGCATGAAGTTTTCTTTCACTGTCTTGCGAGAGTCAGAGTTGAATGATTTATCGGATGACGATCTTGAGCGGCTGATGGTTCACACCCTCGACGTTTACAAGGACGTTCCAGGGGCACGGAAGAACCTTCGAATGCACTACCAAAACTTCCGCAAGTTCAAGACCATCTGAAATCGCTATTTGAGATGGTCGCCCAAAAGGGCCGACATGTTTTCAATCGATAACCGTATCAGGAAGCCAATGTGGCATGCCTGGCGCGGCAAAGGAATGAAAACATGTCCACGGACAACGCCGAGTTTGGCAAACTCCCTACTACCCCGGAAACTCTGAGACAGGCCGACCCGGATTCGCCGGACGGATGCGAAGCACCGCCCGCCGAATCCGGGTCGGAAGGTCTTCAGGGTGCGTCGCCTAGTAACACAGCACCCCATAACAGCAATAACAAGCTACCGGATGGCTTTAAGCTGCTCCGCCTAGCTGTTGATAGCCTGTATCTCTCTTACCCGGGTGACTTACATCCCAAGGTTCTGGCCCGCTTAATCGATCTCAAGGGCAAGGCCCAATCCCCGCATCTCGAGGAACAAGCCAGAGCCCAGTACGTGGCCGGGAACCACATCTTCGAGGTCAAGGACAAAGGCGCCGGCCTCTTCCCCTTCGTCCTCGACGACAACGCCTACAGAATCCAGTTCTCCCGGCCCGGCAAGAAGTTGCCCATGGCTTACGTCAAGGTCTCGGCGGAGTACCTGGCGCACAAAGGCCCCCGCCCCGTCCAAGAGGAATTGGAGGCCTATTACCAAGGCCTGGAGGTCGATGAGCTGCTGATTCAACGGGTCGCGGCTCGTTCCAGGCTCTTCAACGCAGGCGTGAACTTCCAAGGCGAGCAACCGGAAGAGCCGGAAGAATCCGAGGGCGTCAAGGCTTACCGCAAGGCGTCACGCGGTGAATAAGAGGCGGCCATCATGGATAAAACGGCTGATGAGACGGGGCTACCGCTGCCTGCGGCGCGCTGTCTCAGCAAGGAACAAGCGGCGGCCTACCTGGGGATCGGGGTCACACTCCTGGCTGAACTGGCTATCCCTCATGTGCGCTTTGGTCGTCGCTGCGTCTACGACAAGCTTGACATCGACGCCTGGCTCGATAACTATAAGGACGAGCGAAGGCGGGCCGGAAAGGACAATTTATGGCCCGTAATGAAGGTGTCTACAGGAGGCCGGATTCCGGTTTCTGGTGGATTAATACAACGCTCCCCAACGGCAAAAGAGTACGCCAAAGCGCTGGGACTGAAATCAGAGAGGATGCCGAAGCGTATCTAGCGAAACTCAAGCTGGATGTGTACCGGGAGACCCACTTTGGATTGAAGCCTCAACGTAGCTGGCAGGAGGCCGTTGTCCGGTATCTCGAGCTGAAGCGGACATTGAGAAGTTTTTCGGATGTGCAGCGGATTTGCCGCTCTCTTGATCCTTACCTGGGGTCGATGATGCTCAATCAAATCAATGGTGATGTGATTTGGGCCGTCGTTCAGGGGGAACTCAAGAAGGGTAACAAGCCTGCTACGGTAAATCGCTACCTGTCCACGATACGCGGCCTTTTTCGGATGGCTCGCGATGAGTGGCAGTGGATCGACACCTTTCCGAAAATCAGGCTCCTGACCGGTGAAGTCGAGCGGGACCGCTGGTTGACGCGTGAAGAGGCGGATCGATTGATTCGCTGCTGTGCGCCCCATCTGGCGGCCCTGGTACGGTTTGCCCTGGCAACAGGCTGCCGCGCATCCGAGATAACGGGTCTGGAGTGGAATCGGGTGGATTTGAACCGGCATACCGCCTGGCTCAATAAAACCAAGAATGGCACGCCCCGGGGAGTACCGTTGAATGAAGATGCTAAAGAAGTCTTGAGGGAGCAGATTGGCAAGAGCCTGACGCACTGTTTCACCTTTCGGGGCGAACCGATGCGTTATCAGGTTACCAATTCTGCCTGGCATACAGCGCTTGAGGCTGCCGGCATTTCGGATTTTCGGTTTCATGACCTGCGCCATACGTGGGCTTCATGGCATCGTCAGGCGGGAACGTCTTGCGATGAGCTCAAGGAATTGGGCGGCTGGAAGTCCAGGGAGATGGTGGACCGCTATGCGAAGTATGGAACGGAGCACCTGGCTACGGCTGCCACGCGGATCGTCCGCTTGAAGCCTGAAACCGAGGGGAATCTGGTCACGTTTTTGTCACGTTCAGAAAGACAAAAGGACCTAGCCTTGCGGCTAAGTCCTTGAGTTATATGGTGGGTTCTGACAGATTCGAACTGTCGACCTACGGATTAAGAGTCCGCTGCTCTACCAACTGAGCTAAGAACCCGGAAATTCTGGTGGGACCAGCGGGGGTCGAACCCACGACAAACGGATTAAAAGTCCGCTGCTCTACCAACTGAGCTATGGTCCCGAGTTATATCACAGGGTTTCCCTCGCGATACATTCCGGTATTTGCCACTTCAAGAGCAGCAAAGCCTTGAATTATAGCGTGGTTTTTTAGCGCTCCGCAAAAACTCAGGCGGCAATTTTGTCGAGTGCCCAGCCGGCCGCGCACAGGCCGAAGGTCGAGGTCACGCTGACCACAGAGCCATAACCATGGCAGTTCAGGCTGCCGTCGCTTTGGGCCGCGGCGGCGGGCTGCAGCACGGCCTCGCGGCTGAACACGCAGGCCACGCCCATCTTGCCTTTGCGCGCCGCGCCGTGCTCCTTGCGCAGGCGGTAGCGCAGTTGCGCCAGCAAGGGGTCGTGCGTGACCAGCGACAGGTCGTCGATGTCCACGCGGTGCGCCAGCCGCTTGCCGCCCGCCGCGCCCACACTGACGAAGTTGACTTTGTTGGCAATGGCCCAGGCGGCCATGGCGGTCTTGGCTTTCACCTGGTCGCAGGCGTCGATCACGGCCAGTTGCTTGCGCTCGAACCCGTCCTCGAGGCCCAGAATGCCCGGCCAGTTGGCGGCGTCGACGAATTCCTCGATACCGTCGACGCGGCAGCCCGGATGGATTTGCGCGATGCGTTCACGCATGGCCTGCACCTTGGCCTGCCCCAGGGTGCTGTCCAGCGCATGGACCTGGCGGTTGATATTGGATTCGGCGATGTGGTCCAGGTCTATCAGGGTCAGCCGGGCCACGCCGCTGCGGGCCGCGGCTTCGGCCGCCCAGGAGCCCACGCCGCCCAGGCCCACAACCACGATGTGCGCCTGGCGTATGCGCTGCGCGCCCGCCGCGCCGTAAAGGCGTGCCAGGCCGCCGAAGCGGCGCTCCAGGTCGGCGGGGAGTTCTTCGATCAGGGAAGTCATGGCCGTGAAGCTATGCGGGCCTCAGGCCTGGCGCTCAAGCCGCCAGATCTGGTATTTCAAGCCCGCCACGCAGCCCGCGAGTATGGCCGCCAGCGCCACAAAGCTCGTGAAGCTCAGGGTCGAGATGCCCGACAGGCCCTGCCCCACGGTGCAGCCCATGGCGCAGACACCGCCCACGCCCATCAGCGTGGCGCCCACCAGGTGGTTGGCCGTGTCTTCCGCGTCGCGAAAGCCTTCCCAGCGGAAGCTGCGCGACAGCAGCGCATAAATGGCCGAGCCCGCCACCACGCCGAACACCGACACAATGCCCAGCGTGAGCACCTTGCTCTTGTCGCTGAAGAACATCAGCCAGTCCACGGTGTAGGCCACCGGCGAGACAAAACTCAGCGCCTCGGCCCGGCCCGAGTTGGTGGCCAGAAAAGCCTCCTGCAAGGTCTCGGGGTGTTCGGCCACATAGCCCAGGTGCCCGCTGACCCACCACATGGCAGCGATGACGCCGCCTATGCCCAGGCCCGCGAGCAGGCTGTCGAAGCGGCGGAAATCCTCGCTGAACAGGGCCCAGACGATCAGGCCCAGGCCGATGAGGATGGCCAGGCCTATGCCGGCCGCGGCCGGCGTGATGCCGATGGCGCCGGCCACCCAGTTCGGGAGAGTTGCATTGCCAGTGAAATCAATCGCGACCTTGTCGACGGTGGCCACGCGGACCACGGCGGTGATGCCCTTGAGCGTGGCGAAGGCCGCGATACCCATCACGGCAAACACCACCACGGACTTGAGGCTGCCGCCGCCTATGCGCACCAGGGTCTTGCTGCCGCAGCCCGAAGCCAGCACCATGCCGAAACCGAACATCGCGCCGCCCACCAGGGCCGAGAGCCAGATAAAGCGGTTGGAGGCGTAAAGCGTCTTGGCAGGGTCTATGACGCCGGCGGCTGCCATGGTGAAGAAGCCGATCATCGCAACGCCTATGGCCATGCCCCACATGCGCATGCGCGTCCAGTCGCCCATGTTCACGATGTCGCTGACGGCGCCCATGGTGCAGAAGTGGGTGCGCTGGGCAATCGCGCCAAAAACCATGGCCAGAATGAAACCGGCCCAGAGAACCTGGGCCGTGAGACTGTTGAGTGCGGAGATGTCCATCGCCCAATTTTAGTGGGGAATGAACATAGGCTCCTTTGAAGCGCCCCGCTACTTCAGCTTGGCCAGCCGCTCCTTGGCGACGGAAGCCGCTTCTGCCTGGGGATAGGCCTTGACCAGGTCTTCCAGCGTCTTGCGGGCCGACTTGACGTCCTTGAGTTCCACCTGGCAGTTGGCCATCGAAAGCATGGCTTCCGGCGCGCGCGTATGGTCGGGTTCAGCCGTCACCAGCGAGCGGAAATTGGTCACCGCATCACGGTAGTTGCGCAGGGCGTACTGCGCATTGCCGAGCCAGAACAGGGACGAAGCCCGGTAGCCGGTCTGCGGATAGCGCTTGAGGAAAGCCAGGAAACCAGTCTGCGCGCCGGCAAAGTCGCCCTTGCGCAGCGTGGCCAGCGCGGTTTCGAACTCCTGCCTTTCGGCCGGCTCGGCGACAAACTCCTTGCCGTCCACGTTGACCTTGCCCGGCTCGAACTTGCGCAGGCGCTCATCCACACCCGTCGTCAGGTCCTTCTGGGTGCGCTGCATCTCGGCCAGGTTGCGCGTGAGGTTCTCGTTCTGCCCGCGCATGGTGGCGAGTTCATTGCGCAAGGCTTCGATCTGGTTGGACAGGTCCAGCAGGCTGCGGCGCAGCTGGGCATTGTCCTCGGTGGTCCTGCGCAGCTCTTCGGCCGTGCGGGTTTGCGCCGCATCGACTTTCTGGCGCAAATCGAGGATCGCCCGGCGAGCCTCGTCGTCTTCAAACAGCCCCGCATGCGCGTTGAACGCCAGCAGGCCGGCCGCGAGGATCGCGGCGATCCGGAAGGTCTTCACGGTCGGCACCCGGCTTAGCGGTAGCTCAGTTCAGCGCGGCGGTTCTTCGCCATGGCTTCCTCGTCGGTGCCCGGCACCGCGGGTTTTTCCTTGCCGAAGCTCACGGCCTCGACCTGCGCATCGGCCACGCCCAGCAGGCCCAGCGCGCGGCGCACGGCCTCGGCGCGTTTCTGGCCCAGGGCCAGGTTGTACTCGCGGCCGCCGCGCTCGTCGGTGTGGCCTTCGATGGCCATCTTGCGGCCCTTGTTGGCGGTCAGGTACTTGGCATGGGCCTCGATCACGCCCTGGAACTCGGGCTTGACCACATAGCTGTCGAAATCAAAGTAGATGACCTTGGCCACATTGGCCGGGCCCGCGAGCGACGCATCGGCGCCTTCCACCTGCACCGGCTGCACACCGCGGCCGCTGGCGCCCGACGGGTCGCCTTGTGTGGCCTGGCCCGTGCGGTCTTCGACGGGAACGTCATTGAGCTTGACGCCGGAGCCGCAGGCCGTCAGCGTGGCCGCCAGGACCAGGGAGGAGATGATGGAAAAAATTCTGCGTTTCATGAAGTACCTCTACAAAAAATAAAAATGGGCCGGATCGAAAACGGTGGCTTGAAGCGCCTGCCTGGCGCTGTGGATCAACGCTGGAAGGGTCCCCAATCGGGCTCCCGGATATCGCCGCTGGCACCGGACAGCTTGGCTTTGATCTTGCCGTCCAGCGTGGTGGTCATCAGCGCTTCCCTGCCCTGCTGGTGGGTCGCGTAGACGATCAGGCGGCTGTTGGGCGCGAAGCTCGGGCTCTCGTCGGCCGAAGTTTCGGTGATTGGAGTGACGGTCCCCGTCGCAAGTTCCATGACGTGCAGCTTGAAGGCGCCACCCACCCGGGAGATGTAGGCCAGCCAGCGCCCGTCGGGGCTGATCGCGGGGGAGATGTTGTAGCTCCCGGTAAAGGTCACGCGCTCGGCATTGCCGCCGTTCGGGCTCATGCGGTAGATCTGCGGCGCGCCGCCGCGGTCGCTGACGAAGTAGATATAGCGCCCGTCGGGCGAGAAAGCAGGCTCGGTGTCTATGCTGGAAGACTGGGTCAGCCGCTTGGGGTCGCCGCCATTGAGGCCTATGGCGTAGAGCTGCGAGCCGCCGTCGCGGCTCAGCGTCGCCACCAGCTGTTTGCCGTCCGGCGACCAGGCCGGCGCGCTGTTGGAGCCGCGGAAGTTGGCCAGCAGGCGCCGCTTGCCGCTGGCCACGTCGTGGGCGTAGATCACCGGCTTGCGCGATTCAAACGACACATAGGCCAGCTGCGCGCCGTTGGGCGACCAGGCCGGCGAGATGATGGGCTCCGGGCTGGTCAGGGCCGACTGCGCGCCCTCCCCGTCGGAGTCGGCCACCCAGAGGTTGTACTTTTGCGCCGCCTTGGTCACATAGGCGATGCGCGTCGAGAAAATGCCCTTTTCACCGGTCAGTTTTTCATAGACAAAATCAGAGATGCGGTGCGCCGACAGGCGCAGGTCGGCCGGGCCCACGGTGTAGCTCTGCCCGCCCAGGTCCTGGCCGCGCACGATGTCCCACAGGCGCAGGCGCACGTCGTAGCGGCCGTCGGCCAGCAAGCTCACGCTGCCCGTGACCATGGAGTCCGCGCCCTTTTGCCGCCAGGCCGTCAGGTCCGGGCGGGTGTTCTCGTCGGCGGTGACGCCGGTGGTGTCGACCGGGCGGAACATGCCGCTGCGCTCGAGGTCGGCCCGCACGATGGCGCCGATTTTTTGCGGCGCCTGCGCGTCCCCGCGAAACGCGGCGACGGCAATGGGCAATTGGGTCAGGCCGACACCGGACACCTCGACGCGAAATTGCGCCAAAGCCGGCAGGACAGGGAAAGCGCCGGCCGCCAGCAGGCTGACGAGGGTGCGGCGGCGTAGAAAAGGTGCAATGCTCATAGGGAAGGGTTGAATCCGTTCAGGGGAGTTATTTTGACGGTGGATTTGACGCCGGGGGAAGAATCAAGTTCACGAAGCCCTTTGTCGGCCAGGACCACATCGGTTTTCATGCGCTCAAGCACCCTTTTTTTGTTGATGGACTCCTGGTCGCGCGGGTTCTCGCGGTGCCAGAGGTGAAAGACTTCGGTGCCCATGAAACCGTTTTTGCGGTGAATGCCCAGGTGGTGAAGCCTGAGCACGAGGTCGGCATCTTCGTGCCCCCAGCCTTCGAAGGTTTCATCAAATCCGTTGACATCGGCAAAGTCCGCGCGCCAGACGCCCAGGTTGCAGCTGCGTATGCCATGCCAGTGAAAGTCCGGTTTTACCCTGAATAAACGCCGCGGCCAGGGGAGCAGGTGCAATAATTTGTTGCTGCCCCCCGAGAGCCGTGCCCCCAGCCAGAACCATACAGGACGGCTGGGCAGGTCGATAGCGCCATTGACTACACGTTCTGTCAGACGTTGGCTGACAAGCACCCGGCTGCCGTTCACAAAGCAGCCTTTTTCAGCAAGCCGCGTGTGCGCGGCCACAAATGCCTTGTTGGGCACACAGTCGCCGTCCAGAAAGACCAGGTAGTCGCCCGTGGCCTGGCTGGCCCCGAGGTTGCGCGCCCGCGCCGCGGTAAAACCCACGTCGGGGTGCCAGATGTGGCGGGCCGGGCACTTGAACGCGGGGCATTGCTCGAGCAGCATCTGCACCTGTTCGGGCCGCGAGCCGTCGTCGGCCACCAGCACCTCATGGCCTTCACCGCACTGCGCAGCCAGCGACCGCAACACGGCCAGCAAGGCATCCGTGCGGTTGTAGGTCAGGACGATAAAGCTGATCTTCATCGCCCGCCCGGCGCTCCCCCGGCGCCCCGCTGCAGCAGCCACAGCTTCAAGTAGCGGTAATAGGTGCCCTCGGCGTTGGAGACGGCCAGCACCAGGCCCATCCTGCCGTCGAGGAAACCCAGGCGCAGAAAGTAGGTGCGTATGAAAGCCCACAGGCCGTGCCCTATGGCCTTGCCGACCGAGGCTGTTTTGCCCTTGCCCTGCAGGCTCTGCGCGCCCGCCGTGGAATAGCGGTTGGCCTTGTCCAGGACCGCCTCGAAGTTGCGGAAACTCTCGTGCAGCAGCTCGGAGCGCAGCTGGCCGACCGGCCCCTGGGCCAGCACTTTTTCATGCACCAGGTCCTCGCTGAAGCGGGCCGCCGTGCGGCGGAACAGCCGGGTGACCCGGTCCGGGTACCAGCCCGAATGGCGCATGTACTGCCCGCAATAGCTCGAGAGCCGGGGAAAGGAATACACATCGAAGGCCGGGGCCCGCAGGCAGGCCAGGATTTCCAGCTGCAGCTCGGGCGTCACCCGCTCGTCGGCGTCCAGGGACAGCACCCAGTCCGAGGTGGCCAGCGCCAGCGCCCGGTTCTTCTGGATGCCGAAGCCCTGCCAGTCAGGGCTGGCGCTGACTTCGGCGCCCAGGGATCGGGCGATCTGCACGGTGTTGTCGGTACTGCCGGAATCGAGCACCACGACCTGGTCCGCGAAGCTCACGGAGCGAAGGCAGGCCTCCATGTTGTGGGCCTCGTTGTGGGTGATGACTGTGACGGACAAGCTTGCCAACGAATGCCTTTGCAATGAGGTGAAGAAGGAAACCGCCCAGGATTTTGCCAGTGAAACCGGCCCCGCTTGACGCGCTGACAGCATAGCAGAGCCCCCCGGCATGCAAGGCCTTGGCCGGAAACGGAATCGCCGATAATGCGGGGCAACCCCTACGGCAACCCCAGACCATTTTGCGAACAAAAACAATCAATTTCCGGCTCGCCATCATCTGCCTGGCGGCGGCTTCCGTGGGGTTGTCCATCGCCATCATCAGCATCGCCAAGCTGTTCTTGCTGGCCTGCTTCCTGGCCTTCCCCTTGCTCGCCAGGAATCTGCCGAAGAACGGTGCCTCCCTGACAAAAACCTGGACGCCGGCGGCCGTGCTGCTCGTGCTGGTGGCGTTTGCGCTAAGCCTGCTCTGGACGGTCGCGCCGCA
This sequence comes from Polaromonas sp. P1_A2, assembly GCF_056406895.1. Taxonomy (NCBI): domain Bacteria; kingdom Pseudomonadati; phylum Pseudomonadota; class Betaproteobacteria; order Burkholderiales; family Comamonadaceae; genus Polaromonas; species Polaromonas sp. P1_A2. The sequence continues at coordinate 631,728 of NZ_JBFTZI010000002.1, read as the reverse complement.
AAAGGAAGCCCTTGGCTCGCTCGCCAAGTACGGCAAACTCGCCATCATCATCGCCATGATGGCCCTGATCCGGGACCGCCGCGAGGCGAGCTGCGCCCTGGCCGCATTTGCGCTTGCACAGTTGCTGGTGGTGGCCAGTTCGTGGCTGCTTTTTGCCCACCTGCCGGTAGCCTGGGCCAGTTCCCGTACGACGCTGAGCCACTACACCGTCTTTTCCGGCTACCTCGACCAGGGCATCATGAGCGCCGTATTCGCCGCGGTGTGCTGGCATTTGCGGGGCATGGTGCCTGGCCGCTACGGGCCGCAAGCCGCCACCGTGGTGGCGCTGGCCTCCCTGGCCAACGTGTTCTTCGTGCTGGCCGGCCGCAGCGGCCAGGCGGTCGGCGTCACCCTGCTGTCCCTGGCCATCATGTGGCAGCTTCCCAAAAAATACCGCATCGCCGCGGTGGCCCTGCCCTTTGTGCTGATGCTGGTGCTGTTTGCGAGCTCCCCGACGATGCGGGAAAGGCTCACGCTGCTCAAGACCGAAGTGCAAGCCTATTCGCCGCAGCAGGACACCAACACTTCATCGGGCGTGCGGCTGACGTTCTGGCGGACCGCCGCCCAGCTTATCGTTCAAAAGCCGCTTGTGGGCGCGGGCATAGGCAGCTGGAGCACCGAATACAACCGGATGGAGCGCCAGAAAAATCCGGCCCACAGCGATATAGAACCCAACGGCAACCCGCACCAGGAATACCTGCTCTGGGGCGTGCAGCTCGGCGTTCCCGGCCTGCTGCTGATCGCCGGCTTCATGCTCTCGGTGCTGCGCGACACCCTGAAGATGGAAATACCCCACGCCCGGGCCGCGCAATCCGCCCTGCTGGCGCTGGCTGTGGCCTGCCTGTTCAATTCCACCCTTTACGACGGCCTGATCGGCGATTTTTTCTGCGTCCTGATCGGCCTGCTGCTGGCATTGGGACTGAGCAAACCCGCCGTGCCGCCCCCACCCCAACACGCAACGTGAGCTCTCCCACCGATACCCAAGCCCCCGCCGCGGCCGCCAGGCTGAGCCTGTGGCGCCGCCTCGCGCGGGTCTGGCCCTACTTCAGCGGCTCGCGCACGGGCTGGGCGCTGGCCGTGGGCGCGACCATCGTCGGCTCGGCCACCGAACCCTTTGTGCCGGCCCTGCTCAAGCCGCTGCTGGACCGCGGCTTCCAGAAGGGCGCGCTGGACCTCTGGCTGGTGCCGGTGACCCTGATCCTGCTGTTCGCCGTGCGCGGCATCTCCGGTTTTGTGGCGCAGTACGCGCTGGCCAAGGTCACCAACGAGGGCCTGCAGTCGCTGCGCCGCGCCATGTTCGGCAAGCTGCTGAGTTCGCGCCTGTCGCTGTTCGCGGACCAGTCCTCCAGCGCTCTCGCCAACACCGTGGTCTACGAGGTGTTCAACGGCTCGTCGATGATGATCAACGCGGTCATGAAGCTGGCGCGCGACGTGCTCACGCTGGCGGCGCTGGTGGCCTACCTGCTGTTCCTCAACTGGAAGCTGATGCTCATCGTCTCCCTGCTGTTCCCGGCGGTCGCGCTGGTGATCCAGCTGCTGACGCGGCGCCTGTACCGCCTGACCCGCGAAAGCCAGGTGGCCACCGACAACCTGGCCTACGTCGTGGAAGAAAACGTGCTGGCCCACCGCGACGTGCGCCTGCACGGCGCGCAGGCCGGCCAGGCTTCCCGCTTCGAGGCGCTGAGCAACACGCTGCGCCGCCTGTCCATCAAATCCACCGTCGCCTATGCCGGCATGAGCGCCATCACCCAGGTGCTGGCCGCCATGGCCCTGTCGGCGGTCATCTCCATCGCCCTGCTCCAGGGCTCGGAAAACACCACCACGGTGGGCGGCTTCGTGGCCTTTGTGACGGCCATGCTGCTGCTGATCGCCCCCATCAAAAGCCTGTCCGACGGCGCCACGCCCATCACGCGCGGCCTGGCGGCGCTGGAGCGCGGGCTGGACCTGGTCGACCTGGTCGAGGACGAAAGCAGCGGCGGCTTCGCCCAGGCCAGGGCCGCCGGGGACATCGAATTGTCCGGCGTGAGCGTGGTCTACAAGCCGGATGCGCCGCCGGCGCTGGACCAGGTGAGCCTCTCGATACGCGCCGGCGAAACCGTGGCCCTGGTGGGATCATCCGGCTCCGGCAAGACCACCCTGGCCAGCCTGCTGCCGCGCTTTGTCGACTACAGCGCCGGCAGCATCAGGCTGGACGGCACCGAGCTGCGGGACTGGAACCTGGCATCCCTGCGCTCGCAGTTCGCCTTCGTGAGCCAGCATGTCGTCATGTTCAACAACAGCATGGCCTTCAACGTCGCGCTGGGCCAGTCCTTTGACCGCGACAAAGTTGTGCGCTGCCTGGCCGCGGCCAACCTGGGCCAGCTGCTCGAGGAATTGCCGCAAGGCATAGACACGGTGCTGGGCCACAACGCCATGCAGCTGTCCGGCGGCCAGCGCCAGCGCCTGGCGATTGCCCGGGCGCTGTACAAGGACGCGCCCGTGCTGATCCTCGACGAAGCCACCTCGGCCCTGGACACCGAATCGGAAAAAGCCGTGCAGGAGGCCATACAGCGGCTGGCCGCGGGCCGCACCTCGCTGATCATCGCCCACCGGCTGTCCACCATCCAGCACGCCGACCGCATCATCATGATGAACGCCGGCCGCATCGTCGAGCAGGGCAGCCATGCCGAGCTGCTCCAGAATAACGGCGCCTACGCCCACCTTTACCGCCTGGGCTTCCAGGGCGCAGCCTAGAACAACGGAATCCTATCGATGCCAGTCTCCATCAGCGGCTTTACCTTTATTCGCAACGGCGTGGGCCTGGGCTTTCCCTTTGAGGCCTCGATACGCTCCCTGCTGCCCCTGGTCGATGAATTCGTCGTGGCCGTGGGCAAAGGCGAGGACGACACGCTGGAGCGCGTCAGGGCCATCCAGGACCCGAAAATCCGCATCATCGAAACCCTGTGGAACGAGCGCATGGCCGACCGCGGTTTTGTCTATGCCCAGCAAAAAATGATCGCGCAGTACTCATGCACCGGCGACTGGGCTTTTTACCTGGAAGGCGATGAAGTCGTGCATGAGGGTGAACTGGCCGCCATACGCGCCAGCGTCGAGCGCCATCACAACAACCCGGCCGTCGAGGCGCTGGTCTTTGACTACCTCCACTTTTACGGCTCGCCCGACTGGATCTCCATCAGCCCCGGCTGGTACCGCCGCGAATGCCGTTTGATCCGCAACACCATACGCAGCTACGCGCCCGACGGCCAGTACTGGCTGGTCACCACCCGGCACAAGCGCGGGCGCAACCCGCAGGCCGCGCTGGCCAACGCCCATATCTACCACTACGGCTGGATACGCCGCAACGAGGAAATGCAGAAAAAACTGGACCAGGTCAGCAAGTACTGGGGCGAAGCCCGGGCCGCGCAGATCACCTACAGCCAGTTTGACCGCCGTGCCCTCGCCCCTTTCACCGGCACCCACCCCGAGGCGGTGAAGCAATGGCTGGCAACGGAAGCCGAGCCGGTGCTCAATATAGACCCGGCCTACAAACCCACGCCCAAGGAAAACAAGTACCACTTCATGCGCCAGGTGGAGACGCTGACCGGGCTGGACTTCAGCCGCAAGCACTTCAAGCTCGTCGCCTGAAGCCGTACGCCATTCAGCGCGGCGAACCCTTGGCCGCGACGGCTGAAAAATACAGCGCCTCCTGCTGCAGCGCGATTTCGCGCCACTGGTAGCGCTCGGCAAAGGCCACGGCGCCGCGCGACAAGCTTTCCCGCAGCGCCGGCTGGCCCAGCAAGTCCCCCAGCACCCGCGCCAGCTCGCCCGCGTCGCGCGGGTCATCGAGCAAGAGCGCATTGGCGCCCTGCGCCAGCAGCCCGGCAATGCCGCAGTAACGGGCCCCGCTGACCACCACCGGCAGGCCGTGGGCCATGGCCTCCAGCACCACCATCGCAAACGTGTCCTCGAAGGTGGGATGCACCAGGGCATCGGCCGCCTCGTAGGCCGGGCCCACGTCCTTGAGCGCGCCCAGGAAGGCCACACGCGCGCCCAGCTTCAGCGTATCGGCGATCGCGCGGAATTCCGCGATGTGGGCCGGGTTGCCCACCACCGCGAGCACCACCTCGCCCGGCAGCTGGGCCAGGGCCCGCAGCAGGCCCTCCAGGCCCTTCTTGCGGTAATCGTTGCCGACAAACAGCAGGCAGGTGCCCGCGGCCGGCAAACCCAGCTTGGCCCTCGCCTCGCTTTTGCGGCTAGCGCTGATGGGCAGCTGCGGCATCGTGATGCCCGGCGTCACCACCGACAGCGCGGCACGGCTGGCCGGGTAGGCGGCCTCCATGATGGGACGCAGGCTTTCGGAAGTCACCACCACCTGCCGGCCCGGCTGGGGCGCATAACGCGCACGCTCCAGCCCCAGGTAGGCCAGCAGGCGCGGGCTGGTCACGACCTTGATCCAGCGCAGGACACGGCGCACACCGCGGCGCCCCTGGAACAAGCTGTGCTTGACGGGCAGCACGTGCACCGTCTGCACCTCGCCATGCCAGGTGTTTTCGTGGGAATGCACGATGTCGAAGCCGCTTCGCGTCGCCCACCAGCTGGCCGTGGCGAACCACAGCTGGTTGATCCAGCGCGGCTTGCGCAGCGGGGCCGAAACCTTGTGGTACGTCACGCCCGGCCACTGGTGGTCGATTTCCTGCGCGAACACATGGACTTCGTGCCGGTCCGACAGCTGCTCGACCAGGGCGATGGAATAACGCTCCGCGCCGCCGCCCGTCGGCGAGAAAGTCCGGTTGAAAACGGCGATGCGCAGTTTCCGGGGCAATGGCTGGCTCATTTTTTCCGGCGGTCTTCGTAGGCCGTGGCGACCTTGAGCCAGAACACCGGCAAGGTGGTGGAGCGCAGCACCGGCACCCGCGGCAACCGCAGCAGGTCCATGCCTTCATGGCAGCGGCTGCGCTGGGTGGTGGTGGCAGTGGCAAAGCCCAGCGTCCGCGCCATTTCCACATGGCCGGCATTAAAGTGGCCGAAGGGATAGCAAAAATGCGCCACCGCACTGCCCGTGACGGCCTCCAGCCCGCTTTTGCCCAGCACCATTTCCTCGACACAGCCTGCTTCGTCGGTTTCCAGCAGGTTGGCGTGGCTGTGGGTGTGCGAGCCTATCTCCTGCCCGCCGGCCACCCACTGGCGGATCTCGCCCTCGTCCATCAGCGGCGTCTGGGGGATGCCGATTCGCTCGTCCCAGATGTTGGTCCTGCCCAGCAGCCCGCCGACCGCGTAGCAGGTGGACGAAAACCCGTGTTTCACCAGCACCGGCAGCGCATGGGTCAGGTTGTTGCGGTAGCCGTCGTCAAAGGTGATGCCCACCACCTTGCCGCTGCGCTCGCCGCGCAAATAAGGCATCAGGCCGCCCATGGACAGGCCCGTGTAGCCCAGGCGCTTGAGCCAGGCCATTTGCCGCGCGAAAGCCGCGGGCGCCACATAGAGCCCGCGAAACGGGCTGCTGCCCTTGGGCGGGGCCTCGGCGATCTGGTGGTAGACCAGGATGGGAATGGGTTGGCGGTTCAGGGTCGGCATGAAGAAAGAAAAAATCAGAGCAGGACGATGTCGTATTGCTCCTGCGCCATCGCGGCCTCGGCCTGCAGGGAAATCGGCTTGCGGATGAAATCGCTGAGGCTGGCCAGGTGCTGGCTTTCCTCGTCGAGGAAAAGCTCTATCACCTTGGGCGAGGCCACCACCCGGAATTCGCGCGGGTTGAACTGGCGCGCCTCGCGCAGGATTTCGCGCAGGATGTCGTAAGTCACGCTGCGCGCGGTCTTGACCACGCCCTTGCCCATGCAGGCGCTGCAGGGCTCGCAGAGCTGGTGCGCCAGCGATTCGCGCGTGCGCTTGCGCGTCATCTCCAGCAGGCCCAGCGCCGAAAAACCGTTGACCGTGGTCTTGATGCGATCGCGCGCCAGCTGCTTCTGGAATTCGGCCAGCACCGCCTCGCGGTGGTTCTCCTTGATCATGTCGATGAAGTCGACGATCACGATGCCGCCCAGGTTGCGCAGCCTGAGCTGGCGCGCAATGGCCTGCGAGGCTTCCAGGTTGGTCTTGAAGATCGTGTCGTCGAAATTGCGCGCGCCGACAAAACCGCCGGTGTTCACGTCCACCGTGGTCAGCGCCTCGGTCTGGTCGATGATCAGGTAGCCGCCCGACTTGAGGTCCACACGCCGGCCCAGGGCCTTGGCGATTTCCTCGTCGATGTTGAAGAGGTCGAAGATCGGCCGCTCGCCGCCGTAGTGCTGCAGCTTCTGCTCGGTGGCCGGCATGAATTCCGCGGCGAAGGTCCTGAGCTTGTCGAACTGCTCGCGCGAGTCTATGCGTATGGTCTGCGTGCCCTCCACCACCAGGTCGCGCAGCACGCGCTGCAGCAGGTTCAGGTCCTGGTGCAGCACCGAGGCCGGCGGCATGCGCAGCGAGGCGTCCTTGATGCGCGCCCAGGTCTTGCGCAGGTAGGTGATGTCCTCGGCCAGTTCGGCGTCCGTCGCGTCTTCGCCGTTGGTGCGCAGGATGAAGCCGCCGCCCATGTCGCCGGCCAGGGCCTGCACGCGCTGGCGCAGCTCCTCGCGCTGGCGGGGTGGTATTTTCTGCGAGACGCCGATGTGGTTGTCCTGCGGCAGGAACACCAGCAGGCGGCCGGCGATGCTGATCTGCGCCGTCAGGCGCGCGCCCTTGCTGCCTATCGGGTCCTTGAGGACCTGCACCATCACCGCCTGGCCTTCAAAGAGCTGCTTTTCGATAGGCTGCAGCGAAGCCATGGCTGGCGATGTGAGGCCTCCGCCGGCCTGGGCGTCGCTGTCGGCATGGCGGCTGTTGATGCTGCTCATGAGGTCGGCCACGTGCAGAAAGGCCGCGCGGTCCAGGCCGATGTCGATAAAGGCCGACTGCATGCCGGGCAGCACGCGGGCGACCTTGCCCAGGTAGACATTGCCGACCAGGCCGCGTTCCAGGGTGCGTTCGACGTGAAGCTCCTGCACCGCGCCGTGCTCGACCACCGCCACCCGGGTTTCCTGGGGCGACCAGTTGATCAGGATGTCTTGTTGCATGGGGGTCCTGAAAAGTGTGGGGTTCGAAGGCTAGAAGCGAATACCGGCGGCTTTCAGCAAAAGCGCCGTTTCTCTCAGCGGAAGCCCCATGATGCCACTGTAGCTGCCGTCTATGCGGCTGATGTGCTGGGCCACCCTGCCCTGCACCGCATAGGCGCCGGCCTTGCCCATGGGCTCGCCGCTGGCGACGTAGCTGCGGATTTCGGCGGGCGTCAATTCGTCGAAACTGACCTTCGAGCGGCTGAGCGCCTCGAAGCGGCGGCGCCCAGCCTGCACGGCCACGGCCGTCAGCACGCGGTGCGTGCCGCCCGAGAGCTCGCGCAGCATGCGGGCCGCGTCTTTTGCGTCGTCCGGCTTGCCGTAAATCACCCGCCCCATGGCCACCGTGGTGTCCGAGCAGAGTATGGGCGCCGGCGGCAGCTTGCGCCGCTTCATGCGGGCGACTGCCGCATCGAGCTTGAGGCCGGTGACGCGCCGGACATAGGCCGCAGGCGCTTCGTTTTTGAGCACCGCCTCCAGCGACTCGGCATCTTCACCGGCGTCCGGCAGCAGGAGTTCGTGGCGTACGCCGAGCTGCTCCAGCAGTTGCCGCCGCCTCGGGCTTTGGGAGGCGAGGTAGATAAATTCAGCCATACAAGAGCTTATTCAGGTATTCGGGTATTCAGACCAGCAGGGGCCGCGGAACCGGCTTTGCCGGGCCGCAGGCGCAGCGCCCCCTCGGGGGGCAGCGCAGTACGCGAAGCGACAAGCGTGGGGGCCATTATTCGCGATGATAAGGATGGTTAATCGTGATGCTCCAGGCCCGGTAAAGCTGCTCAATGAGCAGCACACGCACCATGGCATGGGGCAAGGTCAGGTCCGACAGGCGCAGCCGCTCGTGCGCGGCCTGCTTGAAGCCGGCGTCCAGCCCGTCGGGCCCGCCTATCACGATGGCCACGTCGTCGCCCGACAGCTGCCAGGCTTTCAGCCTTTCGGCCAGGGCCACGGTGGTGACGGCCGTGCCGCGTTCATCGAGCGCCACGACACGGGTGCCGCGCGCGATGCTGGCTTCTATGCGGCCGCGCTCGGCGGACAGCAGGTTGTCCAGGGTCTTGGAGGCGCGCGGCTCGGTCTTGACGGCCTTGAGCTCGACCTTGATTTCCGGCGGAAAGCGTTTGGCGTAGTCCTCATAGGCCGTCTGCGCCCAGTCGGGCACCTTCTGGCCTACGGCTACGATCGTCAGCCTCATTTGCTCCGGGGAGCGGTTTTCCTGGCGGCGGGTTTCTTGGCCGCGGTCTTGGCGGCTGTTTTGGCCGCCGTCTTGCGCGCGGCGACCTTTTTGGGTGCCGGCACCTTGATGATGGGCGTCTTCACCGCGGGCTTGGCGGCTGGTTTGCCGGTCGCAGCCTTGGCGCCGGCGCGGGCCGGTTTGGCGGCGGGTTCGGCCGCCGTCGCGGTCGCATTGCGCTTGGCGGTCCAGTCGTTGCTCTTGCCGACCCGGCCCACATAGCTGGAGTCAGCGGTTTTGGCGGGCGCCCTGGCCGGTGCTTTTGCCGCGGATTTGGCCGCGGTCTTCGCGCCCGGCTTGGCAGCCGTTTTGGCGCCGGCGCGGCTTGCCTTGGGCTTGGCCTCGGGCTCGGCGTCGGCCTTGGACGCTTTCACCAGCGGCGCGGGCGCGCCCAGTTTGAGCTTGATGGGCTTGTCGCCCCAGATCTCTTCGAGGTGGTAGTACTGGCGTATGGCCGGCTGCATGATGTGCGCCACTGCGGCGCCGCAGTCGACGATGATCCATTCGCCGTTGTCTTCGCCCTCGATGCGCGGCTTGGCGAAACCCGCATCACGCACCGCATCGCGCACGCTGGCGGCCAGCGCCTTGGTCTGGCGGTTGGAGCTGCCCGACGCCACGATCACACGTTCGAACAGCGAGGTGATGTGCTCGGTGTCGAAGACCTGGATGTCCTGCGCCTTGACGTCCTCCAGGCCATCGATGATGGCGCGCTGCAATTTCTGCACATCCTTTTTGTCGGCGGCGGCGGAGGTTTTGGCGGTGGTGGAGGTCATGCAGTGATGTGCTTCGATAAGGTAAGGAATTAATGGGAACGGTACAGCTGGTGCAGTGAAATATAACGTGCAACGGCTTCAGGGACCAAGCGGGTAATTTCCCCGGCCGTCGCCGCGCCCGAGGCCGTCAACTGGCGGATCTGGGTGGCGCTCACGGGCATCAGGGGGAGATCGAGCAGCGTAAAACGGCTGCTGCGGCTTTCATAGGCCTCAAACTGAGGCTGGGCCGGCATGGATTGTGCACGGCCAGCTATACAAATTATAGCAATATCCAGGATGTCCTGCCAGCGGTGCCATTGCCGGAAGGCGGCGAACTGGTCGGCGCCTATAAACAGGTAAATCTGGGCGCCCGGGTTCTCGGCCTGCAGCGCCAGCAGCGTGTCTATGGTGAAGGTCGGCCCGGGACGCTGCACCTCGCGCTCGTCCACCTGGACATGGGGGATGGACTCAAACGCCAGCCTGGCCATGGCCAGGCGGTGCGCCGGCGCGCTCAAGGCCTGCGACTTGTGCCAGGCATGGCCGGTGGGCACCACATAGAGCGTATCCAGCCCGAACTGCGCGATCGCCGCCCCGGCCAGGGCCACATGGGCATTGTGCGGCGGGTCAAAAGCACCGCCGAAAACGCCTATGCGCCTGCCCGGCGGAAGCGGCTGCGTGTTCAAACCCAGTCCCGCCTCGGCAAAAACTCGGTGTAAAGCCGCTCTTCGGCGCTGCCGGCCTCGACGCCGCGCTGGTAGGACCAGCTCGCCAGCGGCGGCATGGACATCAGGATGGACTCGGTGCGCCCGCCCGACTGCAGGCCGAAGTGTGTGCCGCGGTCCCAGACCAGGTTGAACTCCACATAGCGGCCGCGCCGGTAGAGCTGGAATTCGCGTTCCCGCTCGCCGTAAGGCGTGTCCTTGCGCCGCTCCACAATGGGCAGGTAGGCCCGCAAAAAGGCATCGGCCACGCCCTGCATCAGGGCAAAGCTGCGATCCGGGCCCAATTCCTGGAAATCGTCAAAAAACACGCCGCCTATGCCGCGCTGCTCCTGCCGGTGCTTGAGGTAGAAATACTCGTCGCACCACTGCTTGAAGCGCGGGTATTTGTCCTCACCGAAAGGCGCCAGCGCGTCCTTGCAGGTCTGGTGGAAATGCACCGCGTCCTCTTCAAAGCCGTAATACGGCGTCAGGTCCATGCCGCCGCCGAACCAGCAGACCGGCGCATCGGGGCTGGAAACCGGCGCCGCGGCCAGCATGCGCACATTCATGTGCACCGTCGGCACGTAAGGGTTGCGCGGGTGGAAGACCAGCGAAACGCCCAGGGCCTCAAAGGGCGCGCCGGCCAGCTCGGGCCGGTGCTGCGTCGCCGAGGGCGGCAGCTTGGGCCCGCGCACATGCGAAAAACCGCAGCCGGCGCGCTCGAACACCGCGCCCTGCTCCAGGATCATGGTCAGGCCGTTGCCCTGCAAGGGCTCGCCCGGCTCCTTCTGCCAGCGGTCGGCCACAAAGGCCTGGCCGTCAATGGCGGAAATGGCGCCGGTGATGCGCTGCTGCAGCGCCAGCAGAAAGTCTCTCACGCTTGAAATATCGGTCATGCTGAGGTGTTCCCCGGGGTACGGAGGCCGCACAGCGGCCCCCGTGCGGTGGTCAGGGCTTGAGCGCGCGCCAGCCTATGTCCTTGCGGTACTGCGCGCCGTCAAAGCGTATGCCCTGGGCGACTTCGTAGGCGCGCTGCTGCGCGGCCTTTACCGTGCTGCCCAGCGCCGTCACGCAGAGCACGCGGCCGCCCGCGGTCAGCGTCGCGTCGCCCTCCTTGCGCGTGCCGGCATGGAACACCATGGCGTCCTCGGGCGCGTCGGCGGGCTTGACCAGGCCGTGGATGGCATCGCCCTTGCGCGGGTTCAGCGGGTAGCCGTGCGCGGCCATCACCACGCCCAGCGCGGGCCGGCGGTCCCAATCGAGCTCGATCTGGTCCAGCGTGCCCGAGGTCGCGGCCATCATCACGTCATAAAGGTCGGTCTTGAGCCGCATCATGATGGGCTGGGTTTCCGGGTCGCCCATGCGGCAGTTGAATTCCAGCGTCTTGGGTTTGCCTTCGGCGTCGATCATCAGGCCGGCATACAGAAAGCCGGTAAACGGAATGCCGTCTTTTTCCATGCCCTTGATGGTCGGCAGGATGATCTCGCGCATGGCGCGGGCATGCACCTCGGGCGTGACCACCGGGGCCGGCGAATAAGCGCCCATGCCGCCGGTGTTGGGGCCTTCGTCGCCGTCCAGCAGGCGCTTGTGGTCCTGGCTGGTGGCCATGGCCGCCACGTTCTTGCCGTCGCACATCACGATGAAGCTGGCTTCCTCGCCCTGCAAAAACTCCTCGATGACCACGCGCGCGCCGCCTTCGTTGTGCGTGACGCCCAATGGGTTGAAGTCCGGGTTGGGCGCGAGCATGAACTCGATGGCCTCATGCGCTTCCTGCAGCGTCATGGCCACCACCACGCCCTTGCCGGCGGCCAGGCCGTCGGCCTTGACGACGATGGGCGCGCCTTTTTCGTCCACATAGGCGTGGGCCGCGGCCGCGTCGCTAAAGGTTTCGTATTCGGCCGTGGGAATGCCGTGGCGCTTCATGAAGGCCTTGGAAAAAGCCTTGGAGCTTTCGAGCTGCGCGGCCGCCTTGGTCGGGCCGAAAACCCGCAGGCCGTGTGCGCGGAACTCATCGACCACGCCGGCGGCCAGCGGCTGCTCGGGGCCGACCACGGTCAGCGCGATTTTTTCGGCCGTGGCCCATTCGCGCAGCGCCTTCACGTCGGTGATCGCGATGTTTTCCAGCCGCGCATCGAGCGCGGTGCCGCCATTGCCGGGCGCGACATACACCGCCTGGACTTTCGGGGACTGCGCCAGTTTCCAGGCCAGCGCGTGCTCACGGCCGCCGCCGCCAATAACAAGAACTTTCACGGGAGGTTCAATCTAAAAAACAGCAAATAGCTGAGGTACACAACAAGAATAAATACGATGCCGAAAATAACCTTGGCGGCCACCCTGGCGCGCCGCTGGATGTCCAGCGCCTGGTCGTTGACTTTGCCGGCTTTCACGATATTGGCGCGGGTTTCGTCGACCAGCGACTTCTGCATTTCAAGCGATTCCTTTTGCAGCGCGATCGCCTCGCTGCGCAGGCGGTTGCCCTCCTGCAGCAGGGTTTCGATGCGGGCCAGCCGTTCGGAATCATCCATCATCCCACTCCCGGCTTTCAGTTTTCAAGGACCGCGTTGTGGAACACGTCCTGGGTGTCATCCAGGTCCTCCAGCACGTCAAGCAGCTTCTGCATCTTGCGCGCGTCCTCGCCGCTGAGCTCTATGGTGTTGTCGGCGCGCATGGTGACCTCGGCGATCTCGGGCTTGAGGCCGGCGGCCTCCAGCGCGTTGCGCACGGCCTCAAAGCCGGTGTAGGGCGTGAGCACCTCGATGGCGCCGTCCTCATGCGTGATCACGTCGTCAGCGCCGGACTCCAGCGCCACTTCCATGATCTTGTCCTCGCTGGTGCCGGGCGCAAAAATAATCTGGCCGCAGTGCTTGAACTGGAAGGCCACCGAGCCTTCGGTGCCCATATTGCCGCCGTGCTTGGAAAACGCGTGGCGAACCTCGGCCACGGTGCGCACCTTGTTGTCGGTCATGCAGTCGATGATGATGGCCGCGCCGCCTATGCCGTAGCCCTCGTAGCGCACTTCCTCGTAATGCACGCCTTCCAGGCTGCCGGTGGCCTTGGCGATGCCGTATTTGACGTTTTCATTAGGCATGTTGGCCGCTTTGGCCTTGTCCACCGCCAGGCGCAGCCGCGGGTTGGTGCCCAGGTCGCCGCCGCCCATGCGGGCCGCGACCATGATTTCGCGCATCACGCGCGTCCAGATACGCTGGCGTTTTTCGTCCTGTCGGCCCTTGCGGTGTTGAATATTCGCCCATTTACTATGACCAGCCACGACAGAAACCCTTTATTCGGTGATTAATTGATTTAATCTACAAACCGCATTTTACTTTTTCACCCACCGTACACCCCCATGGCCGAAACCACCGCCCTCCCCCTGCTCATCGCCCGCAATGCCGACACCCAGTGCGAGCTGCTGCCCGGCCTGGCGAACCGCCACGGCCTGATCACCGGCGCCACCGGCACCGGCAAGACCGTCACGCTGCAGACCCTGGCCGAAAACTTCTCCAAAATCGGCGTGCCGGTCTTTATGGCCGACGTCAAGGGCGACCTCACCGGCATCAGCCAGGCCGGCACGGTAGGCGCCAAACTGGCCGCCGTCCTCAAGGAGCGCGGCATAGAGATTCCCGAATCGCTGGCCTGCCCGGCCACGCTGTGGGACGTCTTCGGCGAACAAGGCCATCCGGTGCGCGCCACCGTCTCCGACATGGGGCCGCTGCTGCTGGGCCGCATGCTCAACCTCAACGAGACCCAGGCCGGCGTGCTCAACCTGGTGTTCAAGATCGCCGACGACAACGGCATGCTGCTGCTGGACCTCAAAGACCTGCGCGCCATGCTGCAGTACGTGGGCGACAACGCCGGCGACTTCACCACCCAGTACGGCAACGTCAGCGCCGCCAGCGTGGGCGCCATCCAGCGCGGCCTGCTGCAGGTCGAAAGCCAGGGCGGCGACAAGTTCTTCGGTGAGCCCATGCTCAACATCAGCGACTTCATGCAGACGGTGGACGGCAAGGGGGTGATCAACATCCTGGCCGCCGACAAGCTCATGAACTCGCCGCGCCTGTACGCCACCTTTTTGCTGTGGATGCTGTCCGAGCTGTTCGAGCAGCTGCCCGAAATCGGCGACCCCGAAAAACCCAAGCTGGTGTTTTTCTTCGACGAGGCGCATTTGCTGTTCAACGAAGCGCCCAAGGCGCTGGTCGAGCGCATTGAACTCGTGGTGCGCCTGGTGCGCTCCAAGGGCGTGGGCGTGTATTTCGTGACGCAGAACCCGCTCGATATTCCCGACTCGGTGCTGGCCCAACTCGGCAACCGCGTGCAGCACGCGCTGCGCGCCTTCACGCCGCGCGACCAGAAGGCCGTCAAGGCCACGGCCCAGACCATGCGGCAAAAGCCCGGCCTGGACATCGAGACCGCCATCACCGAGCTGGCCGTGGGCGAGGCGCTGGTCAGCCTGCTCGACGCCAAGGGCCGGCCCGGCGTCACCGAACGCGCTTATGTGCTGCCGCCCGGCAGCCAGATCGGCCCCATCACGCCGCAGCAGCGCCAGGCGCTGATCCAGGGCTCGCTGGTCGCGGGCGTTTATGAAAAAGCCGTGGACCGCGAATCGGCCTACGAAAAAATCAGGGGCCGTGCCGAAGTGGCGGCCGCCGAAGCCGGCAAGGCGCCCCAGGGCGGTGCGGCCGGCACCAGCGATTCCGGCGGCATCCTGGGCGGGCTCAACGACGTGCTCTTCGGCACCACCGGCCCGCGCGGCGGCAAACACGACGGCCTGGCGCAAAGCATGGCCAAGTCGGCCGTGCGCACCATGGGCTCGGCCGTGGGCCGCGAGATCATCCGCGGCGTGCTGGGCAGCATCTTCGGCGGCAAGAAACGCTGACACCGGGCGCGGCCCAAAGGGCGCGCCGCCTGTCGCGAATTAACGACCTCCGGCGAGCGGCAGGCTTGTCAAGCCCGGCACGCATCGCTACATTGGTTTTTTTGAAGGATACGCAATGCCTGCTGAAGTTGCCGCCCCATCGTCCGGCTCGCCTTCCGGTTCCCCGCCCACCGCTTCCAGCCCCTCCCCGGCTTCCCACATCCGGCTGACCTCCCACGCAGGCGGCTTCGGCGCGCTGCCCATCCACTGGGGCGCGGCCACACCGGCCGAACGCGGGCCGGTGGTCGGCACCACCACCAAGCGCAGCCACCGCAACGTCATCGGCACGCACAGCGGCTCCTACAGCGTCTACCGCGCGCTGGCCGTCGCCTCGGGCGCGCTGTCGGCCAAACACAAGGCCGACCTCACCAACACCTCGCCCACCGACATCATCGGCCCCTACCCGCAGTGGAGCGAGCCCGGCCGCATCGCCGCCATGGACCCCTGGGGCGCCACGGTCGCCGACGTTTTTTCGGCCGAGCTGGCCGCGGGCTACGACATACGCCCCACCATCGCGGTGACGCAAGCCCATGTGATCCTGCCCGAGGTCATAGAGGCCCTGCAGTCCGGCCGGCTCAAGGCCGACGGCAAATACCTCACGGCCGGCGGCGCGGCCGTGGTCACCAAGGTCGCGGTCGAACCGGTCTGGTACCTCCCCGAGGTCGCGCGGCGCTTCGGCTGCAGCGAAACCGATCTGCGCCGCGTGCTGTTCGAGGAAACCGGCGGCATGTACCCCGAACTCGTCACACGCAGCGACCTGGAGGTGTTCCTTCCTCCTATCGGCGGCCTCACCGCCTACATCTTCGGCAAGCCGCGCGACCTGGCCAACCCAGAGATCGAACTGACCGCCCGCGTGCACGACGAATGCAACGGCTCGGACGTCTTCGGCTCCGACATCTGCACCTGCCGCCCCTACCTCACGCATGCGATTGAGGAATGCATACAGGGTGCGCAGCGCGGCGGCGTGGGCCTGGTGGCCTACTTCCGCAAGGAAGGCCGGGCGCTGGGCGAAGTCACCAAGTTCCTGGTCTACAACGCGCGCAAGCGCCAGGTCGGCGGCGACACCGCCGACCAGTACTTCGCCCGCACCGAATGTGTGGCCGGTGTGCAGGACATGCGCTTCCAGGAGTTGATGCCCGACGTGCTGAGCTGGCTGGGCATACGCAAGATCCACCGGCTGGTCTCCATGAGCAACATGAAATACGACGCCATCACGCGCGCCGGCATCGAAGTCGTCGAGCGCGTCAACATCCCCGAAGGCCTGATCCCGGCCGACGCCCAGGTCGAGATGGACGCCAAGATGGCCGCCGGCTATTTCACGCCCGGCGTTGTGCCCGACGCCGAGGAACTCAAAAAAGCCAAGGGCCGGGGGCTGGATGCCTGAAGCCAACACGCCACCGGCCAACGCCAACTACACCATCGCCGGCAACCTGCGCGGCATAGGTGCCGCCGCCGAGTTGCGCTCCACCGCCACCATACGTTCGCGCGCCCGCGCCTTGCTGGCACGCGCGCGCCGCGGCGAATCAGCCTGGTTCAGCGTCAACGACGGCGCCATGGCCACCGCCGCCAGCCTGGTCGCCGAAATCACGCGCGCCCGCTATCCCAGCCTGGAGATTCCCTACCACTCGCGCTGGCGGCATTTCGAGGCCGGCGGCATCCAGCGCCCCGCCCTGCTCAATGAAGCCCTGGCCTCGGCCACGCCGGCCGGCCGCGCACGCGCGCAAATAGACCTGGCCCTGATCAGCGTGCTGCTGGACGCCGGCGCCGGCCCGCAGTGGCGCTACCTTGAAGCCGCCCAGGGCGAGCGGCCCGGCTGCGAATACAGCCGCTCCGAAGGCCTGGGCGTGGCCAGCTTCCATGCCTTCATGGCCGGCATGTTTTCCAGCGACCCGCAGTACCCGCTGCAGGCCGATGCCGCCGGCCTCAAGGCCGTCACGGCCGAACAGCTGGCCGCCGCCTTCCAGGTCACTGAAAGCAACCCGCTGGTGGGCCTGGAAGGCCGCGCCGCGCTGCTGCGCCGCCTGGGCCAGGCCCTGCAGGACCAGCCCGCGCTCTTCGGCCCGCGCGGCCGCCCCGGGCATTTGTTTGAAGTGCTGGTGCTGCCCGGCAAAAACACCGTCGAGGCGCATGAGCTGCTGTCCATCCTGCTGACCGGCCTGTCGGCCATCTGGCCGGCGCAGAACATGCTGGGCAACATCCCGCTGGGCGATTGCTGGCGCCACCTGGCAGCCGGCGAGGCTGACAGCGGGCCCAGCCAGGGCTGGATGCCTTTCCACAAACTCTCGCAGTGGCTCACCTATTCGCTGCTCGAGCCCTTTGAATGGGCCGGCGTGCAGGTCAACGGCCTGGACGCCCTGACCGGCCTGCCCGAGTACCGCAATGGCGGCCTGTTCCTGGACGCCGGCGTGCTGCTGTTCAAGGACCCGGCCCAGGCCCAGCGCCTGCACCAGGCCGGTGATGAATTGATTGTGGAATGGCGCGCGCTGACCGTGGCCCTGCTCGACGAACTCGCGCCCATGGTGCGCGAGCAGTTAGGATTGACTGCCGAACAGATGCCGCTGGCCCGCGTGCTCGAAGGCGGCACCTGGGCCGCGGGGCGCGCACTGGCACAGCAATTGCATCAGGGTTTGCCGCCCCTGAACATCGAAAGCGACGGCACGGTTTTCTGAGATTTCCGCTCTGCAAACCGGGCAAGGCACAAGAATGAAGAGGCATACATACACATGACGACCACCCGCAGCGACAAAGTCCACCTGGTAGACCACCCCCTGGTGCAGCACAAGCTCACCCTGATGCGCCGCAAGGACGCCTCCACCAACACCTTCCGCACCCTGCTCAACGAGCTCAGCATGCTGATGGCCTATGAGGTCACACGCGACATGCCCATGCAGGAGATCGAGATTGAAACCCCGCTCGAAAAAACCACCTCCAGGGTCATAGACGGCAAGAAGCTGGTGTTTGTCTCCATCCTGCGCGCCGGCAACGGCATCCTCGAAGGCATGCTCAGCGTGGTGCCCGGCGCGCGCGTGGGCCACGTCGGCCTGTACCGAGACCCCAAGACGCTGACGGCCGTCGAGTACTACTTCAAGATGCCGCACGACATGGAAGAGCGCGACATCGTCGTCGTCGACCCCATGCTGGCCACCGGCAACTCGGCCATCGCGGCCGTCGAGCGGCTCAAGGAACTCAATCCCAAGTCCATCAAGTTTGTCTGCCTGCTGACCTGCCCCGAAGGCATCAAGGCACTGCAGGCCGCGCACCCCGACGTGCCCATCTACACCGCTGCGATAGACCGCGAGCTGAATAGCCACGGCTACATCCTTCCCGGTCTGGGTGACGCAGGCGACAGAATCTTTGGTACGAAATAAATGAACACCCCTGTCGGACGCTCACTGCGTGTAGCGCCTTCTCCCCTTGCAGGGGACGGCGCCAGCGGCCCGGCAAAGCCGGTTCCGCGGCCCCTGCTTGAAAAAGCGGAGGCCGGTGATCTCTTGATTTTTTGCCGCTGTTTTTCCTGAACCCACCAACCCGGAGAGTCCCATGTTTCAAGCTGCCCGTTTCAAGCGCCGCCAACTCGTCCTGCTCGCCACCGCGGCCGCCATTGCCCTGCCCGGCCTGGCGTTCGCCCAGGCCAAGACCAAGGTCGCCGCGCTCTACACCGTGCCGTTCGAGCAGCAATGGGTCAGCCGCCTGCACAAGGCGCTCAAAGCCGCCGAGGCGCGCGGCGAGATTGAATACAAGGCCACCGAGAACGTCTCCAACGCCGACTACGAGCGCGTGATGCGCGAATACGCCACCGCCGGCAACACGCTGATCGTCGGCGAGGCCTTTGCCGTCGAGGCCGCGGCCCGCAAGGTCGCCAAGGACTTCCCCAAGGTCTCTTTCCTGATGGGCTCGTCGGGCAAGCCGCAGGCGCCCAACTTCTCGGTGTTCGACAACTACATCCAGGAGCCGGCCTACCTGACGGGCATGATTGCCGGCGGCGTGACCAAGAGCAACAAGATAGGCATGGTGGGCGGCTTCCCGATTCCCGAGGTCAACCGCCTGATGAACGCCTTTATGGCCGGCGCGAAAGAAACCAATCCCAAGGTCGAGTTCAGCGTGAGTTTCATCAACAGCTGGTTTGACCCGCCCAAGGCCAAGGAAGCCGCCTTCGCCATGATCGACAGGGGCGCCGACGTGATGTACGCCGAGCGCTTTGGCGTGAGTGACGCGGCCAAGGAAAAAGGCAAGCTGGCCATCGGCAACGTCATCAACACCCAGGACAAATACCCCGACACCGTGGTCGCCTCGGCGCTATGGAATATGGAGCCCAGCATTGACCGCGCGATCAAGCTGGTCAAGGAAGGCAAGTTCACGGCCGAGGATTACGGACCGTATTCGATGATGAAGCACAAGGGCTCCGAACTGGCCCCGCTGGGCACCTTCGAGAAGAAGGTTCCCGCCGCCATCGTCGCCAAGGTCAAGGCCAAGGAAAAAGACATCCTCGACGGCAAATACACCGTCAAGGTCGACGACAGCCAACCCAAGTCCACCGCCAAATAAGCCTGAGGGCCGGAGAAGCGCCGTATGCATGTCCTTATTTGCCTGCGGCGCATGCTCCCGTCCCGGCTGGCGGCTTTTGCCATCGCCGGGCTGCTGACCCTCGGCCTGGGTGGCTGCGCCACCACCGGCACGCCGGTGCGGCTCGATGAAACGCCGCGCATCGCCGTGATCTCGGCCTTCGAGCCCGAACTCACCTTGCTGCTGCGGCAGCTGCAAACCCCGGCGCGGCACCGCGTCAACGGCGTAGAGTTCAGCACCGGCACCCTGCAGGGCAAACCGGTCGTGCTGTTTCTCTCGGGCATCAGCATGGTCAATGCGTCCATGAACACCCAGCTGGTGCTGGACCGTTTCAACATCCAGAGCATTGTCTTCAGCGGCATTGCCGGCGGCGTGGATCCCAGCCTGCACATCGGCGACGTCAGCGTGCCGGCCCAGTGGGGCCAGTACCTCGAGGTGCTGATGGCGCGCGAAACCGCGCCCGGCCGCTACACCATCCCGCCGCGCATGGAAGCCCAGACCCTGGCGCCCTTCGGCATGCTGCACCCGCGCCCCGTCGAAACCCGCACCGCCGCCAGCCCGGCGCCGGTGCGCAAGTTCTGGTTCACCGTCGACCCCAGGATGCTGGAAACGGCGCGCGGCCTGGGGCCCCTCGCGCTGGAGTCCTGCAAGGCCGGCGTCTGCCTGACACACAAGCCGCAGCTCCGGGTCGGCGGCAACGGCGTCTCCGGCCAGGCCTTTGTCGACAACGCCGCCTTCCGCGAATACGCCTTCAAGACTTTTGGGGCCAATGTGCTGGACATGGAAACCGCCGCCGTCGGCATGGTGGCCTACAGCAACAACGTGCCCTATATCGCCTTCCGCTCCCTCAGCGACCTGGCCGGCGGCGGCGAAGGCGCCAATGAGATGGTGACCTTTATGGGTATCGCCGCCGACAATTCGGCAAAGGTGCTGCTGGCATTTCTCGCAGCCTGGAAATAGCATGCCCGAACTCACCGGGATCGACCACATCTACATCGCCGTGAGCGACATGGCAGCGTCGGAAGCGTTCTACGACAAACTCATGCTGACGGTGCTCCGCTGCCGCAAAAACACCTTCACGATTGGCGGTGACCCGCACATCCAGTATTTCAACCGCTACTTCGGTTATGTCCTGCGGCCGGCCCGCTCCCAAGCCGCGCACGACCCCTACTCGCCCGGCCTTCACCACTTTTGCCTGCGCGTGGACACGGTCGAAGACGTGGTCGAATGCGCCCGGCTGCTGCAGGCCTCAGGCATCAACGCCAGCGAGCCGCACCAGCACGGCGAATACGCACCGGACTACTGGGCGACCTTCTTCAGCGACCCCGATGGCCTCCGTCTGGAAATCACCAACTACCGCCAGGAGCGGCGTGACCGGCATGACCACTGGACATCCCCCGGCTGAGAACACCCAGCCGCCGGTGCTGCGACTTGCCAACATCAGCAAACGCTTCGGCCCGCTGCTCGCCAACGACGCGATTTCGCTGGACTTGCAGGCCGGCGAAATCCTCGCGCTGCTCGGCGAGAACGGCGCCGGCAAGTCCACCCTGGTGTCCATTTTGTTCGGCCACTACACGGCCGACGAAGGCCGCATAGAAATCTTCGGCAAGCCGCTGCCGCCCGGCAACCCGCGCGCGGCGCTCGAGGCCGGCATAGGCATGGTGCACCAGCATTTCACGCTGGCCGACAACCTCAGCGTGCTCGACAACGTGATGATGGGCAGCGAGCCGCTGTGGCAGCTGTTCTCGCGCCGCGGCGCGGCGCGCGCCAGGCTGATGGCGGTGGCGCAGCGCTTTGGCCTGCCTGTGGCGCCGGATGCCAGGGTCGGCAGCCTCTCTGTCGGCGAGCGCCAGCGCGTCGAGATCCTCAAGGCCTTGTACCGCGGCGCGCGCATCCTGATCCTCGACGAACCCACGGCCGTGCTGACACCGCAGGAAAGCGAGGCGCTGTTCGACACCCTGGGCCAGATGGTGGGCCAGGGCCTGTCCATCATTTTTATCAGCCACAAGCTGGCCGAGGTGCTGCGTGTCTCGCAGCGCGTGGCCGTGCTGCGCGCCGGCAAGCTCGTGGCCCAGGCGCCGGCCGCCGGCACCAGCCAGGCGCAGCTTGCGCAATGGATGGTGGGCCATGCCGTCGCGGCCACGCAGCGCCGGCCCGCGCCGGCCACGGGCGCGGCGGTCTGCACACTGGATGCCGTCAGCACGGCCGACGCGGGCCGTGACCGGCTGGACGGCGTCTCGCTGCAGCTCAGGGCCGGCGAAATCGTCGCGATTGCCGGTGTCTCGGGCAACGGCCAGCTCGCGCTGGCCGAGCTGCTGTGCGGCATGCGCCAGGCCAGCCGGGGCACGGTGACCTTGCAGGGCCAACCTTTAAAAGCCTCGCCCGCCTGGCTGGTTTCCCAAGGCGTGGCGCGCATCCCCGAAGACCGGCATGGCGTGGGTGTGGTCAGCGACCTTTGCGTCTGGGAAAACGCCGTATCGGAACGCCTGCGCAGCCCGGCGTTTTCCAGGGCGCTGTGGGTCAAGCGCCAGGCCGCGCAAGCCCATGCGGCGCGCATTGTGCGCGAGTTTGACGTGCGCGGCGGCGGGCCGCAGACGGCAGCCAGGTCGCTCTCGGGCGGCAATATGCAAAAGCTGATCCTCGGGCGGGCGCTGGTTTCTCCCACAACCGAAGCCACAGCGCAGCCACCCCGGCTCATCATTGCCCACCAGCCGACCTGGGGCCTGGACATAGGCGCGGTCGCCTATGTGCAGCAGCAGCTGATTGCCGCGCGCGATGCCGGAGCGGCCGTGCTGGTGATTTCCGACGACCTCGACGAAGTCATCGCACTGGGCGACCGTGTGGCCGTGATGCACGCGGGACGGCTCACCGAGGCCTTGCCCGGCGAAGCCTGGACGCGAGAGGCCATAGGCCTGGCCATGGCAGGCGCCCAAGCCGCCCACGAGGTGCAGCCATGAGATTGGAGAAACGCACCGAAACCTCCAAAGTCGCCCTGCTGCTGGCCCCCATAGCAGCCATCGCCTTCACCCTGCTGGTCAGCGCGCTGCTGGTGCTGTGGGCGGGCGCGCCGCTGGGGCAGACTTACAGCCTGTTGTTCAAGGGCGGCTTTGGTTCGGTCTTTGCGCTCAGCGAAACCCTGACCCGCGCCATCCCGCTGATCCTGACCGGCCTTGCCGCCACCGTGGCCTTCAAGGCGCGGCTCTTCAACATAGGCGCCGAGGGCCAGCTGTATGCCGGCGCGCTGGCCGCCGTGGCCGTGGGCGGCCTGCATGGCGGCACGGGTTTTGGGCTGCCCGTCTGGCTGCTGTTCGGCCTCATGACGCTGGCCGCCGCGTTGGCCGGCGCCCTGCTGCTGCTCGGGCCGGCGCTCCTCAAGGCGCGGCTGGGCGTCGACGAGGTCGTCACCACTTTGCTGCTCAATTTTGTGATGCTGCTGTTTGTCTCGGCCATGCTGGACGGCCCCATGAAAGACCCGACCGCCATGGGCTGGCCGCAAAGCGTGGCGCTGATGGGCGAGCTGGAGCTGTCCAAATTGATTGAACAGACGCGCATACACACCGGCCTGTTCTGGGCCCTGGGCCTGGCCGTGGCGCTGTGGGCTTTGCTCAAATACACCGTGCTGGGTTTTGACATACGCGCCATGGGCGCCAACACCCGGGCGGCCGCCTTTGCCGGCGTGCCCGTCGCGCGCACCGTGGTGCTGGTGGCCCTGCTTTCAGGCGCGCTGGCCGGCCTGGCCGGCGCCATCGAGGTGGCCGGCCGCACCAGCTATGTCACCCTGGACATGTCGCCCGGCTACGGCTACACCGGCATCGTGATTGCCATGCTGGCCGCGCTCAACCCCCTGGGCGTGGTCGCCGCCGCGGTGTTTGTGGCCGGGGTGCTGGTAGGTGCCGACACCATGAGCCGCGCGGTCGGTGTGCCCACCTATATTGCCGATGTGATCGTCGCGGCTTCGCTGATTTCGGTGCTGGTGGCGACCTTGATGACGCAGTACAGGGTGCGGATCAAATGAAGCATTTGCACCCGTATTTGCTCCTTCCCCCGCTGGGGGAAGGCTGGGATGGGGGCTGCTCGCACCCACACGGCCGCCGGCCCCCACCCCTGCCCTCCCCCAGCGGGGGAGGGAGTTTATTTGCGGGGAGCGGCCATGTCTGATCTCCTGGATATTCTGGCGGCCGCGCCCTTCTGGATTGCCGTCCTGAGAATCGCCACGCCGCTCATCCTGGGCACCCTGGGCGTGCTGCTCTGCGAGCGCGCCGGTGTGCTCAACCTCGGCATCGAAGGCATCATGGTCGCGGGCGCTTTCAGCGGCTGGCTGGCCGTCTATGGCGGCGCACCGCTGTGGCTGGGCGTGGTGGTGGCGGCGCTGACCGGTGCGGTATTCGGCCTGTTGCACGCTTTTCTCACCGTGGGCCTGGCGTTGTCGCAGCATGTCGCCGGCCTGGGCATTACCCTGCTGGCGACCTCGCTGAGTTATTACGGCTACCGCGTGAGTTTCCCCAAGGTCGACACGCCGCCCACCGTCACACCGTTTGCGCCCATGCACTGGCTGGACGGCACGGGTTTAAGCGTGCTGGCCGCGCAAACCCCGCTCACCTTGCTGGCCCTGGCCCTGGTGCCGCTGGTCGCCTGGCTGCTGTACCGCACGCCGGCCGGCCTGGCGATACGCATGGTCGGCGAGAACCCGCAGGCCGCCGAAGGCCAGGGCGTCTCCGTCGCGGCCACACGCACCGCCGCCATCGTCGCCGGCTCGGCCCTCATGGGCGTGGCAGGCGCCTTCCTCACGCTCTCGGCCTTTAACGCCTTTTTCTTTAACATGGTCAACGGCCGCGGCTGGGTGTGTGTGGCGCTGGTGGTGTTCGCCTCCTGGCGGCCCGGCAAGGCCTTGCTGGGCGCCCTGCTGTTCGCTTTTTTTGATGCGCTGCAGCTGCGCCTGCAGACTTCCGGCTTGGTCAACGTGCCTTACCAAATCTACTTGATGCTGCCCTACCTGCTCTCCATACTCGCGCTGGTGCTGGTGGCGCGCAAGGCGGCGTATCCTCAGGCGCTGATGAAACCTTATCGCAAGGGAGAGCGCTGATGCGCAAGCGCCAAGCAGAAAGCCCAGACCCGGCTTTCCTCAATGAAAAAACCGCCCGCAAACAGGCCGAGCGCCAGCTCCTGCTCGATGCCCTGGCAGGCGGCCTGGACGCCGAGCCCATAGCCTGGGCGCCCGGCAATGCCACCGTCATCGCGCCGGCCCTGCTGGCCAGCCCGCGCCTGCGGCTGCGCCCCTGGACCGACGCCGACCGCGAGCCCTTTGCCGCCATGACGGCCGATACCGAGGTCATGCGCCACTTCCCGGCGCCGCTCAGCCGCGCGCAGAGCGACGCCTGGATAGACCGCATGAGCCGCAAGATCGAGGAGCGCGGCTGGGGCTTCTGGGCCATGGACTACCTGGCAGAAGGCGCAACAGCGCCGCAATTCGCGGGCTTTACCGGCCTGCATATTCCCGACCCGGAGTTTCCTTGCGGCCCCTGCGTGGAAGTCGGCTGGCGGCTCGCGCAGCGCTTCTGGGGCCTGGGCCTGGCCACCGAGGCGGCACGCCTGTCCTTGCGTGCCGGTTTCGAGTCCCTGGGCCTGCAGGAGATCGTCGCGATGACAACACTGCGCAACACCCGCTCGCGCGCCGTCATGCAGCGCCTGGGCATGCAGGAAAGCCCTGCGGATGAATTCGACCACTGGGCTTACCCCGCGGACAGTCCCGAACGGCGCTGCTGCATCTACCGCCTGCCCCGCGCGCGCTGGTCCGCGGACCCGCAGCAACACCGCAGCTGAAAGGCCACGCCATGCTAGACCTTCTCATCACCAACGCCGCCCTGCCCGACGGCCGAAGCGGCATCTCCATCGCCGTGGAAAAGGGCAAGATCACGGCCGTGGAAGCCGGCCTGCAGGCGCCGGCCCGCGAAACAGTCGACGCCGGCGGCTACCTGCTCAGCCCGCCCTTTGTCGACCCCCACTTCCACATGGACGCCACGCTGAGCTACGGCCTGCCGCGCGTCAATGAAAGCGGCACGCTGCTTGAAGGCATTGCGCTGTGGGGCGAACTCAAGCCGCTGCTGACGGCCGAGGCCCTCATGGAACGCGCCCTCGCCTACTGCGACTGGGCCGTCGCCAAGGGCCTTCTGGCCATACGCAGCCACGTCGATACCAGCGACCCCAGCCTGCTGGCGGTAGACGCACTGCTCGAAGTCAAAAAACAGGTCGCGCCCTATATAGACCTGCAACTGGTCGCCTTCCCGCAGGACGGCGTGCTGCGCACAAAAGGCGGTATCGACAACATCAAGCGCGCATTGGACAAAGGTGTGGAGGTGGTGGGCGGCATCCCGCACTTTGAGCGCACCATGGCCGAGGGCGCGGCCAGCGTCAAGCTGCTCTGCGAGATCGCCGCCGAACGCGGGCTGCTGGTCGACATGCATTGCGACGAATCCGACGACCCGCTGTCACGCCATATCGAAACCCTGGCGTTTGAAAGCCAGCGCCTGGGCCTGCAAGGCCGCGTCAACGGCAGCCACTGCACGTCGATGCACAGCATGGACAACTACTACGTCTCCAAGCTGCTGCCCCTGATCTTTGAGTCCGGCGTCAGCGTCATCGCCAACCCGCTGATCAACATCACCCTGCAAGGCCGCCACGACACATATCCGAAACGCCGCGGCATGACCCGCGTACCCGAACTCATGGCGGCCGGCGTGAATGTCGCCTTCGGCCACGACTGCGTGATGGACCCCTGGTACGGCATGGGCTCGGGCGACATGCTTGAAGTCGCCCACATGGGCCTGCATGTGGCGCAGATGACCAGCCAGAAAGGCATACGCCAGTGTTTTGACGCGGTGACGGTCAATGCGGCCAAGGTCATGCACCTGCAGGGCTATGGGCTGGAGGTGGGCTGCGATGCGAGTTTTGTGCTGCTGCAGGCGCGCGACCCTGTGGAGGCGATTCGTTTGCGCGCGAATCGCTTGAAGGTGTGGAAGAAGGGAAGCCTGCTGGCGCAGACGCCCGAAATCTCGGCGCAACTGCAGCTGCCAGGCCGGCCGGCGACGACTGGTTTTGTGGCTTCCCGATAGAGCCGGTCAAGAAGTACCCTGTGAATTCACCCACTGCCCATGCCGAGCTCATCGCCACTTACAGGAAGGCGCAGGCAGAGGCCGCCCACAAATTCGGATTGATCAAAACCGTCGCGACCAAAGGCCCCAAGGCGATCCAGATGGCCGTCGAGACAGCGGACAAAGCCGCTAAACGCAGGGATGCCTACGCCAGAAAGCTCGCAGCACTCAAGGTGGATCTCAAGGATTAGCTCGGTGGCTTACGGATAATCAGGATTTGGAAAAAACCGAGGAACCCAGAAGTACCCGAAGAAGAACCCGAACCGATTGAGGAATACGTCCCCGGCGTCGCAAACGGCAGGCACTATATGGCCAGGCTGTGCCATTTCCCTGACGGCCCCTGGTATATCGACGTTGTACACGTTGAATCGCTGCCGCCCCTGCACGACAGCGACAGGACCTGGCCCACGCGCGAGGAGGCTGTTCGGGCCGCCAACAAGCTGGTGGCTGACCTGGCGCACTGAGCGGAGAAACGGTTTGCCGCCCGGCCGCCTCTCACCCCTTCCCCCTCTGGGGGAAGGCAGGGATGGGGGCTACCGGCCTCCAATCCAAAGCCGCCATGCTGTCACGCGCCGCGGGCCCCCATCCCAACCTTCCCCCAAAGGGGGAAGGAGCAAGAAAAAACAAGCCGCATCCCAGCACACTTCCCCTTGATGCCGACACACCCCACTCCACTGACCATTGCGCTCGCGTCGGGCGGCACCATTTCCGGCCTGCTACAGGCGCCCGCCAGCGCCAAGGCTTGTTATGTGTTTGCCCACGGCGCAGGCGCGGACATGAAGCACGCCTTCATGGCGTCCATCGCCCAGGGCCTCGCGGAACGCGCCATTGCCAGCTTGCGCTTCAATTTTCCGTTCATGGAACAAGGTGCTAAGCGCCCGGACTCCCCCGCCGTCGCGCATGCGGCGGTTCGGGCGGCGGTCGCAGAAGCGGCGCGGCATATGCCTGGTGTGCCGCTGTTTGCCGGCGGCAAGTCCTACGGTGGGCGCATGAGCACGCAGGCGCAGGCGGCTGAGCCACTGCCCGGAGTAAAGGGCCTTGTGCTGGTGGGCTTTCCACTGCACCCGGCCGGCAAACCTTCAATCGAACGCGCCGCGCACCTGGCGGGCGTCAAGCTGCCCATGCTTTTTCTGCAAGGCACACGCGATGGCCTCGCCGATCTGGACCTGCTCACACAAACCACGGCAAAGCTCGGCAACAAGGCCAACCTGCATATCGTGGAGGGCGCCGACCACGCCTTCCATGTGCTGGTGCGTTCAGGCCGCACCGATGCGCAGGTGCGCGAGGAATTGTGCGACACCATGGCTGCGTGGATGGCGAACCGCTAGCGGTGCAAGAGGGCCATCAGCCCCCTGATGTAAGCGCCGGTCAGAGCAGATCGTGACGATGGGCTCACGCACCGGTCTGTTACCCGCGCCACTTGACGTGCCGGTGCGCGGTGAGGTGATGGGCCTTGGTGTGGTCGAGTTGCGGTTTGACTAACGAGGAATCGCTCTCTACTGTCTACGTGCAAGGGTTTACCCAAGGATGCTCCTACTACAAAAGGCGGATGCATCCATACTGGCAAAGCGATATGGTCTACCTCATCAGACGGACCTACGCTGGCCAGAAGCATTCCCGTATGAAGGAAGCATAAGCACCAAGGCATCAAGGCCGCGCATTCGATTCACAGGGGTAATTTTTTGCGTCTTCATAGAGAGGATTCATCTCCATGCTGACTGCTTGAAGGGACTAAGAAAAAGTCGCGACTAATTGGGCGGCAGAGGTACTGAGCAAAGAGAACTATGGGTGAGTACAAATTCAATAGGTGGGATCAATGACCGAAGATACTTCGTTTCTCAATGCCTACCTGATTGACAAGATCCAATCAGGAGACTGCGTGCTATTTCTCGGCGCGGGGGCCACATTCGGAAGTGTGGGAGATAAAGGCCAGCAACCTGTGACTGGTGCACAACTTAGAGACCTTCTATCCGACAAGTATTTGTGTGGCAAACACAAAGACAAGAGCCTTCCGCGCGTTGCAGAGTTCGCGAAATACGAAAGTAGCTTGGCGGACGTGCAGAGCTACATACGAGATCTCTTTAGCCCTCTAAAGCCTGCCGCATTTCACAAACTTATTCCCTTGTTCCGTTGGCATGCAATAGTGACAACAAACTACGACTTAATCGTGGAACGAGCATACGATCAAGTTGAATCCAGACAACAACAGCTGCGACCAATAATTCGTGATGGGGACAATTTCTCAGAGGTCCTAAAAGACAACACCACCGTTCCATACTTGAAGCTACATGGTTGCATCAACACAATCAATGACGAAAATTTACCGCTAATTCTGGGAAGCGAGGAATACGCAAAGCACCAAAACAATCGCAAGCGCTTGTTCAGTCATTTTTCCGATTGGGCAAGAGAAAGACCGGTGGTGTTTGTTGGATATGACATTTCGGATCCGAATATTCAACAGATCCTTTTTGATCTCACTGATTTAAAAGTGAGACGGCCTACATACGCCATTGTTGATCCCGCTCTGGATGAAATTGCAAAGCGCTATTGGTCCGCGCATAAATTCATTCCGGAGGCGACTACGTTTGAAGACTTTATAGGCAAATTGAATTCGGCGATACCCACAAACAATCGGGTTCTAGCGTCATTGCGCTCATCAGGCTCATTGCCAATATCTTCCTGGCTATCGACATCGGCAGCCCCCTCCCAAGCCGTCGTTAGATATGTACAGGAAGAGCTATTCGTTGTTTCGCCGGCAATTGCGACAGAAGGGGTCGAGCCCAGAGATTTTTATTCTGGCAAATCGCTCAACTGGGGGGCATTTGAACAACAACTCGATTTCAAGCGAAGAATGTCAGACGACTTAATTTTGGACATAGTTCTGTCGAACAAGGAGAAAGAAAATCCAACAATTGCATTAGTAAAAGGACATGCAGGATCTGGAAAAACAGTCTTACTTAGGCGATTCGCTTGGGATGCGGCCAAAGACTTCGATGCGCGCGTGATTTTGCTGAAAGAAGGTTCTGTCGTCCGCCCCACGGCTATCCTAGAAATCGCTGAGCTAACCAAAGAACCTATTGTGTTTGTCGTAGATGACTGCATTAAACACACTAAGGATATTTCATACTTATACAAAGAGGCACTTCGCAGAAGACTCCCCTTAAGGATAGTCATTGGCGCACGATCAAATGAATGGAATCTGGCAGGACTTGAAGCCGAGACCGCCATCACCGACGAGTATGAGCTTAGTAGTCTTTCAGAGCGAGAGATTGACAGTCTTCTGAACAAATTGTCTGAGCATAACGCTCTTGGTGAACTTGCCAAACTACCAAGACCAAGTCAAGTGGAGCACTTCAGACTTCATGCCGAGTATCAGTTGATGGTAGCGCTGCACGAAGCCACCACAGGAAAGAAATTCGAAGATCTTGCTTTCGACGAGTACGAACATATCCAGCCTCCCGAAGCACGAATACTCTATTTGGATATATGTACTCTCCATCGGCTCGGTGTTCCGGTTCGAGCAGGGCTAGTCTCACGTGTTTCCGACATTACGTTTGAGTACTTCAGCAGGGATCTATTTCGCCCGCTTGAGCACGTTGTTAAAAGCTACTTCGACTCGGGCTCTAGGGACTATGTCTATCGCTCACGACATCCTCTTATAGCCGAATTCGTTTTTAGACAAGCGCTACCAGACCCAATCGAAAGGGCAGCTCAGCTTACGCGAATCATCCGACACATGGACACAGACTACGAGTCAGACTCGATCGCTTTCGATCAACTAATTAGGGGCCGCACATTAGCAGAACTTTTTGCAGACAAAATGCTTGTTCGCCAAATATTTGACGCCGCGCTTGAAAGTGGCGCGCCACAAAGTTACGTACTTCATCAGATTGCAGTATTTGAACTGCATCACCCCAACGGTTCGATGAAAACGGCGATGAGCTCCATTGACGAGGCTCATGACCTATCCTTCGGTCGCGACCGTTCAATTGAACATACGAAAGCAACCGTACTTCGGAGGCTTGCTCTAGAGGCGACGCACCCCATCGAAGTAGAAAAGTATCGCGCGGATGCAAAGCAAATTCTGAAAAAGCTGCAAAGTTCCGCCAAAACTCCTCACGCATTTAGTTCATTCGGCAGATTATTACTGGATGAGTTAAAGGGTCGAGCGGAAGCGGTCGAAAAACCTGAGCATCGGCCAACAGAACTCGCTTCGCGATCTATTTCCGACTCGATTCGACAAATCGAAGAATCGATCTCCACTGGACTTCAGCGGTTTCCGGGAGATGAGCATCTTTTAACGCTTGATTCTGACTTGGCAAAGATTCTGAAGGACCATCCCCGAACCTTGCAATCACTAGAGGAGGCCTCCGCAGCTAATCCAGGGCGCCCGTTCATAGCGATCAGGTTGGCGGCAACCTACAAATCCATTGGTAGAAAAGAAGATGCCCTGAAAGTTCTTCATGCTTGCCTGCAAGCTAATCCAGCGAACAAGGAATGCCACTTAGCAATTGCACGATTGTTAATGGCAGATGGGGAGTTCGACAATAGAAATGACATTCAATATCACCTAAAAAGAGCTTACACAGATGGTGATGCCAACTTTGAAGCGCAGTATTGGTACGCCAGGCACGAACTTATCTATGGAGATCGAGAGTCTGGTCAACATATGTTTAAGCGACTCGCCGAGGCTCGCATGCCCCCTTTATATAAAAACAAAATACAGGGCAGCATGCTAGACAGAGAAGGACATCCCATTACATACACTGGCTATGTAAAGGCCGGCGGCCCTGGCTATTGTTTCATTTCTTGCGCGGAACTTCGATTTGATGTGTACTCGCGCTCAGAACATTTTTCTACTGCTGACTGGGAAAAATTGCGAGATGGCTCCAAGGTCTCATTTCGCGTTTCCTTCAATATGAGAGGACCAGTTGGGACACGCTGCCTGATTGTTTATTGAGATCGCACAGATCCATGACATTACTCATATTTCGCCATTTTGGTAGCCAGTATTAATTCAGTGTCAACAGGCCACACAACTTCTTATCATTCAGACGCGCAGGACTAACAATGAGAAAAGTCTTTCTTTTCACAGGCTTCAACAATTGGGGCAAAACAACCATGCTTGCCGATGTATTCAGCATCCTCGCGTTTCGACACCATCGACTGCATCAGTTTCGCAATAGTGGTTGTAGCTTTTTAGTGATACCAAAATCAAACGATGATCTTGGTCTTCGCGGTTACTGCGAGGAGTATCACAAGCGAATTCACAAACTCACAAAGCAGAAGATAGCACCCGCCTATATTGCCTCTGCCTTCTGTCCAACCAAGGAAAAAGAGAGCCGAGTAAAGAACGGTGCCAAAAATTTCACGTCCATCGATATCATTCGCGAGCTATATTCTCAGGACGAGGTGCATATGCTTCTATTGAGGCATAAGTGGTGCGGTCACGCAGAGCTCATTCCGCAGGAGATTCAGAGCTTCTATGCAAACGTGCCGAACCTCACAATTCATCCAATTACGTCGAGAAACTATGCAACGAGGCTTGCAACCGTAAATCAAATAATTTCGGCCAACCTTCCGTGATTTTTGAAACCACTGTTCCCCATGACAAGCTACTGGCTCATGAAATCCGAACCCGAAGAATGTTCGGTCGATGACGCACTCGCGGCAAAAAACTCGACGGTCCCCTGGGTAGGCGTTCGCAACTACCAAGCGCGCAACTTCATGCGTGACGGGATGAAGGTCGGGGATGGCGTGCTGTTTTATCACTCGAGCTGCGCCGAGCCCGGCATTGTGGGCATCGCGCGGGTGGCGTCGACGGCCTATCCTGACCCTACGCAGTTTGATACCAAGTCGCCCTATTACGACGCCAAGTCCAAGCGCGAGGAGCCGCGCTGGCTGCTGGTCGATGTGCAGGTCGTGAAAAAGATTCCCAACATCACCTTGCCCGAGCTGCGCGCGCGGCCCGAACTCGAGGAGCTCATCATCCTGCGCAAGGGCAACCGGCTGTCGATCACGCCGGTGGAGCCCAAGCACTGGAAGGCGATTGTGGGCGCTAAGCCTTAGTTCTTCATGCCGGGGGCGGTGGGCATACCAATGGCTTAGGGTGCACCAAAACCGGCATCGCCCCCCGCACTTTCGCGCGTGACAAACACGCCACAACCCGGCTGCGGCCCCATTAGTCACTGTCATTCCTGACACCGGCCGCCCCGGCCGGCATTTCGTCTGTATACATAGCGTTTCATCACGCCTGCCCTCCCCGCCCACACCCCCTTTAACCGCCAAACCCTGTCAGGGCTAACAGGTTGACCGTTGCACGGGCCGCTCAACACAATGGTTCGCATCACAGGGGCGGGATTGACAGCAAGAGGGGGAGCGGTGGACGGCCCGCAGCATTGGCTGCGGGCATGGCCACGCGGGCATGCCGGGGTGCGGCAGTTGCCATTACTTGTCTTGTCATGAGTCCCATAGCGGTCAGGTTTTTTCACTCCAACAGAGGGCTTTTCATGACACGACTTCTCTCACGGCGCGCGCTGGCCATCATGCAGGCGGCTTTGCTGGCGGCGGCATCGTCCGGCGCCTGGGCCCAGGCCAACTCCCCCCAAGGCAACGCGGCCAGCGGCAAGCTGGCCCTCGCCAAGCCCGTGGCCGCAAAGCCTGCCGCCGCGGCACCGGTGGCCATCGAATGGCCGACCAAACCGATACGCCTCTTGATAGGCTTTCCGCCGGGCTCGGTGCAGGACTTGTCGGCGCGCTCCATCAGCGAGCAGCTGTCAAAAACCCTGGGCCAGCCGGTGATTGTGGAGAACAAGGCCGGCGCCTCGGGCATCATCGCGGCCGACCAGGTGTCCAAGGCCACCGATATGCACACCTTCGGCGTGATGAACAACAGCCAGCTGACCATCGCCAAGCTGCTGAACCCGATGGCGCCTTACGACCCCGCCGTGGACCTGGCGCCCATCGCGCTGATAGGCACGACACCCATGGTGCTGGTGGTGAGCAATTTCGCGCAGGGCAGCACGCCGCAGGAGTGGCTGACCTGGCTGCGCAACCAGGGCGACAAAGCCAACTACGGCTCGCCAGGCGCGGGCACGCCGGGCCACCTGGGCATGGAGCTGATCAAGAGCCGCAGCGGCGGCCTGGGCGTGATGCATGTGCCCTACCCCGGCAACCCGCAGATCATCACGGCCATGCTGGGCGGCCAGCTGCAGGCGGCGCTGCTGCCGCCTGGCCTGGCGATGCAGCAGGTCAAGGCCGGCAAGATGAAGGTCATAGGCGTGACCTCGGAGCAGCGCAGCATGCTGGCGCCCGAACTGCCGACGCTGCGCGAGGTGGGCATCATGGGCGCGGACATGGAGCTCTTCACCGCGCTGGCCGGCCCGGCTTCGCTGCCGGCCGCGGTGCGCGACAAGCTGGGCGCGGCGGTGATAGACGCGCTCAAGACCGGCGACACGCGCCAGCGCCTGATCACGGTGGGTTGGCAGCCGGCGCCCTCCACGGCCGAAGGCCTGCGCACCCGCATGCGCGCCGACACGCGCAACCTGGGCGGCATCATCATGCTGCGGGGTATACGGGCGGACAGCTGAGCGGCCGTTGAGCGGCGGCCTGCGCCCTTCCCTTCCTGAGCCCTGGCCCCGCCGGCCGGGGCCGCCCCACGGCCTGTGGTTTACTTGTGCTTTACCGAAGCACTACCTGCCGGACGCGCAAGCGTCCTGAAAATAGGCGGGGCGCGCAAGGCCGCGCAGCAACCACAGGAAGAGGACATGCATATTTCATCGGCACACTGGCGAGCCGGGGCCGCCGCCCTGCTGCTGGCGGGTCTGGCTTGCGCCAGCCATGCCCAATACAGCACCGGGGGCCCGTACAACACCGGGGGCGCCCGCCCCCATCGCCCCGGCGAGGCGCAGGCGGAAGGCCCGCAGGCGCCGCGCGTGCAGTCGCGCTGGGAGCAGGTCAGCCGCCGGCTGTTTGACCTGCGGGTGGCGCTGCAGATCACCCGCGAGCAGGGCCCGGCCTGGGAGAATTTCCGCGGGCGTTTCCTGGACATGGCGACCAGCGGCCCGGCCGGCCCGCGCATCGTGGATGAGCAAACCGCGAAAGACGCCTTCCAGTATTTGCTGGCCGACGCGCAAAGGCGCTCCAACATGCTGGCCACACTGGATGCCACCGCGCAAGTCTTGCTGGCCCAGTTCAGCCCCGAGCAGTTGCAGATCGCCGACCGGGCGCTGCCAGGACTGCTGGCGGACTACGGCGGCATCCGTTAAGACCCGGGCTAACCGGTCGTCGATTTCAGGGCCAGCATCACCACAATGACCACGGCCAGGATAAGCGCCAGCCCTCGCCAGAAGGCCAGCGGGTTTCGCTCGAGCAAGGGCTGGCGCGTCTTGTGGATAAAAGCCCGGTTGGGGTGGCGCAGGTCGTACACAAACTCCGACAGCTCGCCATAACGTTTGGCCGGGTCGGGGTGCACGGCCTTGCGCAGCACATCGTCTATCCAGGCCGGAATCTCGCGGTCGTCGCGCAGCGCGGAGTCGTAGCGCAGCCGGTTTTGCGCGGCGCGGGTGCGGCTTTTGGCGACTTCGGCGCCATAGGGCAGCCGCCCGGTCAGCATCTGGTAGGTGATGACGCCCAGCGAGAAGAGGTCGGAGCGGGTGGTGCCGCCCTCGCCCAGGAAATACTCGGGCGCTGAATACTGGGCCGTGCCCAGGATGTCATCCCGCCCGCCGGGACCGTCAAGCTCCGCAAGGCTGGCCACGCGGGTGGCGCCGAAGTCGATGATCTTGGCGGTGCCGGTGTTGTCGATCATGATGTTCTCGGGCCGCAGGTCCTGGTGCAGCATCTCCAGCCGGTGAAAGGCGCGCAGGCCTTTGGCGATCTGCTCGACCAGGCCGCGTACCGACTCCAGCGCGGGCCGGGGGTTGTCAATCATCCACTGGGCCAGCGTCTGCCCGTCTATGTATTCGGTGGCCACGTACACATAGTGGCGCTTGCGGGTCGGCACATGGGGCTTGAGCACATGGGCGCTGTTGATGCGCCTGGCGATCCACTCTTCGGTCAGGAAGCGCTCCAGGTAGGCCGGGTCGCCGCCCAGGTCTATAGAGGGCGTTTTAAGGATGGCGAGCGCGCCGCTGTCGTTGTCGGTCGCCAGGTAGATATGGCTGCGGCTGCTGCCCTGCACTTCGCGAACAATGGTGTAGCCGTCAAACTGTGTCCTGGCCTCGAGCATGGGCGGCAGCGGCAGGCCTGAGAGCTGCTGCAGCATCTCGCCGGCTTCACGGCGGGGCAGCGCATCGACGCGCACGATCTGGGCCGTGAGGTTGTCGCCGCTGCCGCGTTCAAAGGCTTTGTCGACGATGGACCTGGCCGCAAGGTCCAAGCCCTCTGGCTCATCGGCATGGCGGCGGATGATGCCGGCCATGTCGTGCTCGGTCACGTGTTCGTACACGCCGTCGGTGGCCAGCAAAAAGAGGTCGCCCTGCTCCACCTGCTGGGTCTGGTAGTCGATTTCCAGCTGGGGCTTGAAGCCCAGCGCGCGGCCCAGGTAGCTTTGGCCCTGGGCGATCCACACGCGGTGGTCGCGGGTCAGTTGCTCCAGCGCCTTGCCGCGCAGGCGGTAGATGCGCGAATCGCCGACATGAAAAATATGCGCGGTGGCCGACTTGATGACCATGGCGCTCAGGGTGCACACATAACCCTTGTCCTTGTCGTAGCGGTAAGGGCTTTTTTGCGTCTGCGCATGCAGCCAGGAGTTGGTGGCGCTCAGGATGCGCTCGGCCGATGTCTTGACCGACCAGGCTTCCGAGGTGCAGTAATAGTCTTCCAGGAAACCGGTGACGGCGTACTGGCTGGCGACGTCGCTGACGGCGCTGCTGCTGATGCCGTCGGCCAGCGCGATGGCGATGCCCTTGGCGCTGAGCTGCGGCTCCTGCGGCACGTAGATGCCGTGGAAATCCTGGTTGCTTTCCTTGCGGCCCTTGTCCGAATACTGGCCTGCAGAGATCTTCAGTTCAGAGGACATAGGGGGTGGCGACAAAGCCCTCGCGCAACTGGCCTGCGCGAGGGCTTTTGTTGTGGAAGCGGATTATTTGAAGTTACGAGCCGGTCCGGTTTTAACGTGCGTGGCATACAGCGTCAAGCCGGTGAAAGCCAGGCCGCCCACCAGGTTGCCCAGCACCGTGGGAATTTCGTTCCAGATCAGGTAGTCCATGATGGTGAAGTGCGCGCCCAGCAGCAGGCCCGAGGGGAACAGAAACATGTTCACGATGGAGTGCTCGAACACCATGTAGAAAAACAGCATGATGGGCATCCACATGGCGATCACCTTGCCGCTGACCTGGGTGGAAATCATCGCGCCGACCACGCCGGCCGACACCATCCAGTTGCACAGCATGCCGCGCACAAAGAGCGTGAGCATGCCGTTGGCGCCGTACTTCTGGTAGCCCAGGGTGCGGTTCTCGCCCACCACGCCTATGGCCTTGCCAACCGCGCTGGGCTCCGTCGAGAAGCCGTTGGTGACGTAGATGGCCATCATCACGGCCACCGTGAACGCCCCCAGGAAGTTGCCGGTAAAGACCAGGCCCCAGTTGCGCAGCACGCCCTTGAGGGTGACGCCCGGGCGCTTGTCGATCAGCGCCAGCGGGCACAGCACGAACACGCCGGTCAGCAAATCAAAGCCGAACAGGTAGAGCATGACAAAACCCACCGGGAACAGCACGGCGCCCAGCAGGGGCTGGCCGGTCTGCACATTGATGGTGACGGCGAACCAGGCCGCCAGGGCCAGGATGGCGCCGGCCATATAGGCCCGGATAACGGTGTCGCGGGTGGACATGAATATCTTGGACTCCCCCGCGTCCACCATCTTGGTCACAAATTCCGAAGGCACTAGATAAGCCATACGTTCCTCGAGTTTTTGGGTTACCGGCCTTAAAAAAGAAAAGGCCAAAAAAAATCCACCCCCAGGCGCCCCCAAAGTGGGAGGCTGGAAGTGGACGTCGTTATCCATTGATCCGCCGGGCAACGGCCCCTACATAGAGATAGGCCGCGCCGTGCCCGGCCGTCATTAGCCGGGCGGATCACTCAAAGCAACTACTGTGCCGCTGGGATTGCGGCCTGAAACCGGCTTTTTTACCCCGCCATGCGCCGGCAACCTGCATGCGTCGCCCCAAATGCGTGCACCGATCGGGACCGGCTCAACATTTTGGTGCCTACTTCACCAGCTCCAGCACCTCGGCTTTTTTCTTCTTGAGCAACAGCACCAGG
Source organism: Polaromonas sp. P1_A2 (assembly GCF_056406895.1). Taxonomy (NCBI): domain Bacteria; kingdom Pseudomonadati; phylum Pseudomonadota; class Betaproteobacteria; order Burkholderiales; family Comamonadaceae; genus Polaromonas; species Polaromonas sp. P1_A2. Next base: position 594,017 of record NZ_JBFTZI010000002.1, on the reverse strand, counting down.
AACTTCGCGGGCTGGGTGGTGCTGGCGTTGCGGCCCACGGTATGGATGTCCTTGGGACCTTCATAAAAGCTCTGGCCGGCCGTCAAGGTGACTTCCTTGCCGCCCTTGACCTGCATCACGATGGAGCCTTCAAGCACATAGACAAAGGCATGCGCGTGATGGCGGTGCACCGGGTCGGCGGCGCCGGGGGCGTAATCAACGGTGATCATCAGGCCTTCCTTGCCGGGAAGATCGGACAGGTCCTTGGCCATGACCGGCTTGACGGTCACGCCCTCGGGGCCGGCGGCCATGGCGGGCTGGGCGAGCAAGGCGGCGCTGGCGAGAAACAGGGAAACACAGGTCTTGTTCATGATGGCTTCTTCATAGGGTTGCGGGGGTGGCTCGGGATTGAGGTGCACCTGCCCTTATGACGATTGGCGGCGCCGGTTTGTGACACCGGCGCCCTGCCCTCACTCTTGCTCCTTCCCCCGCTGGGGGAAGGTAGGGATGGGGGCCAGCGGCGACCGATTGCGAGGCCGGCGTGGAACAGGCACCGGGGAGCCCCCATCCCAGCCTTCCCCCAGAGGGGGAAGGAGTAGCGGCTTATTTCGCGGGCTGGGATTTGAACCAGTCCTCGAAAGTTATGGCGCCCAAACGCGCCTTGCCGGCCGGCACCAGGGTGTCGTCCTTGAGCGCGGCGCCGAAGTAGCGTGCCTGCGGGTCGGCGACGACCTTGCGCGGGTCATTGCTTGCCGTCAGGAAGCGCTGGACGAGGTCCGGGAGGCGAACTTTTTCCGGGCCGGCGATCTCGACCGTGCCGTTGGCCGGCGCGCCCAGCGTGAAGTCGGCCATCGCGGCGGCCACGTCGTCCGACGCGATGGGTTGCACAAAGGCCGGCGACAGCCGCACCGTCTGCCCCTCGGTGCCCGACTGGGCGATGCCACCCAGGAATTCCATGAACTGGGTGGAATGCACGATGGTGTAAGGGATGCTGCTGGCCCTGATGATTTTTTCCTGGGCGATCTTGCCGCGGAAATAACCGCTTTCCACCAGCTTGTCGGTACCCACGACGGAAAGCGCGATGTGGTGTAAAACACCGGCGGCCGCTTCGGCCGCCAGCAGGTTGCGGCCCGAGGTTTCAAAAAATTCCAGCACGGCCTTGTCTTCAAACGAGGGCGAATTGGCCACGTCGACCACCACATGGGCGCCCGCAAGGACCTCGGCCAGCCCTTGGCCGGTGAGCGTGTTGACGCCGGACGCCGGCGAGGCCGCGATGGCCTCATGGCCGCGCGCGCGAAGATTGTTGACGAGCTTGCTTCCGATGAGGCCTGAGCCTCCGATGACGACGATTTTCATGTGTGTACTTCCTGGTCAAGGGTAGAGGTGGAGTGGCTCGAAATTGAGCACCCTGCCTCTATGACGATTGACGCTGCCGGTTTGTGACGCCAGCGCCCTGCCCTTGCCATTTCTCTTGCCCCGCCCCCCCCTGGGGCAAGGAGTCATTCGTCGAGCTGCGCCTGCAAGGAGCCGCTCAGGCCGCGGCGGTTTTTCCTTCAAGCAGTTTCACCATGGCCCACAACACCCGGTTCGCGGGCACGGCCACGCCCAACGCCTCGCCGCGCTTGACGATCAGGCCATTGAGGTAGTCGATTTCGGTGGGCTTGCCGCGCGCCAGGTCCTGTGCGGTGGAAGCGTACTGGTTGGGCATGCTGCCGGCCAGCTTGTCGACGGCGGTGTGCACGTCGCCGGCCACCTGCACGCCTTCGGCCTTGGCGACCGCCAGGCATTCGGCGACCACGTCGCGCATCACGTCGATGACGCCAACGCCCTGCACCGTCTTGCCGTAAGGCAGCTGGGCAATGGCCGACACGGCGTTGTAGGCGCAGTTGAGAATAAGTTTGGCCCAGAGCGCGCCGCGCACATTGGCCGAGATCTCGGTGGGCACGCCGGCGGCCATCAAAGCCTGCGCCACGCTGTCGCTGAGGGCAGAAGGCTCGATCACCAGGTCGCCACGGCCATGGTGCTTGAGGTGGCCGGGGCCGGCCATTTCGGTGGCGACATAAACCACGGCGGCGGCCACGGCAGTTTCGGGCAGCACCGCGCGCAGGCGGTCGGCATTGTCCACGCCGTTTTGCAGGCACAGCACCAGGGTGTTGGGCTTGAGATGCGGCCGCATCAGCGCGCCGGCCGATTCGGTGTCGGTGGACTTGACGCAGAACAGCACCAGGTCGGCGCCCTTGACAGCAGCCGGGTCGCTGCTGGCGGCCAGACGCACATGCTCGTCGAACATGCGGGTTTCCATGCGCAGGCCGTCGCGCTCAATGGCCGCCACATGCTGGGGCCGCGCGACCAGCACGACCTCATGGCCGGCGCGCGCGAGCATGCCGCCGAAATAACAACCGACGGCGCCTGCGCCCATCACGGCGACTTTGAGGGATTGGGTCATGACTGCCTTCTGATGCGAGGGAGATGTGAAGACAGCGATTGTGGTGGAAGTCCGCTGCGTCTGCTGGCGACGCGATGGATCCCCTAACCCAGGCTGCCGGCAAAGCGCCGGCCCAGTTGCCCGCGCTCGAAGGCTTCAGCGACAAAGTCGATGAAAGCGCGGGTCCTGGCGGGCATCTGGCTGCGTGTGGCGTAGTAAATCGAGATGGCGCCCGCATCCACATACCAGCGCGGCAACAGGCGCACGAGCTCGCCGCGTTCGAGCTGCGGCAGCACGTCGGGCATGGTGAGCAGGCTCACGCCCAGGCCCAGCAATGCAGCAGAGCGCATGGCGGAGGGATCGTTCATCACCACCGATTCGGCCTGGTTGACGGGCATTTCGGCGCCGGCCGCGTCGCGCATCACCCATTGCCGGATGCGGCCCGTGGCGCTGGAACGCATGACAATGCCGCTGAGCCCGGCCAGGCCCGCCGGGTCGGTGGGCGGCTGGCGGCCGGCCATGAAGGCCGGTGAGGCCACCGCAACCAGATGGGCTGGAGCCAGAGGGCGTGACACCACGCCGGGCGACAGTTCGAAGCCGCCGCCAATGGCGGCGTCGTAGCCCTCGCCGATCAGATCGACAGGCCGGTTCTCAAAGTACCAATCGGGGCGTACCAGCGGATAGCGGGCCAGAAAGGCCGGCAGCAGGGGCACGATGTACTCGGTGCCAAAAGTGGGCGACATGCTGACCTTGAGCGGGCCCGCGGGGGCGCCGCTGTCGCTGGAGATGCCGGCGATCGCGGATTGCAGCGCGTCCAGGTTGCCGCCAATCGATGCCAGGAAGCGCTCGCCGGCCTCGGTCAGGGTGAGTTTGCGCGTGGAGCGCTGGAACAGCCGCACGCCGAGGTTGCGCTCCAGCATGGCGACATTGCGGCTGACGGCCGCGGGCGTCAGCGCCAGGCGCCGAGCCGCCTCGGAGAAGCTGCGGCTTTCGGCGCTGCGCACAAAGGACTCGAGGTTGGCCAGGGTTTCCATTGCCGCATCTTAAATTAATGCTTGAAGATAATTCAATCGATTACCGCCTTATCAAAAGGCAATCCAAATCCCATCATTCACCCATCAACAACCCAGGAGTGAATTTATGGCTACCCCCTCAAACACCGGCACCACCACCACACCCACCATCGGCATCATCGGCGCGGGCGCTGTCGGCTCTTCATTTGCCAGGGCCCTGGCGGGCAAGGGCATCCATGCCACGCTGTCCAACAGCCGCGGCCCGGACTCCCTCAAAGACCTGGTGCGCGAACTCGGCCCCACCATCCACGCCGGCACCGTCAAGGAAGCTGCGGCGAAAGACATCGTGCTGGTAGCAGTCAACTGGACGAGCCTGCCCACCGCATTGGCCGGCCTGCCTGACTTTGGCGGCCGCGTCGTCATCGACGCCAACAACCCGGTCGAAATACCCGCGCTCACGCCCATCGACCTGAAGGGCCGCGTTTCCAGCGAGGTGTTTGCCGAACGGGTGCCGGGGGCGCGCGTGGTGAAGGCCTTCAACCACCTGATGGCCGAGCTGCTGGCCGGCGACCCGGCTACCGAAGGCGGCAAACGCGCGCTGTTTTACGCGGGCGACGATGCCCAGGCAAAAGCGACCGTGGCCGCACTGATCAATCAGCTCGGGTTCTCAGGCATAGACCTGGGCACGCTGGCCGCGGGTGGGCGCATGACGCAATTCCCGGGTGGCCCCTTGGCGATTCTGAACCTCGTGCATCTGGGCTGAGGCCATCGGCCTTTGGCCTTTGGTTGAGGACTGACCTGTCGCTGACGGATCACACCGGCCGGCGCGCCGCCTTGCGTAAAGTCACAATTTTTTTACCGTTGGTTTACCGGTGCTAGACCGCCGCTATACCCGGCCATCGCTCAATGGCGGTGCGCAGGGTCCTGCGCGGCCTGGGCTGAACAAGGGCACTTGTTGCCCGCCCAGGCAGGTCAGAAGCTGCCGGCGCCATGCGCCGGCTTTTTCCGGAGAAAACATGAAGTTCACCTATTCATCCAAATTGTTGTGGCTGTCCACCGCCGCGCTGTCCCTGGGCGCCGCACTGGCGCAACCGGCACAGGCGGCGCCGCTGGCGGCAAACTCACAGGATGTTTACATCGGCGGCAATATCGCCGCCAGCCGCGCGCCCGGCCTGGGCGGCAGCGTTGACGGCGCCCTGACCAACCAGGGGCTGGGCAGCAGCACCTCGACCGGCACGCCGGGCACCTCGGGCGGCCTGCGGCTGGGCTACCGCCTCAATCCCAACCTGGCCTTCGAGGCCAGCTATGACCGCATAGGCTCGACGGACCTGCAGTCGGCCATCGCCTCGCCGGCGGCGGACAGCGCCTCGGGCACCTGGAAGGCGCACGGCTTCGGCCTGCATGTGCTGGGCATCGCGCCGCTCGACAAGCAGTGGTCGGTTTACGGACGCGCGGGTGTCGAGCAATGGCACACCTCGCTGGATACCGCTTCGGCCACCGGCAGCACCGCCAACGTCTCGACGACGGGCTCCAACACCTCGCTGGCGCTGGGCGCCGGCGTGGCCTACGCCATCTCGCAGAATGTGGATGCAACGGCGGAGCTGGTGCGCTACAACCGCGTGGGCACGTCCTCTACGGGCAGCAGCGCGGTGAACCAGGTCAACTTCGGCCTGCGCTACCACTTCCTCTGAGCGTATTTTTGAAAACACCCTGAAGGCAGGGTGATCCCAAGGCCGGCGCCTGCGTGCCGGCCTTTTTGTTTTTATCGTTGGCAAGCGCGGCCTCAGGCCCGCGGCAGGCTGATCCGGGCGCACAGGCCGCCGCTGGCGGCCGGCAGCAGTTCAAACCTGCCGCCATGCGCGCGCACGATGCGGTCCACGATGGCCAGGCCCAGCCCGGCGCCGGGCGGGCCGCCGCGCGTGCTTTCAGCGCGGCGAAAAGGCTGCTTCAAGGCTTCGGCCTGCGCGGCGGCAATGCCGGCGCCGTGATCCGTCACCTCTATCCAGACCGAATCGCCCGAGCTGCCGGTGGCGATCGCGACCGGCGGCAGGCCGTGGCGCCAGGCGTTTTCGACGAGGTTGGCGAGCACGCGGCGCATCGCGCGCGGGCGCAGGGGCACGGGCGGCGCGTTGCCGGCCTCCAGCGCCACCGGCATGCCCTGGCCGGCCGAGGCGGCCGCCACCTCGGCCGCCAGCGCATCCAGCGACACGGGCTCCGGCGCTTCGCTTTCGGTGCTGCGGGCAAAGTCCAGGAACTGGCCGATGATGGCGTCCATTTCTTCCACGCCGCGTGTCATGCGGGCCATGAGTTCTTCGTCGGCCTTGTCGCGCAGGATCTCTATGCCCAGGCGCAGCTTGGTCAGCGGCGTGCGCAGGTCGTGCGACACCCCCGCCAGCATCAGCGCGCGCTCGTCGTCGGCCTGGGCCAGGCTGCGCACCATCTGGTTGAAGCTGCGGCTCAGGTCGGCGATTTCCGTGGGGCCGTCTTCAGGCAGCGGCTGGGGGCTGCCGCCGCCGGCCAGTGTGTGCGCCGAAGCCACGACGCGGCGCAGGGGCCGGTTCAGGTGGCGGTGGATCAGCAGCGCGCCCAGCAAAGCCAGCACGGCGCTGGTGAGCGAGGCCGCGATCCATGCGCCGGTGAATTCGCGCGCCGGCAGCACGCCGGGCAAGGTGACCCAATGGTCGGCGCCGTCCAGGCGCAGCCGCACCGCCAGGCTGCCGCCGGCTTCGCGGCGCCAGATGATTTCGGAGCCCTCGCCTTCCAGCGCAATGCCGCGTGAGGCTTCATTGACGAAGCGCCGCTCGAGCCGGCTCAGGAGCAGGCGCTGGCCGCGGCCGCCGCCCTCCCCGTCGTCGGCAACGCCCTGCATGGCACGGCGATTGAATTGCGCCACAAAGGCTTCGCGCTGGGCCGGCGGCATGGCGGCCAGGCCGGCGCGGATGGCGCCGACGTTGCGCGCCACCGCCACCGACAGCTGCGCCAGCCGTGGCTTGACGATCAGCTGGCGCACCAGCAGCGCGCTGGCCAGTTGGCCCACCACCACGAGCACCACGATGAGCAGCACGTTGCGCCCGAACAGGCTGCGCGGGAATAGCGTCATGCCAAAACCCTCATGGCTTGCCCGCCTTGCCGTGTCTGGCCGCGCCGCCTTCGGGCACAAACACATAACCCACGCCCCACACCGTCTGGATGTGCGCCGGCTGCGACGGGTCGGCTTCGATCAGCTTGCGCAGGCGCATGACCTGCACGTCGATGCTGCGGTCGGTGGCTTCGTGGTCGCGGCCGTAGGCCAGCTCGATCAGCCTGTCGCGGCCCAGGGGGCGGTTGGGATGCAGTGCCAGCGCCTGCAGCAGGCTGAACTCGCCGGTGGTGAGCGGCACGTCCTCACCGTTTTTGTCCAGCCGGCGCGCATCGAGCGCCAGGGTGAAGTCGCCGAAGCGCACCGTGCCCCGGCCGGGCAGCGGACCGCTGTGCGCGCCCAGCATGCGCTGGCGGCGCACCAGCGCCTGGATGCGGGCCAGCAGTTCGCGCGGGTTGAAGGGCTTGGGAAGGTAGTCGTCGGCGCCCATTTCCAGCCCGACGATACGGTCCACCGGGTCGCCGCGGGCGGTGAGCATGACGATGGGAATGGTTTCGCCCTGGGCGCGCAAGCGCCGGCACACCGCCAGGCCGTCTTCGCCCGGCATCATCACGTCGAGCACCAGCACGTCAAAGCGCTCACGCGCCAGCAGGGTGTCCAGGGTCTTGGCGTCTTCCAGCGTGCGAACGGCATAGCCCTGGTCGCCCAGGTAGCGCTGCAGCAGGCTGCGCAGGTCGGCCTCATCGTCGACCACCAGGACCCGGGCCAGAGGCTCGCTCATGGTGATGGCCCCGTCCGCAAAAACGCCTTGGAAACAAGCATAAGAAATCATCCCGACGCAAGAAAGATGCCCCATGGTAGCGGCCCGCGCCAGGCCGCCTGCCCGGCAAATCATGACAAACGATGACAAAGCCGGGGTTTGTTCATGCCTTGTCATCAAGAGGCCGCTGGCCGCCACGCATGGTTCACATCTGGCGGCCACAGTGGCGTCACGGCGCTGCAATACAGGTTTGCGCGGCGCCGAAAGCCCTCAAACCCCAGTTCAAACTCCCAGGAGTTCGCCATGAAAAGCACGCTTTCCGCCACCGCCCTGACCTGTGCCCTGCTGGCCGCAGGTTTTTCCGCTACCCATGCCGAAGCGGCCGCCCGCCGCGTGGTGCGAGCCAATGCCGACGGCGGCGTCTCGGCCACCACGGCCGTCAACCGCCAGGGCCCGAACGGCGGCACACGGGTGCGCAACCGCAGCACGACCGCCGACGGGCAAGGCAATGCCAGCACCGCGGTCGATGCCTCCGCCACAGGTCCCAAGGGTGCCACCGCCGTGCGTACCGGCCAGGCCAGCCGCAGCGCGGACGGCTCGGCCGAGCGCAGTGGCAGCTTTGCCGCCACCGGCGCCAAAGGCAGCCTGGAAAGCAGCGGCAGCAGCAGCAAAACCGCCGACGGCAGCGTGAACGCCAGCCGCAACACCACGGCCACCAGCGCGGCCACCGGCAACAGTGTGCAAAGCACGGCGTCCTATAACCAGGCCACCGGCGTCACGCGCAGCACGACCTGCTATGACGCCACGGGTACGGCCATGAGCTGCCCCTCGCGCTGAACGGGCCCGGCCCTCCACCGAAGCGGATTCTTCCAAACCTTCCAACCCTTATCTGGAGCACTTTCATGACCCCCACCTTCAACCTCCGCGCTCTTTCAATCATGGGCCTGCTGGCACTGGGCGCCGCGGCCCAGGCCCAAACTCAGGCTCAGTCGCCCAACACCGGCCGCCTGGAAAAAGCCCGCACCGAACTGCAAAAGCGCTTTGACGCGGCCGACACCAACAAGGACGGCAAGCTGACACGCGAAGAAGCGCAAGCCAAAATGCCCAAGGTTTACAAAAACTTTGATGCCATCGACACCCGCCATACCGGCGCCATTTCGCTGGCCGACATCGAGACCTTTGTGGTGTCGAAAAAAGGCTCGCGCAAGCCGGCCGGCTGAGCCGCATGCATGGTTTTGCATTCTTCCCGTCCCACCGGACGCTGATTGACTGGAGATTTTTCATGACGCTTCTTGCCACCCGGGCGCAGCGCGCCGGCCTTGTCGCGACGCTGCTTTTGTCCGCCACCTTGAGCCTGGCCGCGCCGGCGCTGCCCGAGGGCGTGCGCCGCATCGCCGACCTGCCCTACGGCCAGGACGAGCGCCAGCGCATGGACGTCTACCTGCCGCCCCCAGCCACGGGCAGCATCGCGAAGGTGCCCGTCATCGTGATGGTGCACGGCGGCGCCTGGATGGTGGGCAACAAGGCCATGCCCAAGGTGGTGGAGAACAAGGTGGCCTACTGGGTCAAACAGAAGGGTTATGTCTTTGTTTCGGTGGGCTACCGCCTGATGCCGCAGGCCGATCCCCTGCTGCAGGCGCGCGACGTGGCCACGGCGCTGGCCAAGGCGCAAGGTCTGGCGGCCTCCTGGGGCGGCGACCCGGCGAAATTCATCCTAATGGGGCATTCGGCCGGCGCGCACCTGGTGGCGTTGCTGGCAGCCTCGCCGGCGCTGGCGCGCGAGGCCGGCGCCCATCCCTGGCTGGGCACGGTCGCGCTGGACAGCGCGGCGCTGGACCTGGAGCGCATCATGCGGGCGCGCCACATGGGTTTTTACGACAAGGTTTTCGGCGCCGACCCGGCTTACTGGCGCAGCGTGTCACCCAGCAGCGTGCTGGCAGCGGACGCCACGCCCATGCTGCTGGTGTGCTCGACGCAGCGGGCCGACGGTTCCTGCGCCCAGTCGCGCGATTTTGCCGCCAAGGTTGCGGCCAAGGGCGTGCGCGCGAGCGTGCTGCCGCAGGACCTCACGCATGAGCAGGTCAACAGTACGCTGGGCCTGCCCGGCGCCTACACCGAGGCCGTCGACGGCTTCATGATGGGCCTGTTGCCTCGTCCTTAGGCTGAGGCAATACCGGCGCGCGGCGGTGGTAACTGAAGAAGGTCCACATCAGCAGCGAGGCATCGGGCCCATGCGGTTCGTTGAATTCGAGACTCGCATCGCCGCCGCTCCAGGCGTGGCCCAGCATGTCGACATCACACTTGACGAGCTGCGGCTTGCGGCCCGCGTACCAGGTGGAAGTCTGGTAGGCATGGCGCGGCCGCCGGCCGCCGCGGCGCTCGGGATGGCGGCGCACCACAGGCCCCTCGCGTGACGCTCCCTCGGCGAGGACCGGGCCGTTGATGATTTCAAACTGCTCGGCCAGCTGGTCGGCATTGACCCGCCGCACCACGCTGTCGTGGTCGCCGTGGATCAGCAGGGCGGGCATGCCCGGGAACTGCGGCTGCTGGCTGGCAAAAAAACGCGCGGCTGCGCCGTAGGACGAGCCCGAGCCGTGCTGCATGGCACGGTAGGCGCTGAAGGGTGAATGTGTGGTGCCGAAGACCGGCGCCGAGTGCATACCCACGGCCGCGATCAGCTGCGGGTGGCGCAAGGCCACGATGGCAGCCAGCGCGGCGCCGGCCGACAGGCCCGCGACGTAGGTGCGCGAGGCGTCCAGCCCGTGCTTGTTCTGCACCTGGGCAATCATCGCGGCAATCACTTCGACGTCGCCCTCTCCCCGTTGTGTGGCCTGCCTGTACCAGTGCCAGCAACGATGGGCATCGGCCGCAGCCGATTGTTGCGGATAAAGCACCGCAAAGCCCTTGCGTTCGGCCAGCGCATTCATGCGGCTGCCCGCCGCGAAGTCGGCCGCCGTCTGCCGGCAACCATGCAGCATGACCACCAGCGGGCGCGGCGCCACGGGAGCGTCAGACGCCCCGGCCGCGGCGGCGGGCAGGTAAAGCCAGTACATCATGCGCCGCGCATCGGTGTAGAGGCCGTCCCCCGGCAAGGTAAACCAGGCCTTGCGCCAGGTGCCGGGCAGGCCGGCGGCCGCGCGCGCCTGCGCCGCCGTAGGCCGGCGCGCTTTCCGGGTGGGCTGGGCCGCGGCAGGCTTGACCAGTTTGAGCTGGGGCTTGCGCGGCCTGCTGGCCGGCACGGCCTTGGGCAACAGGCTTTTGAACAGGCGCAATCCCTCCGCCTGCTGGACTTTGCTGACGCGGCGCATGCTTTTCAACCAGAGGCTGCTCAGGCTTTTTGACATGAAGGGCGGTGGAGTTGAGGAGTCATGGAGGACGGCGGTATGGTCCGGGCCGGCGTGCGATTTATAAGTACACGGTTATTTTGCTGCATTGCAGCAAAATGTCTATCGGTCAGGGGCGTAAAGCGATGCCGCCTGGCTTAAATAAAGTGCCTTTCGTCACAAAATCCAGCTGTCAGGGTGCGAAAGCCCTCCCCGTTACCATTGGAGACTTGGCTTACGCCGCTGAAAATGCCTTTTTGGGGCACTCTGACCTGTTTACCCGCCTTTTTCTTCATGTCCCGTTTCCTGACCGCCGCCCTTTACCAATTTGTTGAACTGCCGGACTTCGCCGCACTGCAGGCGCCGCTGCTCGCGCATTGCGAGGCGCATGGCGTCAAGGGCACGCTGCTGCTGGCCGCTGAAGGCATTAACGGCACGATTGCGGGATTGCCTGAGGGGGTTCATGCGGTGCTGGCGTATCTGCGCGCCGACCCGCGCCTGGCGAAGCTGGAGCACAAGGAGGCCTGGGCCGAACAGATGCCCTTCTACCGCATGAAGGTGCGGCTCAAGCGCGAGATCGTGACCATGGGCGTGCCCGAGGTCCACCCGGCGCTGATGGCCGGCGAATACGTCAAGCCGCAGGACTGGAACCGGCTGATCCATGAGCCCGGCGTGGTGCTGGTCGACACGCGCAACGACTATGAAGTCTCCATAGGCAGCTTCGAGGGCGCGATCAACCCGCACACCGGCAGTTTTTCGGAGCTGCCCGGCTGGGTGGAGCGCGAAATGGCCGAAGGCGGCAAGCTGGCCGCGCGTGACGGCAAAAAGCCCAAGGTGGCGATGTTCTGCACCGGCGGCATACGCTGCGAAAAATCCACCGCGCTGCTGCGCTCCAAGGGCTTTGAGGAGGTCTACCACCTCGAAGGCGGCATCCTCAAATACCTGGAGACCGTGCCCGAGGCGCAGAGCAGCTGGCAAGGCGAATGTTTTGTGTTTGACGAGCGCGTCTCGGTGGGCCACGGGCTCAAGCCCGGCGGCTTCACGCTGTGCCGCTCCTGCCGCGACCCGCTCAGCGAAGAAGACCGCCGCTCGCCGCTGTATGAACTCGGCGTGAGCTGCCCGCACTGCCACGCCAAGACCAGCGACGAACAGAAAGCCGGCTACCGCGAACGCCAGCGCCAGGTCGAGCTGGCCGAAAAACGCCAGGCCGCGCACATAGGCGTGCGCCAGCCCGGCGCCTGACTGTGGCCATGAGCGGCGCCCTGCCCGTCCTGTATTCCTTTCGCCGCTGTCCCTATGCGATGCGCGCGCGCCTGGCGCTGGCCGTGAGCGGCGAGCCTTACGAATTGCGCGAAGTCGTGCTGCGCGACAAGCCGGCCGAGCTGCTGGCCGCCTCGCCCAAGGGCACGGTGCCGGTACTGGTGCTGCCGGATGGCACGGTGATAGACCAAAGCCTGGACGTGATGCTGTGGGCGCTGCGGCGCCATGACCCGCAAAGCTGGCTTGCGCCGCCACATGCCTCCATGGACGAGATGCTCGCACTGGTCGCAGGCAACGACGGCGAGTTCAAGCGCCACCTGGACCGCTACAAATACCCCAACCGTTATCCCGATGAATCGGCCGGTGACGCGCAGGCGTTTGCGCTGCTGCACAGGACGGAAGGCGCGGCCTGGCTGGCGAAACTGGACGGCATGCTGGGCAGCGGATGGCTGTTCAGCGCGCGCGCCAGCCTGGCCGACATGGCCCTGCTGCCCTTTGTGCGCCAGTTCGCCCATACCGATGCCACCTGGTTCGCCGCGCAAGCCTGGCCCAGGCTGCAGGCCTGGCTGGCGGGCTTTGAGGCGGGTGCGCTGTATGCGGGCGTGATGGGCAAACATGCGCCGTGGCGGGACACGAGCGCCCAGGTTCAATGCTGATATAAAGCACACAGCGACGCCCAGACCGGATCACAGCCGGCAGCGCCTGCGGCCATGCCAGCCACTACCGGGAGGATTTTTTTGAACCAGCCCACGCAACCCAATCCCTTTGCGCCGCCGCAGGCGCCCGTCAGCGATGTGGCTGAGCCGTTGATCGCCTCGGACATCGACAGCTTGCCTGTTTCCGACACCTGGAAGACCCGCTTCCGGATCATCGAGAAAGCCGGTGGCGTGAAGCTGCCGCAGTTCAAGGCCCTGAGCTTCGGCGAGCGCATGAAGATCGGCTTCGGCCTGCTGCCTTTCCTGTTCGGCCCTTTCTACTACCTGGCCAAGGGCATGTGGAAAAAAGCCATCACCCTGTTTGTGGTGTGCCTGGTGCTTGTGGTGATCCTCGGGATGCTGCTGGAATGGGCTGGCCTGGGCCGCTTCGGCAGCTCCCTGGGTTATGGGGTCGCGGCCATTTTCGCTGTGCGCGCGAAGATCGATTACTACAAGAAGATGGTGCTCGGGCAAAACGGCTGGTGGTAGGGCTCCCTTCACCAAAACCCCTGGCCATGAAGACCATGACTTCGGTTGAAGTCCAAGGCGCCATGCTGGCCGTGGCGCACGAGGCAAACCATGGCGCCACCGGCATGCCAGTGCTTTTCCTGCACGCCAACGTCGCGGACAGCCGCATGTGGCAAAGCCAGTGGGACTGGCTGGCCACAACACATCCGGTCGCGAGCTATGACCGCCGGAGCTTCGGGGCATCGCGCACCTTGTACCCAAGGCCGCATTCCAATGTGGCCGACCTGTGGGCGGTGATGGATGCCTTGGGCTATGACCGGGCGGTGTTGGTCGGCTGTTCTTTAGGAGGCCGTGTTGCCATCGACGCGGCATTGGCCCGGCCGGACCGGGTCGGCGGCCTGGTTCTTGTTGCGCCCGGCGTCAGTGGCGCGCCAGCGGCACGATATGGCAATCCGGTCAGGGCATTGATGGATGCGATCAGCGACGCCGCGGCGCGGGGCGACCTCGATGCCAAGAACGAACTCCAGGCACGTCTTTGGCTGGACGGTCCCTTAAGCCCGCCAAATCGGGTCAGCGGCGAGGCTCGCCGGCTTTTTCTTTCGATGAACGGCACCGCCTTGCGTGCCGCCAGCCCGGGTGCGGCGTCCGAGGAGCCCGCGGCGTGGGAACGCCTGGAGGCGATCCAGGCGCCTACGCTGGTGCTGTGGGGCGATCTTGACCTGCCGAACTTGCAGGAGAGGTCCGAATTGCTTGCACGGCGCATACCCGCGGCCCAGGGCTTGGTGATCCCAGGCACGGCACACCTGCCGCCACTTGAAGCGCCCCAACAGTTCAACCCGGCGCTGGCGCGATACCTCCAGCAGCTGTAAGTCGGCATGACCAGGCGGTCGCGCCCTCCTCGGCGCTAGCGCTGGATACGCGTGGACAGCACCACCGAGGTATGCGTGCGCTCCACCCCGTCAAGCAGGCCTATGCCGTCTATCAATGCGTCCAGCCTTTCGATGGAACCGGCCTGCACGATGGCGATCATGTCGTAAGTGCCGCTGATGGACAGCAGGGAGCGCACCTCGGGAATCTTGCGCAGTGCCGCCTCCACCGTGCCCGTGAGCTTGGGGCCTACGGTGAGCATCACATGGGCCGATACCTGCGACTGCTCATAGGCCTCACCGGTGCGCGCACCGTAACCGGTGATGACCTTGTCGCGTTCCAGCCGCGTGATGCGGGCCTGCACCGCGGTGCGCGACAAGCCGACCTTGCGCGCAAGCAGGGCCATGGGGCAGCGCGCGTTGTCGCGCAGTTCGGCAAGCAGGGTCTGGTCTATGGCGTCGAGTTGCATGGCATCCCTCCAAGATAGTTAAATCGCGTATTTAGATAGCTTATTTATCTAAAGTATGGCGTTATTTTGTCTAAATTGATACTGGTAACCGCCTGCCGGGCCTTCCACAATGGGTCATGCCTCGCACCGGGGCACATTCCCCTAGGAGAGCCTTATGAAGAAGATCATGGTCGCAGGCGCCGGAAAAATCGGCTCGGCGATTGCCGCGCTGCTGGGCGCCACCCGGGACTATTCGGTGACGGTGGCCGATGCCTCGCCGGCGGCGCTGGCGGGCATCAAGACCGGCCCGCGCGTGCAGCGGCTGGCGCTGGACATCAGCAAGCCGGCGGCCCTGCGCGCCGCGCTGGCCGGGCAGTATGCGGTGCTCAGCGCGGCGCCCTTCCACCTGACCACACAAATCGCCGAGGCCGCCGTGGCCCAAGGCGTGCACTACCTGGACCTGACAGAAGACGTGGCCAGCACGCGACGCGTGAAGGAGCTGGCCGCCGCCGGCGCGCGCACGGCATTGATCCCGCAGTGCGGCCTGGCACCGGGTTTTGTCTCCATCGTCGCGGCCGACCTGTGCCGGCGTTTTGACAGCCTGCACAGCGTGCGCATGCGGGTCGGCGCGCTGCCGCAGTTCCCGTCGAACGCGCTCAACTACAACCTGACCTGGAGCACCGACGGCGTCATCAACGAGTACTGCGAGCCCTGCGAGGCGATTGTCGAAGGCGTGCTGCGCCAGGTGCCGTCGCTGGCCGAGCATGAGGAATTCTCGCTGGACGGCGTGACCTATGAGGCCTTCAATACCTCAGGCGGGCTCGGTACGCTGTGCGAAACGCTGCAGGGCAAGGTCACCCACCTCAACTACAAGACCATACGCTACCCGGGCCACGCGGCCATCATGAAGGTGCTGCTCAACGACCTGCGCCTGCGCGAGCGCCGCCATGTGCTCAAGGACCTGCTGGAAAACGCCCTGCCCGTCACTCTGCAGGACGTGGTCATCGTGTTTGTCACCGTGAGCGGCCAGCGCGAAGGCCGGCTGATGCAGGAAACCTATGCGCACAAGGTCTATAGCCAGGTGGTGGACGGCGTGCTGCGCAGCGCGATCCAGGTGACCACGGCTTCCGGTATCTGCGCCGTGCTGGATTTGCTGGCGACTGGGAAGCTGCCGGCACGGGGGTTTGTGCGGCAGGAAGAGATTGCGTTGGGGGACTTTCTGGCCAACCGCTTTGGCAGGGCTTATGCGGAGCATGCGGCGGAACGCGCCGCGGCTTGAGGCCGGTCTTGCTCCGGCGGTGCGCTTTCTTCTTAGTTCTGCTGGCCGGGGGTTGCCCGGCGGCAACTCACTTTTCTTTTGCTTCGCCAAAAGCAAAGTAAGCAAAAGAAAAGGCGACCCTGGTGTCTGCGTCCCTCCGCTTCGCTACGGGCAGCCTGCGGTGCTCGGTCCAGCCGGGGTCTGGCTAAACTCGCCTTCGGCTCAAACAACGCCAGCCCTGATCCGTCTGGACCTCCGCTCCTCGGCGCATACACAAGGGGTGGGGACAGGAATACCGAACAGCCGAAGACAAAACCCTGAATACTTGAAGAAACAAGGACACGCCATGGCGTGTCCTTGTTGGTGTTTGGTTCCCGCTCCCGATCCCGATTGCCCCGTCCTGGCTGGGCCGAGGAGCGCAGAGACAAGCGGATCAGGGCCGGCGTTGTCTGAGCCGAAGGCGAGTTTAGCCGGACCCCGCTTGGCTCGAGCACCGCAGGTTGCCCCGTAGCGAAGCGCAGGGGACCCAGACTGCGGGTCGCCTTTTCTTTGGTGACTTTCTTTTGGCGAAGCAAAAGAAAGTTACTTGCCGCCGGGCAACCCCCGGCCAGCAGGTCTCAGCAAAGAACACAAAGGAAGCGCGCCCGCCGGCGCAAGACCCGGCACCTAAATTTCAGGCGCTACAAATTCCGCATATTCATAGAGCGCGCCCAATATTTCCTCGCCGCGCTCATCCGCCGTCTCCGACAAAACATCAATCCGGGCAAACAGCGCATCCACATTCCGCGCCCCACCCTCGCCTTCGAGCAGCCAGGCGACCCGGTGCGCCTCCCAGCGTTCGGCGTCTTCAGGCGACAGGGTCTCGGGAAAATTGCGGGCGCGGTAGCGGAACAGCATTTCCTCGAGGCGGTCGTCGTCAAAGCCGGTACGGCTGTGGGCCAGTTCGGCGGGCGACAGCGCGCGCAGCTGGTTCAGGCGGCGGCGGTCGGCGTTGCCGATGAAACCGCCATAAAGGTCTTCGTCGACGTCGGGCGCGGCCTCCTTGGGGCGCTGGAAAACCTCGGGCCAGATGGCGCTCATGTCGGGCAGGCCTGCGGCTTTTTCGGCGTTGCGCAGGGCCGCAGGAATGTCCACGCCCCACTGGGCCGCCATCTCGGGCGTCAGGGTGGCGAGCTTGCGCACCACCATGGGCGACTTGTTGAGGTGGACCGACTTGATGGGCAGGCGCTGCACGCCCTCGGGCAGGTCGGCGGAGCGGCTGAACAGGCGCTGGCGCAGCGTGGCGACGTCCAGCAGCGGCAGCTCGGCGGGGTCTTGTGACAAGTCCCAGGCAAGCAGCTCGTTCTTGTTGGTCGGGTGCGTGGCCAGCGGCCACATGACGGCCAGGCAGCCGCGCTCGGGCGGGAACATGCCGGAGATGTGCAAAAAAGGCTGGGCCGTCTGCGGGCTGGTGGGCAGGCCGAGTTCGGCGGCGACCCTGTCCTTTTTGTGCAGGCTCAGGGCAAAGTCGAAAAGCTTGGGCTGGGCCTGGCGTATCAGCCGCGCCAGCGCGATGGTGGCGCGCACGTCGGACAGCGCGTCATGCGCCGCATCGTGCATCAGGCCGTTGGCGCGCGCCAGGTCTTCAAGCTTGAAGCTGGGGCGGGTCACCTTGGGGTCGTCCGGAAAACGCTCATCGGGCTTGCGCGGCCAGGTGATGCCTTCGGGCCGCAGCGCGTAGGCCATGCGCACCACGTCCAGCAGGTCCCAGCGGCCGCAGTCGTTCTGCCACTCGCGCGCATAAGGGTCTATCAGGTTGCGCCAGAACAGGTGGCGCGTGACTTCGTCGTCGAAACGTATGGTGTTGTAGCCAACGCCTATGGTGCCGGGCTGGGCCAGCACGGCCTCGATGCGGGCGGCGAATTCATGCTCGGCGACGCCGCGCTCCAGGCACAGCTGGGGCGTGATGCCGGTGAGCAGGCAGGACTCCGGATCCGGCAGGTAATCGCTGGCGGGCTTGCAGTAGAGCATCAGCGGCTCGCCGATTTCATTGAGCTCGGCGTCGGTGCGTATGCCGGCGAACTGCGCGGGCCGGTCGCGCCGCGGGTTGATGCCGAAGGTCTCGTAGTCGTGCCAGAGAAAGGTGTGGGAGGCCATGGAGCGTCTCGGAAAGGGTTTAAAGCAAGGGGGAGAACAGCCGCGCGGTGGCGTCGGCCAGCCGCATCAGGAAACGCTGCGGCCTGTGGGCGCGCACGGCGGCTGCGCTGCGCAGGTCGGTTTCAAACTGCTCGGCCAGCGGCCCGGCCAGCGCCGGGCCGTAGACCACCGCCATGACCTCGAAGTTCAGGCGAAAGCTCCGGTTGTCGAAGTTGGCGGTGCCGGCCATGGCGCAGTTGTCGTCGACCACCAGGGTCTTGGAGTGCAGCATGCGGGCCTTGTATTCCCAGACCTGGACGCCGGCGGCGATCAGCTCGTCGTAATAGGAACGCGCGGCGGCGCTGACGATCAAGCTGTCGCTGCGGCGCGGCAGCAGCAGTCGCACGTCGACACCGCGCAGTGCGGCGCTGGTGAGCGCCATCAGGGCCGGCTCGCCGGGCACGAAGTACGGCGTGGTCAGCCAGGCGCGCTGGGTGGAGGCGTTGATGGCCGCGACCTGCATGCGGTGTATGGGCTCCAGCGTGGTGTCGGGCCCGCTGGTGACGATTTGCACCGGGATGTCGCCGGCCTCGGCCCCGGGCTGCAGCTGCGGCAGCAGCTGCGGCAGGTCGCGCTGCCCCCCTTTGAGCGGCTCGCCGGTGGTGTAGGCCCAGTCTTCGAGGAAGGTGGTCTGCAGCCAGCGCACGGCGCTGCCTTCTATGCGCAGGTGCACGTCGTGGTAGGCGTCGCGGCGGGCGCGCCGGTCTTCCTCGTCGGTGATGTTGACGCCGCCGGTAAAGCCTATGCTGCCGTCGCAGACCACGATCTTGCGGTGGGTGCGGTAGTTGGTCACCGGGCGCAGCCGCCGTCCTATGCGGGTGTCGTGGAAAAACGCGACCTGCCCGCCGGCGGCCAGCAGCGGCGCCAGGAACTTGCTGCCCAGGCGCTTGGAGCCCAGCGCGTCGACCAGCAGGCGCACGGTGACGCCCTGCCCGGCTTTTTCCACCAGCAGGTCGCGCAGCAGGGTGCCTATCTGGTCGGGCTCGAAGATGTAGTACTCGAGGTGGACGTGGTCGCGCGCGCCGCGCACGGCCTTGAAGATGCTGTCAAAGGTGCGCACGCCGCCCGAGAGCAGCTTAACCGAGGTCGCGCTGGACACCGGCAAGCCGCAGGCGGCGGTGCCCAGCGCCGCCATCTGCCGCAGGGCCGCGGGCGCTTTTTCGGCGGCCTCGCGCAGCAGGGCCAGGTCCGCGCCCGCGCGCTCGCCGGCGCGGCTGCGCAGGCGCTTGAGGCGCTGTTTTTTCAGGCGCTGGGGCCCGAGGAAGTAATAAATGACAAAGCCCGCGAAAGGCAGCAGGGCCAGCGACAGTATCCAGCTCATGGTGGACACCGGGGCGCGCTTTTGCATCACGATCCAGATGGACAGCACCGCGATGTAAAGGCTCCAGGCCAGGGAAAGGCCGGTTTTCCATTCGGAGCTGAGTTCGGGGAGCGTCAAGGCGGGGGACTGAAAGGGTTGGCGGCGCTGGCGGACATGAAAAAAGGCCGATAGCGTGATGCTACCGGCCTTTTGGATGGGTGCCGGGAATTCGACGCCCGGGTTTGCTTCAGTTGGTTTCCGCCGCCTCGGCTTCAGGCTTGGCCTTGCCCTCTTTCTTGGGCAAAGGCTGGATGTCGAGCTCGACTTCGCCCGTTTCCACGCCTTTTTCGTCGGCCGTCACTTTCATGTCGACGGTCAGGCGCCCGCCGTCTATCAGGCGGCCGAACAGCAGTTCGTCGGCCAGGGCGCGGCGAATCGTGTCCTGGATCAGGCGCTGCATCGGCCGCGCGCCCATCAGCGGGTCAAAGCCCTTCTTGCCGAGGTACTTGCGCAGCGTATCGGTGAAGGTGACTTCGACCTTCTTCTCGGCCAGCTGGGTCTCGAGCTGCAGCAGGAACTTGTCGACCACGCGCAGGATGACGGCTTCGTCGAGCGCCTTGAAGCTCACGGTCGCGTCCAGGCGGTTGCGGAACTCGGGCGTGAACAGGCGCTTGATGTCAGCCATCTCGTCGCCGGACTCGCGCGGGTTGGTAAAGCCGATGGTCGCTTTGTTCATCGTCTCGGCACCGGCGTTGGTGGTCATGACGATGATGACATTGCGGAAATCGGCCTTGCGCCCGTTGTTGTCCGTCAGCGTGCCGTGGTCCATGACCTGCAGCAGCACGTTGAAGATGTCCGGGTGCGCCTTCTCGATCTCGTCGAGCAGCAGCACGGCATGCGGCTTCTTGGTGATGGCCTCGGTCAGCAGGCCGCCCTGGTCGAAACCGACATAGCCCGGGGGCGCGCCTATCAGGCGGCTCACGGCATGGCGCTCCATGTACTCGGACATGTCGAAGCGGATCAGCTCGATGCCCATGATGTAGGCCAGCTGCTTGGCGGCTTCCGTCTTGCCGACGCCCGTGGGGCCGGAGAACAGGAAGGAGCCGATCGGCTTGTCGTCCTTGCCCAGGCCGGAGCGCGCCATCTTGACGGCGGACGCGAGCACGTCGAGTGCCTTGTCCTGGCCGAACACCACGCTTTTGAGGTCGCGCTCCAGCGTCTTGAGCTTGCCGCGGTCGTCGTTGGACACGTTGGCCGGCGGGATGCGCGCGATCTTGGCCACGATCTCCTCGACCTCGGCCTTGCTGATGATCTTCTTGCGCTTGGACGCGGGCAGGATGCGCTGGGCGGCGCCGGCTTCATCGATGACGTCAATCGCCTTGTCGGGCAGGTGGCGGTCGTTGATGTACTTGGCGCTGAGCTCGGCGGCGGCCTGCAAGGCGGCCACGGCGTACTTGACGCTGTGGTGCTCTTCAAAGCGCGACTTCAGGCCCTTGAGGATGTCGACGGTTTCCTGCACGGTCGGCTCGACCACGTCGACCTTCTGGAAGCGGCGCGACAGGGCCGCGTCTTTTTCGAAGATGCCGCGGTATTCGGTGAAGGTGGTCGCGCCTATGCACTTGAGCTGGCCCGAGCTGAGCGCGGGCTTGAGCAGGTTGGACGCGTCCAGCGTGCCGCCCGAGGCCGCACCGGCACCGATCAGGGTGTGGATTTCGTCGATAAAAAGGATGCCGTTGGGCTTGTCCTTCAGCGCCTTGAGCACGCCCTTCAGGCGCTGCTCGAAGTCGCCGCGGTACTTGGTGCCCGCGAGCAAGGCGCCCATGTCCAGCGAGTAGACATTGGCTTCGGCCAGGATCTCGGGCACGTCTTTCTGCGTGATGCGCCAGGCCAGGCCCTCGGCGATGGCGGTCTTGCCCACGCCGGCCTCGCCGACCAGCAGCGGGTTGTTCTTGCGGCGGCGGCAGAGGATCTGGATGACGCGCTCGACCTCGTACTGGCGGCCGATCAGCGGGTCGATCTTGCCGTCCTTGGCGAGCTGGTTCAGGTTGACGGTGAACTGCTCGAGCGGAGAGGCTTTTTCGTTCTTCTCGCCGCCCTCTTCGTTCTCGGCCGCACTCTCGCCGGCCTTGGCGGGCTCGGGTGGGTCGCTCTTCTTGATGCCGTGGGCGATGAAATTCACCACGTCCAGGCGGGTGACGCCCTGCTGGTGGAGGTAATAAACGGCGTGCGAGTCTTTTTCGCCGAAGATGGCGACCAGCACGTTGGCGCCGGTGACTTCCTTCTTGCCGTTGCCGGTGGACTGCACGTGCATGATGGCGCGCTGGATCACGCGCTGGAAGCCCAGCGTGGGCTGCGTGTCGACGTCGTCGGTCCCGGCGACCTGCGGGGTGTTGTCCTTGATGAAGTTGGCAAGCGACTTGCGCAGATCATCCACGTTGGCGGAGCATGCGCGCAGCACTTCCGCGGCACTGGGGTTGTCCAGCAAGGCAAGCAGGAGGTGCTCGACGGTGATGAACTCGTGGCGCTGCTGACGCGCCTCGACAAACGCCATATGCAAGCTGACTTCTAATTCCTGGGCAATCATTGATCTTCCTTTCGGCTTGCTTGGGTTAACTTAACTGACTGATAGTTCAAATATTGGCCGGATTCGCGATTATTCAATGGGCTCGCTGACGCACTGCAGCGGATGGCCGTTCTTGCGCGCGGCCTCGGTGACCTGGTCGACCTTGGTGGCGGCCACATCCTTGGAGAAGACCCCGCAGACGCCTTTGCCGTCCAGGTGGATCTTCAGCATGATCTGGGTGGCGGTTTCCCGGTCCTTGTTGAAAAACTCCTGGATCACCACCACCACGAACTCCATGGGGGTGTAGTCGTCGTTGAGCAGCACCACCTGGTACATCTGCGGCGGCTTGGTTTTTTGCGGCCGGCGCTCCAGCACGACCGAATCCCCTCCGGCGCCGTTGTCCGGCCTGACGGCGGGTACCGGGGGTTGCGCCGGGGTACTGGGGGATTTGGGAGACTTGGTTGCCATGGAATTCATTCTAGCCACCGATATAGCCCAGTGCGCCTGATAGGGAAATTGGTGGCGGGAACGCGACATTCAAGCGTGATTTTTTGCTTATTTCGCGGACATGAAAAAACCGCCTCGGGATTGCTCCCGGGCGGCTTCAAAATAGAGGGCTGGGCCCGCTTTACATGTGGTCGATCATGACCTGGCCAAAACCGGAGCAGCTGACCTGGGTCGCGCCTTCCATGAGGCGCGCGAAGTCATAGGTGACCTTCTTGGACTCGATGGATTTTTCCATCGAGCTGATGATCAGGTCGGCGGCCTGGGTCCAGCCCATGTGGCGCAGCATCATCTCGGCCGAGAGGATCTCGGAGCCGGGGTTGACGTAGTCCTTGCCGGCGTACTTGGGCGCCGTGCCGTGGGTGGCTTCAAACATCGCGACGGTGTCGCTCAGGTTGGCGCCGGGGGCGATGCCGATGCCGCCGACCTGGGCCGCCAGCGCGTCGGAGACGTAGTCGCCGTTCAGGTTCAGGGTGGCGATCACGCTGTATTCAGCGGGGCGCAGCAGGATCTGCTGCAGGAAGGCGTCGGCGATGCTGTCCTTGACCGTGATTTCCTTGCCGGTTTTCGGGTTCTTGAACTTCATCCATGGGCCGCCGTCGATTTCCACCGCGCCGAATTCCTTCTTGGCCAGGGCGTAAGCCCAGTCACGGAAGCCACCTTCGGTGAATTTCATGATGTTGCCCTTGTGCACGATGGTCACGCTGGGCTTGTCGTTGTCGATGGCGTACTGGATGGCCTTGCGCACCAGGCGCTCGGTGCCTTCGCTGGAAACCGGCTTGATGCCGATGCCAGAGGTGTTCGGGAAGCGGATCTTCTTGACGCCCATCTCGTCCTGCAGGAACTTGATGAGTTTTTTGGCCTTGTCGCTGCCGGATTCGAACTCGATGCCGGCGTAGATGTCTTCCGAGTTTTCACGGAAGATGACCATGTTGGTCTTCTGCGGTTCTTTGACGGGGGAAGGAACGCCCGCGAAGTACTGGATGGGGCGCAGGCAGACGTAGAGGTCGAGTTCCTGGCGCAGCGCGACGTTCAGGCTGCGGATGCCGCCGCCCACGGGCGTCGTCAGCGGGCCCTTGATCGAGACGACGTAGTCGCGCACGGCATGCAGGGTTTCCTCAGGCAGCCACACGTCGGGGCCGTAGACCTTGGTGGACTTTTCGCCGGCATAGACTTCCATCCAGTGGATCTTTTTCTTGCCGCCATAAGCCTTGGCAACAGCAGCATCGACCACTTTCAACATGACCGGCGTGATGTCGGCGCCGGTGCCGTCGCCCTCGATGAACGGAATGACGGGTTCGTCAGGCACATTCAGGGAGTTGTCGGCGTTGACAGTGATTTTTTTGCCTTGGGAAGGCACTTTGATGTGCTGGTACATGTAGGAAAGTCTCCGGTGGGCGCTGTGGCGAGGATAGGTACGCCGTGTAGCAGGTTAGGTAAAAACCCCTAAATTCTAGCCGTAAATCCAGGGGGGAAAAGAATTTGGGGGCTTGTGTCAACGGCCGGTGAAGGGGCTCCGTTACGGAAGGGCCTCCGAGAAGTTCGGGGTATTTTTTCCAATAACGTTTTCAAGGAAATTCCAAATGAACAAAATCCTCGCTGCTCTGATCGCTGGCCTCTTCGCCGTTGGTGCCTACGCACAAGCTCCCGCTGCCAAGCCTGCTTCCGCTCCTGCCGCCGCAGCCGCACCCGCTGCTGCTCCCGCAGCATCCGCCGCTCCCGCTGCCAAGCCAGCAAAGCCCACCAAAGAAGAAAAAGCTGCCGCTGCTGCCGCCAAGAAGGAAAAAGCCGCTGCTGAAAAGAAAGCAAAAGCTGAAGCCAAGGCCGCCAAGAAAGCCGAAGCTGCAGCAGCCAAGAAGGCAAAGGCTGAAGCCGCTGCCGCCAAGAAGACTGAAGCCAAGAAGTAATTTCCTGGTGACTTCGGTCAAAATGCCCGCCGCGTGCGGGCATTTTTTATGCGCGTCGTTTATGCTGGCAGGTCAACTTCATGCGTGGTGATTCTATGTTTTCAACCCCTGGCGCCTTCTCTTTGGGCAAGGCATTCCGGGCCCTGGCCGGCACTTTTGCCCTGGCCGCCCTGCTCTCCCCGCTGTGCGCCTGGTCCCAGGACGGCCCGCAGATGAACCTGCAGCGCGTCAAGCTGTCGGCCGGCATGCACCTGATTGATGCACAGGTGGCCCTCACGCCCGAGCAGCGGCAAATCGGACTGATGTTCCGCAAGGAGATGCCGCAGCAGGAAGGCATGATTTTCGTGTTCGAACAGCCCAGCCAGCAATGCTTCTGGATGAAAAACACCGTGCTGCCCCTGACGGCGGCCTTTGTGGCGGACGACGGCACCATCGTGAACCTGGCCGACATGAAGCCGCAGACCACGGACGCCCACTGCTCGGCCCAGCCGGTGCGCTATGTGCTGGAAATGAACAAGGGCTGGTTCGCCAAAAAAGGCATCAAGGCCGGCAGCAAGCTGGGCGGCCCCTTTTTTGAGGCCAGGCGCTGATTTTTCCGTTCGCCCAAAACAAAAAAGCCGGCTTCAAGCCGGCTTTTTTGCGGGCGCTGGATGCGCCGCAAACCCCAATCAGGCGAAGTTGGCTTCGGCGAAGCTCCAGTTGACCAGGTTGGACAGGAAGGTTTCCACGAACTTGGGGCGCAGGTTGCGGTAGTCGATGTAGTAGGCGTGTTCCCAGACGTCCACCGTCAGCAAGGCCTTGTCGGCGGTGGTCAGCGGGGTGCCGGCCGGGCCGGTGTTGACGATATCCACGGTGCCGTCGGCTTTCTTGACCAGCCAGGTCCAGCCGGAGCCGAAATTGCCCACGGCGGATTTGACGAAGGCTTCCTTGAAAGCGGCGTAAGAGCCGAACTTGGCGTTGATGGCCGCGGCCAGCGCGCCGCCGGGTTCACCGCCGCCGGCGGGCTTCATGCAGCTCCAGAAAAAGGTGTGATTCCAGATCTGGGCCGCGTTGTTGTAGACGCCGCCGCTGGATTTCTTGACGATCTCTTCGAGTGTCATGGACTCGAACTCGGTGCCTTTTTGCAGGTTGTTGAGGTTCACCACATAGGCGTTGTGGTGTTTGCCATGGTGGTACTCAAAGGCTTCCTGGCTGTAATGCGGCGCCAATGCGTCGATCGGGTAAGGGAGTGGTGGGAGCTTGTGTTCCATGATTTTCCTCGTGGTGATGAATAAACTGTTGTTGAACGGTTTGAACGCGCTTGTGAAACGCTGTCCGGGCCATTGTAAAAACTAAATCAGCCGGCGCGCCGTGACGGTCAAATCGACCTCGCCGCCGGCAAGGGTAGCGCGCACGGGCTGGCCTTCGTGCGTGTCTCCCGGGCTGGTGATTGGTTGCCCCTGCAGGTCGGCCAGCCAGGCATAACCTCGCTGGAGGACCAGCTTGGGATCCAGCAGTTCCAGCCGCAGCTGCGCGCGCTCCAGGCGTTGGCGGCCGCGCAACAGGTTTCCTTGCACCTCGCGCGGAAAGTCGCCCGCCAGGGATTGAAGCCCGAGCCGCTCATGCTGCAGGACCGAGCGCACCGCATGGTTCAGGCCCTGCCCCAAGCCGGCCAGCCGCGCATGCTGGCGCGTCACCAGGTGGGAGGGCCGGCTGACCCGGGACGCGGCCCAGTCCAGCCGCTGGTTGTGCGACTGCAGCTGCCGGTCCACGCCGTTTTGCAGGCGCGAGCCGGCGAGATCCAGCGCGCTGAGCCAGAGGCTTTGCGGCTGCGCGCACAGCTCGGCCGCGGCAGTGGGCGTCGGTGCCCGCACGTCGGCGCAAAAATCGGCAATCGTGAAATCGGTTTCATGGCCCACGCCGCTGATGACCGGCACCGGCGAAGCCACGATGGCCCGCGCGAGCTGTTCGTCGTTGAAGGCCCACAGGTCTTCCATCGCGCCGCCGCCGCGCACCAGCAGCAGCACGTCCACCCGGTCCTGGCCACGCCTCTGATAGGCCTTGTGCAAGGCCTCGCGCAATTCGCCCGCGGCCTGCCCGCCCTGCACGCTGGCCGGGTAAATCACCACGGGAATGTGCGGCACGCGCCGCTGCAGCGCGGTCGCCACGTCGTGCAGGGCCGCGGCGCCCAGCGAAGTGACCAGGCCTATCGCGCGCGGCAGCTGGGGCAAGGGGCGCTTGCGGCCCGGGTCAAAAAGGCCCTCGGCCTCCAGTTTGGCCTTGAGCTGCAGGAATTGCTCGAACAGGTTGCCCTGCCCGGCCTGCCGCATGGACTCCACCACCAGCTGCAGTTCGCCGCGCGGCTCGTACACGCCCAGGCGGCCTCGCAGCTCCACCAGCTGGCCGTCGCGCGGGGCGAAATCGAGCAAGCCGGCCGCGCGGCGAAACATGGCGCAGCGAATCTGGCCCTGTTCATCCTTGAGGGAAAAGTAGCAGTGCCCGCTGGCGGCGCGCGAAAAGCCGCTGATTTCGCCCTGCACGGCGACCGGGTTGAAACGCGCTTCCAGGCTGTCGGCAATCGCGCGCAGCAAGGAGCCCACAGGCCAGATACGCACACCGGCCTCGCGTCCCGCCGGAAAAGGCCTCTCGGAACGCGCGGCTGGCTCAAACATGGCTAAATCCCTTGATTTCCTGAGGGTAGTACTCCACAGAGCGCCGTCCTGCGTGGGCGCGAGGCCCTGTTTCCTGCGGATGACGCGATAAATTCGTGTAACTCATTGATTTTGAATAACTTAATTCTGCTCAAATTTTCATCGTTCTGTCATATCCGCGATTTGGCGCGGCTTGGCGGGCGCATCGCCCTTACTTGCTCACAAAGTTATCCACAAGTTCTGTGGGCTATGTCCGACAAAAACAGCATCTTGAAAACATTCGTGAGTGATGTGCCGCGCGCCATGCGGCGCTGCAGTATCTGTAAGCCATAATCCACCACAAATTATCTGCTTGGAGATGTGCATTGTTTTCGATCATACAAGCCGCAGGCTGGCCGATTTGGCCCTTGGTTGCCTGTTCCGTCTTGGCTCTTGCCCTGGTTATCGAGCGTTTCACCAGCCTCAAAATCCGTAAAGTCGCCCCTCCCAAACTGCTTGACGAAGCCATCACCGTTTCCCGCGCTTCCATTCCTTCGCCCGATGTCGTGGCGCAGCTCGAACAGAACTCGGTGCTCGGCGAAGTGCTGGCCAGCGGCTTTCGCGCGCTGAACACCAACCCGCGCATCAGCGAGGACGACCTGCGCTCCATCCTGGAAGGCGCCGGGCGCCAGGCGGCGCACAAGCTGGAGCGCTACCTGGCAGCCCTGGCGACCATCGCCTCCGCCGCGCCGCTGCTGGGCCTGCTGGGCACAGTGATCGGCATGATTGAAATTTTCGGCTCCCAGGGCGGCGGCGGTGGTGTCAGCGGTGCCGGCGGCGGTAACCCGGCGCAGCTCGCGCAGGGTATTTCGATCGCCCTCTACAACACGGCTTTCGGCCTGATGGTGGCGATTCCGGCGCTGATCTTCTGGCGCTACTTCCGGGCCCGCGTGGATGGCTACCTGCTGACCATGGAACTGGCCGCCGAGCGCTTCGTGCGCCACCTCAACACCCTGCGCAAATGAACTTCCGCCCGCATCCCCACGATGAACCGGAGATCAACCTGATCCCCTTCATCGACGTGCTGCTCGTGGTGCTGATCTTCCTGATGCTGTCCACCACCTACAGCAAGTTCACCGAGCTGCAGGTCAAGCTGCCGGTGGCCGATGCCGAGCAGCAGCGCGACTATCCCAAGGAAGTCATCGTCGCCGTGAGCAGCGACGGCCGCTACATGGTCAACAAGACCCTGGTCGAAGGCCGGGGCATAGAGGCGCTGGGCGCCGCGCTGACCGAGGCGGCCAAGGCCGGCAAGGAAAGCGTCATCATCATCAGCGCCGATGCCAGCGCCACGCACCAGGCGGTCATCACCGTCATGGAGGCGGCGCGCCGCCAGGGCCTGACGCAAATCACCTTTGCCACCCAAAGTGCCGCGATGGCCGGGGCGAAATAAGCCCCGGCTTTTCCGGCCCCGACAGCCGCCCTTCCCCGCGAAACGGCCGTGAAACAACTTCTGCAAAACGCCTGGCTCAGCCGTGGAATGCTGGCATGCCTGCTCTGGCCGCTGGCGCAGTGCTACGGCCTGCTGGTGCGCCTGCGCCGTGCGCTGTACCGCCGCGGCATCCTGCGCTCCGAGCGCTTCAGGGTTCCCGTCGTGGTGGTCGGCAATGTGATTGCCGGCGGCGCCGGCAAAACCCCCCTGGTGATCGCCCTGGTCAGGCACTTGCAGGCGCAGCGGGTGGCGGTGGGTGTGGTGTCGCGCGGCTATGGGCGTACAGCTTCCGACTGCATGGAAGTCACGCCCGCCGCGCCGCCCGCGCAAACGGGCGACGAGCCGGCCCTGATCCACCGGCTCACCGGCGCGCCGGTATTTGTCGCCAGGCAGCGCGCGCAAGCCCTGCGGGCCTTGCTCGCCGCCCATCCCGAAACCGCCGTGGTGATCTGCGATGACGGCCTGCAGCATTACGCCCTGAAGCGCGACATCGAGATCGCCGCATTTGACGACCGCGGCACGGGCAATGGCTGGCTGCTGCCGGCGGGCCCGCTGCGCGAACCCTGGCCCGCGCGCAAGCGGCAAGGCCTGGACCTGGTGCTGCACACCGGACAGCGCCCCGCCTTCGACGGCTTCCAATCCAGCCGGCAACTGGCCGGCGAGGCCTGGTCGGCCGGTGGCGGGCAGGTGGCGCTGGACGGCTTGCGCGGCCGGCCGGTCACCGCGCTGGCGGGCATCGCCAACCCGCAGGCGTTTTTCAGCATGCTCAGGGACCGCGGCCTGATGCTGGAAGCCTGCATCGCCCTGCCCGACCACCATCAGTTCAGCGAAGCGGACCTGGCCGGGCTGCAGGGACGCACCGTGCTGTGCACCGAAAAAGACGCCGTCAAGCTGTTTGCCCTGCCTGCCGCTGCCGGGCTGGACCTGCTGGCCGTGCCGCTGGTGTTTTCGCCTGAACCGGCCTTCTTCGCCGCCTTTGACGCGCTGCTGGCGCCCCGGCTTTCTCCATTACCATCGACGCATGGACACCAAATTGCTTGAACTGCTGGTCTGCCCCGTGACCAAAGGCCCGCTCGACTACGACCGGGAAAAACAGGAGCTCGTCTCCCGCAGCGCCCGGCTGGCTTACCCCGTGCGCGACGGCCTGCCGGTGCTGCTCGAGAATGAAGCGCGTACCCTGACAGACGAAGAGCTCGGCCTGTGAGCTTCACTGTCCTGATCCCGGCCCGGCTGGCCTCCACCCGCCTGCCCAACAAACCCCTGGCCGACATAGGCGGCGCGCCCATGGTCGTGCGCGTGGCCCAGCGCGCCATGCAAAGCGCTGCCCTGCGCACCGTGGTGGCGACCGACAGCGACGAAATCGTTGAAAAATGCGCGGCCTTCGGTGTCACGGCCGTGCTGACCCGCGCCGACCATCCCAGCGGCAGCGACCGGCTGGCCGAGGCCTGCGGCGTGCTGGGCCTGGCGGACGGGGACATCGTGGTCAACGTCCAGGGGGATGAGCCGCTGATAGACCCGGCGCTGATCAACGCGGTGGCGCGCCTGCTCAATGAGCGGCCCGACTGTGCCATGAGCACCGCCGCGCATTCCATTGACCAGTTGACGGACCTGCAGAACCCCAACGTGGTCAAGGTGGTGCTCGATGCCCGCCACACCGCGCTTTACTTCAGCCGCTCGCCGATTCCGGCGGGCCGCGACTTCGCCGGCAAAGCCTGGTGGGAAGCCGGCAGCAAGCTGCCCAAGCCGCTTCGCCACGTCGGCATTTACGGTTACCGCGTGGGCTTTCTGCGCGAGTTTCCCCGCCTTCCCCAGGCGCCGCTGGAGCAGCTGGAGCAGCTGGAACAGCTGCGCGCCCTGTGGCACGGCCACCGTATCGCGGTGCACATCACCGACGACGCGCCAGGCCCGGGTGTGGACACGGCCGAAGACCTGGACCGCGCCCGCAAGCTGTTTTCCTGAGCCCGCGCCCTGCCGGCAAAGCCCCGCCCTGTAAGTTGCTGTCAGGGGTGCATGCTATCCTTGGGAAAAACGCAAGTGGAAGGCCTGCAGGACGTGCTGGCAGCCCTTCACATCTGCCAAGCAACCCCAGCGGGTGACCGGCGCGCCGGCCTGGGGCTGACTTCACGAATTCATAAAATCCGAGGACATCCATGAGACTGATATTGTTGGGCGCGCCTGGCGCGGGCAAGGGGACGCAAGCGACCTTCATCTGCCAGAAGTACGGCATCCCCCAGATTTCCACCGGCGACATGCTGCGCGCGGCCGTCAAGGCCGGCACGCCCCTGGGCATCGAAGCCAAAAAAATCATGGATGCCGGCGCGCTGGTCAGCGACGACCTGATCATCAACCTGGTCAAGGAACGCATCGCCCAGGCCGATTGCGCCAAAGGCTTTCTGTTCGACGGTTTTCCGCGCACCATCCCGCAGGCTGACGCGATGAAATCGGCCGGCGTGAGGCTCGATTACGTGCTGGAGATCGACGTGCCCTTCGAGGCCATCATCGAGCGCATGAGCGGACGCCGTTCGCACCCGGCCTCGGGCCGCACCTACCACGTCAAGTTCAACCCGCCCAAGGTCGAGGGCAAGGACGACGTGACCGGCGAGCCGCTGATCCAGCGCGAAGACGACAAGGAAGAAACCGTGCGCAAGCGGCTGGAGGTCTACAGCGCCCAGACCCGCCCGCTGGTGGACTACTACTCGAGCTGGGCCAAGGTCGCGCCCGATGCGGCGCCCAAATACCGCGCCATCAGCGGCATGGGCACGGTCGACCAGATCACGGCCCGGGCTTTCGAGGCCCTGTCCGCTTAAGCAGCTTGCGGACCCACAAAAAAGCCGTCCTCGCGACGGCTTTTTTCATGGCTCTTCAAAAAATCGACAGCACCGGGTAGCGCCGCCATTGCGGCTCGGCATAACGCGCGCAGTTCTCGAAGATAAAGCCCAGCACCTGTTTCGGGTCGGACAGCAGCTGCGGGTTGGCGGCCTTCCACTGCTCGAAGCGCGCGCGCAGCTCGGGCTCGTCCTTGAGCAGCTGCAGCGCCATGTCTTCAAACACATAGTCCGAGAAGTGCTCCTTCTTTTCGAGGATGCTGTTGAAAAATCCCCAGCGGAAAAAGCTGTCGTGCGCCTGCGGCTCCAGGGTTTCGACGGCATAACGCGCCTTGTCCTGGTCCAAAGGCACCCACCAGTCGCCGGCCTGCAATTCCACAGCCTGCAGACTGGTTTCCAGCGTGATCTCATCGTGGAACATATGGCCCTCATAGGCGCCGGGCCGGCTTTGCACGGCCTGGATGCGGCTGACCTGGGCCTGCACCGTGCGGGGGGCAGCGATACGCTCCATGCGCACGCCGTTCCAGTCCAGGCGCTCGACCACCGCGCGCCAGGCCTGCGGGATCACGTAGGCCCGCGGCGCGCGCACCACGGCCTCCTCGGCAAAGTGGGTGAAGTAATCGATCTCGCGCTCCCAGGGCTGGTCCCTGTCGTAGGCCAGGCGCTGGTAATTGCCCAGCAGGCTGGGCGAGTGCACTGCGGCGTAGCCTTTGAAGCGCAGGCGTGAGCGGCGGGTTTCATCGACTTTCCAGCGCACCGGCCAAAGGGTCTTGCCGACCGCCGCCTGCCGGGCCTGCCGCCGCAGCGCCTGGATCTGCGGCGCGTTGGCCACCGTAAAAGCCAAGGTCACATCCAGCAGCGCGCGCATGGACTCATAGCGGTCCCTGAACGGCTTGAGCATGTGGGTCTCGGGCATAAAACCTATGGTGTGGTTCAGCGCCGCGTAGCCGGTCGAAAAGCGCGGCACCTCCAGGAAGTCGGCAATCCCCTGGTCCGGGCTCACCTGCACCGGGTTCACATAGGGGCAGGTCGGCCAGCCGCGCTCCTCCATGCCGCGGTAAATCACCGGCAGCATGCTGTCCCGCAGGAAAGCGCCCAGGCCGCCGCCCAGCTTGTCGGCCTGGGTATGGATCAGCGTCATGGTGTAGCTATAGTCCGCGCCGTTGGAGGTATGGGTGTCGACCATCACGTCCGGGTCCCAGGCCGTGAAGAAGCGATTGAACAGCTGCGCGTTGAGGCTGTCGCATTTGATGAAATCGCGGTTCAGGTCCAGATGCAGGCTGTTGCCGCGAAAGCCGAAGGACTCGGGCCCGTCCTGGTTGACGCGGCTGGCATCGCCGCGGTTGCAGCTGCCGTCGACGTTGTAGACCGGGATGAAGAGGTAGACCGCCGTGCCCATCGCAGCCAGGCGTTCGGGTTCCAGGCACAGGTCGCGCACCAGCGCCATGCAGGCGTCTATGCCCTCGGGCTCGCCGGGATGTATGCCATTGTTGTTGAAGAATACGGCACGCCCCGCCTGCCGGATCCGCTCACGGTCAAACACGCCGTCGGCGCTGACGATGCCGGCATGGATGGGCACGCCGGCGTCGGAAGTGCCAATCTGCGAGAACTGCAACACGGTCGGGCAGCGCCGGGCCAGCGCCTCATAAAACCGGATGCAGGCCTCCCAGGTGGTGGTCTGGTTCTGGTTGCCGAGTTCATACGGGGTTTGCATGGGGTGTCCGCGAGGTCAAAAAGAATGGAAGTTCGGGGCCGGCGCGCCTGCGCTGCCGGTCCCGGAGAGATTCAGGCCAGCAACTGCAGGATCAGGCTCACGCGGGCCTTGACCGGGCTCAGGCCTTCCGAATCCGGAATCGCGTCAGCCGGGGTGGGCAGCACCCGCCCTGCGGCGCAGCGGCTGGCGCGAACCACCTTGACGCCGTCAGCCTGGGCCTTGAGCAAGGCGGCCTGCAGCTCATGGTGCAGGCTGCCGTTGCCGGTTCCGGCCACCACCAGGCCTTGCACGCCCTGCGCCTGCAAAGCCTGCACGATGGCGCCGCCGGCGCCGGCATGGTTCATGATGATTTCGACACGGGGCACGGCGCCGCCCAGGCCGGCAATGCTTTTGGCGGCGGCTTGCGCGCGCGCCGCTTCGGCTTGCGGCCAGCCGCGCAGCAGCCTCAATTGGCCCTCCTCCACGTAGCCTATGGGGCCGGCGTCGCCCGAACTGAAAGGATCGAGCTTATAGGTATGCACCTTCTGCACATCCGCCGCGCCGTGGATGACGCCGGCGCATACCGCGACCACCCCCTGCGCACCCGCGTGGCGCGCCACGGCCACGGCGTCGAGCAGGTTTTGCGGCCCGTCGGGCACCAGCGCCGTGGCCGGACGCATCGCGCAGGTCAGCACCACGGGTTTGGCCGGCGCCAGCAGCGCTTGCAGGAAAAAAGCGGTCTCTTCGAGCGTATCGGTGCCGTGCGTGATAACGATGCCCTGGACATCGGGCTGCGCCAGGTAATGGCTGACGCGCGCGGCCAATTTGGCCCATACGGCGAAAGTCATGTCCTTGCTATCGACCTGGGCCACCTGCTCGGTAAGCACTGAACCGGCTTGCGCCAGGGCCTGGATCGTGGCCAGCAGCTCTTCAACGCCCACCTGGGCGGCGGTGTAGCCGATGTTGTCCGACACGCTGGCGGCCCGGCCGGCAATCGTGCCGCCGGTGCCCAGAATCACAATATTTTGAGGATGCATGGAAAGTGATCTTGCAATCTTTTAAAAACTGGATGAAAATACAGGTACTGGATATTAAAACAGGTCGATACAGCTAAACGGGTGACAGCCCCGGCCTCTTGACCTGACTGAAGAACCAAGGAGTCCCGCCATGAGCATCCTCGCCGATTTCCCGCATTTTCCCTCCGAAGGTCCCAAGCTCACGGCGCGCCAGCAACAAATCCTGGAACTGATCCAGAGCGCCATCGCGCGCACCGGCGCACCACCCACCCGCGCCGAAATCGCCAACGAACTGGGTTTCAAGTCCGCCAATGCCGCCGAAGAACATCTGCAGGCATTGGCCCGCAAAGGTGTCATTGAACTCGTCAGTGGCACCTCCCGCGGCATACGCCTGCGCGGCGACACCCTGCGCTCCATCAACGAATCGCGCACCAAACAGTTTTCCCTGCCGTTGCAAAGCCTGGCCCAACTCGCCCTACCTCTGGTAGGGCGGGTTGCTGCTGGCAGCCCGATTCTCGCGCAGGAACATATCGAACAAACCTATTATTTTGAAAGCGGCCTGTTCCAGCGCCAGCCCGATTACCTGCTCAAGGTTCGCGGCATGAGCATGCGCGACGTCGGCATCATGGACGGCGACCTGCTGGCCGTCAAACAGGCCAAGGAAGCCAAGAACGGCCAGATCGTCGTGGCCCGCCTCGGTGATGAAGTTACCGTCAAGCGCTTTCGCCGCAACAAGAACCTGATCGAGCTCTTGCCCGAAAACCCCGACTTCAAGACCATCGTGGTCGAACCCGGTGAACCGTTTGAACTCGAAGGCCTGGCCGTCGGTTTGATACGCAACACCATGCTGATGTAAGCCATCCAATCGGCCATGCACCAGGTGGCGGGCGTTTGGCTTTCTGGCCAACACCCTGGTGCGGCGGCCCTGCCGGCCTCTCGCCGGTCCGAAATCCTGCCTGTGTAAACCTCTCTCATACAGGAGTTCATCATGGGAATCGTCAGTTTTTCACATTCACCCCTTCTGTCCATCCTGCTGGCCCCCGCGCAGGCGCTGGCTGCCTGGTTTGTGCCCGCGCAAACCAGGTCCGGCCGGTATGGCGCCTCTGCACGTGCCCAGCGCGCAAGCGGCCAGCTGGCATTGCCTTTTTCTTCGGGTGCCGCAACGGCCCCGCGCGAAACCACCCCGGCCGGCAAGGCCATGCCCAAGCGCCCTGCGCCCAGCCGCCTGCGCGTCGTGCGCGAATTCGACGCCAATGTCGGCCCGGCCTGCGCCGGCCGCATGGTTATCTCGGGCCGCATGGCCGACGTCTGCGCGGAGCTTGAGCGCATGGCCCAGCGCGAAGCCGCGCTGCAGTAAACAGTAAGCCCGGCCCACACTCGCCCCCTGCGGCAAAGGCCCACGAGCCCGCGCAGTGCGCTACCGCCAGGCTGAAATACCGCAGCAGGTTTCCTGGCGATACAAAATGAGCGTGTTCGGGTAGCCCTTCCCGCAAGCAAGAAAAATCTTGCAGGCACAATATCGGCATGAATATTGTGATCCTCGACGACTACCAGGACGCAGTGCGAAAACTGAACTGCGCTGCCAAATTGGAGGCCTACCCCGCCAAGGTCTATACCAACACTGTCAAAGGCATAGGCCAGTTGTCCGTCCGGCTCAAGGATGCCGACGTCATCGTCCTCATCCGGGAACGGACCCAGCTCAGCCGGCAAGTCATTGAAAAACTGCCCAAACTCAAGCTGATCGTGCAGACCGGCCGTGTCGGAGGCCACATCGACGTCGCGGCCTGCACCGAGCGCGGCATCGCGGTGGCCGAAGGCACCGGTTCACCCACGGCACCGGCCGAACTGACCTGGGCCCTGGTCATGGCAGCCATGCGCCGCATCCCCCATTACGTGGCCCACCTCAAGCACGGCGCCTGGCAACAGGCCGGCCTCAAGTCGGCCTCCATGCCCCCTAATTTCGGCATAGGCTCCGTCCTCAAGGGCAAGACCCTGGGCGTGTGGAGCTACGGAAAGATCGGGCAAATCGTCGCCGGCTACGGCCGGGCTTTCGGCATGCGGGTCATCATCTGGGGCCGCGAGGCCTCGCGCGAACGGGCCCAGGCCGACGGCTACGAAGTCGCCGGCAGCAAAGCCGAGTTTTTCGAACAAAGCGATGTGCTGAGCCTGCACCTGCGCCTGCACGATGAAACCCGCGGCATCGTCACGCTGGAAGACCTGTCGCGCATGAAAACCACCTCCTTGCTGGTCAACACCTCGCGCGCCGAACTGATAGAGCCCGAGGCGCTGATTGCCTCGCTCAACCGCGGCCGCCCCGGCCTGGCGGCCATCGACGTGTTTGAATCCGAGCCCATCCTGCAGGGCCACGCCCTGCTTCGCCTCGAAAACTGCATCTGCACACCGCACATCGGCTATGTGGAGCAAGACAGCTATGAGATGTACTTCGGCGCAGCTTTCGACAACGTCGTCAATTTCATCAAGGGCACGCCCACCAACATCGTCAATCCCGGCGCCCTGCAAGTGCGGCGCTGAGGCGGTGTATTTCCCCTGAGGTGGGGCCGAACTAGGCTTTGGGGCCCGGCCTGGAGGGCGGCGCGTCGAGGTCGAACTCGATGAGGTTGCTGAAGTCGCCGGCTTCGGGCGCCATGTCCATCATGGCGATGGCAGGCAGCGGCGCAAGGGCGTCGCCGGATTCCTCCTGGCTCAGGTCGATGTCCAGCCCCAGCCTCGGTGAAACGGGCGGCCGCGTCAGGTCCAGGCTTGGCGCAATTTCCGTGGAAAAAGCGCCAGCCCCGGCGACCGGAAGCGCAACGGGAAGCGGCGGCGGCGCCTCCTGCAAGCGGGCGGACAGGGGCAGGATGTTGGTCGGGCCAAAGCTGCTCGCCTGCGGCAGGGCGGCAGTCAGGCTGGGCATCCCGGGTACCGGCGCACCGGCGCCCTCCCCGGACTCGGCGGGCCGGGTAACAATCTTCTTGGCGATGGAGTGAAGCAGCAGCAGCTCGCGGTAGGCTGCAAGGCTGAAAACCTCGCTGCGCGAATCCGGTTTGCGAAAGATCGACTCTTCCAGCACATCCAGCACCTTGGGTGTGGGCCACAGCGACTCGATGCGCGAGAGGGCCGCCACGTAATACTCCAGGCCGTGCGTGTCCATCGCATAGTCATCGAAGGCGGGCACCTGGGCATTGAACATGCGGTGGAAGTCCTTGCGCAGCGCGTCGTAGTCGTCCTTGCGGCCCAGGCTGTGGTAGAGGTCGAACAGGTCCAGATAGACCAGCGCGCTGGTTTCCACGTTGTCCATGATGTGCAGGCGCAGCACATCCACAGCCTTGTCGGGATGGCCCAGCGAGACGAAAAAATCCGCCTGCTGCTGGACATCGAACAGCTCTTCGGCATTGACGATGCGGGGCATGCCGCTCAAGCCGCCCAGGCTGGGCAGGAATTCGGGACGGTCCACGGGCTCAGCCGGCCTGGATGCGGGCAGCTTGCGCGTGCTTTCAAATTGAAGCGCATCCAGATCCAGGTCCACCGCCGGCATCGGCGCAGGCGCAAGGCCGGCGGACCGGGAGGCCGGCCCCGTCTCATCCGTAAAACCGCTGGGCTTGCCCTGGCCGGCTTCCTTGTCCCACCAGTGGCTCAGGCGCAGCGCGTGCTGGCGATCGCGCCGCCAGAAAAAGCCGGCCGCCAGCAACGCGAGCAGCAAAACGGCACCCAGGGCATACACCAGCCAGTTGCTGTAGCGCTCCTGGCGCGCCTGCTCCAGCTGGCCGCGCAGGTCCGTCACGGCCAGTTCCGTTTTGCGGCTTTGCGCCAGCATCGCGGCCACGTCGGATTCCAGGGACTTGAGCCGCTGGCTGTCACGCGCCATGTCTTGCGGCTGGGCGTTAAGCGCCTGCCACAGTGCGGCCGCGGAGGCTCGTTGCTGGGCATCGGCGGAAGGCAGGGTCAGCAACTCGGGCGATGCGCGAAGCACGGGGTCGCGTTCGGCGGCCAGGTCTATGGGGGCCAGTTGCAGGCGTGGCCCCGGTTTGCGCACCGGCGCTGGGGGTGGTGCCTGTTTTGGTGTCTGTTTGCCAGCCGTGCGGGCCGGTGGCATGGCCAAAGAAGAGGCCATCGCGGTGCTGGTGCGGGTTTGCGGCTTGGCCTTCGACGTCCCGGCTAGGGATGGTGCCGCCGTACCCGCCGCCGCAACAGCCGCCGCTTGCGCGAGTGTCGAGGGTACCGGAACGCTGTTGTCGCCCAGCATCTCGGCCAGCAACACATATTTGCGCGAATTTTTCTGCAGGCAGCCCTCACGCGCGTACAGCGTCACGACCGGCTCATCGAGCACGACAGTCGTGCGAATGCGGACCAGGACTTCGCCGGCACCGGCGCCCGGCGAGATCGAGGTGCGTACCTTGTCGGGGGAAATCTGGCTGTCGCCGAAAAACACCTCGGCCGACAGGCAGACGGAGGATGGGTTTTCGGTGCCGTCCAGTTGCGCGCTCAGCGTGACGTCGAGCGGACCGCCCACGATGGCCGCACCGCGCACGCGGCCCAGGGACGCGGCCAGCGTGCTGGCGGCAAGCACCATCAACAAAGCGCCAAGCAGGCATTTCAGAGACTTCTCGGCGGATTTCATGGGGTGGGCGAATTTTGCCACGCGCCTTCGCTGAAGACGCTCAGCCATAATTCGGCCATGAAAGTAAATTTTGCAAATGTGGGAATAGTTGGCACTGGCGCGATGGGACGCGGCATTGCCCAGATCGCCGCGCAGGCCGGCAGCACCGTCAGGCTGATGGACGCGCAAGCGGGCGCCGCCGAAAAAGCGCGCGAAGCCATCTGCGCCCAATGGGACAAGCTGGTTGAAAAAGGCCGCCTCGAAGTCGCAACGGCCGCCGCGCACAAGGACCGCCTGGTGCTCGCCGGCACTCTGGCCGATCTCGCGGGCTGCGACCTTGTCGTCGAGGCCGTCGTCGAGCGCCTGGATGTCAAGCGCGCGCTGTTCGCCGAACTGGAGGCCCTGGTGCCCGCGCAAACGGTGCTGGCCAGCAACACCTCTTCGCTGTCCGTGACCGCCATCGCGGCGGCGCTCAAGCATCCCGAACGCCTGGCCGGTTTTCACTTCTTCAACCCGGTTCCGCTGATGAAAGTGGTCGAGGTGATCGCGGGCCTGAAAACCAGCCCCGGCGTGTGCGAGGGCCTGAGCCAATACGCCCGGCAAATGGGCCATACGCCCGTGCAGGCGCAGGACACGCCCGGCTTCATCGTCAACCACGCGGGCCGGGGCTACGGCACCGAAGCGCTGCGCATCGTCAGCGAAGGCGTCGCCGATTTCGCCACCATAGACCGTATCCTGCGCGACCAGGCCGGCTTCAAGCTGGGCCCCTTTGAGCTCATGGACCTGACCGCGCTCGACGTCTCCCATCCGGTGATGGAGTCGATTTACCACCAGTACTACGAAGAGGCGCGCTACCGCCCCAGCGTGATCACCGCGCAGCGCCTGGCCGGCGGCATGCTGGGCCGCAAAACCGGTGAAGGCTTTTACCGCTACGCGGACGGCGCCATGCAGGTGCCCGCCGAACCCGCGCCTCCCCAGGTCACCGAATTCCCGCCGGTCTGGGTCTCGCCCCGTGCCTCGCGCCGCGCTGAACTGCTGCAGCTGCTCAAGAACCTGGGCGCCAAAATCGAAACCGGCGCCTCCGCCTCGCCGCAGGCCCTGACGCTGGTGGCGCCGCTGGGCTTTGACATCACCACGGTCGCCGTGGTCGAGCGCCTGGACCCGGCCCGCACCGTCGGCATCGACATGCTGATCGACGACGCGGCCACCAAGCGCCGCGTGCTGGCCACCAACCCGGCCACACGCAGCGACATGCGCGACGCCGCGCACGCCCTCTTCGCCCGCGACGGCAAGGCGGTCAGCGTGATCCGCGACAGCGGCGGCTTCGTCACCCAGCGCGTGGTGGCCACCATCGTCAACATCGCCAGCGACATCTGCCAGCAGGGCATCTGCAGCCCGAAAGACCTGGAAACCGCCGTGACGCTTGGGCTCGGTTACCCCCTGGGCCCACTGGCCATGGGCGACCGTTACGGCCCCACCAATGTGCTGGAAGTGCTGTTCAACATGCAAACCGTTTACGGCGACCAGCGCTACCGCCCCTCCCCCTGGCTGCGCCGCCGCGGCGCCATCGGGCTTAGCCTCATGCATCAGGAAGAATGAAACACCCCCGTCGGATGCTCACTTCGTGTAGCACCTTCCCCCCTCGAGGGGCGGCGCCTGCGGCCTGGCGAAGCCAGTTCCGCGGCCCCCACTGACGTGGGAATCCGCTCTCCAGCTACCCCTTCTTTCGCATTGGAACAAGTGACATGGCAGGCGCAATCAAGAGTACCAGCGAGGGCCAGACCCTTATCCTGACGATCAGCAACCCGGAGTTCAGGAACGCCCTGGGGCCCGACATCTATGCCGCCGGCATTGAAGCCCTGAACGCCGCCGAGAACAATCCCGACATCCGCAGCGTGGTCATCACGGGCGAAGGCGCGATTTTCTGCGCGGGCGGCAACCTGCAGCGGCTGGAGGCCAACCGCCGCGAGGCGCCCGAGGTGCAGGCGCAGAGCATAGAAGGCCTGCACAACTGGATAGATTCGATACGCACCTACCCCAAGCCGGTGATCGCCGCCGTGGAAGGCGCGGCCGCCGGCGCCGGTTTTTCGCTGGTGCTGGCCTGTGATTTTGTGGTGGCGGCCGACAACGCCGTGTTTGTGATGTCCTACAGCACCGTGGCGCTGTCGCCCGACGGCGGCGGCAGCTGGGCGCTGGCGCGCGCCCTGCCGCGCGCGCTGGCCAGCGAACTGTTGATGAGCGGCGAACGCATAGGGGCGCGCCGGCTGCATGACTTCGGCCTGGTGAACCGGGTCACGGCCTCTGGCGAAGCCCTGGCCCAGGCCCGGGAACTGGCCGAACGCCTCAATGCGCGCGCGCCCAACGCGCTGGCCAGCATCAAGGAGCTCATCAACGAAGCGGCCGGCAACACGCTGAACCAGCAGCTGGCCCGCGAGCAGGACCACTTCGTGCGCAACCTGCACGATGCCAATGCCGGCGAAGGCATAGACGCCTTCCTGAACAAGCGCACGCCGCACTACCGCTAGGCAGGCCTTTTGCGGGCAGGCCGGTCGCAGGCCGCCCGGCCCAACCACTCCCCGGCACTCGCCGGGCGACACCCATGCGACAGCCCGCTGGCGCCGGACGGGTCCCTCAAGCGACAATGGACGTCTTGTTAGTCACTCAAAAGACAGACCATGGACGATCCCATTCTTACGATAGAGGAACGAGAGGCCATCAACAACGGCCGCTGGTTTTCATCCCTGTCCCCATCCCTGAGGCACGACATATTCCGATGCGCCTACGTCAAACGCTACAAAGACGGCGAACTCATCAGCGCCCGCGGCGATGTGCCGGAAGAATGGATCTCCTGCGCGCGCGGTGCCATTCGCGTGAGCTCGACCTCGATTTCGGGCAAGCAGGTGACCCTGACCTATGTGGAGCCCGGCCTCTGGGTCGGCGACGTGGCGATCTTCGACGGCGAGCGGCGCACCCACGACTCCTATGCCCATGGCGAGACCACGCTGCTGTGCGTCTCGCGCGCCGACCTGCGCAAGATATTAAGCCAGCACGTCGAGCTCTACGAAGCCCTGCTGCGCCTGCATGCGCGCCGCATACGCCAGCTCTTCGGCCTGGTGGAAGACCTCAACACCCTGCCCCTGCGCGCGCGCCTGGCCAAGCAGCTGCTGCACCTGGTGCGCAGCTACGGCGTGCCCAGCCTGGCGGATGGCGGCGAAGTGCGCATAGGCCTGCAGCTGGCACAGGAGGAACTGGCCCAGTTGCTGGGCGCCTCGCGCCAGCGCGTGAACCAGGAACTCAAGGCCATGGAGCGCGAGGAAGCCATACGCATAGAGCCGGGCGGCCTGGTGGTGCGCAACCGGCAAGCCTTGATGCGCATTTCCGAAGCCGAAATCGAAAAATAAACACACAGGGGCAAGCCCTTTGAGCACGAGCAACTTCGACCACTTTGTCGGCACCCGAGCCGTGTCCGGCGCCCATGCGTTTGACCTCGACGCGCTCACCGCTTACCTCAGCAGCCACCTGCCCGGCTTCAAGGGCCCGCTGACGGCGGAAATCTTCAAGGGCGGCCAGTCCAACCCGACTTACAAGCTGCTCACGCCAGGCGCGTCTTACGTGATGCGCGCCAAACCCGGGCCGGTGGCCAAGTTGCTGCCTTCGGCCCATGCGGTGGAGCGCGAATTCAAGGTCATGCAAGGCCTGCAGGGCACCGATGTGCCGGTGCCGAAGATGTATTGCCTCTGCGAAGACGAGTCCGTGATAGGCCGCGCCTTCTACGTGATGGAGTTCGTCGAAGGCCGCGTGCTCTGGGACCAGTCCCTGCCCGGCATGGACAAAACCCAGCGCGGCGAGATCTACGACGAGATGAACCGCGTGGTCGCCGCGCTGCACAAGGTGAAGTTCGCCGAGCGGGGCCTGGCCGATTACGGCAAGCCCGGCAACTACTTTGAACGCCAGATAGGCCGCTGGAGCAAGCAGTACATCGCCTCCATCACCCAGCCCATCGCCGAAATGGACAGCCTGATGCAATGGCTGCCGGCCAACATTCCGGCCAGCGCGCGCGATGAAAGCCTGGTCTCCATCGTGCACGGCGACTTCCGGCTCGACAACCTGCTGTTCCACGCCACCGAGCCGCGCGTGCTGGCCGTGCTCGACTGGGAACTGTCCACCCTGGGCCATCCGCTGGCCGACTTCAGCTACCACTGCATGGCCTGGCACATCCCGCCCGGGGCCTTTCGCGGCATAGGCGGGCTGGATGTCGAAAGCCTGGGCATCCCCACCGAATCCGAGTACATACGCCGCTACTGCGAGCGCACCGGCCTGGCCACGCCCGAAGCGCTCAAGGCCGACTGGAATTTCTACATGGCCTACAACCTGTTTCGCATCGCGGCCATCCTGCAGGGCATTGCCAAGCGGGTCGAAACCGGGACCGCCTCCAGCGCCCAGGCCGTCAGTTCGGCCGCCGGCGCGCCGCTGCTGGCCAAGATGGCCTGGGGCTTTACCCTCAAGAGCCAGGGCTGACAACAGCCTCAGCCCTCCCCTTTACAACAACACCGCCCCACACCCCTTCTGGAGATTTCATGGACTTCAACTACACCCCCAAGGTACAGGAACTGCGGGCGCGCCTGCTCAAGTTCATGGACGAGCACATCTACCCGAACGAGGCGCGCTTCTTCCGCGAGATCGCCGAGAACCGCGCCAAGGGCAATGCCTGGGTGCCGACAAAGCTGGTCGAAGAACTCAAGCCCAAGGCCCGCGCGGCCGGTCTGTGGAATCTGTTTTTGCCGCACTCGCCGCGCGCCCCTGAAGGCCTGTCCAACCTCGAGTACGCGCCGCTGTGCGAAATCATGGGCCGCGTGCCTTTTGCGGCCGAGGTCTTCAACTGCTCGGCGCCCGACACCGGCAACATGGAAACCATCGCCCGCTACGGCTCCGAGGCCAACAAGGACCATTGGCTGGACCCGCTGCTCAAGGGCGAGATCCGCTC
This sequence comes from Polaromonas sp. P1_A2, assembly GCF_056406895.1. Classification (NCBI taxonomy): domain Bacteria; kingdom Pseudomonadati; phylum Pseudomonadota; class Betaproteobacteria; order Burkholderiales; family Comamonadaceae; genus Polaromonas; species Polaromonas sp. P1_A2. The sequence continues at coordinate 550,780 of NZ_JBFTZI010000002.1, read as the reverse complement.
GGCCTTCCTGATGACCGAGCCTGAGGTCGCCTCCTCCGACGCGACCAACATCCAGTGCCGCATTGAACGCGACGGCGACCACTACGTGCTCAACGGCCTCAAGTGGTGGTCCTCCGGCGCGGGCGACCCGCGCTGCGCCGTCTACATCGTCATGGGCAAGACCAACCCCGACGCCGGTCGCCACGAGCAGCAATCGATGATCCTGGTGCCGGCCAACGCGCCCGGCATCACGGTGATCCGTCCGCTGTCGGTGTTCGGCTACGACGACGCACCCCACGGCCATATGGAGGTGCGCCTGACGAATGTGCGCGTGCCCGCCGCCAACCTGCTGCTGGGCGAAGGCCGCGGCTTTGAAATCGCCCAGGGCCGCCTGGGCCCCGGGCGCATACACCACTGCATGCGCAGCATAGGCATCGCCGAGCGCGCGCTGGAACTGATGTGCAAGCGCCTGAACAGCCGCGTCGCCTTCGGCAAGCCGATTGCCAGCCAGTCGGTCTGGCACGAGCGCATTGCCGAGGCGCGCTGCATGATTGAGCAGGCCCGCCTGCTGACGCTCAAGGCCGCCTACATGATGGACACCGTGGGCAACAAGGTCGCCAAGGCCGAGATCGCGATGATCAAGGTGGTGGCGCCCAATATGGCCTGCCAGATCATCGACTGGGCCATACAGGCCCACGGCGGCGGCGGTGTGTCGGACGACTTCCCGCTGGCTTATGCCTATGCCAGCCAGCGCACCCTGCGCCTGGCCGACGGCCCGGACGAGGTGCACCGCGCCTCGCTGGCCAAGCTGGAACTGGCCAAGCATCTTTTGATGCCCGGCGAAGTGGAAATGCCGATCACGCGCGGCGGCTGAAGCCTCACAAGGTCAGGTCGTTGGACAAGCCGGCGATTGCCGACTCGCAGGCCGTGGTGAAAATCAGGGCCGCGTGCTCCAGCGTGGGCATGTCGGCCGGGGTGTACTGCATGCGCAGATAGGCCTTGCCACGCAGCACCATCAGGATAAAGGGTACCTGCGGGTCGGGTGCCGGCTCGGGCCAGGACATCATCAGCTCGACCAGTTGCGGGTCCAGCCAGGCCATCGCATTGGAGCGGTGGTCGGCCATCACCGCGTAGCGTTCCCAGAAAGGCTTGGGCAGGCTTTCCCAGCCGACTTCGGGGTACATGGCCAGCCAGCGCACCTCTTCCGGCATGTTGGGGTCAGCGGTGGTCTGCAGGGTGTCGGTATAGGCCTGGTAGGCCTTTTTTTCCAGCGCGTCCTTCAGGGCCCGGTTCATGACCAGCACGGTGACGTCGTCGTTGACCTTGATCTCGCCCCGGGCGCGCAGCTCCTCGCCGCGGATGTAGTCGCGCGATGGGCGGCCGCGCTCCATCTTCCATGGCTTGCCGCCCACATTGCCCTTGAGCGCAAAACCCTTGCCCTGCCCCATGCCGGTGAAAGAAAAGCCGCGGGTCCCGGCCCATTCGGACACGGCTTCATCCGACGTGGCCGCATCGCCGGCATCCGCCTTACCCGCAACAAAGACTTTCTTCAGCCGCTCGAACATGGTTTTCGCTTTTCTCTTAAAGTGCAGCGACCATCATAGTAGTCAAGGACACCCCGATGATCAATGTTTACTCATGGCCCACACCCAACGGCCATAAAGTCCACATCATGCTGGAAGAGTGTGGCTTGGTCCTGGGCCGTGACTGGCAGGCCATTCCGGTCAACATCGGCACCGGCGACCAGTTCAAGCCCGAATTCCTGGCCATCAGCCCAAACAACAAGATCCCGGCCCTGGTCGACCCGGTGGGCCCCGACGGTCAGCCCATCTCCGTCTTCGAATCCGGCGCCATCCTCCTTTACCTGGCCGCCAAGACCGGCAAGCTGCTGCCGAAAACCGACCGCCTGAAGTTCCAGGTGCTGCAGTGGCTGATGTTCCAGATGGGCGGTGTCGGACCCATGATCGGACAGACCCACCATTTCCGTCAGTATGCGCCCGAAAAAATTGACTACGCGATCAAGCGCTACACCAATGAAACAAAGCGGCTTTACGGCGTGATGGACAAGCAGCTGTCCACCCACGCCTTCATCGCCTGCGACGAATACAGCATTGCCGACGTCGCCATCTTCCCCTGGCTGCGCAACTGGGAAAATCACGGCATAGACTGGGCCGACTACCCGCACCTCAAAAAATGGTTCGACCTGGTCAGCGAGCGTCCCGCCGTGCAGCGCGGCGTCAAGGTGCTGGCTGAGCTGCGCAAGCCCATCACCGACGACAAGGCGCGGGAAGTGCTGTTCGGCAAAACGCAGTACGAAAAGCGCTGAGTCGGGGCCCGCCGGCCGGGCCGGCGGCCGGCGATTGAAGGTATGATTCGCGACGAGCTGGAAACGGCGGCCGCCGCTGCGCGGCCTTGCCCCGGCTTGCACACACAGACTGCCCGTAGCTCAGTTGGATAGAGCATCAGCCTTCTAAGCTGAGGGTCGGGGGTTCGATCCCCTCCGGGCAGGCCAGACATGGCGCCAGCCGCGCGCTCACCCGCTATCCGCAAACTTCGCCGACACCGCCGACCAAGGCTGGAGGTATATATTCGGGGTTACGGCCGCGAGCCCGAAGGCCGTCAAAACCAAGGAGGCGAGCAAACATGCCCAGACCAACCATGCTGCTGGTGGAGGACAACCCCGCTCACGTCGAGTTGACGGTGGTGACGCTGCAGGAAAACGGCGCCGACCATGAAATCATCGTCGCCCGCGACGGCAAGGAAGCCCTGGACTACCTTTTCTGCGAAGGTGCCTACAGCGGCCGGCCGTCCGACCAGCCGCCCGAGCTGGTCATGCTGGACCTGAATTTGCCCGGGCTCAGCGGCGCGCAAGTCATGCAGCGCATGCGCGGCGACCCCCGCACCTTTTTTGTGCCCGTCGTCATCCTGACCTCCGAGCCCAAATACTCCCCGATCGTGAAGGAAATCCAGGGCGGCCTCGCCAGCTATGTGCGCAAGCCGCTGCATTTCCGGGATTTCCAGGAAAAGCTGGAACAGGTGCGCGAATACTGGCGCACGTCCAACTTCGGGCCGCTCAAATCCTGAGGTGCGCCCCCGGGATCCAAGGCCCGGGCCTGCTTTTGAGATAAACCAGGCGGACATGAAAAAGCCCACTGGCGTGGGCTTTTTGCGGGGAAATGATGGTCGGAGTACAAGGATTCGAACCTTGGACCCCCTGGTCCCAAACCAGGTGCGCTACCAGACTGCGCCACACTCCGACTAGTCAAATATTATAGCCCGAACCCGCTACACTTTCCCGCGGCCGTCCTCATTTTTTCCATTCACTGGATCGCACCATGAAACTTCGCCGCGCTGCCCAGCCTGGTCCGCACCGGCCTGACGTAAAGGTTTGCCGCGGCAAGCCTGGAGCCGCATGAGGATGGAGGCCATCGCCAGGGCCGTGTCCGGGGTGGACAAAGGCCTGACCCGCATGACCGCGGTGCTCGGTCTGCTGGTGCTGCCGCTGGCGGCGCTGCTGCTGGCCCAATGGCCGCTGCGTGAACTCGTGCAAGCCTACTCGCGCCAGGCCAACGACGCGGCGCAGGTGCTGTTCGCGCTGTATGTGGCGGTGGCCGTGACCGCAGCCTCCAGAAGCCACGCCCACCTGGCCTCCCTGCAGCCGCATCCGAGCGGCGCATCCCGCCCGCGCTGGCATGCCTGGGCATTGCTCGCCTGCGTCACGCCCTGGGCGCTGTTCATGCTCTGGGCCGGCTGGCCGCTGGTGGCGGCTTCGGTGGCTTCTTTTGAACGGTTTGGTGAAACGCTCACGCCGGGTTATTTTGTGATCAAGCTCGCCATGGTGCTGATGCTTCTGCTGGTGCTGGCCGAAGGCCTGCTGGAACTGCTGCCGCACGGCCGCGCGCCGGGCTCGCCATGAGCCTCGCCGGCCCCCTCGCAGGCGTGTGGATGCTGCTGGCGCTGGGCGCGCTGATTCTCGCCACCGGCCTGCCGGTCTGGGCCTTGCTGATAGGCGTGTCCAGCCTGTTCGCGGTGCTGGGCCTGGCGGCGGGCGCCTTCGACCTGCAAATCCTGCAGGCTCTGCCTGTGCGCACACTGGGCCTGCTGGAAAACGATTTGCTGCAGGCCATGCCGCTGTACGTTTTTATGGGCGTGCTGCTGCAGCGCCTGACGGTCGCCGATGCCCTGTTTTCCGCGCTGTTGCGGCTGTTCCGCCCGCTGGCCGGCGCGCATGCCCTCTCGGCCCTGGGCGTGGGCGCCCTCATCGCCCCCATGAACGGCTCGGTCGCCTCCAGTTCGGCCCTGCTCTCGCGCCTGGTGGCCCCGCGCATGGCGCACCTGGACACCGCCCGGGCCGTCTCCATCATCAGCGTGGCCGCCACCATAGGCGTGGTGGTGCCGCCTTCGCTGGTGTTGCTGCTGCTGGGCGACGCCATGATGCTGGCTCACCTGGAAGCCAGCCGGCTGCCCGGTTACCTGCAGGCCGGCCAGCGCATCATCAACACCCAGGACGTGATGCATGCCGCGCTGCTGCCCGCCCTGTGCGTGCTGGCGCTCTGGGCCCTAGTGGCCTGGCGCCAGGCACGCAAGCTCAAGGAAACGCCGCCACAAGCTCCCGCCAGCCGGTCACAGGCGGCCATCGCCCTGGCCGCGGGCGGCACCATCCTTGTGCTGCTGGCCGGCGTCTTTACCGGAAAGCTTTACGCGGTGGAGGCGGCGGCCACCGGCGCGATGCTGCTGGTCGCCACGGCCCTCATGAGCCGTTCGCTGCCGGCCTCCGGCTGGCAGCGGGTGCTGGCCGACACGCTCAAGCTCAGCGGTGCGCTGTTCGCGCTGCTGGTGGGCGCGACCACCTTCAGCCTGGTGTTTCGCATATTCGGCACCGACCGCTGGCTTAACGGCCTGCTGCTGGGCTCCACACTGCCGCCGGGCGTGACGGCGGCGCTGGTGCTGCTGCTGGTGGCCCTGTGCGCCTGGGTGCTGGATGCCTTCGAGATGATTTTTGTCATCGTCCCCATCGTCGCGCCCGCGCTCATCGCGCGCCTGGGCGACGCCCAGCAGGCGGCGGTGCTGCTGCTCCTGGTGCTGCAGCTGAGTTTCCTGATCCCGCCCATGGGTTATGCGGTGCTGATGGCCCGTTCCCGTTCGGGCCTGCCGGCCCTCTCAAGCCGGCGCCTGCTGGGTGCGCTGTGGCCCATGCTGCTGGTGCAGGTCGCGCTCACGACGGCGGTGTTCGCGTTTCCAGCCACCGTGCACTGGCTGGATGCGCCCGCCCCCGCGGCTTCCGCGCAGGCGCCCATGGCCGACGATGAAATTGCGCGCCAGATGCGGGAGATGTCCAACGCCGGAAAAGACGATTCTCCGACTCCCCCCTGAATCCGGGTATTTGGCACCTTCTGCGCTTGTTGACCGCCTTCAAGAGCCTTTGTACATTTGGATACATCCATAAGCACACGCGATTCACTTTTTGAGGGAGTTTGATGAAAACGTTCTTGATACCCGTTGTTTTTTCCCTGTGGGCTCACGCTGCACTCGCCCTGCCCCCAAAGGTTGAAGCCGACCGCTTGATCCTTCTCGCTAAAGCGGCACTGGAGGCCAAGGCCTACGACGATGCTGGCGCCAAGCTGGTTCAGGCGCAAGCACTGAAGACGTCATTACCCGAGGACTTTGCCGTCACCTATGCCAGCGCACTGTCTGGTCAGGGGAAAACCGACAAGGCCAGGGAGATTCTGGAAGCGTATTTGAATAAATACGGAACTACAGGGCCCTCTTACAAGACCGCCTTGTCCATGCTGGTCCAGCTTGAAGGAAAACCCGCCGGTTCAAGCCTATCGGCCGGTCAGCCTTCCGCCACTTCTGCATCAGCTGCAAATAAATTCCAGGATTGGGGGCTTGCCAATACCGATCTCTCCATACTCACCGGCACTGATATCGCCAAAAAAGCCCGCCTGCTGGAACGCCGGCCTGAAATCTTGAAGGCAGCGCAAGAAGGCGACAAAGTGGCGCAATACCTGATGGGTATTTCCTACGCCAATGGCATTGGCGTTCAGACAGACGACGCGCAGGCCATGGGATGGTTCACCAAATCAGCTGAACAAGGGCTTGTCCGTGCCGTTGCCATCGTGGGGAGCTGGCAAATCCGAGGCCTGGGCACGGCAGAGGACGTGATAGGAGGATGGACTCTGCTCCTGAAGGCGGTCAACGCCGGCAACGCTTATGCCAAGTATGACGCTGCGCTGATGACGCTTCAAGGCGTTAAAAAGGGCAGCGGCGCTGTGCAGTACAAGTTCCTGACCCGCCCTCAAGCGATGAACGAGCTGGAGCAGTCGGCCAAAGCCGGATTGTCCGCCGCCCAATATTCCCTGGGCCACGTTTACATGGTGGGCAATGAGGATTACCGCCAAGATCTCAAGCTGGCCCGCTATTGGCTTGAAAAAGCAGCGGCACAGGAACACTCCGGCGCAATAACGGCGCTGGCGAAATTTCCCGCAACGAACTGACTCGGCCAGAGCCGACGCAGCACTTTCAACAACCTATCCGTCTTGCATCCAATGGCACTGAAAATCGTGAAACTGGGTTCGCCGCGAAGCGCCAACGAGGGATTGCGCATAGGCACGGTGCGCAGGCCGCCGCGCGGCGTGCCCAAGGCCGAATTCGCCTCGCAGGATTGGTACGACGTCTGGTACCCCAATCTCGCGCCCAGCGTGGAGACCATGAAGCTGGGCCAGAGCGTGGAGTCCGACAAGGACTGGGCCGCCTTCAGCAAAAAATACCGGGCCGAGATGAACGAGCCCGATGCCAGCCGCAACCTGGACCTGCTGGCGGCGCTGTCGCACCAGGCCAGCTTCGCGGTGGGCTGCTACTGCGAGAACGAGGCGCGCTGCCACCGCTCGCTGCTGCGTGGATTGCTCCAGGAAAGAGGCGCAAGCATTGCCTGAAGGGGAAAACGGCCTTTGAGGCCTTTGACACTCAATAAAGGAAACCATGATCCGTCGTGAACGACTCACCGCCACCGTCGAAGGCGACTTTGTGGTGTTCCTCATCGGCATGCGCATCAACCAGCCGCTGAAGCTGCACAAGTGGCTCCCTGTCGCGGGGGCCATGCCACGCATGATCAAGGAGTTGCGCCAACAGCCCGAACTGGGTTTGCTGCATGCGGAGATGTGGTTCTCCAGGACCATCATCCTGGTGCAGTATTGGCGCTCGATGGAGCAGCTACTGGCCTACGCAAAGGACCGCCACGCCCAGCACCTGCCGGCCTGGCAAGCGTTCAACAAAGCGGTGGGCACAGATGGCTCGGTGGGCATCTGGCACGAAACCTATGCGGCCTCGGCAGGCAGCTACGAAAACGTCTATGTCAACATGCCGGCATTCGGGCTCGGAAGAGCCGGCATCCTGCAAGCGGCAGCAGGCGGCAGGCAATCGGCGGCGGGCAGGCTTCAAGCCCATAAAGCCCGGCCCTGAACCCGCCCAGCCGCTCACAACTTCACGTACTCGTACTCCAGCGGGTTGGCATTGATGCCGCGATCCGGCGGCGCGATCCAGGCGGCCATCTTGCCGGGCTCGGTCACGCGGTTCATCAGGCTTTTGACAAAAGCCGTGTCGGCCGCCGTGGGCAGCCACTGGTCTTTCCTGGCTTCAAAATCGGCGGCGCTGATCGGCTTGCCCAGCGGGTCGGTGAAATTGCCGGCCCAGGCGCCGACCTCGCGGCGAAAGCGCGTCGAAGGCAGGGTCAGTTCAAAATCCACGCCGGCACGCTTGATGCCCATGTTCCAGCGCGTCACGCCGACATTGCAGTCCTTGACGTATTCAAGGCGCGTGATTTCATTCATGCCGTTGCGGGTCGAGATGGTCTCATTCTTGAGGCCGCCCTGCCCGTCAGGCACCACGATGCTCATCTCGGTTTCCAGCTCCAGGTGGTCGGCGAACTTGGCCTCGTCGGGCCGGCCCTTGATGCCGTTGCTGAAGTAGTTGGCGGCGTTCGACGAGGCTTCCGAGCCGAACAGGTCCAGCGAGGAGGTGAACCAGAAATTCATGAACTTCTGGATGGTGGGCAGGTCGATCACGCCGGCCTTGCGCAGCGTGGCGACGTCGTCGGTGTCCAGTTCCTTCATCACTTCCAGCGTGCGCTTGATGACGCGGCCCACGCCGGTCTCGCCGACAAACATGTGGTGGGCCTCTTCGGTCAGCATGAAGCGCGTGGTGCGGGCCAGCGGGTCGAAGGCGGACTCGGCAAATGACTTGAGCTGGAACTTGCCGTCGCGGTCGGTGAAATAGGTGAACATGAAGAAGCTCAGCCAGTTGTCCATGGGCTCGTTAAAGGTGCCCAGGATGCGCGGCTTGTCGGCGTCGCCGCTGTGGCGCATCAACAGTTCCTCGGCTTCCTCGCGGCCATCGCGGCCGAAATGCGCGTGCAGCAAATACACCATGGCCCAGAGATGCCGGCCCTCTTCCACATTGACCTGGAACAGGTTGCGCAGGTCGTACAGCGAAGGCGCGGTGTGGCCCAGCAGGCGCTGCTGCTCGACCGAAGCCGGCTCGGTGTCGCCCTGGGTCACGATGAGGCGGCGGAAGGTGGAGCGGTATTCGCCGGGCACGTCCTGCCAGACGTCTTCGCCCATGTGGTCGCCAAAACCGATCTTGCGGCCCTCTTCCTTGTCAGCCAGGAAGATGCCCCAGCGGTAGTCAGGCATGGGCGTGTAGCCGTAGCTGGCCCAGCCCGAAGCGTCCACACCCACGGCGGTGCGCAAATAAACTTCCTTGGCCTTGAAGTCGCTGGGGCCCATCTCATCCCACCAGTTCAGGAAAGCCGGCTGCCAATGCTCCAGCGCGCGCTGGAGCTGGCGGTTTTCGCCCAGATGGACGTTGTTGGGGATCAGGGCTTGGAGGTCTATGGTGCTCATGGTGTTTCCTTAAATCCGTTTCCAGTCGAACTTGGCCTTCTTGCCAGTCCCGAACAATTTCAGCGCACCGTCCTCACCCACCGCATTCGGCCGAATGAAGATCCAGTTCTGCCAGGCCGAGAGGCGGCCAAACACGCGCGTCTCCATGGTTTCCTTGCCCGGGAAGCGCAGCGAGGCTTCCATGCCGGTCATGGCGTCGGGCGAGAGCGAGGCGCGCTCTTCCAGCATGATGCGGATCTCGTCTTCCCAGTCGATGTCGTCGGGCGTCAGGGTCACCAGGCCCAGCGCCAGCGCCTGGTCGGCGCGCAGCGGGCTGTCGCCGAGTTTTTGCAGCTGGGAAATCGTGGCCTCATCTTCGCAAAAGCGTGTCTGCAAACGCGTCAGGCCGTTGACGGCCGGGAACCAGCCAAAGTTGGCCGGGCTCAGTTGCAGCGCCGGTGCGCTGTCGGGTGCGTCGGGCAAATCGAGCATGTAGATGCGGTCGCAGGCCAGGGCCAGCTCATAAAAAGTACCGGCAAAACACGAACCCGCATCGGCCAGCGCAATCAGCGAACGGCTGGTGACGTCCAGCCGCGCCAGCGTGCGGCGCAGCGCGCCCGTGGTTTCTTTCACCAACCAGTGGTCCTTCAGTTTGGCCAGCACTTCATCCATGCGGATGACCTGGCCGGCATCGCCGGTGGTCTTGATGACCCAGGTGCCGACTTCGAGTTCATTGGTGCGCAGGTTCAGGATGGCGTCGTCAAGCTCGCGCTGCAGCTTGAGCGGGTACCAGCCGGCGCCGGCCGCTTCAATCGCGTCAGGTGTGGATTCAATGGGGCTTGCGGGTGCCTTCACCGTCAGTGTGGCAATGCGCTTTTCGCGGTCCACCTGCGCATCGACCACGCTGTAGTGGTAGCCGCTGTCGTCGATCAGCGCCTTGAGCGGTGTCAGTTCTATGCCCTTGGCGCCGGCCCGCGCAGACTGCGCGCGCAGCGCCTGGATTTCAGCGGCCAGCAGTTCGCCGAACTGCTGCGGCTTGGCGTGGGCGTCGATCAGCTTCCAGTCCTTGGCGCGGTCGGCGCGCACGCCCTCGGAGGTCGTGCAGAAAATGTCGGCCAGGTCGCGGCGCACCTTGCGCTTGTCGGTCACGCGGGTCAGGCCGCCGGTGCCGGGCAGCACGCCCAGCAAGGGCACTTCCGGCAGGCTGACAGTGGAGGAACGGTCATCCACCATGATGATGCGGTCGCAGGCCAGGGCCAGCTCGTAGCCGCCGCCGGCGCAGGCGCCGGTTACCGCGGCAATCGCCTTGAGGCCGTCATGGCGAGAGGAGTCTTCCAGGCCGTTGCGGGTTTCATTGGTGAACTTGCAGAAGTTGACCTTCCAGCCGTGCGTTGAGAGGCCCAGCATGTAGATATTGGCGCCCGAGCACCAGATCTTTTCCTTGCCCGACTCGAACACCAGCACCTTGACAGCCGGGTGCTCGAAGCGCACGCGGTTGATGGCGTCGTGCAGCTCGATGTCCACGCCGAGGTCGTAGCTGTTGAGCTTGAGCTTGTAGCCGGGCTTGATGCCGCCGTCTTCATTGATGTCGAGCTTCAGGCGTGCAACGTCGCCCTCCACGCTCAACGTCCAGTGCTGGTATTTGCCCGGGTGGGTGGAAAAGCTCACGAGCTCGCGCTCCTGGCCGGCAATGACCTGTTTGAATAAAAGCGGCTCTGTCATGGCGTTCATGGGGTTGTCTCCAGTTAGGTCTGTTACTGCTTTACTGCTGGTCGCGAACAGGTGTTTTGGGAACGGCGCGTTCCAGGTCTTTGAGGCTTTGTTTCAGTGTGCGCGCGGCGGTATCAACCACGGCGTCGGCGCGGGCATAGAGGGCTTCGCGGCTGGAGAGGATGCGGCGTATGTCTTCCATCGCCTCGTCGGTCGCGCCGCGGGTCGTGTCAAAAGGCCGCATATCGCCCTGGGCCACCACGCGGGCCATGTGCTCTTCGGGGCTGGCCTTGAGCCAGACACAATAAAAGCGGCTTTGCAGCAGATCGAAGGTTTCGCGCTCGCTGACGATGCTGCCGCCCGTGGTCATGACCACGCCTTCGGGGTGGTCCTCGGCGATGCGGAACAACGCGCGCCGCTCATAACGCCGGTAGCCGGCCTGCCCGTGCAGCAGCAGGATTTCGTTCATGCTGGTGCCGGCCTCGCGTTCGATTTCGCGGTCCAGCTCGATAAAAGGCACGCCGCGCTCGGCCGCCAGCTGGCTGCCCAGCGTGGATTTGCCGGCGCCGCGCAAGCCGATCAGCGCCACGCGCCGCTCGCGCCCCAGCGAATCGCTGAGGCCAAAGGTACTGCCCAACAGGCTGTAGGCCTGGTCCAGCTGGGCATCGTCGAGCCGTGTCAAGAGGCCTTGCACGCGGGCCAGCGCCGGTCGCGGGGCGTCCTGCAGCAACTCCAGGATGGAGATGTTGAGCGCGCGGGCCGCCGCTTCGAGTGAATTGATGGAGACATTGCCCTTGCCGGTTTCCACGTCAGCCAGAAAGCGCTCGCTGAGGCCCGAATCCGAAGCCAGCTGCTTGCGTGTCATGCCGCGGCGGGCACGCCAGGCGCGAACGCGGGCGCCCAGTTCGCTGAGCGTGGCTTTCGATTCCTGTTCAGACATGATTTCCAAGAGACACCCGTTTGAAAAAATTAGGTCTTTATGCAACTTTTACCGTTGCGCCCCACATTAATTGCAGTATACTTCACTTTAACTTGATGTAAAGCAGTTTATTGCATCTTTTTTCTGGAGACTTTTTGATGAAACTCAAAATCCTTGTAGGCACCATGACCAGCACCGCTGACTATGTCGCACAAGCGATCCAGATGGATTGCGCGGATTTGGTGAGTGATATTGAGGTCGAGCTGATGGACAATCTGGACATCAGCGTCTTCGATGCGGCCAAGGCCGAAGATGCACTTTATCTCATCTGCAGCTCCACCTATGGCTCGGGCGACGTGCCCGACAATGCGCGCGCCCTCTATGAATCACTGGGCAGCAACCCGCAATTCCTCGGCCATGTGCGCTACGGCGTGATTGCGCTGGGCGACCGTACTTATATGCAGACCTTTTGCTTCGGCGGCAAAAAGTTCGACGAGCGCCTGCAGGACCTGGGCGCGCAGCGCATAGGCGATATCTGGTGCCATGACGCGAGCAGCGGCACCATGCCGGAAACCGAAGGCACCGAGTGGTGCCGCCAGTGGCTCACCGGCGCCCTGCAGACATTGGGGGCCAGCCCCGCCACCGCCTGACGTACAAAAGAAGACCCCGTAGCGCTTGATCAGCGTGCGCAAGCAGCTACCAAAATAACAGCAATCTGGAGACAAGCATGCAAACAAGCAGCGCAGACCATTCGGCAAGCCCGCCCCGGGTGAGCATCCCGCGCGACTACAACGCGGCGCACGACCTGCTGGCGCGCAACGCCACGCGCCCCGGCAAAGTGGCTTTTATGGACGCGCTGAGCGGCGAGCAACTGAGCTACGGCGAACTTGCCGAACAATCCCACCGTTTTGCCAATGCCCTGCGCGCCCAGGGCTTCACGCCCGAAAGCCGGGTGCTGCTGGCCATGCTGGACACGCCGCAGTGGCCGGTCGCCTTCCTCGGCTGCATACTCGCGGGCGTGCTGCCCATCGCGGCCAACACCTTGCTGACCACGCAGGACTTCGAGTTCATGCTGCGCGACTCGCGCGCCCGGGGCCTGATCGTCTCGCACGCCCTGCTGCCGGCCTTCGAGCCGCTGCTCGGAAAAATCGACACGCTGAAAACAGTGGTTGTCGCCGGCGTCGACGACTGCGCGCCGCACGCCACCCTGGCCGGCCTGCTGCGCGCGGCGCCGGCCACGCCCACCGTCACCACCACCTGCGCCGACGACGCCTGTTTCTGGCTGTACTCCAGCGGCTCCACCGGCACGCCCAAGGGCACGGTGCACCTGCACAGTCATTTGATCCAGACGGCCGAGCTTTACGGCCGCGGTGTGCTGGGCATACGCGAATCCGACGTGGTGTATTCCGCCGCCAAACTGTTTTTTGCCTACGGCCTGGGCAATGCGCTGACCTTTCCCATGAGCGTGGGCGCCACCACCGTGCTGCTACCGGCACGCCCGACGCCGGCCGATGTCTTTGCCTTGCTCAAAAAATACCGGCCGACGATTTTCTACGGCGTGCCCACGCTGTATGCCGCCCTGCTGGCCGACCCGGCGCGGCCGGTGAAGTCCGAACTGAGCCTGCGCGTATGCACCAGCGCGGGCGAAGCCCTGCCCGCCGAGATCGGGAAAAAATGGACGGCGCAGTATGGCTGCGAAATCCTGGACGGCATAGGCTCCACCGAGATGCTGCACATCTTTTTGTCCAACCGGCCCGGCCAGGTGCGCTACGGCACCACCGGCCAGGCGGTCCCGGGCTATGCCCTGCGCGTCATGGGCGACGACGGCCGCGAATGCGCCGACGGCGAGATCGGCGAGCTGCAGATCAACGGCCCCAGCGCCGCCATCATGTACTGGAACAACCGCGCCAAGACCAAGGCCACCTTCGCCGGCGAATGGACCAAGAGCGGCGACAAGTACACACGCGACGCCGACGGCTTCTACACCTACGGCGGACGCAGCGACGACATGCTCAAGGTCGGCGGCATCTACGTTTCACCCTTCGAAGTGGAGGCCTGCCTGATGACGCATCCCGCCGTGCTGGAAGTGGCGGTCATCGGCGTGGCCGATGCCGACGAGCTCGTCAAGCCCAAGGCCTACGTGGTGTTCAAAGCCGGCCAGAGCGCCACCATGGATGAGCTCAAGGCCCACGTGAAGCAGCAGCTCGCGCCCTACAAATACCCGCGCTGGATAGAGTTCGTCAGCGAACTGCCCAAGACGGCCACCGGCAAGATCCAGCGCTTCAAGCTGCGCCAGCCGCACTGAATCGCCGCGCGCAAAAAGAGCCCGGCGTGCGGCACAGAGCACCGAAAAAAAGTGCAAACCGGCCCAAACCAGGCACAGTCATTGCTTTAGATGTAAACAATTTAATCCTCAATCTCGGGTTTTACACTAGGGCCGGCCACACAACGCACGCTTACTATTCGTCTAACAGTTTTCAGCCTCAACCAGGAGCTATTCCATGACCTCACGCCGACTTGTACTGACCCGCAGCGCCGCCATGATAGGGGCGGCCTCCACCGGCCTTTTGCTCCCCGAAATCGTGCGCGCGCAGTCCGGCAAGGTGCGTGTGGGCTTCATGCTGCCCTATACCGGTACCTTCGCGCAGCTCGGCGTGGCCATTGAAAACGGCTTTCGCATGGCGATCAACGAACAAGGCGGCAAGCTGGGCGGCCGCGAGATCGAATTCTTCAAGGTGGACGACGAGTCCGAGCCCTCCAAGGGCATTGAAAACGCCAACAAGCTGGTGCAGCGCGACAAGGTCGACGTGCTGGTCGGCACGGTGCACTCGGGCGTGCAGATGGGCATCCAGAAGGTCGCGCGCGACAGCGGCGTGCTGAGCCTGATCCCCAATGCCGGCGTGCACGCCGCCACGCGCAGCCTGTGCGCGCCCAATGTGTTCCGCACTTCCTTCACCAACTCCCAGCCCACGCGCGCCCTGGGCAAGGCCATGGTGGACCGCGGCCACAAGAAGGCCGTCTGGATCACCTGGAAATACGCGGCCGGCGACGAGGCTTTTGAAGGCTTCAAGGAAAGCTACAGCGCCGCGGGCGGCACCATCGTCAAGGAACTGGGCCTGCCCTTCCCGCAGGTTGAGTTCCAGGCCCTGCTGACCGAAATCGCCGCGCTCAAGCCCGATGCCGTGGCCTGCTTCTTCGCCGGCGGCGGCGCCGCCAAGTTCATCAAGGACTACGCCGCCGCGGGCCTGAAGGAAAAGATTCCGCTGTACGGCTCCGGCTTCCTGACCGAAGGCGTGCTCGACGCCGCCGGCCCCGCGGCCAACGGCATCATCACGACCATGCACTACAGCGACTCGCTGCCGACCCAGCGCAACGGCCAGTTCCGCCTGAGCTACGCCAAGACATTCAAGATGCAGCCCGACGTCTACGCCGTGCAGGGCTACGACACCGGCCTGCTGCTGATCCAGGGAGCCAACGCCGTCAAGGGCGACCTGAGCGCCAAGCCGGCCCTCTACAAGGCCCTGGAAGGCGCCGTCATCGACAGCCCGCGAGGCAAGTGGACCATGAGCCCCTCGCACAACCCGGTGCAGGACATGTACCTGCGCGTGGTCGAAAACAAGGAAAACAAGGTGATTGGCGTGGCCGCCAAGGCGCTGGCCGATTCCGGCGCCGGTTGCAAGATGGGTTGAGCGTGGCCCCCACGGTCGCTCACTGCGTGTAGCTCCCTTCCCCCCGAGGGGGCCGCTGCGCCTGCGGCCCGGCAAAGCCGGTTCCGCGGCCCCTGCTGGCAGGGAAGGATCAGGGCTTCTGCTCCGCCCCGTTTTTTTTAATAGCTGGCACGGACCCTGCTGGCTGGCTTCTGGCAATGCTATCTTCAAGCCCATGACGCTTACCACCTACCTCCTTTATGTTGCGGCCGTCGCCCTGCTGATCCTCACGCCGGGCCCGACCATGCTGATGTGCATGACCAACGCGCTCAACCACGGCCCGCGCAAGGCCATGACTTCCGTGGCTGGAAGCGTTGCCGCGGTGTTGTGTGTCATGCTGCTGTCGGCCATGGGCCTGGGCGCGCTGCTGGCGGCGTCTGAGACCGCCTTCACGGTCGCCAAGCTCATTGGCGCGGCTTACCTGATCTGGCTGGGCATCAAGACCTTTCGCAGCGAGGCGGCCGTGTTCGACGGCACGGCCAGGGACGACAGCCCCCCGCAGCGCCGCTCGTTTTTCCTGCGCGGCTTCCTGGTCGGCGCCAGCAACCCCAAGGCCGTGCTGTTCTTCGCGGCCTTCTTCCCGCAGTTCCTGAACCCGGCCGCGCCTTTTGTGCCGCAGTTCGCCATCCTGGCCCTGACCTTTATGGCCTTCGAGTTCACGGTGCTGACCTGCTGCGCGCTGGGCGTCTCGCGCATCGCGCCGCTGCTGCGCTCCAGCCGCGCCGTGCGCTGGTTCAACCGGGTATCGGGCGGCCTCTTCACCCTGATGGGCAGCCTCTTGTTGTTCACGCGTCGCCACACATGAGCCCCCACGTTCGCTCACTTCGTGTAGCTCTCTGCCCCCCGGGGGGGCCGCTGCGCCTGCGGCCCGGCAAAGCCGGTTCCGCGGCCCCTGCTTGCAGATACGGCCTTCAACTCTCGCTGTCTCGGAAGTCCTAAAAAACATGGATCTTGCCAACTTCCTTATCCAACTGCTCAACAGCGTCCAGTACGGCCTGCTGCTGTTCATGCTGGCCGCCGGCCTCACGCTGATCTTCGGCATCATGGGCGTGGTCAACCTGGCCCACGGCAGTTTTTACATGCTGGGCGCCTACCTGGCCTGGTCGCTCAGCACGCTGACGGGCAGCCTCACGCTGGCCATCATGATGGGCGCGGTGCTCTCGGTCGCCTTCGGCCTGGCGCTGGAGTGGCTGCTGTTCAGGCACTTCTACAAGCGCGACCACCTGGACCAGGTGCTGCTGACCTTCGGCTTGATCTACATCTTTGAGGAAGTGCGCTCCATCCTCTGGGGCGACGACGTGCACGGCGTCACGATTCCCGACGTACTCAGCGCCTCGGTGCCGCTCACCGAGAACCTCTCCTACCCGGTCTACCGGCTCTTCATGTCGGGCGTCTGCATCGCGCTGGCGCTGGGCCTTTATTTCATGATTTCCAAGACCCGGCTGGGCATGAAGATACGCGCCGGCGCCTTCAACCGCGACATGGCCGAATCGCTGGGCATCAACATCAAGCTGATCCATGCCGTGGTGTTCGCGCTGGGCGTGGGGCTGGCGGCAGTGGCCGGCATGATCGCCGCGCCTGTCGCCAGCGTCTATCCCAATATGGGCTCCCAGGTGCTGATCATGTGTTTTGTGGTGGTCGTGATAGGCGGCATAGGCTCGGTGCGCGGCGCGCTGATCTCGGCCCTGCTGGTGGGCCTGGTCGACACCTTTGGCAAGGTGCTGCTGCCTTCCATGGCGGGCATGCTGGTCTATATGTTGATGGCGGCCGTGCTGCTGTGGAAACCTGAAGGTCTATTCAAGCAATGAGCACGGCAAAAGCAAACCTTGAAATCCTGCCGCGCGGCGTGCAGGTGGCGCTGGGCCTGGGGCTGGTCGCGCTGGCCGCCTTCCCTTTTGTGGGCACCGACTTCTATACCCAGATGGTCACGCGCATGATGATCATGGCCATCTTTGCGATGAGCCTTGATTTGCTGCAGGGCGAGAGCGGCCTGGTGTCGCTGGGCCATGCGGCCTACTTCGGCCTGGCAGGTTATGCGCTGGCCTTCCTGACGCCCGCCGGCACGCCGGTGAGCCTGTGGTGGACGCTGCCGGTGGCCGTGCTGGCCTCGGGCCTGGCCGCGCTCATCATCGGCTTTTTTGTGGTGCGCACGCACGGCATCTACTTCATCATGGTCACCATGGCCTTCGCGCAAATGGTGTTCTACCTATTTTTCGACAACAAGGCCCTGGGCGGCTCCGACGGGCTCTACATCAACTTCAAGCCCAGCGCGGCCGTCTTCGGCTGGACGCCCTTCGACCTGGACAGCAAGCTCACGCTGTACTACTTCACGCTGGGCGCCATGCTGCTGGTGTACGCCTTCTTGCGCCGCCTGCTTTGGAGCCCCTTCGGCCGCACGCTGGCCGGCATACGCGTCAACGAGCACCGCATGCGCGCCATGGGTTTCGGCACCTTCGGCTACAAGCTCTCGGCCTTCACGCTGGCCGGCGCGCTTGCGGGCCTGGCCGGCTACCTGTGGGGCACGCAGACCGGCTACATCAACCCCGAACTCATGGGCTTTCACATGAGCGCGCACGCCATCATGATGGTGATCCTGGGCGGCATGGGCAATTTCGCCGGCGCCATCGTCGGCGCCTTTGCGTTTGAGTACCTGCTGCATGTGTTCAAGGATCTCCCGACCATCGGAAGCGTCAACCTCGGCAAGCACTGGCAACTCTGGATGGGTCTGTTCATCGTGCTGCTGGTGGTCTTCGCGCCGCGCGGCATCCTGGGCCTGGTCGAAAAATTCACCCAGCGCAAGAATAAAGCGGAGGCCGGCCATGAGTGAAGTGCTGCTCTCTGCAAAGAATCTGACAAAGCGCTTCGGCGGGCTGGCCGCGGTCAATGACGTTTCCATCAGCCTCTGGCGCAACCACATCCACGCGGTGATCGGTCCCAACGGCGCGGGCAAGTCCACCCTGACCAACCTGCTCTCGGGCGACCTGCCGCCCACATCGGGCAGCGTCACCCTGGGCAGCCAGGACGTGACCGGCTGGACGCCCGAAAAAATCTCGGGCAAGGGCCTGGGCCGTAGCTACCAGAAGACCAATATCTTTTTGCCCTTCAGCGTCTGGGAAAACGTGCGGCTGGCCTCGCAGTCGCGCGCGCCGAATGCCGCGCGCTGGCTGCAGCGCGCCACCGGCTTCGCGGCGGTCAATGCCCGCGCGGAAGAAGCGCTGGAGCTGGCCGGCCTGCAACACCGCAAACACAGCATCGCCGGCACCATCAGCCACGGTGAGCAGCGCCAGCTCGAAATCGCCATGACCCTGGCCACCGAGCCGCAGGTGCTGTTGCTCGACGAGCCGCTGGCCGGCATGGGCGTGGCCGAGGCCGAACGCATGGTCGCGCTGCTGCTGGCCATCAAGAAAAACCACGGCATCCTGCTGGTCGAGCACGACATGGACGCGGTCTTTACCCTGGCCGACAAGCTCACCGTGATGGTCAACGGCCAGGTGATCGCCAGCGGAACGCCGGCGCAAATCCGCGCCGACGCGGGCGTGCAGGCGGCCTACCTTGGCGAGGAGCATTGATGAACGCCCCCGAGAAACAGATAGACATCCTGATCGGCGCCCAGGACATCAACACCTATTACGGCGCCAGCCACGTGCTGCGCGGCATTGACTTCCACGTCGCGCGCGGCGAAACGATTGGCCTCATGGGCCGCAACGGCATGGGCAAGAGCACCTTGCTCAAAAGCATCATGGGCCTGGTCAAGCCGCGCTCAGGCACGGTCGCAATCAACGGCCGGCCCATGACGGGCGCCCCACCCTACGAAATCGCCCGCCTGGGCATCGCCTATGTGCCCGAGGGCCGCGGCATTTTCGGCAACCTCAGCGTGGTCGAGAACCTCAAGATGGCGGCGCGCCCCGGCACCCAAGGCCAGCGCGACTGGACCTACGAGCGTGTGCTCGAAACCTTTCCACGCCTGAAGGAACGCCTGGGCCATGGCGGCCAGCAGCTCTCGGGGGGCGAACAGCAGATGCTGACCATAGGCCGGGCGCTCATGACCAACCCGGACGTGCTGATCCTGGACGAAGCCACCGAAGGCCTGGCGCCGCTGATCGCGCGCGACATCTGGCGCATCTGCGGCCTGATCCGCGAGACCGGAATCAGCAGCGTGATCGTCGACAAGAACTGGAAGCACGTCACCCAGATCACCGACCGCAACGTGATCCTGGTCAAGGGCCAGGTGGTGTTTGAAGGCAGCTCGGCCGAGCTGCATGCCAAGCCTGAGCTGCTGGCGCAATACCTGGGCGTATGAATCGGAAGTCATCTACGGTATGACTGAAACTTTGGCCAACAACAGGATTCCCAGGCGCTCTTCCATCCGGCCCCGGGGGCCGCTGCTGGTCGGCAAAGTCGACAAGCTCAAGGCACAGATGCGCGAGCGCAACGCGGCGCCGGCCTGAACCTACAGCTCGTCAGGGAGCGCGGCATGAAGGTATCACCGACCACCTCAGCGCTGGGCCTCACCGTGCTGGCCATGCTCGCCTTTGCGGGCAACTCACTCCTGTGCCGCCTCGCACTGCGCAGCACGCCGATCGACGCGGCCAGCTTTACGGCGCTTCGCATCGCCTCGGGTGCGCTGGTGCTCTGGCTTTTCATTTCGTGGCGCGGCGTTACGGCGACCGGCAACTGGCCATCGGCCGGTGCGCTGTTCGTGTACGCTGCCGCATTTTCTCTGGCCTACGTCAGCCTGCCGGCAGCCACGGGCGCGCTGCTGCTGTTCGGCTCGGTGCAACTCACGATGCTGGGCACTGGGCTGGCCCGCGGCGAACGGCTGGGCGCCAGGCAAAGCGTTGGCCTGGCAATTGCCGTGGCGGGCCTTATCGCGCTGTTGCTGCCCGGCGCCGCCGCACCAAGCTTGCCATCGGCCTTGCTGATGCTGCTGGCCGGCATGGCATGGGCGGTGTATTCGCTGCGCGGAAAACGCGCCGGTGATGCGACGCGGGCCACCGCAGGAAACTTCCTGCGCGCCACACCGCTGGCACTGTTGTTAGCCGGGTTGATGTTCCCGCAACTGATCTGGGACATGCGCGGGGCGGCGTATGCGGTGACCTCTGGTGCGATCACTTCCGGGATGGGCTACATCATCTGGTACGCGGCGGTGAAGCGGCTTCCCGCCACTACGGCGGCCTCGGTACAACTTTCAGTGCCGGCCATCACCGCGCTGGGCGGCGTCGTCTTTCTTGGAGAGCCGCTGGGCTGGGCGCTCGCGGCCTGCTGCGCGGCCATTCTGGGTGGCGTTGCGTTGGCCGCACGCCCTTCGCGGCCAAAAAGCTAAGAGCCTGTTGACGATCTAAAGCAGCAAGCGCAATTCCCTCGCCGCATCCAGCAGCAAGGGCAGCAGTTCGCGCCGCATCACCTCAGGCCGCAGCCGTTGCGGCGAGGACACCACATTGAGCGCCGCCACCGTGCGGCCCTGCATGTCGCGCAGCGGCACGGCCAGCGCGTGCACGCCCAGCTCATGCTCTTCGCTGGCCAGGCAGTAGTCGTCCAGCCGCACCTGCTCGACCAGGGCCTTGAGCTTGCGCGGGTCTGTGGTCGTGTGCAAGGTCAGCCGCGCCAGGCTGCCATGCTCGGTTTTTGCCTTGAGCCAGGCACTGAACTCGCTTTTGGACTTGGCGGCCAGCAGGACGCGGCCGGTGGACGTGGCATGCGCGGGCAGGCGCGCGCCCAGGTGCAGGCCGTAGGCCAGCACCCGGGCCGGCGCCGCCTTGGGGTCACCGGAGGCTTTCCACTCAAAGCCGCTACGCCCGATGATGACGATCTCGTCACCGTCCAGCACCGCGACCGAGAACGACTCCTGCGCCTGCGCGGCCAGCCGGTTCAGCGTGGGCTGGATGGCGCGCGGCAGGCGCGCCGTCGCGAGGTAGCTGCCCGAAAAGCGCAGCACCTTGGGGGCCAGCCAGAAATAGCTGCCGTCGGTTTCCAGGTAGCCCAGGTG
Organism: Polaromonas sp. P1_A2; assembly: GCF_056406895.1. Classification (NCBI taxonomy): domain Bacteria; kingdom Pseudomonadati; phylum Pseudomonadota; class Betaproteobacteria; order Burkholderiales; family Comamonadaceae; genus Polaromonas; species Polaromonas sp. P1_A2. The sequence goes on along the minus strand of NZ_JBFTZI010000002.1, from coordinate 529,600 downwards.
CGTGAGCGTGAGCAGGTGGCGGCGCGCCGCGGCGCGCGTGATGCCGGCACGCTCGGCCGCCAGCGTGGCATTGAGGCGCTGGCGCTGGGTGTCGAAGCTCTCGAGCACGGCCATGCCTTTGGCCATGCCCTCGATCAGGTCGGGCTTGGCGATCGGGAAAGCGCCGGGTTTCGCAGTGCTTCGGGAAGTGACCATTGCGCGATCATCGCACAAACAGGCCGCACATCGTGCAAAGGCGTTTTGCGCCGCTGGCGGTTCCGCACGTGCCGGCCTACCCTCAAGGCTGACGGATTCATCGGAGACAAGACATGCGTGTACAGGTAGCCATCGTGGGCGGTGGCCCCGCCGGGCATTTGCTCGGCCAACTTCTTTATAAAGCCGGCATCAGCGCCATCGTGATCGAGCAGCGCAGCCAGGACTATGTGCTGGGCCGCATACGCGCGGGCGTGCTCGAACAGGGCACGACCGATCTGCTCGACGAAGCCGGCGTGGGCAGCCGCATGCATGCCGAGGGCCTGGTGCACGGCGGCATCTCGCTGAGCTTTGGCGGCTCGCACCACCGCATCGACCTGCAAAAGCTCACGGGCGGCAAAAGCGTCATGGTCTACGGCCAGACCGAGGTGACGCGCGATCTCATGAATGCGCGCGCCACCGCCGGCCTGCCCACCGCCTACGAGGCCGAAAACGTCAGCCTGCATGACTTCGACGGGACGCGGCCCAAGGTGCGTTATGTGCAGCACGGCGTGGCGCACGAGGTCGAATGCGATTTCATCGCGGGCTGCGACGGCTTTCACGGCGTGAGCCGGGCCAGCGTGCCCGCCGGTGCGCTCAAAACCTTCGAACGCGTCTACCCTTTCGGCTGGCTGGGCGTGTTGTCGGAGACGCCGCCCGTGGCCGAGGAGCTGGTCTACAGCAACCACGCGCACGGCTTCGCGCTGTGCAGCATGCGCAGCCACACGCGCAGCCGCTACTACGTGCAGTGCGCCCTCGACGACAAGGCCGAGCGCTGGAGCGACGACGCCTTCTGGGACGAGTTGCGCCGCCGCCTGGCGCCCGAACTCGCCGAAAGCCTGGTGACCGGCCCCTCGATTGAAAAAAGCATCGCGCCGCTGCGCAGCTTTGTGGCCGAGCCCATGCGCTTCGGCCGGCTTTTCCTGGCTGGCGACGCCGCCCACATCGTGCCGCCCACGGGCGCCAAGGGCCTGAACCTGGCGGCCAGCGACGTGCGCTACCTGGCCCGCGCATTCGCCGATTTTTATGCCGGCGACGAAGCGGGTATCAACAACTATTCAGAAACTTGTTTGCACCGCGTCTGGAAGGCCGTGCGCTTTTCCTGGTGGTTCACCTCGCTGATGCACCAGTTTCCCGATGGCGGCGAATTCGGCCACAAGCTGCAGGAGGCGGAACTGGATTACCTGATCCATTCGCCGGCGGCTTCAACGGCCCTGGCCGAAAACTATGTAGGTTTACCGCTTTAAGTTCAGCCAGTCCGGCGTGCTTGTCAGGCCGCGCGCGCCGCGCTGATCGCCTGCCGGGCCCATGCCAGCAACTGCGCCGGGTCATCGAGCAGCTCGGCGGGCGCGGCGTAGTACTTGCGCACCTGCACCACGCCGTTTTTGGTGGAGTAGCTAAAAGGCTTGGAGCCCTTCTTCTCGTACGCCGGCCGTGAACCGTCATCCACGCGGAAGTACAGGGTGTTGCCCATGACCATGGCGAACTGCTTTCCACCATGCTTCATCGCATGGCCGCCAAAAAACTTTCCATCGCGGATATCTCCGAGCGGCGCCAGCAGTTCTCGCACATAGCTGACAAATTCGGCGCTGGCGCTCATGCTGTCAGCTCCGCCGCGCTTGCGGAGAGTTTTTGTGCAGGTTTCATGACGGCCATTATGGCGATGGACGCCTGCCGCCCGCGATGCACTGCGGGTCGTTGAAGGTGGCTGGGTTGTTGCGGTCGCAGGGAATGCTGCAGTTGCTCGCGCCCCGGCAAGCGGACTTGAGGGACTCCTTCGCGGTCTGCTCCCAATTGATATCAGCGCAGGCACTGAGCAAAGCGGCCAGGGCCGCGGCGATGGCAAGGCGTTTCATGGATGTTCCTGAACAAGCAAATCAAGCGGCATCGTCCGGCCGGGAAACCAGCAGGTCCCCCGGCTGGCAATCGAGAAACTCGCAAATGCGCATCAGCGTGTCAAAACGCACACCCTTGACCTTGCCCTGTTTGAGCAGGGACAGGTTGGCTTCGGTGATGCCGACGTAGGCGGCCAGGTCCTTGGACTTGGCTTTGCGTTCGGACAGCATCACATCGAGTTTGACGACGATGGGCACGCGCGGAAGAAGAAAAACGAAGAAGAGTTAAACGAACTGCGCGTTCTCTTCAGCCAACGCCACCGCCCTGGCCATCACGGCGGCGATCTGCCACACCATGCCGGCGAACAGCAGGGTCAGCAACTCGTTGCTGCCCAGGCTCAGCGACAGCGCACGCGGGCCGGCCGGCACCGCCGAGGTCAGCACCAGGGTGACAAGCGTGGACGACAGTACACCAGTTACCACCGACGCAAAAATGCCGGCGGCAAAACCGCGCAGGTATTTGACGGTGCGCAGGCTGAAATATTCCGCCTGCGAAAAACCCGAGAAGCAGCGCATGGCGCACATCAGCCCATAAGACGCGCAGCACACCGGCACCACACCCAACAGCACGGACAGGCATTTTTGCCCCAGCGTGACCTCCATGGCCGCGGCCTGCGCGACTTGCGACGACACGCCCGCGCGCATCAGCAGGCTTTCCACCGGCACGCTGAGCAGGTGGTAGGCCACCGCCAGCGGCAATGCCACCGCAAGCAAGGCACAAGCCCAAGCCAGCACGCTGCTGAGGCCCTGCACATCAGGCCCGGAGGGGGCCAAGGGAGTTGCTGTGTGTTTCAAGGGAGCACCTCTTGTCTTGTGAAGAGGGCCTCAGTGTCGCAGAATAATTTCTGTAAAACAATAATTAATGTCTTTAAAACAGAAATAATTTAGACTCATTTCAACGCTTAGGCGACAACCCTGGACACCGGCCGCAGGGCTTTGGGGTAAATTGCCCCCACACCATGCCCAGCTCCAAACCGCCCGCCGCCCGCAAAACCCCCTCCCCGCCCGCCTCGCCTATCCCCCTGCAGCCGCTCAAAGGCGTGCGCGTGCTGAGCCTGGCGCTCAACCTGCCCGGCCCGGCGGCGCTGATGCGCTGCAGGCAGATGGGCGCGCGCTGCGCCAAGCTGGAGCCGCCCCCGCCCTCGGGCGACCCGATGAAGCTCTACAACCCGGCCGCCTACGCAGCGTTGCACGCCGGCGTGCGCACCGCCACGGCCGACCTCAAGACCGAGCGCGGCCAGGCCTTGCTGCACCGCGAGCTCGCAAAAACCGACGTGCTGCTCACCTCCTTCAGGCCCTCGGCGCTGGCCAAGCTGGGCCTGGGCTGGAAGGCCTTGCACAAGCAGCACCCGCAGCTGAGCCAGGTCGCCATCGTCGGCAGCCCGGGCGAGCGCGCCGAAGAGCCCGGCCACGACCTCACCTACCTGGCCGAAAACAATTTGCTCACTGGCCTGGACCTGCCCGCCACGCTGTACGCCGACATGGGCGGCTCGCTGATGGCCAGCGAAGCCGTGCTGCAAGCCGTGCTGCACCAGCGCGCCAAGGGCAAGGGCGCTTACCTCGAGGTCGCCCTCTCTGCCGCCGCCGGCTACCTGGCCCTGCCGCGCAGCTGGGGCCTCACGCAGCCCGGCGCGGCCGTGGGTGGCGGCCATGCGGGCTACCGCCTCTACGCCTGCAAGGACGGCCGCGTGGCGCTCGCGGCGCTGGAGCCGCATTTCGCGGCCAGCCTGTGCGCCGCCGCGGGCGTGCAGGCCTCCGGCATGAAGGCCATGTTTGCAGCGGGCACGCATGAGGCTATTGAAGCCTGGCTCAAAGGCAAGACGTGCAAGGAGCTGGACGCGCTGGCAGTGGAGAAAGATATTCCGTTGCACACGATGGCCCCGTAACGCAGGCATGAGGAAGCAAAGAACGGCGGCGCGCCGGGATGCAGGTCGTGGTGTGGGATTCATGCTCGCCGTCACTCTTACCTATGCCGGCTTTCTGCTTTGGGCCGTGTGGCACTCACTGCTGCCCTGGTGGGTATTGCCGGTGTCGTTTTTGCTCAATTTGCTCACGTTCTTCGTGTATTGGACAGACAAGCGCGCAGCACAGGCCGGCCGGTGGCGCACACCCGAGAGCACCTTGCAACTGCTGGCGCTCGCGGGCGGGTGGCCAGGGGCCTGGCTGGCCCAGCAGGTCTTGCGGCACAAGTCGAGCAAGCTGCCTTTTCGGGTGGTCTACTGGCTGATGGTTGTAGCGCATGGTCTGGCGATTGGGACTTGGCTGTTTTGGCCGCCGCTGAGAAGCTTGCTCCCCGCAGGACTGTAGTTCCAGACCATGGGCCGTACATCCTCAGCAGTTCACGGCGACCGCCGCGCCAGCACCACCATCGCCGCCCCCAGCAGCAAGGCGCCCACGCCCTGCTGCGCGCTCAGCGGCTCGGCAAACAGCCAGGCCGCCGCAACGGCAGCCACCAGCGGCTCGACCAGCGTGCCGATGACCGTCGCGGTCGGCGACAGGCGCCGTGCCCCCCAGGCAAAGGCCAGGTAGGCGATCGAGGTGGTGAAGATGCCGGTGTAGCCCACCTGCAGCCAGGCCGTCGTGTGTTGCGGCCAGGTGATGCCCTGCGCGACGGCCAGGCCCAGCATCAGCAGCGCGGCCGCGCTCATGCTCCAGGCCGAGGCGGTGACGGCCGGCAGCTGCGCGGGCATGCGCGCATTGCCCAGCACCACCAGCGAATACAGCCCGGCCGAGGCCAGCGACCAGGCCAGGCCGGCCGCGTAATGCGCCGGCAGGCTCAAGCCCTCGCCGGGCATGGCGATCAGGCCCACACCCATTAGAGCCAGACCCAGCGCCAGCAGCAACCGGCCGCTCGCGCGCTCATAGCCGCGCAGCACCGACAGCAGCGCGACGATCACCGGCGCGCAGCAGATCGAGATCACTGTGGGCAAGGCCGCGCCTATGTGGCTCATGGCGATAAACCAGCTCGTGACGTTGAGCGCCATGGCCAGGCCGGTGCCCATGACCAGGGCCTTGCCGCGCCGGGGAAGATGCCGCCACTGCGCTGTGCGCGGCGCGGCCGGCAGCTGCCGCCAGTGCCACCACCACAAGAGCGGCAAGCCCAGCGCGAATCGCGCCAGGGACAGGCTGTAGGGCGCCATGCCCCCGGCCATCACAGACTGGGCGACCAGGGCGCCCACGCCCCACAAGACGCCCGCAAGCAGGACACCTCCCCAGGCCAGGGCGGCCGATGTTTGGGTTTTCATGAAAAATTTCTCCGTCCGTGCGCCTGCTGCAAGCGGGATCGCCGCAACAAAAAGCAGGCAGGCGCGTCAACTCAAAGCCGCGCGCCGTTCCAGGTGGAACAGGCGCGGCCAAAGGGCGCAGCCCGGCATCAAGCCGGGTGCATCACAGGGTGACGGAAGGGGGAGAAAGCTGGAGATGCATGGGTGGGATGATAACGAAAAGGTGGCGAGCGTGTCCCGCATCGCCTGGGCTAAGATCATTCGCATGATGAGATGCTTCGCCCCGTTACGCCTTGCCCGAGCCTTCTGCATGGTGGCCACCGTAGTGGCAGCAGTGCTCACGCTGGCCGCGTGCAGCCCGCCCCCACCGCCAGCGCTCGCCGCAGGCCAGACCTGGACGATAGAAACACACCGGGGCGACGGCGCGATTTCCGTGACCACCCTGGCCATCGAGGCTTCAACACCTGTCGGGCCCGTGGCGTTTGTGATGGTCAACAACATGATCATTACCATGCCGGACAAGACAAAGCGGAACAAGCTGGGGCCCATAGCCATCACCTTGCCGGCGCTGCAAGCAAGCCTGAAGAACTACGAGTTCAAACAAGGCATGAATATTGGCGTCGACGGATTCATGGGGCGCTGGAAGCAGTTGGCCTCACAAGGCCGTGCGGCTGAATTCACCTACAACATCCCCGTCGCAAAAGCACTCGATGAATTCGAGCGAGGGAACCTCAAGCCCTGGTCGCTTGCCAACTAAAAAGCAGCGGCCTCAAAGGGTGGCGGTCGGTACAAACCCTCTGGGCCCCGACCGTTCAAACACCTGCCGGACGAAGGCATACAAGGCCCACAGCAACAGCAAGGGAATCACCAGCGTCTGCAGCACAAAGATCACGATGAGCTTGATGATGTGCTCGGTGGCCTGCTCAGCCGCCTGCTTGAGGTTTTCAACCTGTTTACCCACGTCGCCGTTCTTGGCCAGCCAGTCTTTCATGCTTTCGACCAGGCCGCGCTTGTCGGGTGCGGCCGCCACCGCGGGGTTGAGCTGCCCGGCCTGCCCCGTCGCGCTGTCTATCAATTGCTGGCTGGCCGCGTAATCGGCCGCGAGGAATTTCTGCCACAGCAGGTCGCTGCCCAGCGTCACCACCGGCACGGCAAAACGCAGCATCAGCAAAATCACCAGCAGCCTGGACAGCCAGGGCGGCACCCGCGCCCTGCGCAAATGCAGCCACCACCAGGCCAGAGCCGCAGCGCTCAAGGCCAGCGACACCGGCCAGTAGCTGCCGATGCTGATCAGCGCCTTCTGGATGCCGAAGGCCACACTGGCCGCCAGCATCAGGTGCGAGAACTGCTCCACCAGGTCGTTCACCGGGTCCAGGATCTGCCCGGGCGTGAAGGTGATACCGACGCCGAAGGGCTGCACCGAGGCCTCGGTGCCCTGCGCGACCGAGATCACCGCATTGAGCAACCGCGCCGCGGCAAAGCTGACCAGCGCTCGCTTGAGGCCGGCATCAACCTGCCGCATGGCCGGCGCGTCCAGCGGCGCCAGCCAGGCGCAGGCCGTGACGGCCGCCATGGTGAAAGCCACGAGGGCTCTGCGTGCGATGAGCATGGGTCTCTCCGGGTTCTGGATCGAAGGGGATGCCAGGCCATCTTGCCAGAAAGAGCTGCCGGAAGAATTGTTTCCCGGGAACGCGCCGGGCTGAGGGCCTCTCCCGCCGCAACCAGGGACGGTCCCGGGGCACGGCGCAGGCCGGCTATCAAGGCTTTGCCGGCTTTGGCTCCGCCCTGGCGCCCGGCGCGCCTATCAGCGCCAAACGGGCCTGCTCAAGCATCGCCTTGTGTTTTGCCGCTTCAATAAAAGCGGTTTCATCGCCGGTGGTCCAGCCCCTGAACGTGGCCTCCAGGAAGGCGCGGCGACTCTGCGGATACTGCTTCATCGAGGCCAGTATCGCGGCGTCCGGCATCGCCGGGTTGATCGTGAACGCGCTCCAGCGCTGCTCAATCGCCCGCCAGGCGGGAATCAGCTCCGCCGCCATCTCGGGCACCAGTTCCTTGGGCGGGATATCCCCGTCAAGGGCCTTGTTCATGAATGTTTCGAAGCGCGCGTTGAGCGGGTTGATCTGCGACTCGTATTCACGCGCGGCCTGCTGCAAAGCCACCATCTCCGACCAGTAGTACGGCGGCCTGGGCGCATAAAGCGTCCCGGCGGCAATGGCGGCGGCCGCAACCACGGATGCCGCAACAGCCGCAAGCCGGCTGCCGCGCCCCGCACTCGCCTTGGCGGCCTTCGGCTGGAGCAGCACGCCCATGACGGCGCCGCAGCACAGCCCACACAGCAGCGAACCGAAATCCGCGGAGCCCTTGGCGACGGCAAAACCCAGGAGGCCCAGCAACGGCAACAAAGCCAGGGCCTTGAAGACGGAAAAGTCGCGCCTGCGCGGTGCACCCTCCAGGCCCCGCCCCATGGCAATAAGCAGGCACAAGCCCAGGCCCAGGGCCGGCCCGCCGGCGCCCACACTCACCGTCGCGAAGTCGCGGACATAAAGCGTCGCCACGCTGCACAGCGCCGACACCAGCACGAACGACAGCAACAGGCTCAGGGCGCCATAGGTGCGCTCGAAGGCCCTCGAGACCACCCAGAAAAAGGGAGTAAAGGCCGCGACGCCGATCACGGACCCCAGTTGCAGTTTGGACGCGACGAGCCGCCATGCGTTACCGCTGTCCAGGGTGGTCGTGGCGGAATTGCCGCCCCATTTCAGCAGGGCGTCATTGCCGAGAGCAAACCAGGTGCCGGAGCTGTAGAGCGCCGTGGCGGTCAGGCCCAGCATCGCCAGCAGAACCAGCAAGGTGGCCCAGGCCCACGCATGCCTGGGGGAGGCCGCCGCATCGAGGGCTGCGGGCCGCGTATCCGGCCGGGTGTCGTCAAAGGGTATCGCCACGTCAGCCCCCTTTCTTCATCGTGTCCAGTGCCCGCTGGACGGCCTCGGCAAGCTTGGGCCTGTCGCCCTGCCGGGCCAGCAGCAACGCGCGCTGCAATGCCGCTTCCGCGCCTTGCGTATCGCCCATTCTTGCCAGTATGTCCGCGTGCTCCTGCTCGGCCTTGGCCTGGTCCGCGAGCATGCCGGCCTTGCCGAAGCCGTCAATGGCGCGCCGCACGGCGGCCAGCGCTTCGGGCAGCTTGCCGGCGTAACGCTGGCCGCCCGCAATCATCAGGTCGGCCATGGCCGTCTTGTCCTGGCGATTGATCTGCGCAAACAAATCACGGCTGTGCTGGACCATCTCCAGGCCTTTACCGACATCGTTGGCCGCGCCGTAAATGCGCCCCAGCTCGAACACGCCCTGGGCGATGCCCGATTTCGTGCCGGCCGCCCGGTAGAGTTCGATGGCACGCTCGGCCTCGGTCTTTGCCGCCTGGAAAGCATTGGGACGCAGCAGCGAAGCCAGGCGCAGGCGCGCGCTGGCCTCGTTCACCGGCTGTTTGGTCGTTTCGCCGGCCCTGATGGCTTCGCGGTAGAAGGCCTCGGCCTGCGGCCTGCGGCCATCCATCCACTCGGCATCGCCCAGCGCTTCGCTGGCCAGGCCCTGGCCCACGAGCTGCCCATCGGCCTTGAAAGCGGCCTGCGCCTGCGTCGCCTGCTCGCGCATGAGCGCCGCGTTGTCCATCAGCCCCTGCAGCAGCGCGGATTTGAGCAAGGCATTGCCCACGGCGCCGGCGTCCTTGCTTTTACGCGCCGCGGCCAGGGCGCGCTGGTAAAAGGCCTGTGCTTCAGGCAGCTTGTACTGCGCGGCGGAAATTTCACCGAGCGCCAGCAACGAATAGGATTCCGCTTCCGGATTCAAGGCGGTCAGGGAGCGGGCAAGGGCTCGATCGAAAATCTGCCGCGCCTCCTGCAGCCGGCCCTCCTCCATCGCCCGGCGGCCCTGCTGGCGCAATGCGGTGGCCTCGGCCAGAGGCGCCCCCTGGGCCTGCGATTGCGACAGCAGGCTTTCGACCTGGGCCTCCTTGGTCACGGAGTCGCCGCCATGGGTCCGCACGGCAAAGCTGGTGGCGTTGAGCACACCCAGGCGGTCGCCGGCGGCGGCCGACAATTTGCCGGCAATATCGGCCTGCGCCCTTGAAGCCTCGACCTGGCCCGACTGGTTGAGCATCTCGGCCATCTCCAGGCGAATTGTTCCCTGCCCGCCCAGATTGCCTTCAATCTCATACAGCAGCAGCGTACGGCGCAAAAGGCGCAGGCCGAGTTCGTGCTGGCCACCCTTGAACTCCAGCCGCGCGAGGTTGTGCAAGGCCAGCGCCTCGACGTCGCGCATGCGGGTTGTTTTGGCCAGTTCCAGCGCCCGCCGGGCGGTGACGGCCGCGGGTTCGGTGCGGCCCTGGTCGAGCAAGGCAGCGGACTCATTGACCAGCAGCAGAACCTGCTGCTCATCAGCGGACAGTACGCGCCCCGCCTGCACCTGCGCCTGGTATGTTTGCTGGGTCTGGGCGAGCACGCCCATGCCGGCCACGCACAGCAATCCTGCCGCGATGAACCGCTTTCTGGAGCCTGCCTGCATGGATCCCCTCCCGGATAGCCCTTTTATTCTCATCAGGCATTCTAGGAGGATGGGACGTGCCGCGCTTGCTTTCTAACGCCCGGTCTTGCGGGGTTTGGCTGAACCGGTCACCCGGGGCGGAAGCCCGGTGTGCTGGGTCAGCATGCGGCCCTTGACCGGGGTGGTGCTCTTCAAGGCTACCCCGGGGCCGGCGCTCTTGCCCGCCAGCGGCGTCGAATTCTTGCGCCGCGCGCTGGTATAGCTGCCGTCGGTCAGCGGCTGGAAGGTCGGGATCAGGTGGTGCTTGCCGTTGCCGATCAGGTCGGCCCGGCCCATGGCCTTGAGCGCCTCGCGCAGCACCGGCCAGTTGTTGGGATCGTGGTAGCGCAAAAAGGCCTTGTGCAGCCGGCGGCGGCGTTCGCCGCGTACGATGTCCACCGTCTCGCTGTCGCGCGTGATCTTGCGCAGCGGGTTTTTGTTGGTGTGGTACATGGCCGTGGCCGTGGCCATGGGGCTGGGGTAGAAGGTCTGCACCTGGTCGGCCCGAAAGCCGTTCTTCTTGAGCCAGATCGCCAGGTTCATCATGTCCTCGTCGCTGGTGCCCGGGTGGGCCGCGATGAAGTACGGGATCAGGAACTGCTTCTTGCCGGCTTCGAGGCTGTACTTCTCGAACATCTGCTTGAACTTGTCATAGCTGCCGATGCCGGGTTTCATCATCTTGGTCAGCGGCCCCTGCTCGGTGTGCTCGGGCGCGATCTTCAGGTAGCCGCCCACATGGTGGGTGACCAGCTCCTTCACGTACTCGGGGCTTTGCACGGCAAGGTCGTAGCGCAGGCCGGAGCTGATGAGGATTTTTTTCACGCCCTTCAAGGCCCGCGCGCGGCGGTACATCTTGATCAGCGGGTTGTGGTTGGTGTTGAGGTTGGGGCAGATGCCCGGGTACACGCAGGACGGCTTGCGGCAGGCGGCCTCGATCTCGGGCGACTTGCAGCCTATGCGGTACATATTGGCGGTGGGCCCGCCCAGGTCGGAGATCGCGCCGGTAAAACCCTTGACGGTGTCGCGTATCGCCTCGATCTCGCGGATCACCGAGTCCTCGGAGCGGCTCTGGATGATGCGGCCTTCGTGCTCGGTGATCGAGCAGAAGGTACAGCCGCCGAAGCAGCCGCGCATGATGTTGACTGAAAAGCGGATCATCTCCCACGCGGGGATCTTGGTCGCGCCGTCGTGGCCGCCGCTCTCGTCGGCGTAGCGCGGGTGCGGCGAGCGGGCGTAAGGCAGGTCGAACACATAGTCCATCTCGGCCGTGGTCAGCGGGATGGGCGGCGGCGTGATCCAGACGTCGCGCGCGGTGGCGCCTTCGCCGTGGGCCTGCACCAGCGCGCGGGCGTTGCCGGGGTTGGTTTCCAGGTGCAGCACACGGTTGGCGTGGGCATACAGCACCGGGTCGCTCTTGACCTGTTCGTAGGACGGCAGGCGTATCACCGAGCGGTCGCGCGGCGGGACTTTGATCTTGCCCTGCGCGGTATGCACGGTGGACGGGAGGTTGGGGTTGGCCACAAAGGTCAGCGGCTTGATGGCCGGGTTGGCCGCGGAGCTGGCCGTTTCGGCCTTGGCCGCCACCTCGGCCGCTTCGTCCTCGCGCGCGCAGCTGGCGCCCTGCTCGCGCGCCTGGTCGGAAATCATCAAATAGGGGTTGACGTGGGCCTCGACCCGGCCCGGCGTGTCCACGCTGGTGGAGTCGATCTCGAACCAGCCCTGGGCGCTTTCGTCGCCGCTGCGGCGTATGAAGGCCGTGCCGCGCACGTCGGTGATGCTGGCGACCGGCTCGCGGGCGGCCAGGCGGTGGGCGATTTCGACGATGGCGCGCTCGGCATTGCCGTAAAGCAGCAAGTCGCATTTGGCGTCGACCACCACGCTGCGGCGCACCTTGTCGGACCAGTAGTCGTAATGCGCGATGCGGCGCAGCGAGCCTTCTATGCCGCCCAGGATGATGGGCACGTCCTTGTAGGCCTCGCGGCAGCGCTGCGAATACACCAGGGCCGCGCGGTCGGGGCGCTTGCCGCCCACGTCGCCGGGGGTGTAGGCGTCGTCGCTGCGTATCTTGTGGTCCGCCGTGTAGCGGTTGATCATCGAGTCCATGTTGCCGGCGGTCACGCCGAAGAACAGGTTGGGCTTGCCCAGCGCGCGGAAAGGGTCGGCGCTGTGCCACTCGGGCTGGGCGATGATGCCGACGCGAAAGCCTTGCGCTTCGAGCATGCGGCCTATGACGGCCATGCCGAAACTCGGGTGGTCCACATAGGCATCGCCCGTGACGATGATGATGTCGCAGCTGTCCCAGCCGAGCGCGTCCATCTCGGCCCGGCTGGTGGGCAGAAACTTGGCCGTGCCGAAGCGGGCCGCCCAGTACTTGCGGTAGCTGGTCAGCGGCTTGGCGGCGCGCGTGAAGAAGGAGACGTCGACGGGGGCGTTCATGGGGGCTGTGGTTAACCCTTTGGGTAACCCTCTATTCTAAGGTTTACCCTGAGTTTTGCCCCTTAAATCAGCATTTAAGCCCTACAAAGGCCTTGGCGCGGCGGCCCGGTGTGGTTTATCGGGGCGATTGGCCCCTCTACGGCCCTGAATCAGCCCAAATCAGCCGTGTACCTGCCGGCTGTCGGCCGGCGCTTCGTCGCGCTCATTCAGGCCGTAGTCACGCAGCACATGGGCCACGCGCAGCCGGTAGTTCTCAAACACGCCGCCGCGCCCGCGGCTTTGCGCCTGCCTGTGGCTTTCCAGCTTGCGCCATTCCAGCACGGCCGCCTCGTCGCGAAAGAAGGACAGCGACAGCAGCTTGCCTGGCGTGCTCAGGCTTTCAAAGCGTTCAATCGAGATAAAGCCGTCGATTTTTTCGAGCTGGGGCTTAAGCGCCGCGGCGATGTCGAGGTAGGTCTGCTTCTGGCCCTGGGCGGGCTGGACTTCAAAAATAATCGCGATCATGGGGGCTTTCTTGTTGCTGTAGGGCTTGCTGTGATGCTCGCATCAAGCGGTGAAAACCGGAATCCGGGCATTCATGGAGGGACGGTAGTCCCAGCGAAATGATGCGGCATCCTTGAGCCGCCCCGAGACCAGCAAGGCCTTGATGGCAGCCGCCGCGACTACGCAGGCCAGCGCCTGGCCTGGACACTGGTGGGCACCATGGCCAAAGCCAGGCACCTGGCGATCCGGGCGCTCCAACAAAAATTCGTCGGGCCTGGCGTTGCATGCGGGGTCGCGGCCCGCGGCGGCCAGCAGCACCAGCACCACATCGCCGGCCTGCAGCGAAACGCCCGAGACTTCCGTGGCCTGGTCCACAAAGCGGCGCGTGTTGTGGATGGACGGGTCATAGCGGCTGACTTCCTGGACCATCTGCAGCAGCTTTGCGGGTCCGCGGGTCATGGCGTCCAGCAGGCCGGGATGCGTGGCCAGGGCCGTGATGCTGTTGCCGATCAGGCCGGCCGTGGCCTCATAGGTTTGCGACAGCAGGCCCACCGCATTGCACAGCAGCGCCCGCGCGTCATGCCAACCGGCCTGCGCCGCCTCCTGTTGCAGGCGCGCCAAGGCACTGCCGGGCTGGGCGCTGGCGGCCTGCACCCCTTCCGCAAAACGCGACAGCAAGGCCGAGGCGGCCTCGCCGGCCACCGCGAGCTGGGCCGGCGTGCTGAGCGGCGACAGGCAGGCGACAAAATCAGCCATCCAGCGTGCCACCTGCGGCAGCTCGACCTCGCCAAAGCCCAGCAGGTCTGCCACCGCCATCACGGGGACTTCAAAAGCCCAGCGCGACAGGGCCTCGCCACGCAATACGCCCTCCCCGGCAGCTTGCAAGGCCAGCACCTGGGTTCTGGCCTGCACACGCTCCAGGTCCACTGCGGCCACGAAACGCTGCAGCGCCAGCTTGGGTGCGTCATGCCGCAAGCCCTCATTCATGCGCACCAGGTGGCCGAAGACCTCACCGGCCGCCGAGCCGACGATGGCTGAGGGAACTGGCTCAGAAACAGGACGCACGCGGCAGGCCGGATTGCCCAGGACTGCCTTGACACCGGCCGCACTGCTCGCTATCCAGAGTTTGCGTGGCGCATCAAACACCAGTGCCGGACCAGCAACCAGCGCTGCGTAAAAAGGATAGGGATTGCGGTGGGCAGACGCCGCGAGGATGTTGTCAGGAGTCGGTTCGGGGTTCATGGCAAGCATTTTTGCCGCAAACACCCGCCCCATGCTTCGCTGACGAACGAAGCATCAGCGCCTTGAACTTAAGCACGCGCCGGCAGCACCTGCCCACGGCATTCGCCAAAACCTATGCGTGCAAAACCTTCACGCTCACACCAGGCACGCAGGATGATGGCATCGCCGTCCTCGAGGAAGGTGCGCGTCTCGCCATTGGCCAGCGTCACAGCCTTCTTGCCGCCGGCGCTGAGCTCCAGCAGCGAGCCGGCCTGCTCTGGCTGCGGGCCCGACAGCGTGCCCGTGCCCAGCAAATCGCCGGGCTGCAGGTTGCAGCCGTTGACGGTGTGGTGCGTGAGCATTTGCGCAACCGTCCAGTAGGCGTCGCGGTAGTTGGATTGCGACAGGCGCTCGGGACCCAGGCCGGCGTTGCGCATGGCCTGCGTGTGCAGCCAGACTTCGAGCTGCACGTCCAGTCCGCCCTGCCGGCGGTTGCCCGGCGAGTCGAGGTAAGGCAGTGGCTGCGGGTCGCCCTCGGGTCGCGTGAAGGCCGCACGAAACGGCGCGAGTGCCTCCAGGGTGACTATCCACGGCGAGATGGTGCTCGCGAAATTTTTGGACAGGAAGGGGCCCAGCGGCTGGTATTCCCAGGCCTGTACGTCGCGCGCCGACCAGTCGTTGAGCAGCGCCAGGCCAAAGGCATGGGCCTCGGCCTGCTCCATGGCCACCGGTTCACCCACGGCATTGCCCTGCCCCACAAACACGCCGAGCTCCAGCTCATAGTCGAGCCGGTGGCTGGGTCGCAGGAGCGGCAGCTCTTCGTTGGGACCCTTGGTCTGGCCCTTGGGCCGCGGGAATTGCTGGCCGCTCACGCCTATGGACGATGCGCGGCCGTGGTAGCCAATGGGCACCCATTTGTAATTGGGCAACAGCGGTGCGTCGGGACGGAACAGCTTGCCGACGGTGGTCGCATGGTGGATGCCGGTGTAGAAATCGGTGTAGTCGCCTATGCGGCAAGGCAGGTGCAGCGTGACCGCGTCCTGGCCGTGCAACAAGCCCGCCCATTCGCCCTGCTGCGCGCTGCCCTCGGCCAGGCCTTGCGAAATCGCGGCCCGCAACGCGCTCATCGCCTGCGGGCTTTGCGCCATCAGCGCATTCATGTCGCCAGCATCGATCAGCCCGGTCGCGCGCAGGTCCAGCACCTGGTCGCCTATGGCCACGCCTATGCGGCGCTCGCCCTGCGGCGTGAGGCTGTAAGTGCCAAAGGGCAGGTTCTGGATGGGAAAGTCGGTGCCTGTCTTGTTGGCGGAGGCGACCCAGCTGCGCAGCTGGGGATCATGGGTGGCGTTCAGAGGGGCGGTCATGGTGAGCTTTTAAAAATGGAGGGACGGCATCAGCCTTTGAACTGGTCCTTGAGCCCGGCCCAGCAGCCGGCATAAGCGGCGTCCAGCGCCCCGCCCTGCATGGCATAGGCCGTGGGCACAAAGCGATAGCGGCTTTCGAACATGAAGGCCAGGGTGTTGTCCAGCTTGTGCGGCTTGAGATCGGCCGCGCTGGCTTTTTCAAAGGCCTCGGTGTCGGGGCCGTGCGGCACCATGCAGTTGTGCAGCGAGGCGCCGCCGGGCTTGAAGCCTTCGGGCTTGGCGTCGTACTGGCCGTAAACCAGGCCCATGAACTCGCTCATGAGGTTGCGGTGGTACCAGGGCGGGCGGAAGGTGTCCTCGGCCACCAGCCAGCGCGGCGGGAAAATCACGAAGTCGCAGTTGGCCGTGCCCGGCGTGTCCGAGGGCGAGGTCAGCACGGTGAAGATGGACGGATCCGGATGGTCGTAGCTGATGGAGCCTATGGTCATGAAATGCGCCGTGTCGTACTTGCAGGGCACCAGGTTGCCGTGCCAGGCCACCACGTTGAAGGGGCTGCTCGGCTGCGTGGCCGACCACAAACGGCCGCCGAATTTCTTGACGACTTCATAGCTTTTTCCAGCCTCATCGCCGGCATCAAAAGCCGCCACGGGCGCGAGGAAATCGCGCGCATTGGCCAGGCCGTTGGAGCCTATGGGGCCGAGCTCGGGCAGCCGGAAATGCGCGCCGTAGTTCTCGCAGATGTAGCCGCGCGAGGCGCCGTCGGGCAAGGCCACGCTGAAGGCCATGCCGCGCGGCAGCACGGCGATCTCACCAGGCTTCACGTCCAGGATGCCGAGCTCGGTGGTCAGCAGCAAGCGGCCCTGCTGCGGCACCAGCAGCATTTCGCCGTCGGCATTGACCAGCGCGCGCCGCACCATGGAACAGTTGGCCACATACATGTGCGCGGCCATGCCGGTCTGGGCCTCGGCGTCGCCGTTGGCCGCCACGGTGCGCAGGCCGTCGACAAAATCCAGCGGCTCCGAGGGAATGGGAAAGGGGTTCCAGCGCAGCGGGTCGGGCGGCACGGCTACGCCGCCGGCGGCGCCCGTGGTCCACTGCGGCTGCGCATAGGGCTGGTAACCCCCCACCACCACCGAGGGCTGGCGGCGGTACAGCCAGGTGCGGCGATTCTCGGCGCGCGGCGCGGTAAAGGCCGTGCCGGAGATCAGCTCGGTATACAAATCGTGCGGCGCGCGCTGCGGGCTGTTGCGGCCCTCGGGCAAGGCGCCTGCGACGGCTTCGCTGGCGAACTCATTGCCGAAGCCGGACTGGTAGCGCAAGGGGGTGTTCGTGTTCATCGCGGTTTCTCCAAAATTCCCATGTCATTCTTCGCCGGTGTCTTCAACCGCGCCGCCGTCGGCCCTGGCCTTGGCAATCAAGCGGTCGAAAAAATCGCTGAGCTGCTCGCGTTCGGCCCCGCTCAGCACACCAAAAATATCGTGGTTGCGCCGGCCTACCACGTTCATGGCGCGCTGCCAGGCCGCCTTGCCTTTGGGTGTCATGGTCAGCACCACACCGCGGCCGTCGGTCGGGCTGGCGGTCTTGACGACCAGGCCCTGCTCCACCAGCGACTGCGCGGCCCGGCTGGCCTGGCCTTTGTTGAGGTTGGCCTTTTGTGCGAGGTCGTTGACCGACAGCGGCGCGAAGGTGCCGACCGCCGTGAGGCAGCGCCCGTCGCTCATCGACAGCCCGGCCCCGGCCACATAGGCACGCTGGCTTTCCAGGTCGGTCAGCTTGTGCAACAAATGCAGGCGGTAGGTCAGGGTTCTGTCGAGCTTGATCATGCGGGCCGCCGGTTCAATTTATTGGTTGCGGCCGCAACTATAAACCGATCCGGTTGCGCGCGCAACCATTTATTCGACGGCCTCCGGAAGGCCCGGAGCCGGGCTCAACCCCCGCGCCTAGTTGCGCACTACGGTCATCTGGCCGCGCACTTCCCCGCCGGGGTAGGCGGCGGTGTGGATGTTGGCGTACCAGCGGCCGGCCAGCAAATCGGCGGCCTGGGCGGCGGTCAGCGTGGCGCTGCCGTCCAGGGGGCTGCGCATGGGGCCGGCCCATGGCAGGGCCACGCCGGCGTTCGCGCCTATGGCCGCGGGACCGTGGAAATGCCCCGCCGTGGCCGGGCCCGTCAGGCCGGTGTAGCTAACCTTCCAGCGCAGCAGGTTGGTGTTTTTGTCGAACACCGCGTCAACCTGGCCGCTGCCTGTGCCAGCATTGGCCGGCACCTCGTTGGCCCCGCGCAATTGTGTGGTCATGGCCACCAGGTTGGACTGGCGGTCCATCACGCTGCAGCCCGTGAGGGCGGCCGCGGCAATGGCGACGGCAGCAAGGGACAAACGGGCGGCGGTGCGGCGGGTCGGCATGGTCGGCTCCTTAAAACAGGAGCCGATTGTGCGTGGCCCGCCCTCTGCCTGCCCGTAGGACAAACCCCATGCGGGCGGTGGGTTCCGGACGACATGCCAGCGCCGCGGCCGCGCTCGCCCGCAAGCCCCGCAACGCCGACAAAAGCCGCCGTCCTACGAAAGGGCTCTTGGCAGGCCGACACAGGCGCGCGGGCACGACTCCCACACTGGCCACCTAGACTTTCATCAGGAAAACCCCATGGCATCCCGCGTTCTCTGGAAAGGCGCTATCAGCTTCGGCCTGGTCCACATCCCCGTTGCGCTGCATTCGGCCACGTCGGAAAGCGGTGTGGACTTCGACTGGCTGGACAAGCGCAGCATGGACCCGGTGGGCTACAAGCGCATCAACAAGCGCACCGGCAAGGAGATCAGCAAGGAGAACATCGTCAAGGGCGTGGAGTACGAGGACGGCCAGTACGTGGTGCTGTCCGAAGAAGAAATCGCCGCGGCCTACCCCAAGACCACCCAGACCATAGAGATTGAAAGTTTTGTACCCAACACCGAGATTCCCTTTGTCTACCTGGAGCGGCCCTACTACGTCGCGCCCATCAACAAGGGGCAAAAAGTCTATGCCCTGCTGCGCGACACCCTGCTGAAGACACAGCGCGTGGGCATTGCCCGCGTCATCATCCAGACCAAGCAGCACCTGGCCGTGCTGGTGCCGTCGGGCCCGGCGCTGGTACTGAACCTGCTGCGCTGGGGCGCCGACATCCGCTCGCTGGAAGAGCTGAACCTGCCGCCCATGGGCGCCAAGGCCGCGGGCCTGTCCGACAAGGAGCTGGCCATGGCCAAACAGCTGGTGGACGACATGACCGGCAAATGGGACCCCAAACAGTTCACCGACTCCTTCAAGGACGACATCATGGCGCTGGTCAAGCGCAAGGCCAAGGAAGGCAAGCTCGAGAGCGTGGTGCAGCCGGAGGAATCCGGGGAGCCCGAAGCCCGTTCCGGCGCCAAGATCATTGACCTGACCGAGTTGCTGCAACGCAGCCTGCGCAAGGGCGGCGGCGATGCGCCCAAGGCCAAGGCCGCCGCCAAGGCGCCCGCACGCAAAAAACCCGCGGCCAAAACCCGGGTGCACGCCCCCGCAAGGCGGCGCGCTGCCTAGGCGGCCCCACGCGCAGCCCAAGCCATGGACGACCGCGATTCCCTCAAAAGCTACCGCGCCAAACGCGACTTTTCGCGCACGCCCGAGCCTGCGGAAGGCGGCACGCGCTCGGACAAGTCCCTGCGCTTTGTGATCCAGAAACACGACGCGCGCAACCTGCATTACGACTTCCGCCTGGAGCTGCAGGGCGCGCTCAAAAGCTGGGCCGTGCCCAAAGGCCCCAGTCTGGACCCGGCCGTCAAGCGCATGGGCGTGCGTGTCGAAGATCACCCGATTTCCTACGCGGGGTTTGAGGGCAGCATTCCGGCCAGACAATACGGCGCAGGCGACGTGATCGTCTGGGACCGGGGCCTCTGGACGCCGCACGGCGACCTCACAAAAAGCCTCAAGGCCGGTAAGCTCAAGTTCGAGCTGCACGGCGAAAAGCTCAAGGGCGGCTGGACCCTGGTGCGCATGCACGGCCGTGGCGATGAAAGCCACGAGCCGTGGCTGCTGATCAAGGAACAGGACGAATACGCCCGCCCGGAAAAAGAGTACGACGTGCTCAAAGCCCTGCCCAACAGCGTGCTCTCGGGCCGCCCCCTGCCGCGCGATGCCGCGGAAAAACCCGGCAAGGCCCCGGGCAAGGCCGCAGCAGAAAAGGCCGGCGCGCGCATCGCCGGCGATATTCCGGAAGGCGCTGTCGAGGCGAAGCTGCCCGAAATTCTGGCCCCGCAACTGGCCACGCTGGTGGCGGCCCCGCCCACCGACCCGCAAGGCTGGGCTTATGAAATCAAGTACGACGGCTACCGTCTGCTGGCCCGCATAGACGGGGACTCGGTTCGCCTCATGACACGCAACGGCAATGACTGGACGCACAAACTGCCCAGGCTGGTCGAGGCCGTAGCCGCGATGGAGATTCCCTCGGGCTGGGTGGACGGCGAGATCGTGGTGATGAACGAGCACGGCCTGCCCGATTTCGGCGCGCTGCAAAACGCCTTTGACCACGCCAGCACGGCCCGCATTGTGTACTACGTGTTTGACCTGCCCTACTTTGACGGGCTGGACCTGCGCCGGCTGCCACTTTCGCAGCGCCGCGAACTGCTGTGCGCGCTGGTCACCCGCCATCCGCAAGAGACCATACGCTTTAGCGACACGTTCGAGGAAACGCCGCAAGACCTGCTTGAATCGGCGCGGCGCGTCGGCCTGGAAGGCGTGATCGGCAAGCGCGTGGATTCGGCCTACGTCTCGCGCCGCTCGCCGGACTGGATCAAGCTCAAGACGCAGTTGCGCCAGGAGTTCGTGATAGGCGGCTACACGGCCCCCAAGGGCTCGCGCACCGGCCTGGGCGCGCTGATGCTGGGCGTGCATGACGAAGACGGCGCACTGAAGTACGCCGGCAACGTCGGCACCGGCTTTAACGACAAGGTGCTCAAGGACCTCAAGGCGCGGCTGGAAAAAATCCACACGGAACGCAGCCCCTTCGCAAAACTGCCTGCCGGCGTCAAGGGCCAGTTCGTCAAGCCGCAGTTGCTGGCCGAAATCGCTTTTGGCGAATGGACGCACGGCGGCCACATCCGCCACTCGGTGTTCCAGGGCCTGCGCAGCGACAAGCCCGCCAGCCGCATCCTGCGTGAAAAACCCGCCGCCCTTAAAAGCGGCCAGAAAGGCGCCGCCGTGAATCCCGCGAAAAAATCCACTCCGGCCGCGCTGAAGTCCCTGCGGGTGACCCACGCCGACCGCGTGATCGACAGCAGCACCGGCTTTACCAAACAGAATGTGGTTGAACACTACGCGCAGGTCGCGGCGCTGATGCTGCCGCATCTCAAGGCGCGGCCGACCGCACTGGTGCGCGCGCCTTCGGGCATAGGCGGCGAGCTGTTCTTCCAGAAGCATGCCGAGGCCACCTCCATACCCGGGATCAAGCTGCTGGATCCGGCGCTCGACCCCGGCCACGGGCCGCTGCTGGAGGTCCCCTCCGCCCCCGCCCTGCTGGCCGCCACGCAGCTCAATGTGCTCGAATTCCATACCTGGAACGCCACCACGCGTGCCATCCACAAGCCGGACCGCATGACCTTGGACCTGGACCCGGGCGAAGGCGTGGCCTGGCCGCAGGTGCAGGAGGCCGCGCAGCTGGTGCGCGCCTTCCTCGACGAACTCAAGCTGGCCAGCTTCCTCAAGACCAGCGGCGGCAAGGGCCTGCACGTGGTGGTGCCGCTCAAGCGGCAATACGACTTCGACACGGTCAAGGACTTCTCGCATGCGCTGGTGTTGCACCTGGCCGCCGTGATCCCCCAGCGCTTTGCCGCCAAGAGCGGCCCCAAAAACCGGGTCGGCAAGGTTTTCCCGGACTACCTGCGCAACGGCTTCGGCGCGACCACCGTGTCGGCCTGGTCGCTGCGCGCGCGGCCCGGCCTGGGCGTGTCGGTGCCGGTGGCCTGGGACGAACTGGAATCGCTGACCGGCGGCGCGCACTGGACGGCGCAGACGCTGGGCGCCCGCCTGGCCGTCGGCAACCAGCCCTGGCACGCCTACGAGGCCTCGCGCATGGGCCTGGCCGCCGCGATGAAACGGCTCGGCTTCAAACCGGCAGCGCGGGCCAAATGAAGGTCCAGCCGGCTGTCATCCGCCTCCTACACACGCAGGGCCCACGGCCCGACAAGGCGAATGCGGATGCAGTTTTACATTGGCTTCGTGGCGGTTTCATGCCGTCATTTCGCATTCAACACAGCCATCTTTCAAGGAGAACCTGTATGCCTTCCAAGCAGAGTGATCAAAAAAGGAACAGCCCCCAAGCCCAGGACAAGCAGCAGCAACAAGGCCAACGCAAGCAGCCCGGCCAGCAGGACCGGCAGAACATCAACCAGTCCAGCGATGCGCAGCTGAACCAGGGCCAGGGCAACCAGCGCCAGCCTGGGCAGCAGGGCCAGCACGGCAGCGCCCGGGACAATCCGCAAAAGCAGTCGGAGCGCGATGAAAACATGCAGCCCGAAGATTCGGGCAGCCGGCAATCGGGCCGCAGCAACAACTGATGGCGCCGTGCGCGCCATGCAGCCAGGAAGACAGCCAGCGGAGGCCATGCGCCTCCGCTTTTTTGCGTCCCCAGGACGGGACTTGCGAGGCAGCCATGAACCAGCCCGATGAAATGGACCTGACGCTTTACCTGCAGACCGAAGGCCGCCGGCTGGCGGCGGAACGGGTCAGGCAGCATGCCGCCACCGACAAGGCCAGGCCCTCGCCCACCCAGCAGCAGTGCACGGCAGCGCAGCCCGCGCGCAGCCTCAGCGAAGCACTGCAACGCATGGGCGTGGCAGGCGCGCATCCGCGCCGCCGCCTGTAGGTGGCCGCCGCGACTTGCCTTGCGGCACTGGCCTTGCGCGGGCCCGCGGCCTATCATTTCAGGCAGCGCAACAGCATGCGCCTGGAGACACCATGAAGCCCCTCTTGCCCTTCACACTGGCCGGCTTGCTGCTTTTGTCGGCTTGCCCCGACGCCAAGTCGCCCAAAGCCCCTCCCAAAGTGCCTGAACCCAAAGCCGCGAATACATCAGCACAGGCCTTGCCGGCGGCACCGCCGGTAGTGCTGCGCGGCACGCGCGCGTCCGCATGAAGGCTTTCCGGCATGCCGCGCCCATCGCAAGCTGGGCCCTGCTGTGCGGTGCAGGCCTGGTAGCCTGCGCCGGCATGCGGGCAGACCCCGCCGCGCGGCGCGTCACCGTCGAAGGGCGGACTTACCTGGTGAGCGCGCTGACCGCCGGCACCTGGATAGCCAGCTCGCCCACTGCCGGCCCCATCTCCACAACACCCGCCGGGCGCGCCGCCCTGCTGCAGGCCATAGAGCAGCACTCGGGCTGCAAGGTCACCGATGTCGACTACTCGCGCGGCGGCATGCAGCTCGATGCGCAAGTGGACTGCGCCAGCCGCCTCAAGAACTAGCCGCAATCCAGGCGAAAAAAAAGGGGCAGCCTGCGCCGCCCCCGGTTTGCCGAACCTCGAGTGTCGGCAAGAAACGCTAAATATCTTTTCTGTAACCGTGGCCTTATTTCGAGGCCTTCAGCGCATCGCGCAAGGCTTTGACCTGGTCATGGTTGCGCTGCGCACCCTGGGCCTGGCGCTCCACCACGCTCTTGATGGCCTGCGGCAGGTTTTGTTTCAGGGCCTTGCGGTAGCGCGCCACGGCGGCGTCCTCGCCGCGCTCGCACTCATTGAGCATGGCCTGGTCGCTGTAGGCGCTCAGCGTCGCGCGCACGGAAACCCAGCCGCGGTGCAGCGCGCCGCTGACCGATCCGCCCTCGTCGGGCTTGCCGCCCAGCTGGCGTATCAGGGTCTGCAGCTCCAGGCCCGCGGCGCGGCATTCGCCGGAATGGCGGTGCAGCAAGACCTTGATGTCTTCCGCGCGCGAATGCTCGGCGCATTCGCGGAAACCGTATTCGCCGTCGCGGCAGGATTCCAGCAGGTCGTTGAGCGTGTCGATGATTTCTTCGTCGTCCGCCACGCCGGCGGTGGCTGCAGTTTCAAAGGCGCTGAGCCGCTCGTGCGCGCGGTTCCAGGCCGCGCGGCTGGCGTGCCGGGCTTTAGCCCAATCCAGGGTCGAGCGTCCCCGGTAGGTATCCCAGCGGTCCGCCAGGCGCATTTCGGTTTCCTCGAAAGAGCCCGGGTAATCGCGCCGGCCTTCCACGCCCAGCCGGTAGGCGGGCGCATAGTCGTCGAAAGGGCGGCCGCTTTCGTAATAAGGCTCCAGCGTGTGCCTGTCGCGCCAGTAAGCCTCTTCGGCCGTCGGGTCCAGGGCCTCGGCGGCTTCCTTGCCGCCCATGCCGCCGGCGATCGCACCGGCCACGCCGCCGACAATGGCTCCCGCAGGGCCGGCCACCGCGCCAGCGGCCGCGCCCCCGGCGATGCCGCCCATGGCCGCGCCTATGCCGGTGCCCACCGGGTGCGCGCCGGGCTCTTTGCTGATGGGATCAAGGTTGGGATCATGCTCTTTGGCCATGGTGTGTCTCCTTTGCGTCGAACGCAGGTTTGAAAGAGATCCGCGCCACTGTGCTTGTGCTTGCTGTGTGGCCGGACACTGGCAACCATGGTCGCGTGCGCTGCAAGACCCGGCGGTCAGGCAAGCACAGACAGGCATGTAGGAGAGCGCCGCGCACAAAACGCCGGCGGCTCAGGCATCGAGTTCCGGGTAGCGGCGGAAGATGCCGTCCTCGTTAAAGGGAATGCGGCGCTCGCTGGCCAGGTAGGCGGCCACGCGCCTGTGCCCTGCCACACGGTCGTGCAGCGCCATCACATGCGGTGCGTTTTTTAATGCACGGCGGGCGGCCTTGGGGAAGGCATATAGCAATCCCTCCACCAGCTGGAACAGCGAGAGGTCGGCATAACTGAGGCTGGCGCCCACCAGTTGCGCACTGCCGCGCGGGTTGCGCGCCAGCACGGCTTCAAACCAGGCCAGGAATTTGCGGATGCGCGCCGTCCTGAATTCCCTGGCGCGCCTGAGCGCTTCCTTCTTCTGCTCTTCGTAATAAAGGCCCGTGCCCACCGGGTGGTGGGTGTCGTGCGCCTCGGCCACAACGTCGGCAATCGTGAGCTGGATCTGGTGCGTCCACAGGCGCGCTGTTTCGCTTTTACCGACCAGGCCCAGGCGCGGGCCCAGGTAGAGCAGGATGGCCGCCGACTGGCCGACGATGGTCTTGCCGTCCACCAGGAAAGGCGGCGCGAAGGGCGGCTGGCGCACGTCGGCGCTTTCGATGAAATGCATCATCGCGGGAATGCCCTGGCCCTCGCCTTCGCAGCCGCGCGCCACGTCCACGTAGTCGGCGCCGGCGGCCTCCAGCGCGAGCCGGACAAATTCGCCGCGGCCCTGGATCGTGGGCCAGTAATGAAGTTCGTAAGCCATGAATGACAACTCCGGTGAGGTCGTTTCATTCTGCGTGAAGCCCAGGCTCGAATCCACGGCAAAGGCCGCGGCGTGCCCTTGTCCTACGAAGATTTCGCCCCCTTCCGACAAGCCGCCGTTTTGGGCCGGCCTAAGTTGAAACTGCAGCCATCCATCCAGGCCGGCCCACCGCGGCAATCAAGGCCATTTTCTGGAGCCCCTCATGACCACTTCCACCTTCCCCGCATCCCTGTATGGCAAAACCCTGCGCTGGACCTTCCGGGACGGCCCGACCAAGGGCCATACCTTTGAACACACGTTCGCCAGCGACGGCACCCTCACCTGGCGCAGTGCCAGCCCAGGCGCCAAAGACCACCTCGAAAGCGCCAGCGCCGCCGTCAAAATGTCGGACGACGTGCATGTGGTGTCTTACCTCTCAAAGGAAAGCGGCTACACGCTGACGGTGGCGCTCAACCTCAAGACCGGCGCGGCCACCGGCTTTGCCTCCAACGGCAAGGACTGGGTCCAGCAGTCCGGAAGCTTCGAGGTGCTGGGCGACAGCCGCGCCTAGCCCCCCGCCGCGATCTGCCGAAGGGCCTGTTCGAACACTTCCACAGGCTGGCCGCCGGAAATCAGGTGGCGGTCGTTGATGATGACGGCTGGCACCGAATGGATGCCCTGCGTCAGGTAGAACTGTTCGCGCTCGCGCACCTCGCGCGCGTATTCGCCGGAAGCCAGCACCTCGCGCGCGCGGCTTTCATCCAGGCCCGCTTCGGCGGCCGCCTTGGCCAGCACCTCGTGTGAGGCCGGGCTCTGGCCGTCGGTGAAATAGCGCTTGAACAGCAGCTCCTTGAGCGCCTTCTGCTTGTCCGCGCCTTCAAGCTCGGCCCAGTGCAGCAGGCGGTGCGCGTCGAAGGTGTTGTAGATACGGCTGCGCCCGCCGCCGGGCTCGTCGGCCATGCTGAACTTGAAGCCGACCTGGGCGCCGCGCGCGCGGATGTTCTCGCGGTTGGCCTGGGCCTGGGCGGGTGTGATGCCGTATTTCTCGGTGATGTGCTCGGTGATCTCCTGGCCCTCGGGCGCCATTTTGGGATTGAGCTCAAAGGGCTGGAAATGCAGCTCGGCCTGGATGTCGCCGCGCACGCGCTCCAGCGCCTGGTCCAGCGACTTCAGGCCTATGACACACCAGGGGCAGGAAACGTCGGACACAAAATCGATCTTGAGTTGGGTGGTCATGGGAAGGCCTTGGGAGTTGCTGTTCTGGGCAGGCCGATTTTGGCCCGTCGCCAGCCAGCTTGCGGCTTACCCCGGGATATTCAAGTACCCGGTGCGTGGTTAATCCCCCGCCGTCCCCGCTGCCCGCCATCTTCTGTGGCAGCCCGTTTCAAGAAACTGTCACACAAGCTTCCTAAGATTCCGGCAGCGCAGCGGCCCTGCCCTGCGCTTCGGCGCGGGCACACCGCCGCTTCGCATCATTCCCCACCTGAAACTGGAACACACAACAATGTCCGACCTGGCCACCCCTTCCCTTCCCTCACGCCGCACCGCCCTGAAGTTCCTGGCGACCGCGCCCATGCTGCCGCTGGGGGCACTGGCCTCCAGCACCCTGCTGTCGGGCTGCGCCACCGGCAGCGGCCCGGCTGGAGCGGGCAATTACCTGTCTTCCAGCTTCACCTCCATGGCCGCGCCTTCGCTGGCCGACACGCCCGCCATGGCCACCACCACCGTGGGCTCCAGCCTGCAGGTCCGGCTCAAGGACAACAGCACCCAAAGCTATCGCCTGGCCTACCAGCCCTTCTTCGTGACCGGCGACATGGTGCCGGACGGCAAGGGCGGCACCATCCTGAGCGGCGGTTATGTGGACATCAACAACCAGCCCATCATCGACCGCTCGGTGCCCGGCAAGGAACGCCAGATGTTCTCCGACTCGCCCGACGGCACCTCGCTGCTGGGCCTGCCGAATGCCAACGTGCCCGGCGTCAAGGGCAAGGCAGTCTTCGCCGTCGTGCAGTTTGAATACACCACGCGCGACCAGGCCGGTGCCGACGCCTACGGCAACCTGCCCTCGCCCATCGCGGTGCTCACGCTGGACCAGGACCAAGCCACCGGCAAGCTCAGCCTCGTGAAGTACCACAATGTCGACATGTCCAAGGCGCACGGCCTGTGGATCACCTGCGGCGCCAGCCTCTCGCCCTGGAACACCCACCTCTCCAGCGAAGAGTACGAGCCCGACGCGCCTTTCGCGGCCGAAAGCTCGCAGTTCAAGAAGTTCAGCAAGAACGTCTACGGCGACGAAACCAAGGCCAACCCCTACCACTACGGCCACCTGCCCGAAGTCACCGTGCACCCCGACGGTACCGGCACGGTGAAGAAACACTACAACCTGGGCCGTATCTCGCACGAGCTGGTCCAGGTCATGCCCGACATGCGCACCGTGCTGATGGGCGACGACGCCACCAACAGCGGCCTCTTCGTCTTTGTGGCCGACCGCGAGAAAGACCTGTCGTCCGGTACGCTCTACGTCGGCAAGCTGGGCAGCGGCTTCTCGGTCGACCCCGCCGCCGAAGGCGCGAAGATTTCCTGGATCAAGCTGGGCCATGCCACGAGCGCCGAAATCGAAAAAATGGCCGACACGCTCAAGCCGTCCGACATCATGACGGTGCACAAAACCGACCCGTCCGACGCCAGCTTCACCAAGGTCTTCTACAACGGCAACGCCAACTGGATCAAGGTCAAGCCCGGCATGGAAAAAGCCGCCGCCTTCCTGGAAACCCACCGCTATGCCTACCTCATGGGCGGCAGCATGGGCTTTTCCAAGATGGAAGGCACCACCATCAACATCAAGGACAAGATCGCCTACTCGGCGCTGCAGAACATGCAGGACTCCATGGTCAAGACCGGCAAGGGCTGGAATGCGGCCAGCGGTATCGCGCTCGACAAGGCGCTGATCGCCGGCGGCGTGATGATGCACAAGCTGGACGGCGGCCAGAAGGACTCGGCCGGCAACGCCATCAACAGCGAATGGATGCCGGTGCACACCAAGGCCCTGCTGGTCGGCGAAGACATTGCCGGCGACGCCTTGGGCAACAAGGCCAATCCCAACATGGTGTCCAACCCCGACAACCTGAAGTTCTCGGAAAAAATGCGCACCCTCTTCATCGGTGAAGACAGCAGCACCCACGTCAACAACTTCATCTGGGCCTACAACGTCGACACCAAGCAGCTCTCGCGCCTGATGTCCATGCCCTCGGGCGCCGAAGCCACCGGCCTGCATGTGGTGGACGACCTCAATGGCTGGACCTACATCATGAGCAACTTCCAGCATGCCGGCGACTGGATCCCGGCGCTGCACGGCAAGGTGCAGGCCACGCTGGACCCGCTGGTGCGCGCGAACTACAAGGACCGCTACGGCGCCGCCGTCGGTTACCTGACCGCCGACCCGAGCAGCATCAAGCTCGGTTAAGCGCACAGCCCTGGCCGTGCATTGCATGGCCTGGATGACACCCAGCCCTTCGCCCTGAGTTTGCCGAGCTTTTCGGCAGCCTCAGGGCGAACTGCATTGGCGCGCCGGTATCAGCGCATCGGCTTGTGCATCGTTACACCGTTCTTCCCTAGAATGGCGGGAAGCCCGCGGCGACCTTGCCCGGGCAGCGACCGCCCACCGGGAACACCATGCACTACCGCCACGACGACCTGATCCATTACGCGCAAGCCCTGCTGACCGCCACCGGGCTGGAGCCGGCCAAGGCCACGGCCGTGGCCGACATCCTCGTCGAAGGCGACCTCATGGGCCACAACACCCACGGCCTGGCCCTGCTGCCCGGCTACCTGGGCGATCTCGAATCAGGCTCCATGGAAAAGAGGGGTACGCCCACCGTGCTGGCCGACCACCCCGCCGCCCTGACCTGGGACGGCCGCCGCCTGCCCGGCCCCTGGCTGGTGCTCCAAGCCATGGCGCTGGCCGCCGAACGCGCCGCCAGCCAGGGCACATGCACCGTGGTGATACGCCGCAGCCACCACATCGCCTGCCTGGCCGCCTACCTCAAGCGCGCCACCGACCAGGGCCTGTTGATGCTGCTGACCTGCTCCGACCCCAACACCGCCAGCGTCGCGCCCTTCGGCGGGCTGGACGCGGTGTTCACGCCGAATCCGGTCTCGGCGGGCTTTCCCACGGGCGGCGTGCCGGTGCTGATGGATGTCTCCACCTCGGCCACCACCAACGGCATGACCAACCGGCTGCACAAGGAAGGCAAACGCCTGCCCGCCGCCTGGGTCATGGACGGCCATGGCGCGGCAAGCGACAACCCCTCGGTGCTGTTTGAAGAACCCAAGGGCACCATACTGCCGCTGGGCGGCATGGACTCCGGCCACAAGGGCTACGGCCTCACGCTGCTGGTCGAGGCCCTGACCGGCGGCCTGGCCGGCCACGGCCGCGCCGACCCCAAGGAAGGCTGGGGCGCCACGGTGTTCCTGCAGATTCTGGACCCGCGCGCCTTCGCCGGCCTGCAGGCCTTCGAACGCCAGACCGGCCACGTCGCCGATGCCTGCCGCGCCTCGCGCCCCGCGCATGCAGGCAAGGCCGTGCGCACGCCCGGCGAAAAAGCCATTGCGCTGGCGGCAAAGCAAAAGCAGGATGGCGTGGCGCTCTACCCGTCCATACTGCCCGCGCTCTCCAGCTGGGCCATCAAGCTCGGCGTGGCGGAGCCGGTCGCCGTCCTTTAAAGCGCAGGCTTTCCGGCAGAAACCGGTCCGGCCGGCCGGCGCTTGCCGGTTCGGGGCCCGGTCCTACTACAAAAGCTTTCCAAAATTCCGCGGAGCCTCCGCATGCCAGGGGTTTGTCCCTAGACGGGGAATTTTTCAGCTTCACATAATTAGTGCGTCGTCCAAACTAATTCCAAAGTGCTGCGCAGGCAGTGAGACGACCACCGGGATTGATCTGAGCTCAAAAACACATGCCTGACCGGGCAAAAACTATCGGAGACACTCAATGAAATTCAAAGCTTCCCTGACTGCCATCGCACTCAGCCTGGCCGCCGCCGGCGCATTTGCGCAGGTGACGGTAGGCGTCAGTTGGTCCAACTTCCAGGAGGAACGCTGGAAAACCGATGAGGCCGCCATCAAGACGCAGCTTGAAAAGCTGGGCGCCAAGTACATCAGTGCGGATGCCGCGGGCTCTCCCGAAAAACAGCTGGCGGACATTGACGGGCTGATGGCCAAGGGCGCCAAGGTGCTGATCGTGCTGGCCATGGACAAGGACGCCATCCTGCCCGCCGTGAACAAGGCCGCCAAACAGAAAGTGCCCGTCATCGCCTACGACCGCCTGATCGAGGCGCCCGGCGTGTTCTACATCACCTTCGACAACAAGGAAGTCGGCCGCATGCAGGCCCGTGCCGTGTTCAAGGCCAAGCCCAAGGGCAACTACGTGATGATCAAGGGCTCCCCCACCGACCCGAACGCCAATTTCCTGCGCGAAGGCCAGCAGGAAGTCATAGACGCCGCCGTCAAGAAAGGCGACATCAAGATCGTGGGCGAGGAATACACCGAGGGCTGGAAGCCCGAAGTCGCGCAGAAAAACATGGAACAGATACTGACCAAGACCGGCGGCAAGGTCGATGCCGTGGTCGCCTCCAATGACGGCACCGCCGGCGGCGTGGTGGCGGCGCTGAGCGCCAAGGGGCTCAAGGGTGTGCCGGTATCGGGCCAGGACGGTGACTTTGCCGCCCTGAACCGCGTGGCCATGGGCACCCAGACCGTGTCGGTCTGGAAGGACGCCCGCGACCTCGGCAAGCAGGCGGCCAGTGCGGCGGTCAATCTCGGTGCCGGCAAACCGGTCGAGGGCGCAAGCTCCTGGAACGGCGGCGAGAAAAAGATCGCCCTGCAGGCCCAGTTCCTGAAACCCGTGCCCATCACCCGCGACAACCTCGACGTGGTGCTCAAGGCCGGCTGGATCAAAAAAGACGAGCTCTGCAAGGGCGTCACCGGCAACGTCGCCGGCTGCAAGTAATACAGGCCTTCCAGGCACCCGCTCCCCGTTCCGCGCAAGCGGGCAAGGCAACCGGCCTGTAGGTTGCCCGGGAGCGCCGCACCCCCAAAACCATGCAACTGCCCTTTCGAATCCCGCGCGACACCGCCATCGACTGGCGGCTGGTCTTCATGGGCGGCGTGCTCGCCGCCCTGGCGGGCGTATTCCAGGCCCTGTCGGGCGGCATTTTCCTGTCGCCTGAAAACCTGTACAACATCGCCCAGCAAACCGCGGTGGTGGGCATCGTGTCCACCGTCATGGTGCTGATCATCGTGGCGCGGCACATCGACCTGTCGGTCGGCTCGGTGATCGGTTTTGTCGGCGTGCTCATCGCCTACCTTCAATACACCCTGGGATGGTCCTGGCCGGCGGCGTCGCTCGCCGGGCTGGCCGCGGCGCTCGTGGTGTCGGTGTACCAGGGGTGGCTGACGGCCATGCTGGGCGTGCCGTCTTTTGTGGTCACGCTGGGCGGTTTGATGTCCTTGCGCGGCGCGGCCTTCCTGGTGGCCGACGGCAAGACCCAGCCGGTCAGCGACGAGTTTTTTTTGCAGCTGGGCGGCGGCTATGACGGCAGCATCGGGGTGACCGCCACCTGGGTCCTCACCGCCTGCGTCAGCCTGGTGCTGGTGGTCCGCAGGGTCCTGGGCCGCCGCGCCTCGGCACGCCACGGGATGCCCCAGCAGCCCGTGTGGGTGGACGTTCTGCTGGTGGCCGCGCCCGTGGCCCTGCTGGCCGCGTTTGCCGCGGCCATGAACAGCTACCAGGTCACCAACAAGGACGCACCCCAAGGTATCCCGATACCCGTGCTCATCTGGGCCGCCGTGGCGGTGCTGATGTCCTTCATCGCCCGGCGCACCCGTTTTGGCCGTTACGTCTACGCCATGGGCGGCAACCCCGACGCCGCGGTGCTGGTCGGCATACCCGTCAAGCGGGTCACGCTCATGTTGTTCGCGCTGCTCGGCGTGCTCATCACCATCGCGGCCATCGTGTCGGTGGCCCGCCTGAACGCCGGCACCAACTCGCTGGGCACCGGCATGGAGCTGTTCGTGATCGCCGCGGCCGTGATAGGCGGCACCGCGCTGGCCGGCGGCAGCGGCACCATCATCGGCTCGGTGCTGGGCGCGCTCATCATGCAGTCGCTGGACAGCGGCATGCTGCTGCTGGATGTTTCCATCGGGAAACGCATGGTCATCATCGGGCAGGTGCTGATTGTGGCGGTGGTGTTCGACGTGCTCTACCGCAAGTGGGCGCAGGAAAGCTGACATGCAAACCACGCCAACCATGCAACCCACCAATGAACCCCTGGTCCAGTTCAAGGACATCCGCAAGGCCTTTGGCGGCGTTCACGCCGTCGACGGCGTGAACCTGAACCTGTATGCGGGCGAAGTGGTCGCCGTGCTGGGCCACAACGGCGCGGGGAAATCGACCCTGATGAAAATGCTGGCCGGTGCCTTCCCCGTCGATTCGGGCGAAATCCACGTGATGGGACAGAAAGTGAACCTGCGGACCCCGGCCGACGCGCAGCGGGAAGGCATAGAAACCATCTACCAGACGCTGGCCCTGGCCGACAACCTGGACGCCGTGGCCAATCTCTTCCTGGGCCGCGAAAAAATGACGGCCTGGAACACGCTGGACGACTACTTCATGGAGGCACAGGCACGCAAGGTGTTTGGCCGCCTGAATAAAAACTTCACCAACATCCACACCCCGGTGCGGCGCCTGTCGGGCGGGCAGCGCCAGGTGGTGGCCATCTCGCGCGCCATCTATTTCAATGCCCGCATCCTGATCATGGACGAGCCCTGCGCCGCCCTGGGCCCGGAAGAGTCCGCCATGGTGGCCAACCTGGTGCTTCAGCTCAAGGCCGAAGGTGTGGGCATTTTCCTGATCACGCACGACATGCACGATGTGTTTTCGCTCAGCGACCGCGTCTCGGTGATGAAGAACGGCCGCCTGGTCGGCACCTACCGCACGGCCGACCTGGACGAGGACCAGATCCTCGGCATGATCATCGCCGGCAAGCCGCCGCCAGGGCGCGAACAGGCCCCGCACCGTAGCGCCTGATACCATGCCATCGTCCATGAAAACCACAGGCGACCAGCAACTCGTCAAGCGTATCAATCGCAGCGTGTTGATGCGCCTGCTGCGCAACCAGCCGAGCCGCTCGCGCGCGCAACTGGCCAACCACAGCGGCTTGACCAAGTCGACCGTCAGCCTGTTGGTGCGCGAACTCATTGACGAAGGCTGGCTCAGTGAGATCAGCATGGCCGCCGCCAACGGTGTGGGACGGCCCTCCACGCCCCTGCAGATCGACGGCCAGTCGCGCGGCCTGATCGGCGTGGAAGTGGCGGTCGACACCGTGCGTGTGGCAAGCGTGTCCCTGCTGGGGAAGGTGCTGTGGTCGACACAGGAGCCTTTGCGCAGCACCCGGCCCGAAGACGTCTGCTGCCAGGTCGCCGGCCTCGTGGTCATGGCCCAGGCGCAACTGGTGTCGCGCGGCGCGCAACTCTCGGGTGTGGGCATAGGCCTGCCGGGCGCGTTTGACGAAACCACGGGCGTGCTGCGTTTTGCCCCCAACCTGGGCTGGCGCAACGTGGACTTCCTGCCGCAGATCACCCAGGCGCTGACGCAGGCCGGCCTGCCGCCGGTACCGGTGCATGTGCAAAACGAAGCCGACACCGCCGCGCTGAGCGAATACGAGTTCTCCGAGAACGACGGCAAGGATTCACTGATTTTTGTGAGCTGTGACGTGGGCGTGGGCGCGGGCATTGTGCTCAACGACAGGCTGTTCACCGGCATGCGGGGCATGGCCGGCGAGATCGGCCACAGCGTCCTGGAGCTCGATGGGCCCGCCTGCTCCTGCGGGCGGCGCGGATGCGCGGAGGCCTTCATCGGCTCGGGCGCCCTGGGCCAGCTGGCGGATGCCCGCCGGTCAGGGCACTACCTGGGCGTGCTGCTGCAGAACCTGTGGACCACCTTTGACCCCAGCGTGCTGGTGGTGGGCGGCTCCTCATGCCTGCGCTTTCCCGACATGGTCAAGGTTGCCCAGGAAACGCTCCAAAACTACGCCACCGATGCCGGCGTCAGCGCTCCCACGGTGCGTGTCGCGCGCTACGGCCTGCTCGCTTCAGCGGTCGGGGCCGCCGCCCTGGTGCTGCACCAGTACCTGCGCCCCATGCATCCGTCAGGCCGCATTGTGGGCAATGGCCGCCCGGGTCGGGGCCAGCCGCTTTACCAGGCGCCGCACACTTCCGGCGAGCCCGTTCACGAGCGGTAGGCCTGCGCTGACACGCATCAGCGCTTCTCCCCGATAGGGTGCTACCCCCTGGGCGCGCACAGTGGGTGCACAACATTTTGTGGAGAAAAAAATGTCTTTTGCGCTTTACATGCTCGGGTTCGTGATCTTCCTGGCCGGTGTCATCTGGGGCGCCGTGGAAGCCGGCGTGCCGCATCTTTACATCGGCATAGGCGCGCTGATCTTCCTGGGCATAGGCATCTTCAGCGCTGTCAGCCGCACGCGCAGCAAAGACCCGTCCTAAGCGCAGGCACGGCTGTCCCCGGCTATTCCTGAGGGGACTCCGGCAAGGTTTCCTGCGCCCTCAAGGCCTGTTGCAACTGGCCCAGCACGGCGCTCGCGGCACGCAACTGGCTTTCATCCATACCCGCGGCCAGGGCATTGGCCCATCGTTTTTGGCCCGACTGTATGGTGCCCAGCGCTTTACGGCCCTTGGGCGTGAGCCGCAGAAGCTTGGCGCGCGCATGGGCCGGGTTGTCCTGATAGGCGGCGAGGCCCTCCTCCACCAGCAAGTCCGCCACGCGCTGCACGCTTTGCCGCGTCAGATTCATGGCCCGCGCAATTTGCGCCACCGACAGCGGCGCATCCTCCACCGCGGCCAGCACCTGCCAGCGCGCCGAAGTCTGCCCGGCCGGCGCCGCCAGCGCGTCGCCGGCCGCCGTCAACAGGCCGTTGAGCTGCATCACCTGCACCACCAGCCAGCTCAGGGTATTGGCGGCCGGCGTGCGCTCGACCTCGCCTGCGGCGGCCTCCGATTTGACAGCATGCTGTCGTTTAACTATACTTCCAGACATGACAACATTCTGTCATATTCGCCCCATCACCACCAACATCAACCTGCCCGCCCGAAAGGAATGCCACCATGCTGAAAACCTATACCGGAAGCTGCCACTGCGGCGCCGTCCGCTTTGAAGCCGACATCGACCTCAGCAAGGGCACGGGCCGCTGCAATTGCTCTATCTGTACCAAAACCCGTAACTGGGGCGCCATCATCAAGCCCGACGCCTTCCGGCTCCTCGCCGGCGAAAGCGAACTGAGCGACTACCAGTTCGGCACCAAAAGCGGCCATCACCTGTTTTGCAAGCACTGCGGCGTGCGCCCTTTCGGCCGGGGTTACATCGAGCAGATCGGCGGCGACTACGTGTCCATCAACATCGCCGCCCTGGACAATGCCGAGCCGGAGGAACTCATCAACGCGCCGGTCAATTACGCCGATGGGCGCAACAACGCCTGGTGGAACAAACCCGCCGAAACGCGGCACCTGTAAGAGCCGCGCAGAAAACCCGCCCGCACAGCCGGCACGGCTGTGCGCCGTGCAGGTTATGCCATGCGACGTAGGCGCTGTCTCATGACATCTAGTCGCCACGTCTCACATACGGCGGAATTTGCAAGCGTAGTGTTGCAACACGCCCGGACAAACAAACGCCGGGCGTAAGAACCAACACCTAAACCGCCCTTTTCCGGAGAAACCATGAAGCTCAACCATCTCGCGCCCCTTGCCGCAGCGACCCTGCTGGCCTGCCTCAGTCCCGGCGCCCTGATGGCGCAAACCACGCCCTCGATGTACGACATCCCCAACCCGTCCTGGTACATCATGCCGCAGGTCACCGTGGTAGACCCGGACTCGCGGTTCAACGGCAACAAGAACCTCAGCGGCCTCGGCCTGCGTTTCGGCAAGGCGGTCTCTCCCTCCTGGGACATGCAGATAGGCGGCAGCATAGCCCGCGCCAACAACAACGGCCGGCGCTTTGAGCAGGACACGCTGGGCGTGGACGGGCTGTACATGTTCAACCGCAGCAGCAATTTCAGGCCCTTCCTGCTGGCCGGCATTGGCGCCGAGCGGGACAAATTGCCCAATACCAGCAAGACATCGCCCTACCTCAACCTTGGTCTGGGCTTCCAGCTGGGGCTGTCCGACCAGTGGTTCATGCAGGCAGACCTGAGGCGGACTCGTACTTACCTTCGCGGCAATACCTTCGGCTTTGACCACGCCAACACCAACACCGTGAATGTCGGCCTGAGCTACTACTTCGACAAGCCGGCGCGTCCCGTGACCGCGCAGTACACCCCGCCACCGGCGCCCGAGCCAACGGTCACCGCACCGCCACCACCACCTCCTCCGGCGCCGGCACGCTTCGAGAAGGTGACGCTGTCGGCCACCGAACTGTTTGCCTTTGACAGCGCCGAACTGGCAAGCCCGCAACCCAAGCTTGACCAGATCGCGCAAACCCTGATGGGCGGCAATTTCAACGGCAACATCACCGTGACGGGCTATACCGACCGCATCGGCTCGGACGCTTACAACCTTAAACTGTCGCAGCGCCGCGCGGACGCGGTGAAGAGCTACCTGGGCAGCAAAGGGGTCAACACCGGCCGCCTGACCGCCGTCGGCAAAGGGGAAAGCAACCCCGTCGTGACCTGCCATGACCGCAAGCTCAAGGACCTGATCGCCTGCCTGGCACCCAACCGCCGCGTGGAAGTCGAGGAAATCGTTATCGAGCGCCGCGTCAACTGAAAGCCGCGCCTCAGCCTTCGCAAAAGCCGGCGCCTGCCGGCTTTTGCTTTTGCGCTGCGCAAATGTTTATTTCGCGCCCAGGCCCATGGCCCGTGAAATCACTTCCTTCATGATTTCATTCGTGCCGCCGTAAATGCGCTGCACGCGCGCATCGGCATAGGCGCGCGTGATCGGGTATTCCCACATATAACCGTAGCCGCCGAAGAGCTGCACACATTCGTCCATGACCTTGCACTGCAGGTCGGTGCACCAGTACTTGGCCATGCTGGCGGTCGCGGTGTCCAGCTTGTCCTGCGCCACCAGTTCCGCGCATTTGTCGACAAACACGCGCGCCACCTGCACCTCGGTCTGCAATTCGGCCAGGGTGTAGCGCGTGTTCTGGTAGCTGGCCACCGGCTGGCCGAAGACCTTGCGTTCCTTCACGTAGGCCAGCGTCCAGTCGATCGCGGCCTGGGCCGAGGCCACGGCGGTGATGGCGATCTGCATACGCTCCCAGGGCAGTTGTTCCATCAGGCAGATAAAGCCGCGGTTCTCATGCGCCTGGCCGCCCAGCAGGTTTTCGGCCGGCACCTTGACGTCGGTGAAGAACAGCTCCGAAGTGTCCTGCGCCTTCATGCCCAGCTTCTTGAGGCGCTTGCCGGTCTCAAAACCCGGCATGCCGCGCTCCACCAGCATCAGGCTGGTGCCCTTGGCGCCGGCGGCCGGATCGGTCTTGGCCACCACAATGACCAGGTCGGCATGCCAGCCGTTGGTGATAAAGGTCTTGCTGCCGTTGAGCAGATAGCTGCCGTCGGGCTGCTTGAGCGCCGTGGTCTTCACGCCCTGCAGGTCCGAGCCGGCCGCGGGTTCGCTCATCGCGATGGCGCCCACCATCTCGCCGCTGGCCAGCCTGGGCAGGTATTTTTTCTTCTGCGCCTCGGTGCCGTAATGCAGGATGTAAGGCGCGACGATCTCGCTGTGCAGGCTGTAGCCGATGCCGGTAAAGCCGCCGCGGCCCAGTTCCTCCATCTGGACCACCGAATACAGCTTGTCGGCGCCGGCGCCGCCGTATTCCTCGGGCATGGTCATGCACAAAAAGCCGTTTTCGCCGGCCTTGTTCCAGACCTTGCGGTCCACATAACCCTGCTCTTCCCACTGTTCGTGGAAGGGCGCGATTTCCTTGTCCATAAAGCGGCGAAAAGCATCACGAAAGGCTTCGTGGTCGGAGCTGAAAAGGCTGCGTTCGATCATGGTGTCACCTGTGGGGAAAACCTGGAGTATTTATACAAAGCGTCTGCTTTGTGAAATGAATATACTGCATGAGCCTCCTTGCCCGCCTCCGAATCATCCCTGCCCTCCCCCGAGGAAAACCCCATGAGTACAGAAGCCTTTATCTATGACGCCATCCGCACGCCGCGCGGCAAAGGCAAAAAAGACGGCAGCCTGCATGAGGTCAAGCCCGTCAACCTGCTGGCCGGCGTGCTGGCCGACCTGCAGCGACGCAACGGCTTTGATACCGCCGCCGTCGACGACGTGGTCATGGGCGTGGTCTCGCCCGTGGGCGAGCAAGGCGCCGTCATCGCCAAGGTGGCTGCGCTCAAGGCCGGCTGGGACTTCCGCGCCTCGGGCGTGCAGGTCAACCGCTTTTGCGCCTCGGGCCTGGAGGCCGTCAACCTGGCCGCGCAGAAGGTGCGCTCCGGCTGGGAAGAGCTGGTAGTGGCCGGCGGCGTTGAAAGCATGAGCCGCGTGCCGATTGGCGCCGACGGCGGTGCCTGGGCGCAAGACCCCGAAACCAACAGCGCCACGCTGTTTGTGCCGCAAGGCATAGGCGCCGACCTGATCGCCACGCTCGAAGGCTTTAGCCGCGCCGACGTGGACGCCTTCGCGCTCGAAAGCCAGCAGCGCGCAGCCAAGGCCCGCGCCGCCGGCTACTTCGCCGGCTCCATCGTGCCGGTCAAGGACTTCCTGGGCCAGACCATCCTGGGCGAGGACGAATTCATCAAGCCGCAGACCACGCTAGCAGGCCTGGCCTCGCTCAAGCCGGCCTTCGACCAGCTGGGTGACATGGGTTTTGACGCCGTGGCGCTGCAGCGCTACCCCCAGGTCGCACGCATACAGCATGTGCACCATGCCGGCAATTCCTCCGGCATCGTCGACGGCGCGGCTGCCGTGCTGGTGGGCTCCGAGGCCGCCGGCAAAACCCACGGCCTCAAGCCGCGCGCCCGTATCGTCGCTGCCGCCCTCA
Source organism: Polaromonas sp. P1_A2 (assembly GCF_056406895.1). Classification (NCBI taxonomy): domain Bacteria; kingdom Pseudomonadati; phylum Pseudomonadota; class Betaproteobacteria; order Burkholderiales; family Comamonadaceae; genus Polaromonas; species Polaromonas sp. P1_A2. The sequence goes on along the minus strand of NZ_JBFTZI010000002.1, from coordinate 490,725 downwards.
GCGGCGCCGACCCGACCATCATGTTGACCGGCCCCATGCCGGCCACGCGCAAGGCCCTGGCCAAGGCCGGCCTCTCTGTGGACCAGATCGATTTGTTCGAGGTCAACGAGGCTTTTGCCGCTGTGGTGATGCGTTTCATGAAAGAGATGAAGGTGCCGCATGACAAGGTCAATGTGAACGGCGGCGCTATCGCCATGGGCCACCCGCTGGGCGCCACCGGCGCGATGATCCTGGGCACCCTGGTCGACGAGCTGCACAGGCGCAAGCTGCGCTACGGCCTGGCCACACTGTGCGTGGGCGGCGGCATGGGCATCGCGACCATTGTGGAAAGGATATGACTCCCCCCCGAAGCGTCTGCTGCGCAGCCGCCTCCCCCTCAAGGGGGCAACACCAGCGGCCCGGCAAAGCCGGTTCCGCGGTGTTTCCCGCGAAGACCCACCTTTCCCTGCGCCTGCTATGAACACCATCCACTACGAAGTCAGCGACGGCATTGCCAGCATCACCTTTGACGAGCCCAACTCCCCCGTCAACACCATGTGCCTGCAGTGGCAGGAGGACCTCGGCGAAGTCACCGCCCAGGTCGTGAAAGACAAGGCATCGCTCAAGGGCATCATCCTGGCGTCGGCCAAATCGACCTTTTTTGCCGGCGCCGACCTCAAAGCGGTCATGCGCCTCACGCCGGCCGATGCACCCAAGGCCTATGCCGAAGTCGAACGCGTCAAGAAAAACTTCCGCACCCTGGAGACCCTGGGCATTCCCGTGGCCAGCTACCTCAACGGCACGGCGCTGGGCGGCGGCTGGGAGGTCGCGCTGGTCGGCCACTACCGCGTGGCGGTGGACGACCCCAAGACCCAGTTCGGCCTGCCCGAGGTGACCCTGGGCCTGCTGCCCGGCGCCAGCGGCGTGACCAAGATGACGCGCCACCTGGGCCTGATGGGCGCGCAGCCCTACCTGGTCGAAGGCAAGACCTTTGGCCCGCGCCAGGCGCTGGAGCTGGGCCTGGTGCATGAACTCGTGGCCGACGCGGGCGAGTTGCGCGCCAAGGCCCTGGCCTGGCTGGCCGCCAACCCCCAGGCGCAGCACCCCTGGGAAGCGAAGGACTACAAGATCCCCGGCGGCACACCGGCCAACCCCAAGATCGCCGCAGCCCTCAGCGTCGCGCCCGCCATGCTCAAAAAGCAGACGCGCGGCCTCTACCCCGCGCCCGAAGCCATCCTGGCCTGCATGGTCGAAGGCGCGCAGGTGGACCTGGAAACCGCTTTGCGCATCGAAAGCCGCTACCTCGCCAGGCTCATGACCGGCAGCAACGCCAAGGCCATGATCAACACCTTTTTCTTCAACATGAACGCCATCAAGAGCGGGCAGTCGCGCCCGCCCCGGATGCCGAAATTCAGGCCCGGCAAGGTTGGCATCCTGGGCGCCGGCATGATGGGCGCGGGCATCGCCTATGCCCAGGCCAGCCGGGGCATCAACACCGTGCTCAAGGACGTCAGCCAGGAGAAGGCCGAGGCCGGCAAGGCCTACAGCAGCAAGATCACCGCGCCCCGCGTCGAGAAAGGCCGCATGACGGCCGCCGAACAAAGTGCCCTGCTGGCGCGCATCACCGCGACCGGCCAGGCCGCCGACCTGGCCGGCTGCGAACTCATCATCGAAGCCGTGTTCGAGCGGCGCGACCTCAAGGCCAAGGTCACGCAGGAGGCCGAACCCCTGCTCGCACCCGGCGGCTTTTTTGCCTCCAACACCTCCACCCTGCCGATCTCCAGCCTGGCCACGGCCAGCGACAAACCCGAAAAATTCATAGGCATCCACTTCTTCAGCCCGGTCGACAAAATGAAGCTGGTCGAGATCATCCGCGGCAAGCAGACCGACGACGAAACCGTGGCCCGCGCCTTCGACTATGTGCAGGCCCTGGGCAAGATCCCCATCGTGGTCAACGACTCGCGCGGCTTTTACACCAGCCGCACCTTCGGCACCTTTGTGATGGAAGGCGCAGCCATGCTGGGTGAAGGCATACCGGCCGCAGCCATCGAGAACGCCGGCATCCAGGCCGGCATGCCGGTGGGCCCGCTGGCCGTGCTCGATGAAACCGCGCTCTCGCTGAGCGTGCACGTGCTGGACCAGACCCGCACCGACTTCAGCGCCGAAGGCAAGCGCTATACCGCCACGCCGGGCGAGCTGCTGGTCGAGCGCATGGTGAAGGAATTGAAGCGCCCGGGCCGCGCGGCCGGTGGCGGCTTCTACGACTATCCCAGCGAGCCCGGCGCGAAAAAGCAGCTATGGCCCGAACTCAAGCCCCTGTTCGAGAAACCCGGCATGGCCTGGGACATCCAGGAACTCAAGGACCGCCTGCTCTACCGCCAGGCCGTGGAGACTGCCCGCTGCCTCAGCGAAGGCGTGCTCACCACCGTGCACGACGCCAACATTGGCTCCATCTTCGGCATCGGCTTTCCGGCCTGGACGGGTGGCGCCATGCAATTCATCTACGGCATGGGTATTGACACTTTTATCGCGCGCTGCGGCGAGCTGGCCGCCAAATTCGGGCCTGGCTTTGCGCTGGCCGATACAGTCAAGGATACGATCCGCAAACACCAGCCGGTGTATTGAACGGCACCCTCCCCTTTTTATTCACCTCACCCGACCATTTCATGCCAAGACTCCAGAACAAGATCAGCCTCATCACCGGCGCCGCCCAGGGCATAGGCCTGGCCACCGCCCTCAAGTTCGCGAAAGAAGGGGCAACCGTCATCGTCTGCGACGTCAGGCAGGCCGGCGTCGATGACGCCGTCAAACAGTGCCAGGGCCTGGGCGCCCAGGCCGTTGGATTTGTGATGGACGTGACCCAGCGCGCCATGGTCGACGCCGTGGTCGGCAAGGTCAAAGACCAGTTCGGCCGTATCGACGTGCTGGTCAACAACGCCGGCATCACCCAGGACGCGCGCCTGCAGAAAATGACGCTGGAACAATTCGACAAAGTGATCGACGTGAACCTGCGCGGCGTTTTTCACTGCGCGCAGGCCGTGGCCGACACCATGGTGGCCCAGGGCAGCGGCGTGATCCTCAATGCGAGCTCCGTCGTCGGCATCTACGGTAACTTCGGCCAGACCAACTATGCCGCCAGCAAGTTCGGCGTGATCGGTTTCACCAAAACCTGGAGCCGCGAACTGGGCCCCAAGGGCGTGCGCGTCAATGCCGTCGCGCCGGGTTTTGTCGCCACACACATCCTGGACACCATCCCCGAAAAAGTCCTCAAGGAAATGGAAGCTCATGTACCGCTCAAGCGCCTGGGCCGGCCCGAGGAGATTGCCAATGTCTACGCCTTCCTCGCGAGCGACGAGGCGAGTTATGTCAATGGGGCGGTGATCGAGGTGTCTGGGGGGATGTCGGTTTAAAGGGCGCAAACGGATGCTCTTCGCCCTCTCCCTGCAAGCGTACCAATCGGCAAGCTAAGGATAATTTGAGGGTTTTTGCCCCGCAGCGCTTGCGATCCCGCAAGCCAGAAGCTGCATCGAGTGTTTCTCAACCGGTACGCTCAAGATCGACAGCAAGCTCTTTCCCTCTTGACTGACTTGCTTGGGAGGGCATTCAACGAAATACCGTACCTCGCTGATTTTTGGCTCCCGGCAGTTCTTCCCTTCGAGATCACAACGGCCATCCGATACTGGATAAAAATACCCAAGTACCAGCCTCAGATAGGCCAGGCCCTCGCCGTGCTGAAAGGCCCGCGTCACCTCCAGCCCACCTGCATTGCGTTCCCGAAGTCCCGGATCAACAGAGACCCAACCGTTCACGGGCGATGAGTCAAAGACCACGACTTTTGTGGTCCTGAGAGACGGATATTGTTCAAGAGAAAACCTGGCGGGTGGAAATGCATATGCCATTTGCTGGGCGAGCGCTCCACCCAGCGAGTGTCCCGTTATGACAATTCGAAGGCCATCCTTTTTCTCCAGCAATCCGGGGTGCCTGCGGATCAGTTCTGCCGCGAACTCGTCTGCAACCATGGTACGGACGACCTCATTGGCATCGGGATAATCGGTAAGCTGCTGCCCGAACCAGCGCAGATTCGCGCGCCAGTTGACACCATAGTTGAACACCGTCCCCCTGAAGCTGATAACGACAACGGGCACGCCATCCAGCGGGTCCGCGCGCTCGTAAACCTTGAAGGCCAGCCCCTCCCGGACAGCCGCGCACCAGGTTTCGTCCGACATGAAAAAATCTTTCCACTCGGTCCATTTGGCCCGCGCCAACAAAGTCTGCGCTCCGTCGCTTGCGAATTCCGCGAACTTCTCACGAGGATCGGCTCGCTTGACAATGGCGAGCAATTTTTCCGCGCTCATCTTTTCGGTGTTGCAGAGGGAAAGGCGCTCCCGCTGCGCCTCGCCTATCGGGAATACATCACTTCGGTGATAGGCATTCTCACTCATCACCGCATACTCCCAATGCATCAGCGCCTGCTGGCTCAGCGCTGCTTTTTGCGATTCCAGCGTGGTAACAAGATAGTGCTTCTCATTCGAAGGACGGATGAGCACGGTTCCCGGCTCTTGCGGAGAAATCGCACAACCAGCGAACAGCAAAGGCACGAACAGCGTCCATACAGCGAATCTGCGCATTTTTACCCCTCCCGGAAGTTCTGTTTGATGTGATGCTAGAGGGAGAAGGAATCACGCACACCCTACAAATAGAGGACTGATGAGTGATGTCGGGATGCTTACGGGAGACCGGAATTCACGACTTGTTCAATCATTAAACTCACTCGGATGAATCGTGTCATACACATGGCCCTCGCAACAAAAGACCACCATCCAAAGCCCCAGCTTGTGGTCGGAGTCAGGGGGGATCAGTTTGTTGAGCGCCCGCGCAACGGCTTGTTTGACGGCCACATCAACTTCTTTCCCGTCTGATGGCAGTGTTTCAACCGTCACCATCACCAGAGCCTCTTTTTCATAGAGTTCAACCTGCGGGATCGACCACCGCGCCGCCGTGGCATCGACAAAAGCGAGCGCTACTTTTTCAGGAAGTTCCGGCTGGGAAGTAAACGTGCCCATGGCTTGTGATGTGAGTCCTGCAAGGCAGGTGAATCAGCGATGGGAGGATGATGCGTTATGGCAGGAGCGCGTCAACAGCCTCGGGAATAAAGGGAATTTTTCACCGAAATTAGTTCCTGTTTTCCGGTGCGAAAACCAGCCCGGGCCGCTGATGGCTTAATCCCACACGGCCACGGGAGCTCCCACCAAGGGCTTATTCCCCACCCACATTCGTCCAGGTCACTTTTCCATCCTTCATTTCCAGGCGCAGGTGGGCGACGCCGTTTGCCTTCAAGCCAAACACCCGGCTGGTCTTGAGGGACGCCTGCTTCGCCGGGGGTGCCGCCTGGAGTGTCCTGTCCAGGGGCGCGGCAATAGGCGTCCATTCCGCGAGCACGGTCAGAATCGAATGGCTTGAATACTCACCCTGCACACCCGAAGACCAATCGCGCGTGGCGCCTTTCTCGACGTCACCGTAATCCGTTTTTGTCTGCCCCGGGCCGGTGTAGATCGTGATCCATACGGGCACATCGAGAAAGTTGTCGGTGCGGACCAGGGGTTTGGATCAATAAACACCGGAGTCGCCTCCAAGCAGAACCCGTTCGTAGGGATCGGATGGGCCCAGACCCGTCAAGGTAGGTTCCGCTATTCCAGTCGCGGAATATTCCCGCATCGACATTGCCCCAATCTTCCTTAAAACCGCGACCCACGGTGTAGATGGTGACCCACATGGGTTGGTGGGTGTGGTTGAACGTTCTGAATCCGGACATCTGGTTTCCTCCTTTGAAGGCACGCGATAAAGACCTCATGGGAGCCATGCAGCTTCGAGGCAGACATCCTTTGACGGACCACTGTGGATGCGCGGCCGGATGAACTGTGCGGTGCATGGTAGTGAGGCAGGGCCGGCCTGTATGTTGCACAAATGGGGTACGCGGATGGAGGTACTGGGCGCGGGGCAGGCCCGTGACTTATTGCGCATTCACCAGCCCGGCGTCGGTCCTCGGGAAACTACCCAGCGAAGCTGTGCAAAATGACATGGCGCGCGGGCGCCTGACCTGTCAGTATTCAGTCAACACCCAAGGAAACACATGCCCGCCGTTCTGCCCACCCGTTTGCCCCTTCCCGGGGATGCCGCCCTCGAGAAAACCCGGCACGCCGACAGTGCCGCGCGTGAGCAGCGCCACAACAGCCTGGCGGCGAAGATGGCCGCGCACCAGCAGGGTACCGGCCCCGCGCCGACGGCCGCGGAAATCGAGCAATGCAGGGAAGACGCCGCATTCGAGCAGGCCATGGGCAGGCTGCTGGCGGACGCGCCCCTGCCCCGCTAGGCGCCTTGCCGACTCAGTCCAGGCGCTGGATCAGGTCTTCCAGGGCCGGGAAATCGACAGGCTTGACCAGGTGGCAGTCAAAGCCGCCGGCCAGGGTCCGGCTCTTGTCGTCCTCGTGGCCGTAACCCGTGATGGCCGCAATGAGTATGCCCGGGCCGTAAGGCAAACCGCGCAGCTCGCTGGCGACTTCAAAGCCATTCATGCCCGGCATGCCGATATCGACCAGCGCGGCGTCCGCCCTGTAGGTTTTTGCGATCTCCAGCGCGTCGGGCCCGTTGTAAGCAACCTTGGCCGAATGCCCCAGGAGCCGGAGCACTTCCGCGAGGCTGTCGGCCGCATCCCGGTTGTCGTCAACAACCAGGAATTTTTTGGCGGGCTCATCGGCCGTCACCGGCCTGCCTGCGCTGGCCCCGGGAATTGAGAACTTGAAGCGGCTTCCCCTGTCGGGGCCCTCGCTCTCGGCGCTGAGCACGCCGCCATGCATTTCCACCAGCGACTTGGCCAGCGTCAAGCCTATGCCCAGGCCGCTTTCCTTGGCGGCCGACTGCATGTCGCCCTGGGAAAACAACTCAAAAATCTCCTGGATCGCGGTCTTCGTGAGGCCCAGCCCGGTGTCTAGCACCTCGGTCCACACCTGGGCGCCTTCCGTCCAGCAGCGCAGCGTGATACGCCCGCCCGACGGCGTGTACTTGGCCGCGTTGGTCAATAGGTTCTGGATCACCTGGGTCAGCCGTATGCTGTCGGCGTCCACATAGACGTCGTCCTGCGGCAGCTCCAGGGAGAAAGTGTGGTGCCTGGCGTCCATCATGGGACGCATGGCCTCCGCGGCCCGGCTCAGGACCTGGTTGTAGAGCACGTTTTCTTTCTTGAGATGTATCTTGCCCGTGCTCAGGCGCCCGACGTCCAGCAGGTCGTCGACAAGCCGTGTCATATGGGTGAGCTGGCGGTCTATCATCTCGCGGCTGTTTTTGACGACCGGGCTGGGCGCGGGCTCAAGCTGCAGCACGGTGACGGCGTTCCGTATGGGTGCCAGCGGGTTGCGCAGCTCATGCGCGAGCATGGCCAGGAATTCATTCATGCGCCGGCTGGAGCGCTCCAGCTCCTCGAGCCGCCGGCGCTCGGACATGTCGCGGGTGATCTTGGCGAAGCCGCGCAACTGCCCTTCGGCATCGCGGATGGCCGTGATGACCACATTGGCCCAGAACCGGGTGCCGTCCTTGCGCACGCGCCAGCCCTCCTCTTCGGCGCGGCCTTTTTCCAGCGCCGTCCGCAGCTCGTTCTCGGGCATGCCCAGCGCCAGCTCCTCGGGCCGGTAAAACATGCGGAAGTGCCGGCCTATGGCTTCGGCGGCGGTATAGCCCTTGAGGATCTGCGCGCCGGTGTTCCAGCTCTGGATGATGCCCTCGGGGTCCAGCATGAAGATCGCATAGTCCTGCACGCCCTCCACCATCAAGCGCAGCCGCTCTTCGCTTTCGCGCAGGGCCTGCTCCTGCCTGCGCCTTTCGCTGAGGTCGCGGGTCACCTTGGCGAATCCCGCATGGGTCCCGTCCGGGTCGGTCAGCGCGGTGATGACCACATTGGCCCAGAAGCGCGAGCCGTCCTTGCGCACCCTCCAGCCCTCGTCCTCGAAGCGGCCCCTCTTTTTGGCGAAGGCCAGTTCCTGCTGGGGCCAGCCGGTGGCCCGCGCCTCGTCCGTATAAAACATGGAGAAATGCCGCCCCAGCACCTCTTCGGCGGTATAGCCCTTGATGCGGGTTGCACCGGCATTCCATGACACCACGTGCCCGTCCGGATCCAGCATGAAGATCCCGTAGTCCACCACGGAATCGACCAGCAGGCGAAAGCGTTCGATGCTGACGGAATCCACGGGCAGGACGGTATGCTGGCTCACGGCGCTCGGTCTCCCGCCCCGGCCATCGGCTCGCAGGTGTGCGGCATGAAGCTTGAGCTGGCTGCGTACAAATACGGCATCACAAAGGGCCCGGACAAAAAGAAACCCGGGTGGCCCGGGCCTTGAACTGGTAAATCCAGAGGAGTGAGTGCGGCCCCCGGATGGGGTCGCCACTTCAATATAGCCAAGCCAAAAGTAACATTCTGTAGGAGAACGCCGCGTTCCAAAGCCCGCAAGCGCTTGCGGGCCGGCTGCAGTGCCTGGCCTTAGTACTTTCGCCGGATCAGAAACGCACTGCTGGCTGGCTCAAAGCCCAGCGCCGGGTAGTAAGACATGGCGTCGGGCGCGGAGAGCAGTATCAGCGACACCTGGTCGCCAATCACGGCCCGCGTGCGCCGGATGAGCTCCTTGCCTATGCCGGCACCCTGGTACTTTTTGTCGACGGCGAGGTCCGAGAGGTAGCAGCAATAAGCGTAGTCGGTCAGCGAGCGGCCCAGGCCCACCAGCTCATCGCCCACCCAGGCCGACAGCACCAGGCTGGGCACGGAGAACATGCGCGCGATCCGGGGCAGGTCGCCCGTCGGGCGCTTGAGGCCGGACTGGTCGAAGACGCGCACGACGTCAAGCGGGTCCAGCGGGTAGTTGTGGCGGTATTCAACGGTGATGTTTGTCATGGGCAAAGGGATAGAGTTTGTCGTCATCGTTTTATCCGGCCTCGGCCATCGCCGCAATGGACAGCTTTCGGCCAAAGACACCAGAACAGGCGGCTTCGCACCTGGTGCGTTTCGGCATCACACCACAACGACATCGCCCCATGCCAGCCCGATATACAGCCCGCTCCAGAGGAAAAACATACCAATCAGAAACAGCACAAGGACCGCGGTAAAGCGATCCACCGCGGTGAACTCTATCCAGCCGCCGTCCGTGAGCAACTCCAGAAGGATGTCCGTCCAGCTCACGGGCTGGGTCTGGATGTCCGGCTCATGCCTGGAAATCAGCAGCTTCCAGGCGCCAAAGAGGAACAGGCCGCCGATAAAGCAGCAGAGGACGGCGAAGGCGTCAATCATGGATTCACAAAAGATGCGATGCAGATCCCTGCAATGATGCCAAAGGCAGCGCAATAAATATTGGCCGCAATTCCAACGCCTTTCAAAAGCCGCATTCCTTCGATATCGTTGGCGTTAATCAAAAACTGAACGCATTGCCTGCGGCTTTCCACGGCATGAGGGGCTCCGCGCTCTTTCAGTGAGTTCTGCATGCCGATGGAAGACACCATGGCCAGAAGCGAGGCCACGCTGATAACCGGAAAGAACAGGCCACGCACGGTCCAGATCGAAACGTTGGGCATGCAATACGCGTGGAGCACCTCGGCAGCAAAGGCAATCGCCATGCCGGCAAGGATAAAGAGGGTCTCATTGCGGGTCAGGTCTTTGACAACCTGGTCCGCACTTCTGGAGAAATCAATTCTCATCCGCTGTCTCCTTGGAACGGCCCGCCGCCTCGGGGGCCAGGTATTCATGCTTCAGGATGATGCGCGCCAGGCGATGCTCCAGATGGCGGACGGAGGGCTTGTGGCCATCCGACCTGAAAGAGAAGTATTCGCCATAGGGGTTTCTGGCATAAATGGTCAGGATATAGCTTGTGTGCTCGCCGTTGCTTGTATCTTCATCCTTGCGCACGATGACGGCGTGACGGCCTTCAAATGCGAAACGCGCGTCCCCGGCGTGGACAACGCTGTCCAGAAACTGCCGCATCGCCAACTCGACGCGGGAAGCAGCCGGATGGCGCCGCGCGTACAGAAGATAGGCCGCAATGCCAAGCGCTGAAAGCAGGAAGATGGCGCTTGGCAGGAAATGGGTGTCGTACATATTTGGGCACTACGCTTGATGGCTTGGCCGATTCAGGAAGCGACGCCGTCACGCCTTGGCAATGACCGCAATGGACACTTTGACGCCGGGCGCACCTGTGTGAATTGATCTTCCGTCACCATCTGCGTGCGCGGGTCAAAGCAGGCTTTTATAAGACCAGCCAAAACAGACGACACCACCCTTGCCCGCGGAAACACTGCCATCCACCCAATCGCAGTTGGGGCTGCGCTGAGGTGACCTCACACCCATGGCGGTATACCTGGACGGGCGAGCCGGGTCGCGCGAGACCTCAGCTTGCAAGATGTCCCCGGGACTAAACCCCATGCCGGTCGGGACCAGGACCTTGCCCACCACATTGCGGCCGGAGACAGCGAGCGCCGCGTACTGGTTCTCCCTGGCCCGCAGGGACATGGCACACACAATGTCACGCCGCACACATGCACTGCCGGCCAAGATGTCGCTGTCCGGGACGTCCGACAGTGAGACCACCACACCATAGATTCGCTCGCCGGCGGCCTTATCCATGAACTCCGCAGAGGGCTGGCTCGCGCAGGCCGCGAGCAACACGGCCGCTGCCGCAATGAGGGGAACTGAACGCATCGGCAAACTCCTCCTGGATCGCTTCTTGAGAATGGAAGGGCCACTCCTGCATGCGATTCTAGGGGCGCGGGCCGTGAGCGGCCTCCTCACAATGGACTAGGGTGGCATGGTTTGGCTAGCGCCCATGCTTCATCTGCCGCAACCAGGCCCCAGGCGCCAAGCCCACACTGCCCTTGAAACGCCGGCTGAAATGGCTCTGGTCGGCAAAGCCGCAGGCGGCGGCCACTTCGGCCAGGCCCCGGCCGGCCAGCATGGCCGACTGGGCGCGTTCCAGGCGCACGGCATTGAGGTAAATGTGCGGCGGCACGCCGAACTGGCGGGCGAAGGCACGGGTCAGGTGCACACGCGACAGGCCGGCCTCGCGCGCCAGGGCGTCCACCGTGATGTCCTGGTCGTAGTGGCTGCGCAGGTAGTCGCGTATGCGGGCCATGCGGGCCGCGCCGGCGGCCTTGCCGCCCTCGCCCGCGCTGCGCCGCTCGCCGTAACGCTGCAGCAGCCGCACCAGCACGTCGCGCGTAAGTTCTTCGGCGCGCAACGACTCCTGGGCCTGGCCGGCCGCGCCTATGGCTCGCGCCAGCGCGCGGCCCATGGCCGCGTCGCGCACCACGGGCTGGCGGAAGTAGGCGGCCATGTCGAGGCCGGCCTCCTTGTCGCGGCATTCATCGACCACCTGCGGCGCCACATACAGCATGCTGTAGCCAAAGCCCTCCTGGGTGCCGCGCTGGCCGTCGTGCGGCTCGTCGGGGTTGAAGAGGATGACGTCGCCGCGCAGGCTGGCGTGCAGCGTGCCGCCGCAGTGGAAGGTCTGCACGCCGGAGGCGGTGACGCCTATGGAATAGGTTTCGTGGCTGTGGCGCTCAAACGTATGTTCAGTGAAGTGGGCCTTCATCTGCGTCACGCCGGCCAGCGCGCCGGGACGAAAGCGCGCCCAGTCCTGGGCAGTGGGTGGCTGGGCATGGTGCATGAAACAATCGTACAAGACGCGGCAGGCGCGGACAAGCAGACTCCTTTCTTCCGACACAACGCAAGAGGAGTTTTCCGTGAAAACAGACGCCATAGACCTGCAGGCCAAGCTCGCGAGCTTTGAGGGCCACTGGCAGCCGCGCACCGTGAGCGAATTCAACGGCCACGACGTGATGGTGGTCAAGGTGCAGGGCGAGTACAGCTGGCATTCGCACCCCGACAGCGACGATTTCTTTCTGGTGCTCAAGGGGGAACTGCACATCGACATCGAAGGCAGCCCTACCGTGATCCTCAAGCCCGGCCAGCTTTACGTGGTGCCGCGCGGCGTGCGGCACCGGCCGCGCGCGGCACAGGAGGCGCAGCTGCTGCTGATAGAACCGACGGGCGCGCCCAACAGCGGCGACGCGGCCACGGCGGCCCCGCGCAGGGTGATCTGAAGCCGGGTTTTCGGGATCGAGGGCATTTGGGGGAATCCAATTACTTGACTTTGTCAACCAATTGCTTGACGATAGCTGGCATGGCTATACCAGGCTCCCCCACCCTCCCCACGTCCGTCACCGCGGCCGCACCGGTCGCCGCCACGGCGTACATCAAGGCGATACGCGGCTTTAACCGCTTCTATACCCAGCGCATAGGCGTGCTGGACCCTTACCTGGGCAGCGAGTTCTCGCTGACCGAGGTGCGGGTACTCTACGAGCTGGCCCACCGCGACCAGCCTACCGCGACCGAGCTGGGGCGGGATTTGTCGCTGGATGCGGGCTATTTGAGCCGCATCCTGCGGCGCTTTGAAAGCCAGGGCTGGCTGGCGCGCGTGCCCTCGCCGGCCGACGCGCGGCAAAGCCTGCTCAAGCTGACGCAGGCCGGGCACAAGGTGTTCGCGCCGCTGCAGCAGCAGTCGCGCGACGAGGCGGCCGCCCTGCTGGCCCCGCTGGCGCCTGAGGACCAGCACAAGGTGGTGAGTGCAATGGGCACGGTGCAGCGCCTGCTGGCCGGCCCGGGTGAGGCCGCGGCGACGCGCACCGTGGTGCTGCGCGACCCGCGGCCCGGCGACATGGGCTGGGTGGTGCAGCAGCATGGCGAAATCTATGCGCGCGAATACGGCTGGAACAGCGAGTTCGAAGCGCTGGTGGCCGACATCGCGGGCAAGTACCTCAAGAATCACCAGCCCGACTGGGAGAAGTGCTGGATCGCCGAACTCGACGGCGAGCGCGTAGGCGCGGTGTTTGTGGTGCGCAAGTCGGCCACGGTGGCGCAACTGCGCATGCTGATCCTCACGCCGGGCGCGCGCGGCCTGGGCCTGGGCGGGCGGTTGTCGGACGAATGCATCGCCTTCGCGCGCGGCAAGGGCTACAAAAAAATGGTGCTCTGGACCAACAGCTGCCTCGCGGCGGCGCGTGCGATTTATGCCAAGCGCGGCTTCAAGCTGGTCAAGAGCGAGCCCTACCAGGGCTTTGGCCACGAGCTGGTGGGCGAGACCTGGGCGCTAAAGCTTTAAGGCTACAGCCTTAAAAGTTCCGGAGGTTTTCAGCCCGGGGCCTCGTGAACCACGAAGAGCGGGCTATTGTTTGAATAGCAGATGAAGCGCGTCGGCTTCTTGCGCGCTCACCGGGGATTGCGTTATGCGCGGCGATAATCGGCGCATGAGCCCCCTGCCCGCGCAAGAGCATCCGCAACCCAAATCCCTCACCGACCTCTTTGTTTCATTCACGCTGCTGGCCCTGCAGGGTTTCGGCGGCGTCCTCGCTGTCGTGCAGCGCGAGCTGGTCGAGAAAAAACGCTGGATGACGCGTGAAGAGTTCATCGAGGACTGGGCCGTGGCGCAAATCATGCCGGGCCCCAATGTGGTGAACCTGTCCTTGATGGTGGGCGGGCGCTATTTCGGCCTCAAGGGCGCACTGGCGGCGCTGGCCGGCATGCTGACGGTGCCGCTGGTGCTGGTGCTGCTGCTGGCGGTGCTGTATGCCCAGTTCGCCGGGCACCCCGGCGTGGCGGGCGCGCTGCGCGGCATGGCCGCGGTGGCGGCCGGGCTGATAGGCGCGACCGGCCTCAAGCTTTTCGGCGCGCTCAAGAAAAACGTGCTGGGCCTGCGGCTGTGCATAGGCCTGGGCCTGCTGTGTTTTGTGTCCATCGCGCTGCTGCGCATCCCGCTGGCTTATGTGCTGCTGAGCCTGGGCCTGGCGGCCTGCGTGCTGGCCTACCGAAAGCTCGCGCCATGAACGAACCGCTGCAAACACTGCACCTGGCCTTTGGCGCGCGCGAATGGTTTGACCTGTTCCTGCATTACCTCTCGCTGTCGCTGCTCTCGGTGGGCGGCGCCATCAGCACCGCGCCCGACATGCACCGTTTCCTGGTCGACAAGCAGCACTGGCTGACCGACGCGCAGTTCAACGCCTCCATCGCCATCGCGCAGTCGGCGCCGGGGCCCAATGTGCTGTTCATCGCCTTGATGGGCTGGAATGTGGGCCTGAACGCCGGCGGCATGCTCAGCGGGTTGCTGGGCGTGTTCCTGGCGCTGCTGGGCATCCTGATTCCAAGCACCACGCTGACCTACACGGCCGCGCAGTGGGGCCATCGCAACCGCGAGCTGCGGGCGGTGCGTGCCTTCAAGCAGGGCATGGGCCCCATCGTGGTGGCCTTGCTGATCGCCACCAGCTGGATTCTGGCCGGCGCCAACGGCAGTTCGCTGAAGGACTGGCCGGTATGGCTGTTGACGGCGGCCTCGGCCATCATCGTCTGGCGCACCCGCATCCATTTGCTGTGGCTGCTGGGCGCGGGCGCGCTGCTGGGCTGGTACGGGCTGGTCTGAGGCGGGCGAGCTTCAGCGCCGCTGGCGCAAGGCTTCGTAGAGGCAGACGCCGCTGGCCACGGACACATTGAGGCTTTCGACCGCGCCGCGCATGGGGATGCTGACCAGCTCGTCGCAGGTCTTGCGCGTGAGCTGGCGCATGCCCTCGCCTTCGGCGCCCAGCACCAGGGCGACCGGGCCTTTCAGGTCCACGTCGTAAATGGTTTTTTCGGCGTCGTCGCTGGTGCCTATGCACCAGATGTTGCGTTCCTTGAGCTCGCCCAGGGTGCGGGCCAGGTTGGTGACCATGAAATAAGGCATGGTCTCGGCCGCGCCGCTGGCCACCTTGGCGACGGTGGCGTTGATGCCGGCCGCATGGTCCTTGGGGGCGATCACGGCATGGGCGCCGGCGCCGTCGGCGACGCGCAGGCAGGCGCCCAGGTTGTGGGGGTCGGTCACGCCGTCCAGCACCAGCAGCAGCGGCTGGGCAACACCGGCCTCCTCGAGCTGCTCGAGCAGCTCATCGAGCGACTTGACCTGGGCCAGCGCGTCGACCCGGGCCACCACCCCCTGGTGGCCGTGGCTGCCGCACATCTTGGCCAGGCGCAGGCCGTCGGACTCGATCAACCGTATGCCGGCCTCGCGGGCCCGGTCCATGAACTGGCGCATGCGCGCATCGCGGCGCGAAGCGTCGAAAAACACCTCCAGAACGGACTTGGGCGCGGTTTTGATGCGCACGCCGACAGCATGGAAGCCAAAAAGGACTTTGGGGGTAGATGACATGCAAGGGATTATCACTGCAGCCCTGCAAGCTGTTGACGGTCGCCACGGAGCCCTGTTTAGAGCGTTAATAGCTTCTTAGGCATTACTACCGGTGCACAGGGGCCGACCGGCGGTCACAATGCGGGCTGGGTAAGTCTAAAATAGTAACAATTTGTTGATCCTGCAGGGCAGGACGTTTCCGCAATCACGCGCACAGTTGGGGGCACTATGGGATTGAGGCTTAAATTTAATCTGGTGTTGATCGTGGTGTTCCTGGCAGGCTTCGGCGCCGCCGGGTTCATATCGCGCCAGCTGCTGCAGGAAAACGCCCGCGAGGAAGTCCTGCGCAATGCACGGCTCATGATGGACACCGCCCTCTCGGTGCGCGCCTACACGGTCGAGCAGATCAAGCCGCACCTGGACAAGCAGCTCGAGGAGGTCTTCCTGCCGCAAACCGTGCCGGCCTACGCCGCCACCGAAACCCTGGGCCACATCCAGAAGAAGTACCGGGACTACGGCTACAAGGAAGCGACGCTGAACCCGACCAACCCGCGCGACCGCGCCACCGACTGGGAAGCCGACATCGTCCAGCAGTTCCGCCAGAACGCCGACTCGAAAGAGCTGATCTCGGAGCGCGCCGCGGCCACGGGCCGGCTGCTGTATATCGCCAAGCCCATACAGATCACCAACGCGGCCTGCCTGCAGTGCCACAGTGTGCCGGCCGCCGCGCCGGCCAGCATGATCAAGATCTACGGCGAGGCCAACGGCTTCGGCTGGAAACACAATGAAATCATAGGCGCGCAGGTGGTGACGGTGCCCATGGAGATTCCCATCCGCAACGCCGAGCGCACCTTCAAGACCTTCATGGCCTCGCTGGCCGCGGTATTCGTGGTGGTCTTCGTGGTGCTCAACCTGATGCTGAGCTGGCTCATCGTGCGGCCCATACGCCGCATGTCGCAGGCGGCCGACAAGGTCAGCACCGGCGACTTCGAGGTGCCCGAATTCACCGACGGCGGCAAGGACGAGGTGGCGGTGCTGGGCAGCTCCTTCAACCGCATGCGCCGCAGCCTGGAAAAAGCCATGCAGATGATTGACCGCGGCGACTGACCGAGCGATCACCCGCCCACCACAATGCCGGACGCATGACCGAGCCCGAAGACAAGACCCGAACCCTGCCCGTGCGGCCCGACGCCCCGGGAAGCGGGGATGTGGCCGCCCTGGCGCCGGGGCAGACCGTCTTTGAATACCGCATTGAAAAAATGCTGGGCGGCGGCGGTTTCGGCATCACCTACCTGGCGCAGGATATCAACCTGCAGTTGCCGGTGGCCATCAAGGAGTATTTTCCGGGCGACCTGGCCGTGCGTTCGGCCGACCTGTCGGTCCACGTCCGCTCTGGCGAAAACAAGGGCCAGTTCCAGTGGGGCCTGGAGCGCTTCCTGGACGAAGCCCGCGCGCTGGCCTCGTTTCGCCATCCCAACATCGTGCGGGTGCTGCGCTACTTCAAGGAAAACGGCACCGCCTACATCGTCATGGAGTACGAGTCGGGCGACCCGCTCAAGCGCTGGCTGGCCAAGCAGCCCGCACTGGACCAGCAAGGCCTGCTGAAGATCGTCTACCCGCTGATGGACGGCCTGGAGGCGGTGCACAAGGTGAACTTCCTGCATCGCGACATCAAGCCGGACAACATCTACATCCGCGCCGACGGCACGCCGGTGCTGCTGGACTTCGGCGCGGCCAGGCGCCTGACCGGCAACCAGGACATGACCAACATCGTGAGCCCGGGTTTCGCGCCCTTCGAGCAATACCACAGCAAGGGCCACCAGGGGCCGTGGACGGACGTCTATTCGCTGGGCGCGGTGATGTACTGGATGACGACCGGGCAAAAGCCCATGGAGTCGGCCTCGCGCGTGCGCGAGGACAGCATGCCCAAGGCCGCCGACACCGCCAGCGCGGTGGTTTTCGGCGCGCCCCTGCTGCGCGCCATCGACTGGGCGATGACGCCCAACGAAACCCAGCGGCCGCAGGATATCGCGGCGCTGCGCCAGGCGCTGCTGAGCTCGGACTTCGTGAAGACGCAAACCCTGCGCGCGGCCAGCGTGCTGGCGCCCGCCACGCCCCCGGCCGCGCCCGTGCCGGCGCCCGTTGAGACCAGCACGGTCACCGCGCCGCCCGACAGCGCCCTGCTCGCCTACGCCGCCAATTCGCAGTCCATCCCGCTCAACAGCGCCGAGAACCTGCGCAAGAACGTGCTGGGCACCATCATGTTCCTGGACCTGGTGTCCTACTCCACCTATTCGGTGGACCAGCAGGTGGTGGTCAAGTCGCTGTTCAACGAACTGATCACCAAGGCCATAGGCGGCGTGAAAGAGTCGTCGCGCATCATGATAGACACCGGCGACGGCGCGGCCATCTGCTTCCTGGGCGATCCCGAGGAGGCACTGCAGTCGGCCCTGCTGCTGCGCGACCTGCTGGCGCAGAAGTATGGGCGCAAGCTGTCGCTGCGCGTGGGCCTGCACCTGGGCCCCATCCGCATGGTGTTCGACATCAACAACCGGGTCAACGTGGTGGGCGACGGCATCAATGTGGCCCAGCGCATCATGGATTTCGCCAGGCCCAACCAGGTGGTGGTCTCGCGCGCCTACTACGACGTGATCTCGCGCATCACCGACAGCGCGGCCGGCCATTTCGACTACCTCGGCCCGCACATGGACAAGCACCTGCGCTCGCACGAGATCTACGCGGTGCTGGACCCGAATGCCGTCCCGGCGGCGCCCGCGGCGCGCAACCTGGAATTCGAGCACACGGCCTCCTTCGCCGCGCTGGCCTCGCTGACGCCCGAAGTCGTGCACGAGATCGAAACCGAGCTGGCCAAGCTGATCGGCCCGCTGGCCCGGGTGCTGGTCAAGAAGTCCGTGCCGCGCACGGTGAGCGCCCAGGGCCTGCGCGACCTGCTGGCCGTCTCCATCCCGGACGCCACGGCGCGCGAAGCCTTTGCGCGGCCGCGCAATGCCAGCGCGCCCGTGCATTCAACGCCGCTGGGGGCTTCGGGCCCGCGCACCGGTGTTACCAGCGCCACCGGCGGCACCAGCGTGCCCAGCCGCGTGCTGTCCATGCCGGTGTCCGGCCTGCGGCACCAGGACATGAGCCGACCCTCGGGACTGTCATCGCCTTCGGGACCGTCCGCGGCCTCGACCTCCATCAATGTGCAGTATTTCAGCGCCGAGTTGCAGTCCCAGCTCGAACGCATGCTGAGCCTGTACATAGGCCCGCTGGCCAAGACCCTGGTGCGCAAGGAATCGGCGCGCCACACCACGCTGGGCGGCCTGGCCAAGGCACTGGCGCTGCAGATCGACAAGCCCGACGACCGGGCGAAATTCCTGGCCGCGGCGCAAAAACTGCGTTAAGCCCGGCGCATGCCTGCCCGGCCCAGGCGGTTCAGGCCGAAATAACCCGTCCCGCGTCTATGGTGATGCGCCGCTCGCAGCGCGCGGCAATGCCCTGGTCGTGCGTCACCAGCACCAGGGTGGTCCCGAGTTCGCGGTTGAGCTCGAACATCAGCGACATGACGGTCTCGCCGGTGGCGAAGTCCAGGCTGCCGGTGGGCTCGTCGGCCAGCAATACCGCCGGCTGCACCACAAAGGCCCGCGCCAGCGCCACGCGCTGCTGTTCGCCGCCCGACAGCACCTTGGGGTAGTGGCCCAGGCGCTCACCCAGGCCGACGCGCTTGAGCATCTCGGTGGCCTGCGCGCGCGCGTTCCTGGCGCCCGACAGCTCCAGCGGCAGCATGACGTTCTCCAGCGCGGTCAGGTTGCCCATGAGCTGGAAGCTCTGGAACACAAAACCGACCTTCTGGGCGCGCAGGGCGGCGCGGTCGTCCTCACTGAGGGCGAACAGGTCCTGCCCGGCCAGCTTGACGGTGCCCTCGGTGGGCGTGTCCAGCCCCGCGATGATGGACAACAAGGTGCTTTTGCCCGAGCCCGAAGCACCGACAATGGCGGCGGTTTCGCGCGCCGCGAGCGCGAAGTCAATATCGCGCAAAATGGCCAATGTGCCGGTGGAGTCGGTGACTGACTTGAAAACATGCTCCACGGAAATAATTGATGCCTCAGGCTTTGCGGCCGCGCCGGCCATAGAAGCATCACTCACGCCACTTACCGCGGGTTCAAACATGTCAGCCTTGTCAAAAATTATGAAATCCGACTTTACCAAGCTTGCTGCTAAAGCGGTAAAGCGCCTGGTAAAACCTTTGGCCGCGCTACTTACGGCCGCCGTGCTGGGCGCGGTCCCGGCCGCACGGGCGCAGGCGCCCGCCTCCGCCGCCCAGGGCGAGACGCTGCTGGTCGTCGGCGACTCCCTGAGCGCCGAATACGGCCTCAAGCGCGGCACCGGCTGGGTGCCGCTGCTGGAAAAGCAGCTCGCCGGCGAAAAGAAAGGCACCAGGGTCGTCAATGCCAGCATCAGCGGCGACACGACGTCGGGCGGCCGTTCCCGGCTGCCGGCCCTGCTGGCGCAGCACAAGCCCGCCGTGGTGGTGATAGAGCTGGGTGGCAACGACGCCCTGCGCGGCCTGCCGCTGGAGATGACCGAGCAAAACCTCAGTGCAATGGCACAGGCCGCCAAAAAAGCCGGCGCGCGGGTGCTGCTGGTCGGCATGCAGGTGCCGCCCAACTACGGCAGCGCCTATGCGGCGAATTTTTCGGGCCTGTTCGCGAAGGTCGCCAAGGCCGAAAAAGTGGCGCTGGTGCCGTTTTTCCTCAAGGGCATCGCTGACGCCGCCGACCCGGTGGCCGCTTTCCAGGCTGACCGCATCCACCCCAACGAGCAGTCGCAGCCCCGCATGCTGGCCAATGTGTGGCCTGAACTCAAGAAACTGCTCAAGTGAGCCTGGACCGCATTTCCGCCGAGGAAGCGCTGGCCGGCCTGGGCCGCTACTGTGACATCATCGACGCCCGCAGCGAGGGTGAATACGCCGAGGACCACCTGCCCGGCGCGCTGAACTGGCCCAGCCTGCACGACGAGGAACGCAAAATCGTCGGCACAAAATACAAGCAGATCAGCCAGTTCGAGGCCAAAAAACTGGGTGCGGCCCTGGTCGCGAAAAACATCGCCGAACACATACAGCGCGAGGTACTGGACAAGCCCCGGGAATGGCAACCCCTGCTCTACTGCTGGCGCGGCGGCAAGCGCAGCGGCGCGCTGGCGCTGGTGCTGGAGCAGATCGGCTTTCGGGTCACGCTGGTCGACGGCGGCTACAAGGCCTTCAGGGCGGCGCTGGTGGCCGACCTGCCGCGGCTGGCAGCGCGCTTTCGCTACCGCGTGGTGTGCGGCCCCACCGGCTCCGGCAAGACCCGGCTGCTGCAAGCCCTGGCGGCCGAAGGCGCCCAGGTGCTGGACCTGGAGGCGCTGGCCAGGCACCGCAGCTCGGTGCTGGGCGCGATTCCCGGCCTTGAGCAGCCCAGCCAGAAGGCCTTTGACAGCGCTATCTGGTCCGCCCTGCGCGGCTTCGACCCGGCCAGGGCGGTGTATGTGGAAAGCGAAAGTAAAAAAGTCGGCAATGTGGCGGTGCCCGAAGGCCTGATGACCGCCATGCGGGCCAGTCCCTGCCTGGACCTGCGCCTGCATGAGGACGAGCGCGTGGCGCTGCTGCTCGAGGACTATGACTTCTTCGTCAAGGACACCGCGTTTTTCTGCGAGCGGCTGGGCGCCTTGACCGAGGTGCGCGGCAAGGCCACGGTGCAGGACTGGCAGGCCCGCGCGCGCGCCGGCGATGCGGCCTCGGTGGTGCGCGAGCTGCTCACCCTGCACTACGACCCGGGCTATGCGCGCTCCATGGAGCGCAACTTCAGCCAGTACCCGAAAGCCACCCCGCTCAACGCGGCCGACCGGTCCAGGCAGACCATGGCGGCGCTGGCCAGAGCCATTCTTCAGGAGGAGACAACAACATGAAAAAAATCCTTGCCGCCGCCGGCGTCGCCCTGGCCGGGCTGGCCGCCTACCTGTGCCTGTGGCCGGTACCCATCACGCCGCAAAGCTGGGAAGTGCCCGCCGAACCCGGCTACAGCGGCCCATTCGCGGCCAACGACAAACTCGCCAAACTGAAAACCATCCCGCTGGGGACAGAGGAAGGCCCAGAGCACCTGGTCGCGGCCCGCGACGGAAAACTCTACGCCGCGGTGGCCAGCGGCGCCATCCTGCGGATGAATCCGGATGGCAGCGGCCAGGAGGTGGTGGTCAACACCGGCGGCCGCGTGCTGGGCTTTGACTTCGATGCGGCCGGCAACATCATCGCCGCCGACGCCTTCAGGGGCCTGCTGTCGATTGCGCCGGACAAAAAAGTGACGCTGCTGGCGGACAAGGCCGCGGGCACGCCGATTCTGTATGCCAACGCGGTGGTGGTGGCCCGCAACGGCAAGGTGTACTTCAGCGATGCGTCCACCCGTTTTGGCGCCCGGGACTGGGGCGGCACCTTCGAAGCCAGCGTTCTCGACATCCTGGAGCAGTCCGCCACGGGCCGGGTGGTTGAATACGACCCGGCGACCCAGGCCACACGCGTCGTGGCAAAAGGCCTGAGTTTTGCCAACGGCGTGGCCTTGAGCCAGGACGAGCGCTCGCTGTTTGTGGCCGAAACCGGCAGATACCGCATCTGGAAACTGCCGGTGGATGCGCGGGAGCAGGACATCGGCCAGCCCGGCGCCGGCCTCAAGCCGCTGTTTGACAACCTGCCGGGCTACCCCGACAACCTGATGCGCGGCCTGGACGGCAAGGTCTGGGTGGGCCTGGTCAAGCCGCGCAACCCGAAGATTGACGGCATGGCCCGCAAGCCTTTTATGCGCAAACTCACGCTTCGCCTGCCGCGCGCCTGGTGGCCTATTCCCAAGGCCTACGGCCATGTGGTGGCGTTCACGGAAGACGGGAAAGTGGTGGCCGACCTGCAGGACCCTTCGGGCGCCTATCCCGAAACCACCGCCGTGACGGAGACGGCGGACAGGCTGTATGTGCAAAGCCTGCATGCCAGGGAGCTGGGCTGGTTGCCCAAATAAGAAATAAGGCAGCGGCCGGCAACAAAAAACCCGGCTACACGCTGGGTGTGCCGGGTTTTGGGGGTGTATCAAGCCTGAAAGTTCAGGGCGCCGGGTCAGTGGGTGGCACACCGGCCGGCGCGTCGCCGTCGGCGGGCGGTACATCATTCCCGTCGTCGGCCGCATCATCCTGCTTGCCCTCCGCCTTGCGCTTGAGCTTTTCTTCTTTTTTGCGTTTTTTTGCGAGCTCTTTCTGGCGCTTTTCGTAAGAGTAATTGGGAGTTGCCACTGCGTGCTTTCGTAAGGAGGTAACCCTTACTGTACTGCATTGCCGTCAGGCAACGCCAGGCTTTTGATGCGGCTTTGGCTCAGGCTTTTTCCAGGGCCTGGGCGATGTCGGCCTGCAGGTCGGCCACGGCCTCCAGCCCCACCGAAAACCGCACCAGCCCGCCTTTGTGGGGCCAGGGCGTGGTACGCAGCGCCGGAATGTCGTAAGGCGCGCACAGGCTCATGGGCCCGGCCCAGCTGTAACCCAGTTTGAACAGTTTCAGGCTGTCACAAAAGCGGTCCACCCGCTCGGGGCTGAACTCGGGCTTGAAGACCGCGCTCATCAGGCAGGCCGCGCCTGTGCAATCGCGTTTCCAGCTTTCATGGCCGGGCGAGCCGGGCAAGGCCGGGTGCAGCACGGTGGCGATTTGCGGCCGGCCGGCCAGCCAGGCGGCCAGTTCGCGGGTGGCGGCGTCCTGGGCGGCGTAGCGCAAGGCCATGCTGTTAAGGCCGCGCAGCACCAGTTCGGCATCGTTGCCGCCTATACCGTAGCCGACGCGCATGTGGCAAAAATGGACCAGGTGGTGCAGCGCCTCGTCGCGCGTAACCACGGAGCCCATCAGCACGTCGGCGCCGCCGCTGGGGTATTTGGTCAGGGCCTGGACCGAGATGTCCAGGCCCAGGTCGAAGGCATTGAAGGCCAGCCCGGCCCCCCAGGTGTTGTCGAGCGCGGTCACGATACCTGCGGGATGCGCGTTCTTGTGCGCCTTGACGGCCGCGACCAGCGCCGGCATGTCGGGGAATTCCAGCGTGATGGAGCCCGGCGCCTCTATCCACACCAGCCGGGTTTTCGGGCCCAGCTTGGCGGCCAGGTCGGCCGGGTTCATTGCATCGTAAAAACGGTGGCTGATGCCCCAGGCGGCGAGCTCGCCCTGCGCGAAGGTCTTGTTGGGGCCGTAGGCGTTGTCGGGGATCAGCAGCTCGTCGCCGGCCTTGAGCAGGGCCATGCCGACCAGCACCACCGCCGCCAGGCCGCTGGGCACCAACGTGCAATGCTTGCCGCCTTCGAGCGTGGCGATGCGCTCTTCCAGCGTGAAGGTGGTCGGCGTGCCGTGCAGGCCGTAGGTGTAGCCGGTCTTGTGCTTCCAGTCGCGGCTGCGCAGCGCGGCGACGGTAGGAAAGGCGATGGTGGAGGCCTTGTAAACCCCAGGTGGAATTGCGTCAAACCCGGCGGGCGGCTTGTAGGGATGGTGGATCAGGGTGGTGGAAATGCCGGATGGAGAATCGCTCATGCAGCGATATTACGGCAGTTTTCCGGTCTGGCTCAATGCCCCGCCGGCAACGCCCGTAGGCTGTCAGGGCGCCATGGGTTTGCCATCTTGAGGCGCGGACCGCGCATCACGACGGGCGGCGCGCACTCATTCGAAATAGCCTGCATTCGTAATGCCCATAGCCTTCGCCAATTCCTGGCGCAAGCTTGCGGCTCCTGGACTTTCGGCGCGATGGCCGCGCAGTGATTTCTCAATTCTCTGCCAATAGGATGAGCCGCCTGACACCGGGCTGAAGCGCCCTATCTCAAGGGCCGGTTTGTCTGCCTTGAACAGCAGTTCCACCACTACCCAGCGGACGTCGTCATCGATTTCCTGCACCGACCGAACGGCACGAAAATCATCGTAAGGGTATTCGTCGACACTTCTTCGAAGACTAAAGGCCGAAGTTTTCCACTTGCGGATGCGCTTGCTTTTTTGATTGACGTCCAGGTTGAAATCGCTGTACTGGAGAGCCCCCAGCACCGCCCACAAGCCGAAGAGCAGGCACAGTACACCGCAACCAGAGAGTGTCAGAAACAACCATTGATACTGTGCCGCCCGGCCCAGGGCCATCAGGAAAGCACCCATGCCAGCCATTAACGAAAAAAAAATGGGAAGAAGCCAGTACTTCGTTTCCCCGGTCCGGAGGGCTCTCCAGTGCTGCGGCCCGTCAGCGGACGGCAAGGCTGGCGAACTTGGCGTCATACGGCGCTGGCCGATGTCATACCGATTGAACCGCTACCGTTAAATCTTCCACTTCGCCATCAACTGCGCGGGTGACAGCGAGTCATAGCCTTCAAACGGCTGGTGAATCCAGGGATTGGTGGGCAGCAGTTCGACCGAGTAGTCGGGCTCGAAGGTGGAAACACCCTTGGTCCAGATCACGGCACTGCGCAGCTCGGTGATGGGTTTGTAGTTGTTCTTGAGCTGGTGGATCACGGCGTTGAGGGTGTGGCCCGTGTCGGCCAGATCGTCGACCAGCAGCACCTTGCCGGCGATCTCGCCCTTGGGGGTGGTGATGTAGCGGGCGATGTCAAGGTTGCCCTGCGTCATGCCGGCGTCAGCCCGGTAGGAGCTGGTGGACATGATGGCCAGCGGCTTGTCGAAGATGCGCGAGAGGATGTCGCCGGGGCGCATGCCGCCCCTGGCCAGGCACAGGATGGTGTCGAACTGCCAGCCGGACTGGTGGATCTTGATGGCCAGTTTTTCGATCAGGTTGTGGTATTCGTCGTAGCTCACATAGAGATGCTTGCCGTCTTCTGTCAACATGGGTGGCGCTCCTGATGTTCCTGGTGTATTCGCTGCCTGCGCCGGTTTGGGCCGCGGGCTGTTTGGCTAAAGCTGCGGCCCGTATCCGCTCAAGCGGCGGCGTAGGGGTTGCGCAGCAGGATGGTGTGGTCGCGGTCCGGGCTGGTGGAAATCATGTCGATGGGCACGCCGGTCACTTCCTCGATGCGGTGCAGGTATTTTTGCGCGGCCGCGGGCAGTTTGGCGTATTCCGTGACGCCGACCGTGCTTTCGCTCCAGCCCGGCAGGGTTTCGTAGATCGGCTTGCAGCGCGCGATGTCCTCGGCGCCCATGGGCAGGATGTCGGTGATGTGGCCATCGAGCTCGTAGCCGGTGCACAGCTTGAGCTCGTCGATGCCGTCGAGCACGTCGAGCTTGGTGATGCACAGGCCCGACAGGCCGTTGACCTGGGCCGAGCGCTTGAGCAGCGCGGCGTCAAACCAGCCGCAGCGGCGGCTGCGCCCGGTGGTCACGCCTTTTTCGGCGCCCACGGTGCTCAGGTGGTAGCCCACGGTACCGGGTTTTTCCCAGTCGAGTTCGGTCGGGAAAGGCCCGCCGCCCACACGGGTGCAGTAGGCCTTGGTGATGCCCAGGATGTAGTGCAGCATGCCCGGGCCCACGCCGGCGCCGGCTGCGGCATTGCCGGCCACGCAGTTGCTGGAGGTGACATAGGGATAGGTGCCGTGGTCGACGTCGAGCAAGGTGCCCTGCGCGCCTTCAAACAGCAGATTGGCGCCGCCCTGGTGCGCATCGTTGAGTTCGCGCGAAACGTCGGCCATCATGGGCTTGAGCAGCTCGGCATGGCGCATGGCTTCGGCGTACACGGTGTCGAAGTCGACGGCCGGCGCGTGCAGGTAGCCGGTCAGCACGAAATTGTGCAGCTCCAGCAGCTCGCGCAGCTTGGCGGCGAAGCGGTCGGGGTATTTGAGGTCCTGCACGCGCAGGGCGCGGCGGGCGATCTTGTCCTCATAGGCGGGGCCGATGCCGCGGCCGGTGGTGCCTATCTTGGTGGTGCCGCCCTTTTCGCGGTAGGCCTCACGCGCGATGTCGAGCGCGGCGTGGAAAGGCAGGATCAGCGGGCAGGCCTCGCTGATGCGCAGGCGTGAACGCACTTCAACGCCGGCTTTTTCCAGGCCTTCGATTTCCTCGAACAGCTTGGCGGCCGACAGCACCACGCCGTTGCCGATGTAGCACTTCACGCCCGGGCGCATGATGCCGCTGGGAATCAAGTGCAGCGCGGTCTTCACGCCGTTGATGACCAGCGTGTGGCCGGCATTGTGGCCGCCCTGGAAGCGCACCACGCCCTGCGACATCTCGGTCAGCCAGTCGACCAGCTTGCCCTTGCCTTCGTCGCCCCACTGGGTGCCCACGACCACGACATTGCGGCCCGCGTCTGCGGTTTGTTTGTTTGTCATCTTCAATTCTCGTTAAGGTGTGTTGGGATCAAGCCGGACGGGGGCACGGGGCCCTCACGCGGCTTTCTTCAGGGGCTGGACCACCCATTGACCGGCAGCGTTGGCCAGTTCGCGGTCGCAATCGAATTCGTTGACTTCGTGCTCGTGGCCGGGCAGCACGCAGGCCACGGTTTCGCCGCCGGCGCGCAGGCGCGCGATGGCCGCGCGCAGGCCGGCGTCCTCGCTCCAGGGCGCGCGTATGGCGGCCTTCAGGGGCCGAGGCGGCAGCACGCTGACGAGTTCCTTCAAGTCCAGGCTGAAGCCGGCCGCCGGGCGGTTGCGGCCGAACACGGCGCCGACCTCGTCATAGCGGCCGCCTCGCGCCAGTTCGGCGCCCTGCCCGTAGATGGCAAAGCGCGTGCCGCTGTAATAGGCATAGCCGCGCAGGTCGGCCAAGTCGAAGCTGACCTTGACCTCGCCGCTTTCACCGCGGGTGTGGGCGGCCAGCCATTGGAGGTTCTGCAGCGCGGCCTTGAGGCCCGTCGAGGGCGGCAAGGCTTTTTCGGCCTCGGCCAGGACTTTTTCGTCGCCGTAGAGCTGCAGCAAGGCTTTCAGTCCCGCGCGCGCTTCGGCGGAAATACCGTCCTTGGGGCTGGCGGTGAGGCTGTCGAGCTCGCTCGCGTCCTTGGCGGCCAGCGCGGTGTGGATCAAGGCCAGGGTCTTGGCGCTGACGGTGGCGCCGGCCAGCAGGCTGCCCACGATGCGCACGTCGGCCATGTCGACGCTCAATGCCGTGACGCCAGCGGCCTTCAGGCCCTGCAGCGCCAGCTGCTGGGCTTCGAGGTCGGCCTCGAGGCCGGCATGGCCGTAGATTTCAGCGCCGAACTGCAGCGGCTCGCGGGTGGCGTGGGGCCGGTCGGCGCGGGTGTGCAGCACCGGGCCGCAGTAGCACAGGCGCGCCACGCCGTTGCGGTTGAGCAAATGGGCGTCGATGCGGGCGACCTGGGGGGTGGTGTCGGCGCGCAGGCCCAGGGTGCGGCCGGAGAGCTGGTCGACCAGCTTGAAGGTCTGCAAATCCAGCGCTTCGCCGGTGCCGGTCAGCAGCGACTCGAGGTGCTCGAGCAGCGGCGGCATGACGAGTTCATAGCCGTAGCTGCGGGCGGTGTCCAGGAACAGGCGGCGCAGCTCTTCGATGTGGCGCGCCTCGGAGGGCAGGACATCGGCAATTTGATCGGGCAATTGCCATGATGACGACCAGGCGGGCATTGTGATTTTCGTGGGCTGTTAAAAACAGCATTTTACCGGGCTTGAGGCCGGTTTTCGGCTTGCCGGAGGCTGATAAGGCCCCCGGAGAGAAATAGTGCCCGGACTGTGGATGTGAAATCAGCTCAGCAGCACCAGCAGGACGACGCCCGCCGCGATGCTGCACAGCCCGAAGAAGCGGATCTGGCCGTCGCCCAGGGTGAGGATCTGCTCGAACATGCGGCGCCAGCCGCCGGGAGAGATGAAGGGCAACAGGCCCTCGATGACCAGCATCAGGGCCAGTGCCAGCCAGAAGGTGTTGCCGTCCACGCCGGCTTATTTTTTGGCGGGTGCGGCGCTGCCTGAGCCGGGGCCGCGCATAGCCTTGAAGAAGTCGGAGGACGGGTCCAGCACCATCACGTCGCTTTTCTTGCTGAAGCTGGCCTTGTAGGCATCCAGGCTGCGGTAAAACTGGGCGAACTGCGGATCGCGGCCGAACGACTCGGCATAGGTGCGGGCGGCTTCGGCATCGCCCTCGCCCTTGACCTTCTGCGCGTCGCGGTAGGCGTTGGCGATGGTCACCTCGCGCTGGCGGTCGGCGTCGGCGCGGATTTTTTCGCCTTCGGCCGCGCCGGTGGAGCGCAGCTCATTGGCCACGCGCTGGCGCTCGGCCACCATGCGTTTGTAGACCGAATCGGTGATGGCTTCCACATAGTCCACGCGCGTGATGCGCACGTCGACCACGTCCACGCCCCAGGGCTGGGCGCCCTGCACGGCCTGCAGCACTTCGCGCTTGACGTCGGCCATCAGCGCTTCGCGCTTGAGCGAGAGCAGGTCCTTGACGGTGCGCTTGTTGATCTCTTCCTGGAAGGCGTTGCGAACCACGCGGCTCAGCTGGTTGGCGCCGGCTTTTTCGTCCAGGCCGACATTGCGGATGTACTCGCTGGGCTGGGTGATGCGCCAGCGCACGTACCAGTCGATCACGACACGCTGCTTTTCGGCCGTCAGCATGGGCTCGGCGTCGACGCTATCGAGCACCAGCAGGCGCTTGTCAATGTACGAGACGTTCTGGAAAGGCGGCGGCATCTTGAAGTGCAGGCCGGGCTCGGTGACCACGTCCTTGATCTGCCCCAGGGCATAGACCACGCCGAACTGGCGCTGGTCGACCACGAACAGCGTGGAACTGAGCAATGCCAGGACGACCAGCAGCGAGGAAACAATAAATCCAACTCTATTCACGATCGTCTTCCTTAGCGTGTTTCACGGTCGCGCGAGCGGGCGGAATCGCGCGAACGGGCATCGATGGGTGGCAGGCTGGAGGTGGGCGCGGCGGGCACCGTGGACGACGAAGCCGAGCCGGGGATCAGCGGGGTCTCGCCTGAAACGGCGGCATCGCCCTGGGCCGTCATCTGCATGATCTTGTCCAGCGGCAGGTACAGCAGGTTGCTGCCCTGGCGCGACTCGACCAGCACCTTGGTGACGTTGGTATACACCTGCTGCATGGCGTCGGTGTACATGCGGTCGCGCGTGACTTGGGGCGCCTTCTGGTATTCGGCCAGCACGGAACGGAAGCGCTGCGCGTCACCCTGGGCCTGCGCCACGATCTTGGCCTTGTAGGCCTCGGACTCTTCCTTCAGGCGCGAGGCGGAGCCGACCGCGCGCGGGATCACGTTGTTGGCGTAGGCCTGGGCCTCGTTCTTGGCGCGCTCGCGCTCCTGGCCGGCCCTGAGCACGTCGTCGAAAGCCGACTGCACCTGCTCGGGCGGTCGCACGCCGCTTTGCTGAAGGTTGATGCCGACCACTTCCACGCCGACCTTGTAGCGGTCCAGGATGGTCTGCATCAGGGCGCGCACGCGCGGCCCGATCTGGTCGCGCTCTTCGGCGAGCGCGGAGTCCATCTTCATCTTGCCGACGACTTCGCGCACGGCGGTCTCGGCGGCCTGCACCACCGCGGCGGCCGGATCCTTGCTTTCAAACAGGTAAGCGCGCGCGTCGTTCAGGCGGTACTGCACGGCGAATTTGATCTCGACGATGTTTTCGTCCTCGGTCAGCATGGCCGAGTCGCGCAGGCCGGTCGCCTTGATGATGACGTCGCGGCCGACGTCCACCGAGCGGATCTGCGTGACGACGACGATCTCGTGGCGCTGCACGGGATAAGGCAGGCGCCAGTTGAAGCCCGCGCCCACGGTGGAGTGGTATTTGCCGAACTGGGTAATGACGGCCTGCTGGCCTTCCTGGACAATAAAAAAGCCGGTGCCCAACCAGATCAGCACGGCGACGCTGGCGATCAGGCCGACGCCTATGCCGGCGCTTTTCATGTCGGGCTGGAAGCCCCCGTTATTTCCGCCGCCATTGCCACGGCCGAAACCGCCGCGGTTGGGGTTGTTGTTTTTGCCGCCGCCGAAAAGCCCGCCGAGTTTGCGGTTGAAGTCGCGCCAGAGCTCGTCGAGGTCGGGCGGTCCCTGGTTGGGGCCCTGCCCTTGCGGACGGTTGGGGGGACGCTGCGGCTGCTTGTCGTCCCGGGGCGCCTCCGGCTTGCTGTCGTCGGACGAGGCCTTGTCGTCGTCCCGGCCCCAGCGCGGATCATTGAGGTTGAACATGCCTTGGGCGCGTTGCCTGAGCCGGCCCGGCAAGGTCGTCAAAGTCTGCAGCACGGGGTTCAGATTCATGGGATCAAACTCACTTTTTTTCATTACACCGACATTGTGCCTAATGAATTCGCCATATCAGGCAAGGTCCTCGGCGGCCAGGGGGATTTCCTCGGCCGGCGAATGGGCCGCGTAGGCAGCCAGCAAGGCGCGCAGAAGCGGCAGACCCTCGCCTGTCCGGGCGCTCACAAACACCCGTTCAGCGCTTCGGCTGGAGCCCTCAAACGCGTCCCTGAGTTCGAACATGTCCTGCAGTTGCAGGGGCATGTTGTCCTTTTCAATGGCGTCCAGCTTGTTGAAGACAAGTATTTGCGGCACTTCGGCCGCGCCTATCTCTGAAAGCACGCGCTGCACCTGCTCGATCTGCTCGAGGTAGTCGGGGTTGGCGCCGTCCACCACATGCAGCAGCAAGTCGGCGTCGGCGGCCTCCTGCAGGGTCGCGGCGAAGGCGTCTATCAGGCCGTGCGGCAGGTCGCGGATAAAACCCACGGTGTCCGACAGCGAGACGGATCGCCCGGCGTCGCCCAGGTAAAGCTGGCGCGTGGTGGTGTCCAGCGTGGCGAACAGCTGGTCGGCGGCATAGGCGCGCGCCTTGACCAACGCATTGAACAGCGTGGACTTGCCCGCGTTGGTGTAGCCGACCAGGGAAATGGTGAAGGAATTGCGGCGCTCGCGTTGCTTGCGCTGGGTTTGCCGCTGCTTTTTGACCTTGGCCAGGCGCTCCTTGGTGCGCTTGATGGCGTCGCCGATCATGCGTTTGTCAAGCTCGATCTGCTTTTCACCGGGGCCGCCGCGCACACCGGCGCCGCCGGTTTGCCGCTCCAGGTGGGACCAGCGGCGCACCAGGCGCGTGGACATGTATTGCAGCCGGGCCAGCTCGACCTGCAGCTTGCCCTCGTGGCTGCGTGCGCGCTGGGCGAAGATTTCCAGGATCAGCAGGGTCCGGTCATTGACCGGCATGTCCAGGTGGCGCTCGAGGTTGCGCTGCTGCGCCGGACTCAGGGACTGGTCGAACAGCACCTCGGTGGCGCCGGTGTCCAGCGCCAGCAGCTTGATTTCGTCGGCCTTGCCGCTGCCAATGAAAAGCGCGGCGTCGGGCGCCCTGCGCTTGCAGGTGACGCGCGCAACCGGCTGCAGGCCCGCTGTTTGCGCGAGCAAACCCAGTTCCTGCAGGTCAGCATCAAAGTTCGGCAAACCGAGGTCCACCCCCACGAGAAGCACAAGGGGTTTCGGTTTCACCGGAGCATCGGACGAACTCAGCTGGCGGGGCTTTCTTCAGACTCGCTGGTCGCGAAATTCACCGCGCGGCCGGGAACGATGGTGGAAATCGCATGCTTGTAGACCATTTGGGTCACGGTGTTGCGAAGCAGAACCACGTATTGATCGAAAGACTCGATCTGGCCCTGCAATTTGATCCCGTTGACGAGATAGATGGAGACAGGAACATGCTCGCGACGCAAGGTGTTGAGAAATGGGTCCTGCAAGAGCTGGCCTTTGTTATTGCTCACGATATTTTCCGTGTTCAAAAGTTAATAGAACCTGACCTTACCACAGCGCTCGCGCCGGGTCATGTAGTCCTAGGCCGATTCCTTGTCCTTAAAGGGGTTGTGCGAGCTTTTCATCTGGATGCGCAAGGGGGTGCCGACCAGGTCGAACTCCTTGCGAAAACGCCCTTCAAGGTAGCGCTTATAGGACTCGGTGACATGTTCCAGCGAGTTGCCGTGGATGATGATGATGGGCGGGTTCATGCCGCCCTGGTGGGCGTAACGCAGCTTGGGGCGGAACACGCCGGACCGCTGGGGCTGCTGGAACTGCACCGCTTCGAGCAGCAGACGGGTCAGCACCGGGGTGGACATCTTGCGGTTGGCCGAAGCATGGGCCTGCACGATGGACTTCCAGACCGGGCCCAGGCCCTGGCGCTTGATGGCCGAAATCGCGTGGATGGAGGCGAACTTCAGAAAACCCAGCCGGGTTTCGATGGAGCGCTCCAGCAGCTCGCGCTGGTAGGAGTCCACCGCATCCGACTTGTTGACGGCCACCACCACGGAGCGGCCGCTTTCCAGGATATAGCCGGCGATGTGGGCATCCTGGTCGGTCACGCCCTGGGTGGCGTCCAGCAGCAGCAGCACCACATTG
The DNA here is from genome assembly GCF_056406895.1 of Polaromonas sp. P1_A2. Classification (NCBI taxonomy): domain Bacteria; kingdom Pseudomonadati; phylum Pseudomonadota; class Betaproteobacteria; order Burkholderiales; family Comamonadaceae; genus Polaromonas; species Polaromonas sp. P1_A2. The sequence goes on along the minus strand of NZ_JBFTZI010000002.1, from coordinate 458,204 downwards.
GCGTTTTCAATGGCCTGCAGGGTCTTGACGACGGAGAACTTCTCAATCGCCTCAAAAACCTTGCCCTTGCGGCGCAGCCCGGCGGTGTCTATGAGCTCGTACTTCTGCCCTGCCCGCTCAAACGGCACCGAAATGGTGTCGCGGGTGGTGCCGGGCAGGTCGAAGGCGACCAGGCGTTCTTCGCCCAGCCAGGTGTTGATCAGCGTGGATTTCCCCACATTGGGGCGCCCCGCCACGGCCAGGCGGATGACGGAGGGGTCCTGCGGCTCAGGCTCTTCTTCCGGGTCGGGCAGGTTGAGCGGCGCCAGGGCCGTGTCGACCAGCGTGCGCATGCCCTGGCCGTGCGAGGCGGAAACCGGCAGCACCTCGCCCAGGCCCAGCTCGAAGAACTCGGACAGTTGCACGCCTTCGGTCATGCCTTCGGCCTTGTTGGCCGTCAGCACCGTGGGCTTGCCCAGCTTGCGCAGGTATTTGGCGATGTCGTGGTCCTGCGCGTTGAGTCCGGCGCGAGCATCGACCACAAACACCACTACATCGGCCTCGGCGACCGCCTGACGCGTCTGCTTGGCCATTTCCTTGTAGATGCCGGAGGCCGCGTCGGGCTCGAAGCCGCCGGTGTCGATCACGATGTACTCGTGCGGGCCCAGCTTGCCGTTACCGTAATGACGATCCCGCGTCAGGCCGGCAAAGTCGGCCACGATCGCATCCCGCGTCTTGGTCAGCCGGTTGAAAAGCGTCGACTTGCCCACGTTGGGGCGGCCGACTAGCGCAATGACAGGTTTCATCAATCAGTTTCTGGCGGGGCCGCTAGGCCCTTTATTGGGGCTGGAAGCCGTAAACGCCGCCGCCCTGGGTCACGGCAATCAGCGTATTACCCACCAGCACGGGGGTGGCGGCGATAGCGGTGCCGTCGGTGGGCAGGCGGTTGAGCAGGGAGCCGTCTTCGCGCGACAACAGATGCAGGTAACCGCTGAAGTCGCCGATGGCAATGGAACGCCCCACGACCAGCGGCGCGGTCAGGCTGCGGTAACGCAGGCGGTCCGTGGTCCAGGCGCGCTCGCCGTCGGTGCGGCGCCAGGCAACCACATTGCCGTCGGCTTCGGTGCCGAACACAAAGCGGTCGTCGCCGTCCAGGCCCTGCACGCCATTGGCGGGTTTGGTCCAGAGCAGGTTGCCGCGCGCGGCGTTGACGCAGCCGACGCTGGCCTGGAAGGCCCGCGCGCAGACGACGTCACCCTGCCGGCTGACGTGCCCGACCAGGTCGACCAGGCGCTCCACGTCATTGATGCCGCGCGGCGTCGCGATCGGGGCTTCCCAGCGGATGCTGCCGGTGGAAGGATTCAGGCCCGCCAGGCGGCCGGCCAGGCCCACCACCAGGGTGTCGCCGACGGCCAGCATCACGCCGGACTGGCGCAGGATCAGGGGCTCATTGGGGCGCTGCTGGGTCCAGAGCTTGCGCCCGGTCTGCCCGTCAAAGGCGTTGACCGAGCGATCCGCCGCCAGCACAAACACGCGCGCGCCGGCCACAAAAGGCGCGGTGAAGGCCTGGGCGCCCAGCTTCTGGCGCCACAGTTCGCGGCCGTCCTGCAGGGCGACGATTTCATTGGCCTTGGTGACCACGGCCACGACTTTGCCGTCGTTGCCGGCGCCCGCCGCCAAAGGCGTATTGAGGGCAAGGCGCCAGACGTCACGGCCGGTCTGGGCGTCGATCAGGGCGACGGTGCCGTCGCCGCTGGCCACCGCGACGCTGTTGCCGGCAACACCGGTATCCAGCGGGAAATTCACCTGCCCGACGCGCGTGGTCCAGGTCTGGCGGGCCGACACCAGGGCCGTCACCGGCTGGAGTTCAGCGGGCTGCGGCTTGGCGGGGCCGCTGCCGAACATCGAGCAGCCACCCAGGGTGGCGGCCAGCAGGATGAGGGCCGGCACTCGCACGGCATGGGCCAGGGGCCTGAAGGACGGACGGATCATTTCTTCACCTCGGTAGTCGATGCTGCGGTTGCGGATTTGGCCTGCGCGGCAGGGTCTACACCCAGCGCATTGAGTTTGACTTCGACGAGGCGGCGGTATTCGGCGCGCTCGTCGAGCTCCTTGTAGGCCTTCTCATATTCCGCCTTGGCCTCGGCCTTTTTGCCTTGGGCGGCGAAGATGTCACCGCGGCGGTCGGCGGCCAGCGCCGTGAATCCCTTGGGGAAGCTGCCCGAAACCTGCTGGAGCGCCTCGTCGTAGGCCTTCTTCTCGAGCAGCAGGCCCGCCAGGCGCAGGTGCGCGATGGCCTGGTAGCCCTCGTCGGAGGCTTTTTCGGCAACCCAGTTCAGGGCGGCACGCGAAGCGTCGACATTGCCCTTGTCGTAGTAGGCCCGGGCGGCCAGCAAGCCGGCCTGCTGGGCATAAGCGGTTCCGCTGAAACGCTCTTTCATGTCGGCCAGGGAACGGTCTATGCGGGCGACGTCGCCCGACTGCACGGAACGCTCGACCTCTTCATACATGACCGCGGCCTGCGCCGCCTTGTTGCGCTGCCAGTACTGGTAGCCATTCCAGGCCGCGAAGGCGCCCAACACGACAATCAGCGCCCAGGTGATCATGTCACCGTACTGTTTCCAGAAGTGCTTGAGCTCGTCAAGCTGTTCCTGTTCTTCCAAATCGAGGTGTTTTGCCATAAAAGTCTTCTTGTTCTGCCCGGTGACGGCGCGGATTGAGTTGGGGTGATTGTAGAGGCCAGCGAGAGGCGCCCCGCCGGGCGCGGCCGGCCGCTTCAGCCGCGCAGGGTATGGGCCCAGGCCGCCACATCGTCCAGCGGCTGGAGGACCTGGGCCTGCAGGGCCTGGTCTTTTTCGCCGCGCAGGTGCTTGACGGCGACCCGGCCCTGGGCCAGTTCGTCATCGCCGAAAATCAGCGCATAACGCGCGCCGCTGCCGTCGGCCTTCTTGAACTGGGATTTCATGCTGCCCATGCCCTCGGCCGTGCCGCCGTGCATCTGGACCTTGATGCCGGCGCCGCGCAGCGCCTCGCAGGCGGCCATGGCGGCGGGCAAGGCCTGGGCCGACGGCAGGATGGCATAGGCGTCGGGTGCGTTGTCGGGCGGCAGCACGCCGACCGCCTCCAGCAGCAGCAGCATGCGCTCCACGCCCATGCCCCAGCCGACCGCCGGCGTCGGCTTGCCGCCCAGTTGCTCGAACAGGCCGTCGTAGCGCCCGCCGCCGCAAACCGTGCCTTGCGAGCCGAGCTTGTCGGTGATCCACTCGAACACGGTGAGGTTGTAGTAGTCCATGCCGCGCACCAGGCGCGGGTTGATGCGGTAGGCCAGCCCGGCAGCGTCGAGCACCGCGCGCACCGCGTTCAGGTGGGCGAGCGAGGCTTCGCCGAGGAAATCCATCAGCTGCGGCGCCGCTTCGACGACGGCCTGCATGGCGGGATTCTTGGTGTCCAGGATGCGCAGCGGGTTGCTGTGCAGCCGGCGCCTGGCGTCTTCGTCGAGCACCTCGGCATGCGCCTCGAAGTGCGCGATCAGCGCAGCGCGGTGCGCCATGCGCTCGCTGGGCTGGCCCAAGCTGTTGAGCTCAAGCCGCACGTGCTCCATGGGAATGCCCAGGTCGCGCAGCAGCGCCCGGCACATCAGGATCTGCTCGGCGTCCACGTCGGGCCCGGCAAAGCCCAGGGCCTCGACGTCGATCTGGTGGAACTGGCGGTAGCGCCCCTTTTGCGGCCGTTCGTGGCGGAACAATGTCACCGCGGACCAGACCCGCATGGGCCCGTTGTACAGCGCGTTGTGCTCGACCATGGCGCGCACGATGCCGGCGGTGGCCTCGGGCCGCAGCGTGAGCCTGTCGCCGTTCATCGAGTCCACGAAGGAGTACATCTCTTTTTCGACGATGTCGGTGACCTCGCCGAGGCCGCGCACGAACAGCGCCGTCGGTTCAACGATGGGGGTGCGCACATTGGCGTAGGCATAACGCGCCATCAGCGCGCGCACCTTGGCCTCGAACCATTCCCAGCGCGCCGATTCGGGCGGCAGGATGTCGTTCATGCCTTTGACGGCCAGGAGTTTTTCCGTCTTCGCCAAAGCGGGCTTCTCCGCCGTCGCGGCAGCTATTGTTTTTTCAGCCATGGGTATCAGACAGCTTCAGCGACGGCGTGCGTGCCAAAGCGTTTTTCAATGTAGTTTTCAACGATGACCTGGAACTCCTGCGCGATGTTGTCGCCGCGCAGGGTCAGCTTTTTCTCGCCGTCGATGAACACCGGCGCGGCCGGTGCTTCGCCGGAGCCCGGCAGGCTGATGCCGATGTCGGCATGCTTGCTCTCGCCCGGGCCGTTGACGATGCAGCCCATCACCGCGACCTTGAGGCCTTCGACGCCGGGGTATTGCTCGCGCCAGACAGGCATCTGGGCGCGCAGGAAGTCGTCAATCTGCTTGGCCAGCTCCTGGAAGGTGGTGCTGGTGGTGCGGCCGCATCCGGGGCAGGCCGTCACGCTGGGCACAAAGGTGCGCAGGCCCAGCGCCTGGAGGATTTCGGAGGCGATCACCACTTCCTGGGTGCGGGCCTCGCCCGGCTGCGGGGTCAGGGAGACGCGTATGGTGTCGCCCACGCCTTCCTGCAGCAAAACCGACAGCGCCGTGGCCGAGGCCACCGTGCCCTTGGTGCCCATGCCGGCTTCGGTCAGGCCCAGGTGGAGGGCGTGGTCCGTGCGCCTGGCCAGTTCGCGGTAGACCGAGATCAGGTCCTGCACGCCGCTGACCTTGCAGGACAGGATGATCTGGCTGCGGGGCATGCCCATTTCCTCGGCGCGCTGGGCCGATTCCACCGCGGAGGTGATCAAGGCCTCGTACATCACCTGCTTGGCATCCCAGGGCACCGCGCGCGCGCTGTTTTCGTCCATCAGGCTGGCCAGCAGTTCCTGGTCCAGGCTGCCCCAGTTCACGCCTATGCGCACGACCTTGTTCCAGCGCATGGCGACTTCTATCATCTGGCCGAACTGGCGGTCGCGCTTGTCGCCCTTGCCGACATTGCCGGGATTGATGCGGTATTTGGACAATGCCTGGGCGCAGTCCGGATAGTCGGTGAGCAGCCGGTGGCCGTTGTAGTGGAAGTCGCCGATCAGGGGCACATCTATGCCCATGCGATCAAGCTGTTCGCGCACATAGGGCACGGCCTGGGCAGCTTCGGGCGTGTTGACCGTGATGCGGACCATTTCGGAGCCCGCCAGCGCGAGCTCCTTGACCTGGATGGCGGTGCCTATGGCGTCCACCGTGTCGGTGTTGGTCATGGACTGCACACGCACCGGCGCGTCGCCGCCGACGGTGACGATGCGCGAGCCCCAGGCGACCTGCGCCTGCAGGGAACGCCGCGCCTTGGGAAAGGCGGATTCAATGGGAAGGCTGGCCTGCGGCACTATTTCACCTCGAAGCGGGCAACGTTGTCCCTGGCGACGGCGTTCAGGTCGAAGGCCTTTCCGCGCACCTGCACCTGCGTCAGATCGGCCTTGCCGACCACGGCGGCCAGGGGCAATACGCCGGATGCGCCGGCGACCTCGCCGGCCGTCAGGGTGCGGCGCAGCACGACCGTGCCCCTGGCATCGGTCACTTCCACCCAGGATTCGCCCTTGGCACTGAAGGTCACGATGCCCGCAGGCATGGGCTGCGAGGCGGCGGCGACGGGAGCCGGCGCGGCTGGTGCCGCAGGAGCTGCCTGTGCCACGGCTACGGCGGCAGGTGCGGAGGCGCTGGCTGCCGGCGGCGCGGGGTTGACCACCGCCGGCGGAAGCGCCGCGATGGACAAAGAAGCCGCCGTTGCCGCGGTGCCGGCGGCTGCATCGGGCGCGTTGGAGGCTTCGGCCGGGGTGGCAGGTTTGGCAAGGCCGGAGCCGGCAATGGCCACAGGCAGGGGCTTGCCCGCATCAGCACCGCCCGGCGGCATGGTCGCGTCGGCGCTTTCGGCTTTGCCGCTGCTGCCGTCATGCTTGACGGCCGGCAGGAAAATCAGGACCAGGGCCGCCAGCAGCAGGAGCAGGCCCGCCAGGACGGCCGGCCTGGAAACCTGGGTCCAGATCGAAGGCCCGGGGCCTTCGCCCGGCGAGCGGAACGGGGCATTGATGCTCGTTCCCTGGTAGGTCAGCTTGGGCGCGTTGGTCTGGGGCAGAAGGCCCAGCACCGGGGCGGCGTCGAGCTTGAGGGTGCGGCACACGCTGGAGGCCAGCGCCCGCACGAAAACCGCATCGGGCAAGAGGTCGAAGCGGTCCTGCTCAAGCGCCTCGAGTTTTTTCACGGGGACCTTGAGCGACACCGCAAGCGCGGCAATGTGTATGCCTGCAGCTTCCCTGGCCTCGCGCAGCAGGCTGCCGGCCGTCGCGCCGGGGGCCGGCATGCCGCTGTGGCTGAAGCCGGAGGGTGCCGCTTCGCTGCTCGAGGGCCCCAGGGGTACCGGGTCAAGCTCACTCATTGAAAGCGCCCTTCTCATAGGCCGCCGCTTCGCGGGACTGCGCAAACCGCTTTTTCAGCTGGTCGCCCAGTTGCAGCACCGCGTTGCGGTTGTTCAGCTTTTGCTCGGTCTTGATGCCCAGCCACAGGCTCTCGGCGTTGGCCAGGTCGCTGTTGTTGATGCGGCGAATGTAGAACTGGGCGCGGGTCAATTCGCCGCGCTCATACAAAAGATGGGCCAGGTTGTAGCCGGTGACGGGATTGCCCGCGTCCAGCTCGTAGGATTGCATGAGGCTTTGCTCGGCTTCGGCGCGCTGCCCCGCGCGAACCTGGCAGACCCCCTGCGTCATCAGCGTCTTGGCCCTGCCACCATAGTTGGGATTGGACACCGCCTGGCCGAACAAGCGCAGGGCGTCGTTGTAGCGCCCTTGCTGGCACATCAGCCAGCCGTAGTTGTGCGCCGCGTCCGCATCGCGCGCGTTCAGCGCGAGCGCGCGGCGAAAGCTGTCCTCGGCCATCGGGGTGTCGTTCAGGCGCATATACACCAGGCCGCGCAGGTTGTAGGCATCCCCGAAGCTCGGGTCGGCCTGCAGCGATTGCTTGATTTCGTCGAGCGCCACATTGGTCTGGCCCTGCTCGAAATAGCCCGAGGCCAGTTCAAGCCTGAGCCTTGCGCGCCGGCGGCCGTCGGGCTCATCCGATTCGGTGATGATGTCGGCGCGGCCGCTGGAAGCCCCAGCCGCTCCGGGAGCGCCTTGCTGGTTGGCGCATCCTGCCAGCATCACGACCAGCGAGCACGCCGGCAACCAGAACACATTGGAGAAAAACCTCATACACCCATCCCCTTGGCCACAACGACTTTAATTCCCCCGAGCATACCCTGCCGCTGGGCGGCCATGCGCTGCTCCACGCCCGTGCGGTCCTGCACATCGCCCGCGAGTTGCCCGCAAGCCGCATCGATATCGTCTCCCCGGGTTTTGCGCACCGTGGTCACAATGCCCGCGTCCATCAGGATTTTCGCAAATGCGGCGACCTGCGGCATGTCGGAGCGCTTGAGGCCCGAGGCCGGAAAAGGGTTGAAGGGAATCAGGTTGAATTTGCAGGACAGGCCGCGCGCCGCGTGCGCCTGGACCAGCGCCACCAGCTGGCGCGCATGCGCGGGCTGGTCGTTCACGCCGTCCAGCATGCAGTATTCGAAGGTGATGAAGTCCCGGGGGGCCGAGGCCTGGTAGCGGGTGCAGGCCTCCAGCAACTCCGCGATGGGGTACTTTTTGTTCAGCGGCACGAGGTTGTCGCGCAGCGCGTCTTCGGGCGCATGCAGCGAGACGGCCAGGGCCACCGGGCAATCGCCCGCAAGCCGGTCGATCATGGGCACCACGCCGGAGGTGGAGACCGTCACGCGGCGCCGCGACAGGCCGTAGCCGTGGTCGTCCAGCATGACCTTGAGGGCCGGAACCAGTTGCCCGTAATTTTGCAAGGGCTCGCCCATGCCCATCATGACCACATTGGAGATCACGCGGTCTTCGCGGCCCAGGTGCTGGCGCAGGAAGTGTTCGGCAAACCACAGCTGGGAGATGATTTCCCCGGTGGTCAGGTTGCGGCTGAAGCCCTGATGGCCCGTCGAGCAGAAACGGCAGCCCACGGCGCAGCCGGCCTGCGAGGAAATGCACAGGGTGCCGCGGTCGGTTTCCGGGATGAAAACGGTTTCAATGACATCGCCCGCACCGACGTCAAACAGCCATTTGACGGTGCCGTCGGCGGAATCGTGGCGGGAGACCACCTTGGGTCCCTGGATATGGGCCGAACCGGTGAGCTTTTCGCGCAGGGACTTCGCGAGGTCCGTCATCTGCGTGAAATCGGTCGCCCCTTTTTGATGGATCCAGCGAAAAAGCTGGGTGGCGCGAAAGCGCTTTTCACCGAGCCGCTCGCAGAAGGCGGCCAAACCATCGAGATCGAAGTCAAGAAGGTTGGCCGTCATCGCAGCAGGCAAGCGGCTGAACCGCCCCAGGCAAGCGACAGCCCCGGCAAAGGGTAGCGAAGCATGGGGTCGGACATGGTTTAACGCGAGTAGACGTTCATGCCGGGGAAAAAGAAGGCGATTTCCACCTTGGCGGTTTCCGCGGCGTCGGAGCCGTGCACGGCATTGGCGTCAATGCTGTCGGCGAAGTCGGCGCGAATGGTGCCGGGAGCGGCCTTCTTCGGGTCGGTGGCGCCCATCAGGTCGCGATTCTTCAGGATGGCGCCCTCGCCTTCCAGCGCCTGGATCATGACCGGGCCGGAAATCATGAAGGACACCAGGTCCTTGAAGAAAGGACGCTCTTTGTGCACGGCGTAGAAAGCCTCGGCTTCGCCTTGCGACAAGTGGGCCATGCGGGCGGCCACAACCTTCAGGCCGGCGGCTTCAAAACGCGCGTAGATCTGGCCGATCACGTTTTTGGCCACTGCGTCGGGTTTGATGATGGAGAGGGTGCGTTCGATAGCCATGAAAGTTCCTTAACTGAGATTTTTTGGATTTTTAAATTATTCAAAAATTGAATAAAGCCCATGATTTTAACCTGCGGGCTTTCCACCGCAGATCAACCCTGTGATTCAAAGTGCTTCTGCGGTGCTCAGCGGTTTCCGCCACGGTTGCCACCGCCGCGATTGCCGCCACCCCGGTTTCCGCCTCCGCCCCCACGGCGCTGGCCGCCGGCATTGCCGCCACCACCCATGCCGGAGCCGCCGCGGCGCTGCTGGCCTTGGCCCTGGCGTTGCCGCGTGAAGGTGTCCGCGCCGATATAGCCGAACGAGGTTTTCATGGGGTCGGGCTGGGCGCCGCCGGGAAGCTTGTCGCCGCGGTCACCGCGGTCGTCGCGCCGTTTTTGCCCCTGCATGCCATTGCCGGGAGGCGGCCCGTTGCGCGGGCCGGGACCGGCATTGCCGCCCTGGCCGCGGCCTTTTCCGCCACGGCGCCGGTTGCCGCGAGGCGCGGAATCGTTTCGCGGAAGCGGCGGCTGCGAGTCGTCGGGCTCCTGGTCGGCACCGCCCTGCGCATTGGCCCCGGAAGGAAGCTCCGCCGGTGGCGCAGCAAACCGGTCGCGCCCGCCGCGCGGCCGCTCGTTCCTGCGCGGGCCCCGCCCCTGGCGCGGCTCGCCACCTTCGCCGCCCGGCGCGCCCGCCTGGGGGCCTGCCGCGGATGCGCGTGGATCGGCGCGGGATTCGGAACGCGCCACGGCATTGGTCAGGGCCCAGATGTCGCGCTCGTCCAGCTCAACAAACGCACCGCGCTTGAGGCCGCGCGGCAGCACCATGGCCCCGTAACGGATGCGGATCAGGCGGCTCACGGCGTGGCCGACCGCCTCAAACATGCGCCGCACTTCGCGGTTGCGCCCTTCGGAAATCGTGACCCGGTACCAGCAGTTGGCGCCTTCGCCGCCGCCGGCCTCGATGGAGCCGAACTGGGCGACGCCGTCGTCCAGGGTGACGCCGTCGAGCAGGCGGTTTTTCTCTTCGTTGTTCAGGGCGCCCAGCACGCGGACCGCGTATTCGCGCTCCAGGCCGAAGCGCGGGTGCATCAGCTTGTTGGCCAATTCGCCGGAACTGGTCAGCAGCAGCAGGCCTTCGGTGTTCAGGTCAAGCCGCCCCACCGATTGCCATTTGCCCTGGAACAGCTTGGGCAGGCGCCGGAAAACCGTCGGGCGGTTCTGCGGGTCGTCGTGCGTGACGACCTCGCCCGTGGGCTTGTGATAGGCGATCACGCGCGGCGGCGGTGGGTCTATGCGCACGCGGATGGGCTTGCCGTTGACTTTCACGGTGTCGCCGAACTGGATACGCTGGCCGATGTGGGCCGGCTCGGCATTGACTGAAATCCGCCCTTCCAGGATCAACTGCTCCATCTCCAGGCGCGAACCCAGGCCGGCCTGCGCCAGTACCTTGTGCAGCTTGGGGGTCTCGGGCTGCGGCGACAGCACGCGCTTGGGCGGCGCGAGGGCGACGTCTTCTTCGTCGGCGTCAAACTGCCCCGTCACCACGTCTTCAAAGCGTATCGCGCCGGCGGCGGGGGCGGCGTTGCGTCCCCTGGCAGGCCGCGCGGGCGGCGGCGCATCGGCTTGCGCCGGCGTGATCAGCTCGGGAGCCTCCTGCGCGGGCTGCTCCTGGGGCAGCGTCTTGACCTGGTCTTCACCAGCGGGCACTTCCACGGGTTGCGAGACGGGAGGATCTTGTTGGGTCATTTTTTACATTCGTACGGGGAAATCGACGTCATCCTGCCCGGAAGCCTCGGCATCGCCATCACCATGGGCCTGCGGCTGCAAGGCCTCGGTAGCCGCTTCCACGGGTTCGGGCATTTCAATGTCAGCCGCCTCGGCATCGCCAGCCGGCTCATGGGCTTCGCCCACGGCGTCCGGTTCCGGGGATTCGCTCACGCCGGCTGGCCCCTCCACAAGGTCGGCATCCTGCGCCTGCACGGCAAGCTCCAGGCCTTCGAGTTGCGCCTCGCCGTCCGCCAGTCCGGCCATGCCGAACTCGATCTGCTCAAGCATGGCGGCCGGCGTTGAGGCGTTGCTTTCCATGACCGGAAGCTGGTCCAGCGATTCCACCCCCAGGTCGTCCAGGAATTGCCGGGTGGTCGCGTACAGCGCGGGCCGCCCGACGGTCTCGCGATGGCCTATGACCTCGACCCAGCCGCGATCCTCCAGCTGCTTGAGGATCATGCTGTTGATCGTCACGCCGCGAATGTCTTCCATGTCGCCGCGCGTCACGGGTTGGCGGTAGGCGATGATGGCCAGCGTTTCCAGCGTTGCACGGCTGTAGCGCGGGGGTTTTTCCGGGTGCAGCCGGTCCAGGTACTCGCGCATCTGGGGCCGGCTTTGAAAGCGCCAGCCTGTCGCGACGTGCACCAGTTCCACGCCACGGCCCGACCAGTCGTTCTGCAATTCTTCAAGTACCAGCTTGAGGCTGTCGGCAGTCAGTACCCCGTTGAACAGCACACCCATTTCACGCAATGGCAGCGGTTGCTGCGCGCAAATAAGTGCTGTTTCGAGGACGCGCTTTGCATCCGTCGTATTCATGATTGTGGTCGTTCCGAAAAAGGGCGGAAAAAAAGGCCGGGAAAACGTAGGTTCGGCGCTTGTTCGCGCATGCATCCATGCGCAATCTCCTGGTCAGGAGCCATGGTGCAGGTAGCTGGAGACTACTGAATTTGATTGTATATCAGGCCCAAACCGGCTATGGCGGCCTGAAGGTCGGCCGGCGGCTCGGCCCGGAACTCCATGGCCTTGCCCGTGACGGGATGGTTGAAGGCCAGGCGCCAGGCGTGAAGGCCCTGACGGCCCAGGCCCCCGGCGAGTGCCCCGCCATAAAGCTCGTCGGACACCAGCGGATGGCCCAGAAGCGCCATGTGGACCCGGATCTGGTGGGTGCGCCCGGTATGCAATTTGCACTTGACGAGGCAGTGCTTGCCGGTGCTCTGCAGCAGCGACACCACCGTGGAGGCCGTCTTGCCGGCGTTTTTCTCCAGGTCCACCACCGCCATGCGCAGCCGGTTGCGCGGGTCCCGGCCTATGGGGGCGTCGACCTGGCGGGTCTTTGCGCCCTGCCAGGCGCCGTGGGCCAGGGCCACATACTCCCGGCTTACCTCGCGGGCGGCGATCAGGCCGACCAGCTGGTCCATCACCGTTCGCTGGCGCGCGACCACCATCAGGCCGCTGGTGTCCTTGTCGAGGCGGTGGACGATGCCGGCGCGCGGCAGGAACACGGCCTGGGAGTCATGCGCCAGCAGGCCGTTGAGCAGGGTTGCGCTCCAGTTGCCCGGTGCGGGGTGCACCACCAGCCCCGCCGGTTTGTTGACGACCATCAGGTGAGCGTCTTCAAACACGATGTCCAGTGCCATGGCCTCGGGCTTGAAAGCCTGGCTTTGCGGCGTGGGGCGCAACTCGATCAGGAGTTCATCCCCGGCCTTGACTTTGGCCGAGGCCTTGGTCGCCGGCGCACCGGCCAGCTTCACCATGCCGCCCTCAATCAATTGCTGCAGATAAGTGCGCGAGAACTCGGGCACAATGGCGGCCAAAGCGCGGTCAAGCCGGCTGCCGTGGCTCTCGGCGGGAACCGTCACCTGCCGCAATTCCATCTCGGCCGCCGTGTCCCCCTCCTCCTGGGCCTCGTCCAGGACGCTTTCGGGCGCAGCAGCGGCCGATATAATCAATTTGCTTTGTTCTGAATCAGTCATCAAGAAGGTCGATTGCAATGTTTTCCACCAAATTATCGGTTGTTCCCAATGCAATGCCGCTTCTTGCAGCCGTTTGCGCCCTGTCCTTCGTGATCGCCGGCTGCTCCAGCACACCGGCTCCCGACAAGACGGCCACCTGGAGCCCCAACAAGATCTACGCCGAAGCCAAGGACGAAGCGAGCTCGGGCGCCTACGACAAGGCGATTCCCCTGTATGAAAAGCTCGAAGGCCGCGCGGCGGGCACCCCGCTGGCCCAGCAGGCCCAGCTTGAAAAAGCCTATGCCCAGTACAAGGGCGGCGAGCAGGCCCAGGCCATCGCGACGCTGGACCGCTTCATGAAGCTGCATCCCGCCAGCCCCGCTTTCGACTATGCGCTCTACCTCAAGGGCCTGGTCAATTTCAACGACAACCTGGGCATTTTCGGTTTCATCTCGCGCCAGGACCTGTCCGAACGCGACCAGAAGGCCGCCAAGGAATCGTTTGAATCATTCCGGGAGCTGGTAACCCGCTTCCCCGAATCCAAGTACACGCCCGATGCCCGCCTGCGCATGAGCTATATCGTGAACTCGCTGGCGCAATCGGAAGTGCATGTGGCGCGCTACTACTATTCCCGCGGCGCCTATGTGGCTGCCATCAACCGCGCGCAGACCGCGATCGCCGACTACCGCGACGTGCCCGCACTGGAAGAAGCCGTCTACATCCTCTACAAATCCTATGATGCCCTGGGCATGGCCGAGCTGCGCGACGACACCCGCCGCATCATGGAAAAGAACTATCCGCAGAGCCCCTACCTCACCAAAGGCTTCAAGGCTGCAGACAATCCCTGGTACAAGTTCTGGTAAGGGCCTCCAGCCTGTCCGTCAGCTCCTGCTCTGACGCCAGGCGCCGCATGGGCGGCAGCGCCCTCAGCAAGCGCTTGCCGTAGCCCATGGAGGCCAGGCGGCTGTCGCACACCACCAGCACGCCCTCGTCGGTTTCACGGCGTATCAGCCGGCCGGCGCCCTGCTTGAGCGCCACAGCCGCCTCGGGCAGAAAATAATCATTGAACGCGCTGCGCCCCTGTGACTCCAGCAGTTTGGAGCGGGCCTCAGCCAGCGGGTCATTGGGCGGCGGAAAAGGCAGCTTGTCGATGATGACCAGTTGCAGCGCGTCGCCTGGCACGTCTATGCCCTCCCAGAACGAGGCTGACGCCACCAGCACGCAGCCCTTGCCGCCGTTGGCGTTGCCATCGCGAAAGCGCTCTATCAGCACGCGCTTGGGCATGGCACCCTGCACCAGCACCTCCATGTCGGAAGACTCCCGGAAAGCCTCCCTGAGCGCGTCGCCAATGGTGCGCAAGGCCCGCAGCGTGGTGGTCAGTACCATGGTGCGGCCGCCCAGGTGCCGCGACCACCTGGCGGCGGACTCGGCCACCTTCACCGTGTGGGCGGGATCGCCCGGCTTGGGAAAGGCCGGCGGCACGTAGAGCGCCGCCTGGCGTTCATAGTCAAAAGGGCTGCCGACGCGCAAAACCTCGGCCTCCTCCAGCCCGCAAGGCTGAGTGAACCAGCTGAGCTTGTCGTCGTCACCCAGCGTGGCCGAGGTGAACACCCAGGTTTTATCGGTGCCATTGCCCGCACCCAGCACCTTGCTTTTGACGGCCTTGGAAATATCCAGCGGCGACTCAACCAGCCGCAGCTGGGTGCCCACGTCGGCCCAGCGCACGCAGCCCGGCTCACAAGCATGGACAAAACGCCGGGCGCGTTCGGCCAGTTCCGTAGCACGCTCATGCAAGCGAACAAAGTCGGGGGCGATTTCACTGACCGTATCCAGGGCCGCGCAGGCCTGCTCGCAGGAGGCGTGAACGGCCTGCAAAGCGCCGTTCCATTCGTCCGCATCCAGGCCCTCGGGGGATTCGTCCACCCACCTGAGCTTGGTTCCGGGGTATTGCTTGCCGGCGCACAGGCGCAGCTCGCGCGCGGCATGCTCGACGGCGGACACCACCTCCTGCCAATCGACCAGGCCGCGCGCCAGTTGCAGGCCGGTGGCCAGCATGTCCCTGGCGAAATCCAGCAGCTGGCCGGTGGTCAGGTTGGCGCCCAGGAACTGCACGCCGGTTTCGTTGAGCTGGTGCGCCTCATCGAAGATGGCGATGCGCACCGAAGGCAGCAGCTCGGCCACGCCGGATTCACGCACCGCCAGGTCGGCGAAAAACAGGTGGTGGTTGATCACCACCACGTCGGCCGCCATGGCTTCCCTGCGGGCCAGGTTCACGTGGCAGGCCCGAAAACGCGGGCATGGGGCACCCAGGCAATTTTCGCGCGTGGAGGTCACCAACGGGATCATGGGGGAGCGTTCGTCCAGCCCCGGCAGCTCGGCCAGGTCGCCGGTGCGCGTCACCTTGGACCATTCTTCAATCCTGGCCAGGGCGCGCACGGAAACACCGTCGGGCAGGTAGGCCTCCTGGCGGGCCATCTCCATGCGGTGCAGGCACAGGTAGCTGGCCCGCCCCTTGAGCAAGGCCGTGCTGACGGGAAGCCCCAGCGCCTCGACCAGGCGCGGCAGGTCGCGGCCGAACAGCTGGTCCTGCAAGGCCTTGGTCGCGGTCGATAGCAGCACGCGCTCGCCGCTCAACAGCGCCGGGACCAGGTAGGAAAAAGTTTTACCCACGCCAGTGCTGGCTTCGACCACCAGGGGGTAGGCGCCCTCAATGGCGCGGGCCACGGCCAGGGCCATCTCGGTCTGCCCGCTGCGCGGCGTGAAGTGCTCGGCCGCCCGCGACAGCACGCCGCCGGGCGCAAAAGCCTCTTCGACTTCAAGCGCAAGCGTCATCAGGCGGGCTCGGGGGGGTCCAGCGACAACTCGAGTTGAGCGATCTGGTCACGCAGCTGCAGGCGCCGTTTTTTAAGGCGCCTGAGCAGCAGTTCGTCGATGGGCATGGTGTGCGCCGCGATGTCCACCAGCGCGTTGAGGTCCGCATGCTCCATCCTGAGTTCAATCAGCTGCCGTTCCGGGGAATGTAAATTTAAGTCCAAGGTTTTTTATCCGTACGCGCCGCTTCGCTTGATAATACGTCGATTGCGACCATAAATCGAGCCTCGCGCCCGAACGACCACACAATGTCCAAAGGTTATCGAATCACAGCTTCCACCGGTATCCATAAAGGGGATCGGGACTACCAGCAAGACCAGGTCAACCTGTTCAGCCACTCGCGGATTCCCGGCTGCATGCTGGGCATCGTGGCTGACGGCATGGGGGGCCGCAGCGGCGGACGCAAGGCTTCCGACCAGGTCATGCTGACCGCCAAGCAGCTCTTTGACCGCTACGCGCCGGAGACCGACGACGCCCCCGCCATGCTCAAACAGATCGTCGAGGAAGCGCACATCGTGATCAAGCTCACGGCGATCTCGGCCGAACAGGAACCCCACAGCACGCTGGCGGCCTTCCTGATCAATCCGGGCGGCGACTGCCACTGGGTGCACACCGGCGACTCCCGCATCTACCACTACCAGGGCAGCAAACTGGTGCACCGGACGGTGGACCATTCCTACGTGCAGACGCTGGTCGACAAGGGCGAGATCACCGAGGAGGAAGCCAATGTCCATCCCCAGTCCAACATCCTGATGGGCTGCCTGGGCACTGAAGACGCTCCACCCATCACGCATCACTTCATCCCCCAGCTGCGCCCGGAAGACGTGCTGCTGGCCTGCAGCGACGGCGTCTGGCACTATTTCAGCGCCAGCGAAATGGGCTCCGCCCTGTCCATGCTGTCACCGCGCGAAGCCACCGAGTTCCTGATCCAGAAAGCCCGCTCGCGTGCGCGCGGCGGCGGCGACAACCTCTCGCTGGTGATCGTCAAGCTCGAACCCCTGGCGCCTGAGCCACCGCCCCGCTTAGTCCTGGGGTAAAGGCAGGGACTTGGCCGGCGGCTTGGTCTGCTTGAGCCGGTCGCTTTCATGCTGGGCCTTGCGCTCCTGCGCTTCTTTCACGCGGTCGTTGTATTTTTTTGCTTCTTCCGCCGCCGTGGCCTGTTTGCCGACTCTGGCCTGGGATTTGTCCTGGCTGCCCTTGAGCCTGGCGGCGCTGGCATCGCTGTTGCCCTGCTCACCGGCCTTGGCGGCGGCACGGTCCTCGTTCTTTTTCTTTTCCCGCTCCAGGCGTGACTGGTAGTCGGCTGCGGCTTTGGCCCGGCGGTCGGCGGCTTCCTGCTGGTTTTCGGGTGAAGCCTTTTCCTCGGTCTTGCGGATCTGCTCGGCGCCGCGGTTGCGCCGCTCTTCATCATTGAGCAGGATTTCCTGGCGGCGCAGGTCGCCCATCACTTCGCGGCGGCGTTCGTTGACCTTGCCCAGGCAGCTGTTGACGGCGAATTTTTTATAGCACTCGGCGTCTTCGGCCAGGAAACCCGCCTCCAGCCGGGCGCGTTCCGCGCTGATCCTGGCGCGCTCGGCATCGATGCTACGGGGGGCCTCGGCGGGCGCGGCCGGCTGTTGCGCCGCGGGTTGCGCGCTCGCAAGCACGCCCAGGGTGGCGAGAAAGCATGCGGCGGCGAATTTTTTCATGTGAGGGTGGTATCCACGTTGCGGCGGTCAAGCGCCAGAAATTCCTTGGACTGCATTTCATTGAGCCGGGAGACGGTGCGGGGGAACTCGTGCACCAGTGGGCCCTCGGTGTACAACGCCTCGGGAGCGACTTCTGCCGACATGATGAGTTTGACCCGCCGGTCATACAGCACATCCACCAGCCAAGTAAAACGCCTGGCTTCGGAGGCCATACGTAAGGGCATGTAAGGCACGTCACTCAAGAGCACGGTATGGAACTGGGTCGCGATCTCCAGGTAGTCGTTCTGCGAACGCGGCCCGCCGCACAGCGTCTTGAAGTCGAACCACACCACCCCGCCCGCCTTGCGCCTGGCCTGGATCTGCCTGGACTCGATCTGTAGCACCGGGTTTTCATCCTGGGACTCCGCCAGCGCGTTGAAAGTTGCCGTCATTTCGGCATCGGCCTGGGGCCCCAGCGGCGTGTGATAGAGCCTGGCCTGCTCCAGGGTACGCCTGCGGTAGTCGGTGCCGTTGTCGACGCTGAGGACCTCCAGGTTGGCCTTGAGCAGCTCAATGGCCGGCAGCACGCGGTCCCGGTGCATGCCGTTGGGATAGAGCTCGTCCGGGTGGAAGTTGGAGGTGGTGACAAAGCCCACGCCGTTCTCGAACAGGGCCGAGAGCAGGCGATGAAGAATCATGGCGTCGGTGATGTCGGCCACGTGGAACTCATCAAAGCAGATCAGCCGATAGCGCTTGGCAATGCGCCGGCCCAGCTCGTCGAGCGGGTTGGCCGTGCCCTGCAGGTCCTGCAGTTCACGGTGCACCTCGCGCATGAACTCGTGAAAATGCAGCCGGACCTTCCGGCGCAACGGAACGGCCCCGAAAAAGCAGTCCATCAAAAAGCTTTTGCCGCGCCCTACCCCGCCGTACATGTAGACACCGCGCGGAATGTCGGGCCGGTTGATCAGCTTCTTGAAGGCGTTGGAGCGCTGCTCCTTGAAATCCGCCCATTCAGAGGCGC
Organism: Polaromonas sp. P1_A2; assembly: GCF_056406895.1. NCBI lineage: Bacteria > Pseudomonadati > Pseudomonadota > Betaproteobacteria > Burkholderiales > Comamonadaceae > Polaromonas > Polaromonas sp. P1_A2. The sequence goes on along the minus strand of NZ_JBFTZI010000002.1, from coordinate 440,046 downwards.
AGCGTTCCAGCGCCTCGACGGCGCGCAGCTGCGCGGGGTCGCTGACATAACCCCGCGCCGCCAGTTCGGCGTCATACGCCGCGCGTACCGGTTGAGCCACGGACCCGTGCCCGACCAGATCAGAAGTTCAACGTGCGCTTGTCCACCGCCAGCGCGGCTTCCTTGGTCGCCTCGCTGAGCGAGGGGTGCGCGTGGCAGATGCGCGCGATGTCCTCGCTGCTGGCGCGGAACTCCATGGCCACCACGCATTCGGCGATCAGCTCGCTGGCGAAAGGCCCGACGATGTGCACGCCCAGGATTTCGTCCGTGGCGGCGTCGGCCAGCATCTTGACCATGCCGGTGGTGTCGCCCAGCGCCCGCGCGCGGCCGTTGGCCATGAAGGGGAAGGTGCCGGCCTTGTAGGCGCGGCCGGCAGCCTTGAGCTGCTCTTCCGTCTGGCCCACCCAGGCGATCTCGGGATTCGTGTAGATCACCCAGGGAATGGTGTTGAAGTTGACGTGGCCGTGCTGGCCGGCAATGCGCTCGGCCACCGCAACGCCCTCTTCCTCGGCCTTGTGCGCCAGCATGGGGCCGCGCACCACGTCGCCGATGGCCCAGACATTGGGCAGGTTGGTTTTGCAGGCATCATCGACCACCACCGCGCCGCGCTCGTCGAGCTTGAGGCCCACGGCTTCAGGCGCCAGGCCAATGGTGTTGGCCACGCGGCCGATGGAGACGATCAGCTTGTCGACTTCCAGCGTCTGCGCCTGTCCCTTGGCATCCACATAGGCGACCGACACGCCTTTCTTGGAAGACTTGACCTCGCCGACCTTGACGCCGAGCTCGATCTTCAGGCCTTGTTTGGTGAAAGCCTTGTGGGCTTCCTTGGCGATCTGCTGGTCCACCGCCCCCAGGAAGGTCGGCAGGCCCTCGAGCACCGTCACGTCGGCGCCCAGGCGGCGCCAGACCGAGCCCATTTCCAGGCCGATCACGCCGGAGCCGATCAGGCCCAGCTTCTTGGGCACCGCGCCAATGCGCAGTGCGCCATCGTTGGAGAGAATGTTTTCCTCGTCAAACGGCGCGCCGGGCAATGCACGGGCATTGGAACCGGTGGCTACGATGATGTGCTTGCCGGAGATGGTTTCTTCAGCTGCGCCAGTGACCTTGATGTCGTAGAGGCCGTCCTTGGCGGCGGCAAAGGAGCCGCGGCCGTGGAAGAAGGTGACCTTGTTCTTCTTGAACAGATAGACGATGCCGTCGTTGTTCTGCTTGACGACGGTGTCCTTGCGGCCCAGCATCTTGGCGACGTCCAGGCCCAGGCCCTTGACCTCGATGCCGTGGTCGGCGAAGTGGTGGCCGGCTTGCTCGTAGTGCTCAGACGACTGCAACAACGCCTTGGAGGGAATGCAGCCCACGTTGGTGCAGGTGCCGCCCAGTGCGGGGCCGCCCTTGGCGTTTTTCCACTCGTCGATGCAGGCGGTGTTAAAACCCAGCTGCGCTGCGCGAATGGCGGCAATATAGCCGCCGGGGCCGCCGCCGATGACGATGACGTCGAATTGTTTAGACATGTTTTCTATTCCTTCTTGAGTTCAAACGCCCCCGCGTGGAGGACGATTCCAAATACACCGGTGCTCGCCAGCAGGCTTTCTTGCTGGGGGCCATCGCGGCCGATTTTCACGGTCGTACCGGGCGTGGTCCTGCAGACAAACAGATGCCTGGCATCAAGGCATTCAATCCGGCCGGCGGCATGCAGCGCTGCCCAACCAAAGCCCTCGTACTCCTCCGCCAGGAAGCGGCGCAGAGTGACGGTCTCGGTGGGGGTCCGCATATCGGCAATGGTCCAGCGGACCAGGTCCGACTGGTATTGTTCAACCAGCTTCCCGGGGTCGGCATCCGGCGCTTTTGCCAGTACCACCCGGGACCCTGCCTGCGCAACGCTGAGCCACTGCAGCCCGTAATGGCCGCTCCAGCTGTCGCCGGCCGGCGCCGCGGCCGCAGCCAGGCCCACACTCAAGGTGCAAGCCAGGCAGGCGACGAGGCGGCGCATCGACGACAGTCTTAGATGTCGAACAGCAGGCGTGCGGGGTCTTCCAGCGCTTCCTTCATGGCCACCAGGCCCAGCACGGCTTCGCGGCCGTCCACGATGCGGTGGTCGTAGCTCATGGCGAGGTAGTTCATCGGGCGCACCACGATCTGGCCGTTTTCCACAACGGCACGGTCCTTGGTCGCATGCACGCCCAGGATGGCCGACTGGGGCGGGTTGATGATGGGGGTGGACAGCATGGAGCCGAAGACGCCGCCGTTGGAGATCGAGAAGGTGCCGCCGCTCATTTCCTCAATGCCCAGCTTGCCGTCGCGCGCCTTGGCGCCGTATTCGGCGATCTTCTTTTCGATGTCGGCAAAGCTCATCTGGTCGGCATTGCGCAGGATGGGCACCACCAGGCCGCGCGGCGAACCGACGGCGATACCGATGTCGAAATAACCGTGGTAGACGATGTCATTGCCGTCGACCGAGGCGTTGAGCACGGGGTATTTCTTCAGGGCATGCACAGCCGCCTTGACGAAGAAGCTCATGAAGCCGATCTTCACGCCGTGTTCTTTTTCGAACTTTTCCTGGAAGCGCTTGCGCATTTCCATGACGGGTGCCATGTTGACTTCGTTGAAGGTGGTCAGGATGGCGTTGGTGGCTTGCGATTGCAGCAGGCGCTCGGCGATGCGCGCGCGCAGGCGGCTCATGGGCACACGCTGCTCGGGGCGCTCGCCCAGGTCGGCGGGCTTGGCCGAAGCCGCGACCTGCGGCAGGGCCGTGGTCGGCGCGCCCGTGGGAATCGCGGCGGCGGCGGGCTTGGCGCCGCCGGCGGTTGCGCCCAGGACATCGCCCTTGGTGACGCGGCCGTCCTTGCCGGTGCCCGGCACGGAGCCGGCGGCCAGGTTGTTGTCGGCCATCAGCTTGGCGGCGGCGGGCATGGGAACGCCGGCCATGGAACCGCCCGCCGCTGCGGGAGCGGCGGCAGGAGCCGGGGCCGAAGCTGCCGCGGCAGCCGGTGCGGCCGCCGCAGCAGCGGCGGGTGCACCAGCGCCCGCCTTGCCTTCGGTGTCAATTTTGGCGATCACCTGGTCGGACACCACGGTGCCGCCGTCGGCAACCACCAGCTCGGTCAGCACGCCGGCCGAAGGCGCGGGCACTTCGAGCACGACCTTGTCGGTTTCGATTTCGATCAGGATTTCATCGATGGCGATTGCTTCACCGACTTTTTTCTTCCACTGCAGCATGGTGGCCTCGGCCACGGACTCGGACAGCTGGGGGACTTTGACTTCTACGATAGCCATGTTGTTTCTTTCGTGTACGTTCTTGTGTTCTGTATGGTGAAGTGGCCGGCCTTACTTGGACAGCACAAAGCCCTTGAGCTTGCCGAAGGCGCCATCCACCAGCGCCTTTTGCTGCTCCTGGTGCAGGTGCGAGTAGCCCACGGCCGGCGACGCGGAGGCGGCACGGCCTGAGTAGCCCAGCTTCTGGCCATCAAGCATGTTTTCGTGGATGTAGTGCTGCACGAAGAACCAGGCACCCTGGTTTTGCGGCTCGTCCTGGCACCACACGATGTCGGTGGCGTTCGGGTAGCGCTTGAGCTCGGTGGCGAAGGCCTTGTGCGGGAAGGGATAGAGCTGCTCGACGCGCAGGATGACGGTGTCGTCCGCGCCTTTTTCCTCGCGCTTCTTGGCCAGGTCGTAATAGACCTTGCCCGAGCAGGCGATGATGCGCTTGACCTTGTCGGCCTTCTTGTTGATCTCTTCCTTGTTCTCGGGGATCACGGTCTGGAAAGCGCCCTTGGTGAACTCGGACAGCGGCGAGGTCGCGTCCTTGTTGCGCAGCAGCGACTTGGGCGTCATGATGACCAGCGGCTTGCGCAGGTTGCGCACCATCTGGCGGCGCAGCACGTGGAAGATCTGGCTGGCCGTGGTGGGCTGCACCACCTGCATGTTGAGGTCGGCCGACAACTGCATGAAGCGCTCCAGGCGAGCCGAGCTGTGCTCGGGGCCCTGGCCTTCGTAGCCGTGCGGCAGCATCAGCGTGATGCCGTTGACGCGGCCCCACTTCACCTCGCCCGAGGCGATGAACTGGTCGATCACGACCTGCGCGCCGTTGGCGAAGTCGCCGAACTGGGCTTCCCAGATCACCAGCGTGTTGGGGTCGTTGGAGGCGTAGCCGTATTCAAACGCCAGCACCGCCTCTTCGGACAGGATGGAGTCGATGACGACGAAGGGGGCCTGGTTGTCGGCCACGTTCTGCAGCGGCACATAGGTGCCGGTGTCGAACTTCTCACGGTTCTGGTCGTGGATCACGGCATGGCGGTGCGTGAAGGTGCCGCGGCCGCAGTCTTCACCGGACAGGCGCACCGGGTAGCCGCTGGCCACCAGCGAAGCGAAAGCCATGTGCTCGCCCATGCCCCAGTCCACGGGAATGTCGCCGCGGCCCATGGCGGCGCGGTCGTCGTACACCTTCTTGACCAGCTGGTGCGGCGCCACGGTGGACGGGATGGCGGTGATCTTGTCGGCCAGGCGCTTCCACTCGGCCATGGGGATGGCGGTGTCGCCGGCGTCGGTCCACTTCTTGCCGAGGTAAGGGGTCCAGTCAACCGCGTACTTGCTCTTGAAGTTGGTCAGCACCGGGTCGAAGGTGCTCTTGCCGGCGTCCAGCGCCGCGCGCGTGGCCTTGACCAGGTCATCGCCCAGCGTGTCGCCCATGCCCTGGGCCGCCAGCTTGTCGGCGTACAGCTTGCGCGTGCCGGGGTGCTGCGCGATCTTTTTGTACATCAGCGGCTGGGTCAGCGCGGGGGTGTCCTGCTCGTTGTGGCCCAGTTTGCGGAAGCAGATGATGTCGACCACGACATCCTTGTGGAACTCCATGCGGAATTCGAGCGCCAGCTGGGTGGCCAGCACGACGGCTTCGGGATCGTCGCCGTTGACGTGCAGCACCGGTGCCTCGATCATCTTGACGACGTCGGAGCAGTACAGCGTCGAGCGGCTGTCGCGCGGGTCGCTGGTGGTGAAGCCGATCTGGTTGTTGATCACGATGTGCACCGTGCCGCCCGTGAAGTAGCCACGGGTTTCGGCCAGCGCCAGCGTTTCCATGACCACGCCCTGCCCTGCGAAGGCGGCGTCGCCGTGCACCAGCACGGGCAGCACCTGCTTGCCCTGCGGGTCGGCACGGCGGTCCATGCGGGCGCGCACCGAGCCTTCCACCACGGGGTTGACGATTTCCAGGTGCGAGGGGTTGAAGGCCAGGGTCAGGTGGACCGGGCCGCCGGGGGTGGTCACGTCGGAGCTGAAGCCCTGGTGGTATTTGACGTCGCCGCTGGGCAGGTCTTCAGGGGCGGTATGGTCGAACTCGGCGAACAGGTCGGCCGGGACCTTGCCCAGGGAGTTGACCAGCACGTTGAGGCGGCCGCGGTGCGCCATGCCGATCACGATTTCCTGCACGCCCTTGATGCCGCCCTGCTGGATCAGTTCATCCATGCTGGCGATGAAGCTTTCACCGCCTTCCAGCGAGAAGCGCTTCTGGCCGACGTACTTGGTGTGGAGGAAACGCTCCAGGCCTTCAGCGGCCGTCAGGCGATCCAGGATGTGGAGCTTCTTTTCCTTGGCGAAATTGGGTTTGCTGCGGATCGATTCGAGCTTTTGCTGCCACCAGCGCTTGTGGTTCTGGTCGGTGGCGTACATGTATTCCGCGCCAATCGTGCCGCAATAGGTTTCGCGCAGCGCGTTCATGAGCTCGCGCAGGCTCATGGTGTCCTTGCCGAAGAAGGTGTTGCTGGTGTTGAACACGGTTTCCTGGTCGGCGTCGCTGAAGCCGTAGAACGAGGGCTCCAGTTCGGGAATCTTGTCGCGTTCGGCGCGCTTGAGGGGGTCCAGGTCGGCCCAGCGTGCGCCGACGTTGCGGTAGGCGGCGATCAGCTGCTGGACGGCCGTGCGCTTGCGGCCCATTTCGGAGTCGGCGCCGCTGGCGACCACGACCTTGGTCTGGCCTTGCTTGGCGCGCTCGGCGAAGGCATTGACGACCGGCAGGTGCGGAACGTCCTTGGCATTGCTGCCGTCCACGGCGGGAACATGCTGGAGTGCGTCGAAATACTCGCGCCAGTTGTCGGGCACGCTGCCGGGGTTGGCGAGGTAGTTTTCGTACATCTCTTCGACATAGGGCGCATTGCCGCCGAAGAGGTAGGTATTGCCTTGATAGGCTGAATAGACGGACGATGCCGTCGGGCTGGAACTCATATCCGCTGACCTCCGTTTCCCTTAAGGAAACATTAGCTGGTTAAAGCTGGTTGATTAACCTTCCGCAACACGGCTGGACCGATTAGCGGATGCGACTGTGGCAGGAAGGGCCTTCAGAAACACCCCAGATTGTGCCACCGAACTGTGACAGCCGAAAGACCGTGGTTATGCGTATCTTGAATGGACTTTTACAAGCCTTCACATGCCCGGCGTTGACAGCTGTTTGACAGATTGGGGCAAAAACTCAGGCGGCAAGGCCCGGATCACCCGCCACGCCTCGCAGCTTTGGCGTGTTGGGCTTGACGGGTTTGATGACTTTTTGCATCTTGAGGTAGCTCTCCACCACCTCCCAGACCGGCGGGCCGGCGTTTTTGCTGGCTTCGGCCACCGGCGCCCAGCCGGCCACCTTGTAAGTCTTGCCGGCTTCAATGAGCTTGCCGCCCAGGCGCATGTCCTGGATGCGTTCGCCCATCTTGGCGCCGGGCTCGCAGGTATAGGTGAGGCCGCCCACACGCACCATGTCGCCGCCCTGCTGGTAGTACGGGTCGGGATTGAACAGGTTGTCGCCCACGTCTTCCAGGATGGTCTTGATCATGTCGCCGCGCATATCGGTCAGCGTGGTCCAGGGATAGCTGATGGCCGTCTGGTCCATCACATGCTCGCGCGTGATGGCCTGGCCGGGCAGTAGCGAGGTGCCCCAGCGGAATCCCGGTGAGAACGCGATCTCGGCGCCGCGCACCTTCATGAGCGCATCGAGGATGAGCTGGTCGAAGCTGCCGTTGAAATTGCCGCGCCGGTAGAGCGTGCCTTCTGTCACTGCCAGTTTTTCGCCGAGTTTGGCGCTGTAAGGCGCCCTCACCTTCGCGATCAGTTCGTTCATGGCTGCGTCGGCCGGCAACAGATTGGCGAACACCGGCAACAGCCGGTAATTGAAGCCGGCCACCTTGCCGTCCTTGACCTCAAGGTCCAGCATCCCCAGGAACTTGCCGTTGCTGCCGGCGTTGGTCACGATGGTCTGGCCGCCCGGGTTTTTAACGATGACGGGCACCGGCACGCCGTCGTGGGTATGGCCGCCCAGGATCGCGTCTATGCCGCTCACGCGCGAAGCCATCTTGAGGTCCACGTCCATGCCGTTGTGGCTCAGCAGCACCACGGCCTGGGCACCCTTGGCGCGCGCCTCGTTGACGGTCTCCTGCATCTCGCTTTCGCGGATGCCGAAGGTCCAGTTGGGCGTGAGCCAGCCCGGGTTGGCAATCGGCGTATAGGGAAAGGCCTGGCCGACGATGGCCACCGGCACGCCGTTCATTTCCTTGATCACGTAGGGCTTGAATACCGGGTCGCCGAAGTCGCTGGTTTTGACGTTTTGCGCGATGAAATCGACCTTGCTGGCGAAGTCCTGTTCGACGATTTTTTTGATGCGCTCCTCGCCGTAGGTGAAGTCCCAGTGGCCGGTCATCACATCCACGCCCAGCAGCTTGGCCGCGTCCACCATGTCCTGACCCTGCGTCCAGAGCGCGGTGGCGCTGCCCTGCCAGGTGTCACCGCCGTCGAGCAGCAAGGCGCCGGGGCGCCCGGCCTTGAGCTGTTTGACCAGGGTGGCGAGATGGGCGAAGCCGCCCACCTTGCCGTACTGGCGCGCGGCCCGTTCAAAGTCGAGGAAAGTCAGCGCGTGGGCCTGGGGCGTGCCCGACTTGAGGCCGGCCGCCTTGAGCAGGTGCTCGCCCACTAGGTGCGGCGCCTGCCCGCGCATGGCGCCCACGCCCAGGTTGACGGAGGGCTCGCGGAAATAAATCGGCAGCAGCTGGGCATGGCAGTCGGTCATGTGCAGCAGGTGCACATTGCCGCTGCGCGGCAGCTCGTACAGGCCCGCCGCCTGGGCGGCGCCGGCCTCGCGCTGCAGGGGGAAACCGGCGGCCAGGGCGGCCGCCATGACACTTGCGAATTCGCGGCGGGAGAGATTCATGGCGTTGGTCATCCTGCCCGGCGCGCCAGGCATGCTTTCAGGTTGCGGTCGGTCCGGGCGCCGGAGCGCCGCGGGTCACTTGTTGACGGGTGAGTTCGGGTCCAGCAGCAGCGCCATCACGTCGCGGATCTGCTGCTCGCTCAGGATGGACGCGTGGCCGAAGCGGGGCATGTCGGAACAGGCGTTGTAGGCCTTGGCGTTCCAGAGCTTGCCCCAGGTGTAGTCCACGATGGGCTTGCTTTCGGGCGAAGCCGGGTTGCTCACGCCGCGCAGCTTGCCGTAGTTGTAAAGGCTGGGGCCTATGGAGCCGAAAGACAGCTCGGCCTTGCTGATCTGGTGGCAGTTGTAGCAGCTGCCGCCGTTGGCCTCGCCGGGTTTGTCGCTCCAGGTCAGGCCGCGGCCGTTCTGCGCGATTTTTTCGCCCTCGCTCCAGTTGCCCAGGTACTTGCCGTCCGAAGGCGGCTTCACGGTTTGCAGGTTGGCCTCTTCAATGGACTTGGCCAGTTTTTCGTCCAGCGGCTTGCCGGCCGCTTCCGAGCAGGCCTGGTTGGAGGCGTCCAGCGTCAGCCGGTCCATCTTGGCGATGCCCTGCTCGCGGAAGGAGCTTTTGAGCACCTGCTGGGTGGCTTCATCGACCTGCTGGGCCGTGGGCGCGGTGGCGCAGCTGGACAGGAAAAAAGCCGCGAAAGCCAGGCCCGCCGCGGACAGCGCTGCTTGTGTGTAGGAAGTGTTCATGGGGATGTCCTGCCGGATTAACGTTTCAAGGCGGGCGCGATCGACACACCGCCCTTGCTGTTGACGCCCATGTACACGCCCAGGGCGATGGTGGCATCGGAGGCGTAGCCCGGGAAGGGAAAGCGCTGCTGCCGGTAGCAGTCGTTCAGGCGGCGCTGCATGCTCCAAAGGTCGCCGCTGGAGACGCGGTAGGCCGGCCAGGCGCCGAAGCCGTTGCCGGCGCCGGGCTGTTTGGTCAGGTTGGGCAGGTCCTGCAGGCGCACGCGCTTGTTGTCCTCGCCGTGGCAGGACGCGCAGGAAAAGTCATACGGGCCGCCGCGAAGGTAAAACACCTTCTTGCCGACTTCGTACATCAGTTTTTCCTTGGCATGCGACTGCGGCACATTGAACGCCATGTCGCGCGACTCGGCCGAGATATAGGCCACCAGGGATTCGATCGATTTCTGCTCGCCCGCGCCGAAAGGGGTCTTGGCGATCTCGGCGGCGCTAAAGCCCTGCAACTGTTCCATGCAGGTCAGCAGGCGCGACTCCAGGTCCTGCACGCGCTGGGTGTCGGTGAAGAAACGCGGCAACTCGACAAAAGCGCCCTTGACCACGCCCGGCCCCTTGCCCAGGTCGCATTTTTCCAGCGAGGCGTTTTTCGGGCCGCGCGCCTGTTTCCAGAGAGCCTCGCCCTTGGCTTCGTAGAGCTCGGCCGGGTTGCCGTCGGCCAGCATGGCGCGGTATTCGGCAATGCCTTCGGCCGTGCTCTTTTGCGCCGCCGCCGGCAGCGGCAAGGCTGATACGGCGGCCAGGGCCGCCAGCCCAAACAGGCTCAATTTCATCGTGCTCTCTCCTCAAATATCGTTGTGGGCGGCCGGGGCCGCAGCGCGCAAACCGGCGGGGAACTCAGGAAATGACGGCCTCGTCGGTGCGCTTGTCGCCGTGGTTGTCGGTCCAGCTCACAGCGATTTTGTCGCCGGCCTTGCCACCCTTGAAGCTGAACTGCACAAAGGGGTTTTTGGAGACGGCCGTGCCCCACTGGGCGCTCATGACGGTCTTGCCGTTCCAGGTGGCGCTGATGTTCTGGATGAACCAGGCCGGCACGGTCTTGCCGGCGGCATCCTTGCGCTGGCCGCTTTCCATTTCATGGCTCACGAGCACACGCACCGTGGTTTTATCGCCTTGGGCCTGGGCCCGGATCCGCATTGGGTCTGACATATCTTGTTCCTTTCAGTCGTTAGGGTCGCGAGGCTCAGCCGCCGCAGCCGCCCAGGGTCACTTTGACTTCCTTCACCGCATAGAAGTACTTGTCGCCGGCCTTGGCCAGCGCATAGACATTGGAGGACTGGCCCATCTTGATATTGGTCGAGACATTGGCATCGGTGCCGGCCGGGATCTCGAACATGGCGGCCAGCGCGCTGGGGTTCTTTTCAACGACCAGAGCGATCTGTGTGGTATTGGCGATATTGCTCTGGGCGCCCACGCGCACCACGTTGCCGTTTTCGGCGATCTCGGGCGCCTGCAGCAGCAGGTCCTTGCTTTCAACCGGCGCGCTGGTGGCGCCCATGGCCTTGGCCGCGTCGGCCAGGGATTTGCTCTCAAAAGCGGCCTTGTTCCAGCCCGGGGCGTTTTGCGCGTAGGCCGGGCTCAGGCCCGAGGCGGCTGCCAGCGCCAGCGCCGTGGCACCGGAACTGCTGGCCAAAAAATCACGACGTTCCATGGTTGAACTCCTCTTTTATATAACTTGAATGTCTTAAAAACTTAGCCCGATTGGACACCAAAAACCGAAAAATCCGGGAGGGTATTTCTCCCAAGCATGCCTCAAAAAAACACCGCCGGCCCGCCGCCCCTACTTCGCCGCGCCCTGCACCAGCCATTGGGAAATCTGCGCCGACTCCGCCGCGCTCAAAGCCTGCGGCGGCATCGGAACCGCACCCCAGACACCCTGCCCGCCTGCCTTGATTTTGCCCGAGAGGTAATTCACCGCGTCGGCACGATCCTTATATTTGTTGGCTATATCCTTGAAGGACGGCCCCACCAGTTTGTTGTCCATGCCGTGGCAGGCCACGCAGGCATTTTTCTGCAGCAGCGGCATCACCGACGCAGCGCCGGCGGCCGCCGTCTTCACCACGGCCGCCACCGGGATCGCGGCGGGCGGGCGCTCGGCCTGCGCCACGGCGCTGCCCGATTGTGCCGCCGCGGCCGAGGCCGGCCTTGTCGTGTCCACCCCGCGGCTTTCGCCCACCCCGCGGGACTGCTCGGCCAGGTTGCCATGGGCGTTGCGCGCATAGTCGGGCAAAAAGCTTTTGACCACCACTTCGGCCTTGCAGTTCACCATGCAGTTCGAGCCCTGCACGTCGGGCCTGGCCGTGCCGCCCAGTTCCTTGCCGGGCCACATCGCGTGCGCCGTCGTCATGCCATTGCGGTTGGGCAGACGCTCCTGCACCTCGCGAATGTTGGCGTCCGACAGCGTGAAGTCTTCCGGCAGCACATTGCCCAGGAACAGGATGTAGGCCGTCGCGGCATAGACCTCATCGGCCGTCAGCGTCTTGGGCGCGGTCCAGGGCATGGCGCGGTTGATGTAGTCCCACAGCGTCGACAGCGTGGAGACTTTCATCAGCGTGGTGCGGTTGGGCTGGTTGGCGCCCGGCATCAGGCCGTCGACCCGGCCGCTTTTCACGTCCTGCGCCGTGGTGCCGCCGGCGATCGGCGTGAACACCTCGGACGACTCGGCAAAACTGCCGTGGCAGGAGGCACACTGCGCCTCCCACAGCACTTCACCCTGGCGCACCGAGCCCTGCCCCTTGGGCAGGCCCTTGAAATCGGGCCGCACGTCGATGTCCCAGGCCTTGACTTCGGCGGGCGTGGCGGTCCGGCCGACGCCGGCCAGCGCCGCCTGCCGCGCGGCGGCTTGCGTTTGCGCGAATGCCGTGCCCATCGTGCAAAGGCAGACGAGCACCAGCAGCGAGCACCGGGCGCGTTTAAACCTGGACATTTTTCACCTCGCCGTTTTCTTCCAGCGACCACGACTGGATGGCGTTGTTGTGGTAGATGCTGCGCGAGGCGCGCACCTTGCGCAGCTCGTTGTAGCTCGGTTGGATCTGCCCGGTTTCGTCCACCGCGCGGCTCTGGAAAATCGCCGGCTTGCCGTCCCAGACGAAGTCGGCGTTAAAACGCGTGAGGCACTTGGCCAGCACCGGGCCTTCAAGCCGCGCCTGCGTCCAGTTGCGCCCGCCGTCGACCGAGACATCGACCCGGCGTATCTTGCCGCGACCGCTCCAGGCCAGGCCCGTGATGTTGTGAAAGCCTTTTTGCAGCAGCACCTGGCCGCCGCTGGGCGAGGTGACCACGCTTTTGACCTCCTGGATGCTGGTGTACTGCCGGTGCAGGCCGCTGGGCTGCAGGTCCACATAGTGGATGGTTTCGTCCTTGGCGCCGTAGGGCATGTCGCCCACTTCGATGCGGCGCAGGTATTTGACCCAGCTCACGCCCTGCACGCCGGGCACGATGAGCCGCAGCGGGTAGCCGTTTTCGGGCCGCAGCATTTCGCCGTTTTGCCCGTAGGCGACCAGCACCTCGCCGCTCATCACCAGGCCCATGGGAATGGTGCGTGTCATGCCCGATCCGTCGGCGCCTTCGGCCAGGATGAATTTGGCGCGCTTGAGGTCGGCGCCGCAAAGCTCCAGCAGGGTACGCAGCGGCACGCCGGTGAATTCGCTGCAGCTCAGCATGCCGTGGGTGTACTGCACCGTCGGGACGGCGGCATTGCCCCACTCCATGCCGGTGTTGGCGCCGCACTCGATGAAGTGCATGCGGCTCACGCTGGGCAAGCGCATCAGCTCGTCCATGTTGAAGACCATGGGGCGCTTGAGCATGGCCTTGTCGGAGCCGTTCAGCATCAGCCGGTGTTTGGAGGGGTCTATGTCCCACCAGCCCTGGTGGTGGCGCTCAAAGTGCAGGCCGCTGGGCGTGATGATGCCGAACAGGCCCTGCAAGGGGCAAAAACTCACGCTGGCCTGGCTCACGCGCGTCAGGCCCGGGCTTTCGCGGCGCTGCAGGTTTTTCTCGAACTCGCTGGGCAGGCCGTAGCCGCGAGCCGCCACCGGCTGGCCCAGGCCCTTGCTGTGCGGCGGAAGGTTCAGGATTTCAGGTTCGCCTTCGGCGGGCATCGCCGCGCCCTGCGCGACGGCCCGGCCCGCGGCCACGGTGCCGGCCGCGGCGGCAAAGGCGCCGGCCAGAAAGCCGCGGCGCCCTGCCCGCACTTCTTGTATCTGCTCGCGCGAAAGAAAGTTTTCGGGCGCGCGCTGTAGGAATCTGTTCAGCATGGGTGGCGTCTTTCGGTTCAGGCGTCCTGCAGGCCGGGGCGCGGCGACAGGCTTTGCCCCGGCGGCAGCGCGCCCGGCTCGTCCAGTTCGATGGCGATCTGGGTGCAGACACTGCGGCACAGCGCCACGGCTTTTTCGCTTTGCACCCGGTAAATCACCTGGGTGCCTTCCCTGCGCTTGGCCAGCACACCGGTGCGGTACAGCACGGCCAGGTGCTGGGAAAGATTGGGCTGGGTGGTGTCGATCTCGGCCAGCAACTCGTTGACGGATTTTTCGCGTTCGCACAGGGCGCTGAGCACGCGCAAACGCATGGGCGTGGCGAGTACGGCGAACAGCTCGGCGGCCAGCTCAAACACCCGGCCCCGTTCCACCTGGGCACTGGCCTGGATCATCTCGTCCATAGTGACTTCTTCTTAATATAAGCAATGACTAATATTATTCCGATAAACCAGGAGGGCGTCCCCCGTGAATACCCTTGGCCGCCCCCTGAAATTGGTGAATATCACCAAGTCGGTGCCAAAGCCCGAAAAAGGTGTTGCCGCGCCGCACTTCCTCCCTCTGTAGCAGGTGTAATAAACCCCTGAAAGTCATCCCCGCGTGATATAAAACTTTTGTTGCTTACGGGTTGTTACCTGGGACCTTTATAAAATAATACTTATGTATTCAAAAAACAAACTTTTCTCGGGCGGGATCACTGTTCTTCTTGCCATCCTGGCCAACGGCCCGGCGCACGCGGAAGTCGACGCACTGGTCAGCAACGCCCGCAGCCTGCTGGACCAAAGCCAGGCGCAAAAAGCCTTCGACCTGCTGGAGCCGCAAGAGGCGGCGCGCGCGGGCGACCCGGATTTCGACACCGTGCTGGGCATTGCCGCCAACGAGACCGGCCAGTACACCCGCGCGGTATTCGCCCTGGAACGCGTGCTGGCCGTGCAGCCCAGCAACTCCCGGGCACGCGCCGAACTCGGCCGCGCGCTGTTCTCCGTCGGTGACACCAAGGCCTCGCGGCAAGTGCTGCTGGAAACCAAGCAGGACAACATCCCGGCCGAGGCCGCTGCCACCATCGACCAGTTCCTGCAGGCCATAGACCGCACCGAGGAAGCCGCCCGCTCGTCGGTCAAGCCCTTCCTGGAAGCCAGCGTAGGCTACGACACCAACATCAACAGCGGCCCCGGCAACCCGAACGTGGCCGTGCCCGCTTTCGGCGGCCTGATCTTCACGCTCAATCCCGCCGGCGTCGAAACCAAGGACGCCTTCATGAGCCTGGGCGGCGGCCTGTCGGCCCGTTACGTGGTGGATCCGCGCTGGTCGCTGATCGGCAACGTCTACGGCAACGCCCGCGTCAACAGCAAATACAACGACTTCAACACCGGCCAGGTCGATGTCAATTTCGGCGCCAGTTACCGCTACGACAAACACGAGTTCTCGGGCGTGGTGCAGGCCGGGACCTACACCGTGGCCGGCTCGCGCGCCCGCGACCAGTTGGGCCTGGTCGGCGAATGGACTTACCGCATCGACGGCTTTCGCCAGTGGAGCACCTACATCCAGTGGGGCGACCTGAGCTACCCCGGCCAGTCGCTGCGCGACGCGACCCGCACGGTGGTCGGCACCTCCTATGCCCATGCCTTCCGCGACAGCAACATCGTGGTCTTCGCGGGCGGCTACATCGGCACGGAAAAAGAGCACGCCGCGGGCGTACCGCAACTGGGCCATGACCTTGTCGGCCTGCGCACCGGCATCCAGAAAACGCTTTCGGACGCGCTGGCGCTGTTCGGCAGCCTCGCTTATGAAGACCGCAAATACGGCGGCGCCGACCCGCTCTTCCTCGTCACCCGCCATGACAAGCAGTGGAACCTGAACATCGGCCTGAACTGGGTGCCCGCCAAGCTGTGGCGCGTCACGCCCCAGCTGGCCCTGACCTCGGTGAAATCCAACGTCGCGATTTCCGACTACAAGCGCAGCCTGTTCTCGGTGACGGTGCGCCGCGATTTCTGAACCGCGGTGCCGACTGAACACGCCCGCCCCCGCCCAGACAGCCCCATGAAAACCCGACGGGAATTTCCCCTCAGACGCGCCGCCCTGTCGGTCGTGGTTGCGGCGGCCTTCCCCGCCCAGTCCTTCGCCGCCGGCTCGGCCGGCGTCGCCCAGTTCATCGCCGGCGACGTCAACGTGCTGCGCGCCAACGGCAAGGCTGAGCCCCTGGCCAAGGGCAAGCCGCTGGAGAGCGGCGAATCCATACTGACGGGCACGGCCGGCCGTGCCCAGGTGCGGTTTTCCGACGGCGGCCTGGTGTCCCTGCAGCCCAATACCGAGTTCAAGATCGCCAACTATGTCGACGAGGCCGACCCCAAGCAGGACCGCTTCCTGGTCGACCTGCTGCGCGGCAGCATGCGCGCCATCACCGGCCTGATCGGCAAGCGCAACCGCGAGAACTACAAGGTCACCACCACCACGGCCACCATAGGCATACGCGGCTCAGGCTTCAGCGTGGGCTACAACCCCGACGGCTCCCTGGGCATCACGACCGAGCTGGACGCCATCGAGGTCTGCAACGCAGGCGGCTGCGTGGGCCTAACGGCCGGCGAATCGGTGCGGGTCATCAACAGCTCCGAAGCACCGGTTCGCACCAATGTGCGGGCCAATGTGCCTACGCCCGCACCGGAACGCGAGCCGGTCACCGTGGGCGACAAGGTCGACGACAAGGGCACACCCACCGTCGTCCCTCCCCCTCCTCCACCCCCTCCCAAGCAGACGCCCGTCACACCGGCGCCCGTCAAACAGGTGTTCACCGACCTGGCCGCGGCGGTTGCGTTCACCGACAGCACGACGACCAGCTCGGTGGTCGAAAGCTACTACCCCGAGGCCGGCACCGCCGTGCTGACCAGCTTTCTGAGCGGCAAGCCTATCGACTTCGACAGCATAGACAGCCGCGACGTCCGGACCCAGTTCCGCAGCACGCCCGGCCTCACCAGCATGGAAAAGGGCGCGCTGGGCGTGCCGTCCGATCCCGACTTCGTCGGCTGGGGCAGCTGGGTGACGGGACAAAAAATCGTGTCGGGCTCGACCACCGCGATTGAATCCGTTCACTTCGTGATGGGCCGGCCGACGCCGACGGCCCAGATGCCGGCCGACAACATGCAGGGCACTTACCAGCTGGCCGGCGGCACCGCTTTCTCCAGCCTGCTGGGCGCGGGCCAGCTTGTCGGCGGTTCGCTGGTCGCCAACTTCGGCGCCTACAGCCCGGGCCAGGGCTATGGCAGCCTGGACCTCACCACGCGCTTCGGCGGTAACGACTACGGCATCAGCAGCAACGTCGACATCAACAACTCGAAAATCACCAACACCTCGGGCACCAATGTCACCGGCTTTTTCACCGGCAACAATGCCAGCCGCGCCGCGCTGGTCTACAGCGCCCCGTCGGTAACCGGCACGGGCCCCAGCACCGGCCAGGTTTCAGGCGCGGCCGTTTTCCAGCAGATCAACCTGGTCCTGAGACCGCCGCTCTGAGCAGGGCCGCCCCCGTAGCTCCCCCACAGCAGCCCAGTGCGAACCGCCAAAAAATACCCGGAGAAACCACCATGACCCCGCATATCAAGCTCCAACACACCGCCCTGGCCATGGCGCTGGCCGCCATTTACCCGCTGCAGGCTTTTGCCGCGCCTTCCGCCGGCGTGGCCCAGTTCATCTCCGGCGATGTCAACGTGCGCCGCGCGGACGGCGCCACCACGGCATTGGTCAAAGGCAAGGACATCGAAAGCGGCCAGGCCATACTGACCGGCGCCAGCGGGCGCGCGCAAGTGCGCTTCACCGACGGCGGCCTGGTGTCCCTGCAGCCCAACACCGAATTCAAGGTGGCCAACTATGTCGACAAGGCCGATCCCAAGGAAGACCGTTTCCTGGTTGACCTGCTGCGCGGCAGCATGCGCGCCATCACCGGCCTGATCGGCAAGCGCAACCGCGAAAACTACAAGGTCACCACCACCACGGCCACCATAGGCATACGCGGCTCCGGCTTCAATGTGGGCTACAACCCCGACGGTTCGCTGGGCGTCACGACCGAGCTGGATGCCATCGAGGTCTGCAACGCCGGCGGCTGCGTGGGCCTGACGGCCGGCGAATCGGTGCGGGTCGTCAACAGCACGGATGCGCCCGTGCGCACCAACGTGCGGGCCAATGTTCCCACGCCCGCACCGGAACGCGAGCCGGTCACCGTGGGCGACAAGGTCGACGACAAGGGCAAACCCGAGCTGGTCAAGTCCGTCGGGCCCGTAACGCCACCCCCCCCCACGCCGCCCGCGCCTCCCCCACCGCCCCCGCCACCCGACCCCAACACCGGCACCTTCACCAACCTGACGGCTGTCGCCCACTACCACTTTCCGCCGGTCACCTCCGACCCCAACGGCAGCTTCACCGGCCCGGTGGCGTCCGCCTCCGTCGTGATGAACACCGGCAAGGTCAGCGAATTCGAGTCGTCCGGCAACGTCTTCACGCCCACTGTCAATACCGCGGCCGGCTCATTCGGCTCCATGGCCAACAACGACTTCATCGGCTGGGGCAACTGGGCCAGCGGCTCCAAGAACGGTGCCACCAACCTGGCCCAGCTGCACTACATCGTGGGCCAGGCCACGCCGGTCCTGCCCACCACCGTGGGCATCTCCAGCTACACCCTGATCGGCGGTTCGGCACCCACGTCCTACACCGGCACCAGCGGAACGCTCAACAGCGCGACCTTCTCGGTCAACTTCGACCCGGTCCAGGCCGGAGGGCCCATGCTCAGCGTGAACATCAACACCTCCTTCGGCAACGTGGTGGAAAACTTTGTCTACTTCTCGAGCTCCAGCTTTGCCAGCGGCAGCGGCGCCGTCAAGGGCATGTTCACCGGCTCGAACGCCAACCGCGCCGGCCTGGTCTACACCGGCAGCTTGTCGCCCGCCGGCTCGTATTCCGGCACTGCGATCTTCCAGGCGCCTTAAGAAGCCGCAGCAGATTCGAGGTAGAAAGCGATCTCGCGCTGCGTGGCCTCGGGGCCATGCACGGCCAGCGCCTGCGCCCTGCCCGCCTCGCCCATCCGCCGGCACAGCCCGGCGTCGCCCGCCAGCCGCGTCACCGCGTCATAGGCCTCCTCCTGGGACTGGACCAGCAGGCCCGACACCGTGTGTTCCATGACTTCGGCATAACCGCCGCGGGCATGGGCCACCACCGGCAGCCCGGCCGCCATGGCTTCCACCACCACCCGGCCGTAAGCCTCCGTGGAAGCCCCCGTGCGATAGAAGAAGGCGTCAAGCGAGCGGTAAAAATCGGCCGCGCTTTCGGTGCCGGCCGGCAGCAGTTCCACCCCCTCGACACCCTGCAACGCGGCCGCCAGGCAGGTTCCCCCCATGATGCGCAGCTTGAGGCCGCGGCTGGCCAGCATGCGGTAGAGCGCTGGGTCTTGCGGATGGTGTTTGTCCGGCGCGTCGCGGCTGACGCGGCCCACGGTAAAAGGCCGGTCCGCTGCCCGCGCGAAACGCTCATCCGCCACCGCGAGAAAAGGCTGCAGGTCCATCAGGCTGCGCGCGATGCGGCCGGGCAGGCCCACGCTGAGCTGAAGCATCCTGGAGACGAACACCAGTTCCGGGTCCAGGCCCGTGCTGTCGCGCAAGGCCTCCATCGCGGCAAACAGCTGCGCGTGGTTGGCCAGGTTGTAGAACAGGATGATTTTTTCAAAACCGGCGTACTTGAGCCAGATGCCTGGCCGCATGTGCACGCCGGCAATCAGCAAGGTGCCGCCCCGGGGAAACTGCTGGGCAAAGGGCTGTATGGTCGCGACGCCCTGCCCCGCGTAGGCCGGATGCGGCGGCACGTCGGACCAGAGCTTGACCGGCCGGCGGCCCTCCAGCAAGCGGCGTATGTCCAGCAGCTCGCGTTCCGCGCCGGTAAAGGCCTCGCTGAAACGCCCGAGCAGGTGCAGGGTGGTGGGCTGTGCGGAGGGAGCATTCATGCTGCGCCGATTATCCCTGCGATCCCCCGTTGCCAAGGGGGCCGCTGCCACATAATCCGGGCTATGCACAACACGCCTGCGAGCGCTCCCGAAGACAGCCAAAGCTGGATGCAGCGCGGCGCGCAGCTGCATGCCGAGGGCCGGCTCGAGCAGGCCCTGATCGCGTTTGAGCAGGCCCTGGCGCTGGCACCCGATGACGTCAACGCCGCCTCGGCCTGCGCCACGCTGCTGTCCGCGCTCTCCCGGCCCGCGGCCGCCTACAAGGCGCTGCTCTCGGTCGAGGCCGCGCTGCTGCAGACCGCCGACGGCGCGGCCAACCTGGCCATCGCCGCCGAAAGCTGCGGCGACCTGGCCCGCGCCAGCATGGCCTACCAGCGCGCGCTGGCGCTGGACCCCTTGCATGCGCGCGCCCTCAACAACGTCGGGCTGATGGCCGCCGCGCAGGGCCAGTGGGAGGCCGCGCTGGCCTGCGCCCGCAAATGCCTGGCGCAAGACCCCGGCCACGCGCCCTACCACGTCAACCTCAGCGACTACCTGTGCGGCGCCCGGCGCTACCCCGAGGCGCTGGCCGCGCTCGAAGCGGCGGCCCTGCGCTTTCCGCACGACCTGGACATACGCATACGCGGCGCGGCCGTGCTGGCCTTCAATGGCGACTTCGACGCATCCCGCGAAGCCAGCCAGCGCTTTGATGC
The DNA here is from genome assembly GCF_056406895.1 of Polaromonas sp. P1_A2. NCBI lineage: Bacteria > Pseudomonadati > Pseudomonadota > Betaproteobacteria > Burkholderiales > Comamonadaceae > Polaromonas > Polaromonas sp. P1_A2. The sequence goes on along the minus strand of NZ_JBFTZI010000002.1, from coordinate 420,123 downwards.
CGACACCCTGGCTTACTTTCGCGACTTCCTGGGCCGCGCCATCGCACCGGCCTACCTGGACCACAAGCTGCGGCTGCCGCAGGGCGAGCTCCCCGACGCCCGGCAGCTTTATTGCGGCCAGGTCTATGAGGCCATGACGGTCTGCGACTGGCGGGAGAACGAACGCCTCACGGCCACGCTGCGCCAGATGCTGGACGAATGCCTGCGCACCGGCCGGCGCCGCGACTGGCGCGACGCGCAGTTCTACGGCCTGATGCTGGACATGGACGAGAACGAGCTCGCCCAGGTGCGCAATGTCTCGGTCGCGAAAATCAGCGAAAGCGTGAAAACGGCCCTGCCGCCCTTCGCGCGCCGCGCCGCGCCGGTGGGCCGGCGCGACGAGCGCATCCAGGTCGGCATGGCGGTACAAAGCCTGCGCGACGAGCGCCATGCCCACGCGCTCAAACGCCAGCTCGCGCTGCACGACAGCAGCCGCTTTGCCATCCATGTCTACTCGCCCACGCGGCACCCGGAGCTTGCACACGCCGAGATGCTCAAGCCGCATGCCGCCAGCGTCACCGAGATCGCCCATATGTCGGACGTCGAGGCCGCCGGCCGCATGCGCCTGGACCAGCTCGACCTGTTTGTCGACATGGCCTTCGACACCGCCTGGTGCCGGCCCGAGATACCCGAGCTGCGCGTCGCGCCCGTGCAGCTGCGCCAGCTCACCTGGCACCGCCACAACCCGCCAAGGCCCTGCGACTACAACATGTCCGACCGCTTTGTGCACCCCGACGGGCTGGACCTCGCGCCCTACGGCGCCGTCGTGCGCCTGCCGCACAGCTGCTGGCTGGCCGCCCATGACGAGACGCCGGAACCCGGCTGGGACAGCCGCGAGCAGGCCGGCCTGCCGGCCGACGCGCTGGTGCTGTGCGCCACCGTGCCCTCGGTCATGCTGGACCCTGCCAGCTTCGCCGCCTGGATGAAAATCCTGCGCTCGCTGCCCGACGCGGTGCTGTGGCTGCCTGCCTACAGCCTGGCCATCGCCGCCAACCTGGTGCGCGAGGCCAATGCCGCCGGTGTGCATGAAAGCCGCCTCATCTTTACCCACAGGCTCACGCGCGCCCAGTCCCTGGCCTGCCTCCGGCATGCCGACCTGTTCCTGGACACCTTGCGCTTTAACGCCAACCTGGGCCTGGAAGACGCCTTGCGCATGGGGGTTCCGGCTCTCAGCTGCGCCGGCGAGAGCATGGCTTCGCGCCTGGGCGGCAGCATCATTCGCGCGGCGGGTTTGCCGCAATGCGTGATGGAGAGCCGGCCGGCTTATGTGGCCGAAGCCCTGCGCCTGGGACGCGACCCGCAGGCCCTGCAGCAGCTGCGGCAAAGCCTGCAGGCGGGCAAGGCCGCGGCGCCGCTGTTTGACCTGCCGGCACGCGTGCGCGAATGGGAATCGGCCTGGGCCGCGATGGCCGAGCGCTCACGCGCCGGGCTGCCGCCCACGGCCTTTGACGTAGCCGCCGCTTAGGGTGCTTGGCGCTCAGGCGGCGGATTTACCGGCCGGCACGGGCAGCTCACACACCTCGCCCGTGGGCGCCAGGCCGGCCTGGGCCTTGGCTTCAGCGATGCCCACAGCGCGCGGCAAGGCCACCTGGTTTTTCACCGCCGTGAGCTCGGCCAGGATGGAAATCGCGATCTCGGGTGGCGTCTTGCTGCCGATATACAGGCCTATGGGGCCGTGCAGCTTGCCCAGTTCCTCTTCAGTCATGTCAAAGTGCTCGGCCAGGCGCTCGCGGCGGCGCTGGTTGTTCAGGCGCGAACCGATCGCGCCCACGTAAAAAGCCGGCGAGCGCAGCGCCTCCATCAGCGCCAGGTCGTCCAGCTTGGGGTCGTGCGTGAGCGCGATCACCGCGCAGCGCGCGTCCAGCTTCATGGCCTGCACCACGTCGTCGGGCATGCCGGTGGCCAGCTCCACGCCGTCGACCTGCCAGCTGTCCCGGTATTCCTCGCGCGGGTCGCACACCGTCACGGCGTAGTCCATGCCCTGGGCGATCTGCGCCACAAAACGCGAGAGCTGCCCCGCGCCAATGATCAGCAAACGCCAGCGCGGCCCGTGCAGGGTCACCAGCGCGGCTTCGGACACCTGCATGGACTGGCTGGGCTGGGCCGTGCCCAGGGTGACGGCGCCGGTATGCAGGTCCAGCCGGCGCGCCACCAGCTCGCCGGCCTGCAAGCGCCGCAGCAGCTCGTCCACCTGGCTGGCCGCCGACAGCGGCTCTATGGCCAGCTCTATGGTGCCGCCGCAAGGCAGGCCGAAGCGGCGTGCCTCGTCGGCCGAAACGCCGTAGGTGACGATGGCCGGCCGCGCGCGGTCCAGGCCCTCGCGGCGCGCCCGGTCAATCATGTCGTCCTCAATGCAGCCGCCCGAGACCGAACCCACCACCCGGCCGTCTTCACAGATCGCCAGCATGGAGCCTTCGGGCCGCGGGCTGGAGCCCCAGGTCTTGAGCACGGTCACCAGCTCGCAGCGCAGGCCCGCGGCCAGCCACTGCGAGGAGGTTTTCAGAACTTCGAGGTCTATATTGTCCATGCGCCGGATGCTAGCAGCCCGTGCCCATTTCCGCCTCGGCCCATCGCCAATTCCCTCATGCCTTGGCCAGGTTGTCGTTCAGCGGCAGCGTGCGCACCCGCTTGCCGGTGGCCGCGAACACCGCATTGGCCACCGCCGGCGCCACCAGCGCCGTCGCCGGCTCGCCGATGCCGCCGGGCTTTTCGGTGCTGGGCACCAGCGTAATGTCCATCACCGGCGCTTCGTGCATGCGCAGCACCGGGTAGTCGCCGAAATTGCTCTGCTGCACCCGGCCCTTGTCCAGCGTGATCTGGTTGTTCAGCGCCGCCGACAGGCCGAAGACGATGCTGGACTGGATCTGCGCCTGCACCGTGTCGGGATTGACCATGCGGCCCAGGTCGGCCACCACCGTGATCTTGTGCACCGTGACCTGGTTGTCCTTGACCGACACCTCGGCCACCTGGGCCATATAGGTGTCGTAGCCCTCCATCAGCGCGATGCCGCGGCTGCGGCCGGCCGGCGCCGGCGTGCCCCAGCCGGACTTGTCGGCCGCGAGTTTGAGCACATTGGCAAAACGCGGCTGCTTCTCGAGCAGCGACATGCGGTAGGCATACGGGTCCTTGCCCGCGGCCAGCGCCATTTCGTCCACAAAACTCTCGTTGGCAAAGGCATTGAGCGCATGGCTCACCGAGCGCCAGTAGCCCACGCGCAGCCCGCTGTCGTGGATCACCAGGTCGTACTGGGTGTTCGGGATGTCGTAAGGCATGACGCCGGCCTCGGCCATGAACGGGTCCAGCGTGTCCTTGGGCAGGCCGAAGGCGCGCTGCGTGATGGACTGCGACGTCACCTTGAAGTTGAGCGCCACCGGCTTGCCGTCGGCCCCCAGGCCGGCCGAAAGCTGGTTGACCGCCATGGGCCGGTAAAAGTCGTGCGTGGTGTCGTCCTCGCGGCTCCAGAGCAGCTTGACCGGCTTGCCCACGGCCTTGGAGATCTGCGCCGCCTGCACGATAAAGTCCAGCTCCAGCCGCCGGCCGAAGCCGCCGCCCAGAAAGGTGGTCTTCAGCGTGATGTCCTCGGGCTTGATGCCCAGCGCCGCGGCCACGCTGCCTTCTGCGCCCTGCTGGAACTGCGTCGGGCCTATCAGCAGGATTTTGCCGTTCCTGTAGTCGGCCGTGAAGTTCATGGGCTCCAGCGTGGCATGCGCCAGCAGCGGCGACACGTACTCGGCCTTCAGCGTCTTGGCCGCGCCCTTCATCGCGCCGGCGGCATCGCCCTTGGGCGCCACGATGGGAATCGGCTTGCCGCTGTCGGCCGCCTTGCGTATGCCGTCCAGCATGCTGGCATTGCTGATGGCCGCGACCGGGCCTTCGTCCCACTGCACCGTCAGCGCCTGGCGCGCCTTGAAAGCATGCCAGTAGCTGTCGGCCACCACCGCCACGCCGTCGGGAATCTGCACCACGTCGATCACGCCGGGCATGGCCTTGGCCTTGGCGGCGTCAAAGCTGGTGACCTTGCCGCCTATCACCGGGCATTGCTGCAGGCTGGCATACACCATGCCCGGCAGCTTCACGTCGATGCCGAACTCCGCCGTGCCGTTGACCTTCATTGGCGTGTCCAGCCGCTTGGTGGGCTTGCCGACCACGGTGAAGTCCTTCGGGTCCTTGAGCGCCACCTTCTCGGGCACCGGCAGTTTGGACGCAGCCTCGGCCAGCGAACCGTAAGTCGCCTTCTTGCCCTTGGGGCCTATGACCATGCCGTTCTCGGCCTTGAGCGTCGAAGCGTCCACATTCCATTTGGCCGCCGCCGCGGAGACCAGCATGCTGCGCACCTGGGCGCCGGCAATGCGCAGCTTCTCCCAGCCGTCGCGCACCGAGGTCGAACCGCCGGTGATCTGCGCGCCCAGCAAGGCATTGGTGTAGACCTTGCCCGGCGGCGCGATCGCGACCTTGACCTTGCGGATATCGACGTTGAGCTCCTCGGCGATCAGCATGGGCATGGAGGTGTAGACGCCCTGCCCCATCTCGGAGCGGGCCGAGATCAGCGTGATGGTGTTGTCGTCAGCAATGTGTACCCAGGCATTCGGGGTGTACAGCGTGCCGGCGGCCTGCACGGCCGAGGGCACGCCCAGCGTGACGCCCAGCATCAGCCCGCTGCCCGCGACGGTCAGGGCCGATGAGGTCTTGAGGAAGCTGCGGCGATCAAGGGAGACCAGTGTGTTGGTAGTCATGATCGTTCTCCTCAGGCTTTGCGCATGGTGGAAGCGGCATCCTTGATCGCCGCCTTGATGCGCGGGTAGGTGCCGCAGCGGCAGATATTGCCGCTCATCGCGGCGTCGATGTCGGCGTCGCTCGGGTTCTTGTTGGCCGTGAGCAGGGCCGCCGCGCTCATCAGCTGGCCCGACTGGCAGTAGCCGCACTGCGGCACGTCATGCTTGATCCACGCCACCTGCAGCGGGTGCGTGTTGTTGCGCGACAGGCTTTCAATTGTCGCCACCTTCTGCCCCGCCGCCGCCGACAGCGGCGTCTGGCAGGAGCGCACAGGATTGCCGTTGAGGTGCACGGTGCAGGCGCCGCACAGCGCCGCGCCGCAGCCGAACTTGGTGCCGGTCATGCCCAGCTCATCGCGTATCACCCACAGCAGGGGTGTGTCGGGTTCGGCATTGACGGAAACGGCCCGGCCGTTCACGTTGAGTTTGGTTGTCATCTGGAGTCCCCTTTTTTGGAATATGGCAGGGCCCCCAGAAATCAGTCAGCTACTACCCGAGGGCCTTGCGCGACTGATGCTACGACCGGGCACAAGGGGGTATCCGGGTAGAAACCCTTGGCTGAAACAAAGTGTCGAGAAGTTTTCTCAAGATGAGACATGGGGACCTGATTGACGCGCCAGGGCTGGTCCCGATCAGCTTCCCGGATGACAGGTGCAGCCATTGAGCCCCAGCCACCCGGCGCGGTGCAGCAGGTCGCGTGACCGCACCCATGCCCATCGCGCCAGCACCTGCGCAGGCGGCCCGTAAAACCCTCCGAACAGGATGCAGGGGGCCAGGTTGAGCACTTCGTGCCACCAGCGGGCAGGTATGTACAACACGTCCCCGGGTTCCAGGTCGACCACCAGAAAGTCTCCTTGCGGAGCGCCTGAGGCCGCAAGTTCAAGCGCGCCGGCCCTGGACAGCCTTGCCCATGAATCGTATTTGGCCGCTACCGCCCCCAATCGCTCCACCGTCCCGGGGCGCACAAGGTGAAAGCGCTTCCTGCCCACGACCTGAACCGCGAGGTTGTCGAGGTAGTCATGGTGGAGCCCCGTGCGCGCCCCGGCCGGTCCAATCCAGCTTTGCAGCGAGCGGATGGACCGGGGCGGGAATATTTCTGAATGCATGAGGTCAAGCCGCAATCGCGGCATGGCGTCGAGCAGGTCAAACTCTTTGAGGTACAAGGACTGGCTTTCGCTGACTCCATCTTCTTGCAGGGATTCAAGATAGAGGCGCAGCGTGGACGCCACAAAATTTGTGCTCCCCCGCTCCCGATCGCCGGAAACGAGTCGCACCGGCATATCGGGTGCCTTCACGGCAAGACCCGCGAAAGTCCATTGTTTCACCGCAGGCCAGTGGGCGGCGAGGCCCCTGAACACTGCAGGAGTCCGATGGCGGCACAACTGGCCGGCTCCGCCCAATGCGGCGTCAGCAAGAGGCATCATGAAGGCTTCTCCCTTCATCTCGCCGGTGCAGCCACGTAGCGCAGGCCACCCCAGGCCATTCGCAATGCGCCGGGCGTGGCACGAATCGCAAACCTGCAGCCTTGCACGGCCAGGCGCCAAACGCCAATACGACCCGCCCGGACATCGTGCAGGCAGAAGGTGGCAAGACAGGCGGTCAAGTCCATCGCCAGGTAAAGCGATGCGGCAAGCATGGCCAGCACGCCCCGGCCACGGCTCACCTGGGCCGCGGTCAACACGTCAAGCGCGACATGGCGGTGGCCGATCTCTTCTGCGCAATGCCACCGCCAGAGGCGAAGCTGCGGCGCCGTTCCGTTCCCCAGCCACGGGCTGCGTGGGCGCAGAATTTCCTCGGACAGCAAGGCCGTCAATTGCTCAAACGCCGCGGCGAATGCCAGCCTCGTGGCCAGGCTCCTGGATGCGATTTCAGCGACTGCCGACGCAATGCGCTGCTCCAAACCTTGCGCCGGCCCGTGCTCGGCCAGCCGGTCGTTATAGAGCCGGTGGGCGCGTTGGTGGGCCGCTTCCTCGCGGACAAACCGGTTCACTTCGTCCCGCAGTGCCGGCGACACGGCGGGCTTTTGCGCCTCCCGCAGCCAATCCGACACTGCATCCATGACAAACTGCTCTCCGCTGGGAAGCAGAAGCGAGACGCTGTCAAAGAGCCTGGAACGAAAGGCATCGCCATCGTTCCACCACAGGCCCGCAAGCCCCGCATCGGCAGAAGCTGGTGCCGGCGTCACGCGCCGGCCCCGCCTCGCACTGCCGGCCGGCCTGGTATTTTTTTACCCATGCCGGCTATACGCCCCAGTACCCATCGCAGCATCCCGAGAGGCATGGCTTTCCACAAAAAGCACAAGCGCGACAGCGGCACCTTGCCTCGCAGCAAGACACCGTAATCAAGGGACTGCTGGTGGGGAAAGTAGTTCGGGAGCACCGCCACGATCTCACGAAAACCCTTTTGGTAGTAATAGCGAAGCTGCGCATCGCGCGGCCACTGCTCGCGGCGCGAATACACGTAGTCTTCGACACCAAGGCTTGGGTCATCGGCCAATGCGCGCTTGAGGCCGGGTATGGGAGAGCCAAGGTAGATCTCCCGATAACCTTGTTTCAACGCATAGGGCCAAAAGAACTCGAACACCGAGGCGGCGGCGCGTGGATCAACGCTGGTCAGGCTGATGCCAAAGAGGCGGCTGGGTGCAGCGGGTGCGCTGCCGCGGCCCGGCGCTGAACAATCAGCCCATGAACTGGCGTTCCGGATGTCCGTGAGGTCCACCGGTTTCATGAACAGGGAGGCAAGTGCTTCGCCGGTGCCAGGGCAAAAAGCGCCCACGCAGAGCCCGGTGTAGTGGTCTATCCGCTGGCGCAAGGCTTCTTCATCAGCGGCTTGTTGCTCATTCCACTGGCGCCGCTCCAATCGCATCAGCGCGGCAAGGTCGTCGGGACGAAGAAATCGGGTACATGGTGATGGAGTCATTACGGGGGAAATTGCGAAAAGTTCACTGTGAACATCGCGCGTGACGCAGCAATGACATGTGAACCTCGCCCCCTCGGGAATTCGTATCCAGTTGTTGTGAGTTACCCCGCCACCCGATCCCGAATCTGCTGCAGCGCCGCCGGGTCATCCATGGTCGTCAAGTCCCCCGGGTCCCTGCCCTCGCACACCGCCTGAATCGCACGCCGCAGCATCTTGCCGCTGCGGGTTTTGGGCAGGGCCGATACGAAGTGCACACGCGCCGGCCTTGCGACAGCGCCCAGGTCGCCGTCCACGCGTTTCATGATTTCGCCTTCGAGCTTCATCGCCGCCGCGTTGTCGGTGAGCGCACTCGAATCCTTGGGCACGGCAAACGCCATGGCGACCTGGCCCTTGAGCTGATCGGCCACGCCGATCACCGCCACCTCGGCGACGCCGGCATGGCCTGAAATGCTTTCCTCGATCTCGCGCGTGCCCAGGCGGTGGCCGGCGACGTTGATCACGTCGTCGGTACGGCCCAGGATGAAAAAGTAGCCGTCCTCGTCGCGTATGCCCCAGTCAAAGGTGGAATACACCATCTTGCCGGGCACGCTCTTCCAGTAGGTGTTGAGGAAGCGCGCGTCGTCCTTCCAGATGGTCTGCATAAAACCCGGCGGTGTCGGGCCTTCGATGACGACCACGCCTTTTTCATTGGGCTGGGTCAGCTCCTCACCGGTGGACTCGTGCAGTATCTTGACCTTGTAGCCGTACATGGGCACGCCGGGGCTGCCGAAGCGGCTGGGCTTTTTTTCGACGGCATTGGCGATGGTGATGATGGGCCAGCCTGATTCGGTCTGCCAGTAGTTGTCGATGATGGGCACGTTCAGGCCCTCGCTGATCCAGCGCGCCGTGGGTTCGTCCAGCGGCTCGCCGGCCAGGAAGAAGGCGCGCAGGCTGGAGAGGTCGTGTTTTCTGAGCAGGCCCGGGTCCTGCTTTTTGAGCACGCGCACCGCGGTGGGCGCGCTGAACATGCCGGTGACCTTGTATTTCTCGACCAGGCTCCACCAGATCGCGGCGTTGGGCTGCTGGTCCATGCCTTGTGTGGGCAGGCCTTCGTACATGATGGTGGCCATGCCGGCGATCAGCGGGCCGTAGACGATGTAGCTGTGGCCGACCACCCAGCCAATGTCGCTGGTCGAAAAATAGGTCTCGCCGGCGCGGCCGTCGAAGATGTGTTTCATGCTGGCGGCCAGCGCCACCGCATAACCACCGGTGTCGCGCTGCACGCCCTTGGGCTTGCCGGTGGTACCGCTGGTGTAAATGGTGTAGCTGATGGCGCTGGAATCCAGCCATTCGCAGTGCACCTGGGCGTGCATGTACTTGGCGCGCAGGGTTTCCCAATGCAGGTCGCGGCCGGCCACCATGGGCATGGGCGCCAGGCCGCGGTCCACCAGCAGCACGGCTTCGGGCTGGTGCTTCGCCAGGCGAATCGCTTCGTCAAGCAGCGGCTTGTAGGCCACGACTTTGCCACCGCGCGAGCCGGCGTCTGCGCTGATGATGACGCGCGGCGTGGCATCGTCGATGCGCGAAGCCAGCGAGCCGCTGGCAAAACCGCCGAACACCACGCAGTGGATGGCGCCTATGCGCGCGCAGGCCAGCATGGCAAAGGCGGCCTCGGGGATCATGGGCATGTAGATCAGCACCCGGTCGCCCTTGACCACGCCCATGGCCAGCAGGCTGGCGGCCATGCGCTGCACTTCGGCATGCAGTTCCTTGAAGCTGTAGGTTTTTTCGGCACCGGTTTCGCTGGAGACGTAGATCAGCGCGGCCTGGTCGGGCCGATCCTTGAGGTGCCTGTCGACCGCGTTGTGGCACAGATTGGTTTGCCCGCCCTCAAACCACTGAACAAAAGGCGGCTTGTCGTCGTTGCAGACGCGGGTGAAGGGCTTGTGCCAGTCGATCAATTTCGCCTGCTCGGTCCAGAAGGCCTCGGGCTGCTCTATGGACTGGCGGTAAAAGTCTGCGTAACTCGTCATGTCTTGTCTCCGTTTTATTTTTGGGATTCTTCAGATTTTGACGACCACACGGCCGCGCACTTTGCCTGACATCAAGTCGGCCGCTTTTTCGGCGGCACGGGCCAGCGGCACCTCCTCGACCATGGCTTCCAGTTTGGCCGGGTCCAGGTCGCGGGCCAAGCGCTCCCAGGCTTGCTGGCGCTTTGCCAGCGGCGCCATCACGCTGTCTATGCCGCACAGCGTCACGCCGCGCAGGATGAAGGGCATCACCGTCGCCGGGAAATCCGCGCCCTGGGCGAGACCGCAGGCCGTCACCACGCCGCCGTAGCGCGTCTGCGCGCAGGCATTGGCCAGGGTGTGCGAGCCTACGGCGTCGACCACCGCGGCCCAACGTTCTTTTTGCAGCGGCTTGCCGGGCGCCGAGAGCTCGGCCCTGTCCATCACACTGCTGGCACCCAGCTGCTTCAAGTAAGCCTCTTCGCTGGCCTTGCCGGTGGCAGCCACCACGCTGTAGCCCAGCTTGCCGAGCAAGGCCACCGCCACGCTGCCCACGCCGCCGGTAGCGCCCGTGACCAGCACCTCGCCGTCATTGGGCTTAATGCCGTGCGCCTCCAGCGCCAGCACGCTGAGCATGGCGGTATAACCGGCCGTGCCTATGGCCATGGCCTGGCGAGTGGTGAAGGCCGCCGGCAGCTTGACCAGCCAGTCGCCCTGCAGGCGCGCGCGTTCGGCCATCAGACCCCAGCGCGTTTCACCCAGGCCCCAGCCGTTGTGCACAAACCGGTCGCCGGCCTTCCAACCCGCGTGGGTGGATTCGAGCACCGTGCCTGCGCCGTCAATGCCCGCGACCATGGGCCAGCTGCGCACCACCGGCCCCTTGTTGGTGATGGCCAGGCCGTCCTTGTAATTGAGGGTGGAATATTCGACCTGCACCAGCACGTCGCCGGCGGGAAGCTGGGCTTCATCGGTGTCGGCCATGGCGGCCAAAAACCCGGCCTCGGACTTGCTGAGCAAAAGGGACTTGAACACGGTGTTGTCTCCAGAGGGTTGCTTGTCTCAGGGCCAGAAATGCTGAAAAATCGGTAAAACTGAATTCTTAATTATGGATAACGGGCTTTCAGGAGGCTGACGAGCACCCACAGCTCCTGTTCAACAGCTCAAGATCCGGCTGAAGAGGCGAGGACTTGTTTCACAGGGCGCCCACATTAATTGATGATTTTGCCCATGCCCTTCGCTACGCGGGTTCTCAGTTGCTGAATGAACTCCGGGTCATACGGCTCCCAGGATTGAAGCTCGCCCACCACTTTTAAAGGCAGCTTGCTTCGATAGGACCGCGTCGGGTTGCCTGGGAATTTCTTGTCGGTCACGTTGGGATCGTTCTCAAACTCCCCCGTGGGTTCAACGACGTAGACACGCGGCCCGCCGCTGCCTTTGGCTATTTCCGCGGCAAGCCCCGCGCCTTTGGCGATGGCCGTGAAATAAATGTGATTCATCACGACGCTTTCGTCGTAATTCGACGTAAAGCCTGGCCTCAGTAAATCGCCTGGCTGCAATTGGGCTTTCGTGCCATGGAAAAAAGGGCCGGAGTCTAAAGCTGCCATGGGTTGTTAAGGGAAAACGGGGGCGATGCTGAGGGTGCCTGACGAAGATGACCAGGCCACCACCGTTTGCGGCAAAGCCGCCCACTGCTGTAGTGGGTCCGTGTCGATTGGCGTTTTAAAGCGCATGCCTCTATTCGCCAGGTGTCTTTGCAATCGCCGGGCTTGCCGCGTCGGAGCGCGCCGCCAGAATGGAAGCCCAGAGTATGCTTGCGCCAAATAGCACGGCGAGGGCTACATAGGCCACGTCATTTCCCCGATGCCTTGTGAATGGGGGGCCAATTTCAAAGACTGTTCCCTCGAATACAAATTTCAGGAACAGAGCGAAGAATGGCGAAGACCACGCGGCACCGATCAGAACAATCGAAGCGAACCTGACCTTGGCACTTCTTGATGCCGCAACGACGCAGCCAAGAACGACGCTCGCGACCGCAACTGCACCAAACCAGGAAAGTAAAAATGCGCCGAGCGAAGTCATAGTCTCAAATGCGCTAATTAGCGTAATTTAATCTGCAAACCCTGCGATACAACTTGGCGGCTGCGGTTTAACTTGGACATCGAACCCTCCCGGAACCCTCTTGTTTATTGGCATTGCAGCAAATACGCCGCATTTTTATGCCGGTATCAATAAGCCCATGAAACCCGGCACCCCTCCGCTGCAGTCCATCTGCCTGCTTGATCAGCTGAGGGAGCAGGATACGGTACCTGCACTATAGCGTCAGCCCCAAGAAGCTTGAGGTGCGCGGACTACAGTTTTTTCATCCGCTGCCATGGCGCTTGGCATCAGCCGGCCCCCGATTGGACAACATCAACCAGCCCACACGCCACAGCGCACTCCCCTTCGGGCTATGCGCCGGCCGGAAACCGGACCAGCGGATAAAGCAGCAATACCGCCGCGGCCAGCGCCGCCAGCGTGCGCACATGGTTCCACATCGTCCAGCCGGCCACATAGCCGCGCCAGAAGCCGGCGGCCTCGGCGCTGGCCGCATCCTGCCGCGCCAGCGCGTTGTTGCGCGGGACATTAAAGGCCATGGTCACGCCGAAGGTGCCCAGTAAATAAAGAAGGCTGCCCGCCCCCAGGCAGAAGGCGCCGGGCGCCTGCCAGTGCCAGAGGGCGACCAGTACCAGCACGGCGCACACCAGGGCCGTGCCCATGAACAGGCCCAGGAAACCGAGATTGAGCACCACCACATTGATGGACTGCATGGCCGCGATACCCGAGGCCGGTGCCACGCGGGCCAGGGCCTTCATTACAAAGTTGGAAAACGCCAGGAAGATGCCGGCAATCAGCGCGCTGCCCAGGGCCGCGAGCAAGGTCAGGGCAAACAGCAGGACGTGGGTGGATGGCATGGGCCCTCGCAGGTCGGTGCGGAATTGGAGGGCTTACTGTACTGCCGCCCGGCCACGGCGGCAATCCACGCGCGACGCGCCTGCAAACTATCGCGCGACGCCCGCCTCGGCCATCGCCTTTTGCATCGCGGCTTTCATTTTTTCCATCAGCTGCGGCATGCGCGCCTGCATGGCGAGGGCGGACTTCTGCATGACAAGAGGCATTTTGTCGACAAAGGCAGCGCCGGCCGGGCTGCGGTAAAAGGCAATCAGCCCGTCGATCTCCTCCTGGGTGAAAGTCTCCTGGTAGATGCTGATGTACATCGACCGCATCCGGCTCCATGAAAGGTCTTCTTTCATGACGATGGAGAACTCCCTGCGCGCAGCGTCGATCATCCGTTGTTGCTCCGGCGAGAGTTGCCGGCCACCCAGCATTTGCCCCAGCGCCTGGCCCATCATCTGGTCAACCTGGCCGTGCATGCCAGCGATGAGCGCCTCGGTTTTGGTCACGGTGAGAAGTGTGTTGATCGACTCGGTCGACGCAGGCGCCGCAGAGCAGGCGATGGAGGCGGACAGCAGCAGGGAAAGAAGGAATGAGTTACGCATGGCGAATGGGTAGGTGAAGGAGTGTTGGGACGGTGCGGAACATGCGAGTTTTAGCAGTGAATGAACGGCTCAGTCAATCAAGGATGAACTGGATCGGTTGGATAGACCACGAATCCACGGCACGGCCCGACCGGGTTCGTGCGGGGTTGAATTTGAACTTCTTCATGCCCGCCACCGCAGCCGCGTCCAGTCTGTCAAAGCCTGAACTTTTCTGAAGCTGCACCTCGCCGGGGTCGCCGCTGGCCAGCACCTGCACCCGCAAGGTCACGCGGCCCTGCTCCCCAAGGCGCCTGGAGATGGTGGGGTATCCAGGCCTGGGCGAATTTGCCTGACTCGCGGGCTGCACAATCTCGTCCGAGCCGGAGGCACAGCTCGCCACAAGCATCAAAAGAACCAGCCATGACAAGCGCATGGCATAAGCAAGCACGAAGCCGGCCTGCCTCACTTCACCAACCCCAGCACATCCTTGAAGGCCTCATGCTCAGCCGTGCGCAGCCACTCGAACGCCACCATCTCGGTGGTCACCAGTTCGGCGCCGTTGCCAGCCAGCCGGTCAAAGGCCGCGTCGCGGTTGCGTTCGCTGCGCGAGCTGCAGGCATCGGTCACCACCCAGACATCGAACTCTTCCTCGAGCAGGTCAAGCGCGGTCTGCAGCAGGCAGACATGGGCTTCGCAGCCGGCAATGACGATGGTACTTCGGCCCTCTTCCGGCTCGGGCGCCGGTTTTTGCAGATGCTTGGGCAGGCTGCGCGCATTGCGGCCCTGGCTGGGCTGGCGCACCGGCGGGCGCAGCAGGTCGGACAGGCCGTCGGCCACGGCGCTAAAGGACATCTTGTCCAGCACGCGGCCGCCGGCGGCGGCGATGGTGGCCTGGACTTCGGGCACCAGAGGGCCCAGGCTGCCGGGATTTTCGGCCGTGCCCCAAACCGGTACCTCCAACAACCTGGCCATGCGGGCCAGCTTCACGGCATTGGCCAGCACCAGGCTGTTCTCAAAAATGGCGGGCATGAGGCGGGACTGGTAGTCCACCAGCACCAGTTGGGAGTCGTCGGCATCGAGCAGCATGGAGGGGTTCCTGGAAATAATTAAGGAGCGGATGGTTAAATGTAAGGGCAAGGTTTGGTGGCCGGGTCTTGCTCCGGCGGGGCGCGCCTCCCCCCTCTCCTCCTTCCACCTCCTCCTTCCTCTTCTTGGTTCTGCTGGCCGGGGTTGCCCGGCGGCAAGTAACTTTCTTTTGCTTCGCCAAAAGAAAGTCACCAAAGAAAAGGCGACCCTGGTGTCTGCGTCCCTTCGCTTCGCTACGGGCAACCTGCGGTGCTCGGTCCAGGCGGGGTCTCGCTCGAACTCGCTGCGCTCAGACAATCGCGAGCCCTGATCCGCCTGAACCTGCGCTCCTCGGCGCATACACAAGGGGTGGGGAAGGAATACCAAACAGCCAAATACCTGAAGAAACAAGGACACGCCATGGCGTGTCCTTGTTTGTATTGATTTTTTCTTTGGTATTTGTCTTCTGTCCCCGCTCCCGATTGCCCCGTCCTGGCTGGGCCGAGGAGCGCAGACGGAGGCGGATCAGGGATCGCGCTTGTTTGAGCCGAAGGCGAGTTTGCGCGAGATCCCGCCGGAGTCGAGCACCGCAGGTTGCCCCGTAGCGAAGCGCAGGAGACCCAGACTGCGGGTCGCCTTTTCTTTTGCTTACTTTTGGTGTTTGCGTAACTTCGCTGTGCGAAGTGAGCAAACCCCGCGCGCATAGCGCGCCTTTTGGCGAACAAAAGAAAACCCGCTTTGCGGGTTTCGATAAAAGTGAGTAGCTGCCGGGCTACCCCCGGCCAGTAACTCTCAGCAGGGAGAGCGCCCGTAGGAACAAGACCCGACCTGAAGAGCCTAAATCGAACCCAAATCCTGGATGGCATCCACCACCATACTAGTCCCTACCGCTATCAACAAAATATCGGTCGCAACCCGCACATACTTGTGTCCCGCGGGCGGAGCACCCAGCTGCACCACCACAGCCGCGGGCACGGGGTAGTACACGATGTCGCGCGGCAGCGGCTGGCCTATGGCGTATTTCTTGGCCTGGCCTGGGGGCAGGCAGCCGTTGTTTTTCTTGGCCAGGCCCGGGGGGCAATGGCCGGCCTTGAACTGCTTGCCGTAGTAGTTCTGGACCACCACACGCTGCTGCGGCACAAAATAGCCGCCGACCTTGACCTCGGCGGCCTGCTTGTTTTTCTTGGCTTTTTTGCCGCCCGATTCTTGGTTGCCCTGGTCGGACTGCTCCGCCTGCTGCTCGTGCTTGTTGCCTTTGTTTTTGCCGCCGCCTGCCCATTCGGGTTTCTCGGCAAAACTCGTGGAACAGGCCAGGGTCGCGGCCATCAGCAGTGCAAGGCTGCGTGTCATCGTGGTGGTTTTCATTATGGTTCTCCGGTGGTTTTGACAAGGGCTTGCAGCAAACAGGGCGTTAGCCGCATGCCTGACTGTTCAACGGAGGGCTTGTCCGGCCGTTGACGGGGCTTTACCCATTCTCGCCATCGGGAAAGGAAAAGGCCTGTAGGGCAACAAGCTGAAGCCGCGTCCTACATTTGCTCACATTCAGGCAGCGCAGCCCTAGCTCGAAGGCTCCGCGAATTTCAGCAATCGCGTCGCCAGCAAAGTCTCGGCCAGAAAACACACCAGGGCCAGAAGGAAGCAAACCACGCCCGACAGAAAGCACACCGTCGCGATCCGCAAGGTGGGCAACTCGCTGGTCTCGCCGAGGAACAGCAGGATGATGGTGCTGCCGATCAGGATGGCGCAAAAAGTCAGCAAGGCGATGCAGATGTTGACCAGCCAGCCGCGGTGGCGAAGTTCGCGCAGCTCGGCATACATGCGCTGCGCGCGGGTATCTTCGACGCCGCCGGCTTCCAGCCGGTTTTCCAGAAAGCGCGCGCGATCGATGATGCGGGCCAGGCGGCCGGCCACGGCGGCGATCATGCCCGAGACGGCGGTGAGCAGAAACACCGGCGCCACGGCCAGCTGGATGCCGTGGGTGACCGTGGCAAGGTCGGGCGCGAAATTCATGCAGGGGCTCCGGGCGTCATGGGTTGGCGATGGGGTATTTTGTCATGCGGGCTGCACAAGGGCCGCTGTTTCATGGCGGCATGGACGCCGCCCTGCGCCTGGCGCCCGCCGCGCGCCGGGCCCGCCAGCTCTTCACCGCGTCGCAGGCCTCGAAGTGCTTGAGCAGGTTCTGCTTTTGCCGCTCCAGCAGGCTGCTGGCCTCAATCATTTGCGGCCATGCCTCGCAAGCCCTTCCCACCGCCTCATTGAGCACGCCGCGCACGCGGGTTTCAAACATGCCGGTGGCATTGCAAAAGCTGCGCAAGGTCTGGGCCGTGAGCCTGGCCTGCTTTTCGCCGCCGGGCACAAAGCGCAGCGCATGGCCGCGCCCGCCCAGGTAGGCCGCATAGGCGACCACGTCGTAGGCCGGCGACAGTTCGGGCGTGCGGCCGTCGCGGTACAGCACGCCGAAATTCTTGACGTGGGCGTCGTAGTTGCCCAGCATTTCATTGACCATGACGCGGCGTACCAGTTCTTGCGCGGCGCCCTCGCCCACCTGGGCCGGCAGGCTCATGCCTTCGCGCAGCGTCCTGGCCATGGCGGCATAACTCGCGGCCGGGTGGGTGTATTTTTCTTCGGGCTGTATGCGCAGGATCTGCGCGAAATCCTCGCAGTGGATATGCCCCTGGGGGCCGCGGTCAAAACGTTTGACGGCCAGGAAATGCCGGCTCTCGCCGAGCACAAAAGGCTGGCCGGCCGTGATCTCGTCCAGGGGTGCCAGCCAGGCTTCGCACACGTTTACGCCCGCGGCCCGCGCCAGGCGCAGCGAAAGCTCTTCCACCTCTGGCAGCAGAGCGAACTCCGCCGTGGGCAGCTTGGCGATGATGTGTAGGCCCTGCGCATCGCGGGTGCGCGCCACATAGCGGCCCTGCTGCTGCACCAGCGCGAGCTTGGGCTGCACGCCAGACAGCGAGGTGGCGCCGGGCAAAGGGTCGGCGCTGACGGACATCTCCAGCGCGTCATGGTGCTGGGTGACCACACCGGCCAGCGCCTGGGCATCGAGGTGTGCCGGGTAGGCATAGACATTGCCCGGCAAGTCGGTGCCGCAGGCGGCCAGCATGTCGAAATGGTCGTTGGGTCCGCAGCCGCGCAGCTGCTCCAGGTGGCGGCGCAGCGGCCCCTCGGGCAACAGGTTTTGGAAAAAAGCCGGCAGGCGCCCGCCTTCGGCATTGAAGAACGGGGTGTTGACATAGCTGCGCCAGAAAATCTCGCGGCGCTGCGCGTCGTCGTCCGTGGCGGCCCAGGAAAACACCGGCGATGCCGGATTCGACCAGAAGGCCTCGTCGGGAATGAAGCGCGTGAGCGCCGTGCTGCCCGTGCCGTACTGGAACAGCAGCCCGGCGCGCAGGGAGCCCAGGTAGATATCCAGCGCCAGGACGTTCATGGCCGCTCGCCCTTGGCCCTTTTTCCACCTGCGGCGGCCGCGGCGAGCTGCGAGGTTTCGGCCACGATGCGGTCCACCCGCGACAAGACGGGCGGCGCAGGCTCCTGGACGCTGTGCGCCTGCAGGCCGGCGGCCGCCACCTTGGGCAGCAACAGCACCTCCAGGCCCAGCTGGTCGGCAATCGCCATCAAGGTAGTGATGCGCGGCGCGCTACGCCCCTGGAGCACGTTGCGCACCGCCAGGGGTGTGAGGCCCGTCCTTTCGGCCAGGGCCTGGTAGTCCAGCATCAGGCGCTGCCGCTCCGCTTCGAGGAGGATCGCCATTTCAGACAATGTTTTCATAAATAGAAAAATATCGTTTTTTAAACTAACGATAGCATTTTATCTATTTTGATATTTTAAATCAATACTTAACTATCTTTCTATTAATGATAGATAGTTAAATATCGTTGTATGAGTTTGACGCCACGGCTGTTGCCAGCAGCGTCCTTGCCGCCGGCCGCTAGCCGAACTTGCGCACCGCGTCGAGCGCCAGCCCTGCGCCAATACTGCCGAAGCGGTCGCCCTCCACGCTGCGCGCCTGGGGCAGCAAGGCGGAAATCTGCTCGCGCAGCAGGGGCACGCCGCTGGAGCCGCCGGTGAAGAACACGGTGTCTATGGTGTCAGGGTCGACGCCGGCGTCCTTGAGCAGGCCCAGGACAGTACGCGACACCGTGCCCACCAGTTCACCGATGGCGCGGTCAAAATCGGGCCGGTGCAAAGTCAGGGTCTCGCCGGGGGCGATGCGCCCCAGGTCCATGACGGTCTCGGGTGCATCGGACAGCGCGATCTTGGCCGCCTCGACCTGCATCGCCAGCCAGTGGCCGGCACGCTCGCGCACCAGGTTCTGCAGGCGGTCCAGCTTGTCCTTGTCGACCGCGCCGCGCCGTATGTCGCTGATCTGCGTCCAGGACTTTTTGCTGTAGACCTGGTTGATGGTGTGCCAGGTCGCGAGGTTGAAGTACTGGGCCGAGGGCACCTCCAGCCCGCTCACCAGCCGGCTGCCCAGGCCCAGCGTGGGCATGACGCTGGCCAGGCTCAGGTATTTGTCGAAGTCGGTGCCGCCTATGTGCACGCCGCCGCTGGCCAGGATGTCATCCCGCCGCTCGGCCTTTTGCGCGCGCTCCGGCGACAGGCGCACCAGCGCGAAGTCCGAGGTGCCGCCGCCTATGTCCACCACCAGCACCAACTCTTCGCGCCGGATCTGCGATTCGTAGTCGAAGGCCGCCGCGATGGGCTCGTACTGGAAGGCAATGTCTTTGAGGCCGACCGCGTGGGCGATCTCGGCCAGCGTGTTTTCGGCTTTTTTATCGGCTTGCGGGTCGTCATCCACAAAGAACACCGGGCGCCCCAGCACCGCCTGGCTGAAGGACTGGTCGGCGGCTTTTTCGGCGCGGTGTTTGAGCTCGCCGATGAACTGCGCCAGCAGCACGCGAAACGGCAACGCGCGGCCACCGACCTCGGTGTGGTCGTCGATCATGGCCGTGCCCAGCAGGCTTTTGAGCGAGCGCATCAAGCGCCCTTCATAACCGGCCAGGTAGTCGGCCAGCGCCGCGCGGCCGTAGCTCACATGCTCGTCCTCGGCATGGAAAAACACCACGGAAGGCAGCGTCGGTTTGCCACCCTCGAGCGGCAGCAGCGCGGGCAAGCCGGGCCGGCTCCAGCCCGCCGTCGAATTGGAGGTGCCGAAGTCTATGCCGCAGGCTTGGGGCGCGCTCACCGGCCGGCCGGCTTGGCGAAGCCGCTTTCAGCCCAGGCCACGGCGCTGGCGCGGTTGAGCTTGAAGGAAGGCGCCACGCGCACCTGGGCCAATTGTTCACCGGCCTCGTCGGCGGCGCTGAGCAGGCCGTGCGGGTTGTCCTCGTCGGGAACGATGTCCAGCGTCACCGTGACACGCGCCGCATGGGCGGTCACCGTGATGCTCTGGTGCAGCGTGGCATGCAGCTGCTGCTCGTGCCTGCGCACGAATTCCGAGGCGGTTTTCACCAGCGTGCTGAAGGCGGGGCCGTCCAGCGGCTTGGGATTCTTTTTGTCGCGCCCCATGGTCCAGGGGCCGACCAGCGCGGGCTCGGGCTCGCCGTCCTTGATCATGGCAACGGCCCAGCCGTCGTCGTCCTCGTTCTTGATGACCTTGGCCGTCCAGCCGTCGCCGCGCCAAAGCCGCGGCTCCTGGAGAACGGCTTGGTCGTCGTGGGCGGATTCGTCGTCCGGGCCGGCCGGCGGGGTGTGGGAGTCAGTCAAGGCGGATCACTCGGGTCGGGCGCCCCGGCGGCAGGCCGGGGGCAAATTCAGGTCACGCACCGCCTTCAAACAACACGGTGCGCATGGGGGACACGGATTCTACAGCCCCGCCCCCACCCCTTCACAAGCCAAGGTCGCTCAGGCTCGGGTGGTCGTCGGGCCGGCGCCCCAGCGGCCAGTGAAACTTGCGATCTGCCGCCTTGATGGGCAGGTCGTTGATGCTGGCGTGGCGCACCGCCATCAGGCCCGTTTCGTCGAATTCCCAGTTTTCATTGCCGTAGGAGCGGAACCAGTTCCCGGCATCGTCATGCCACTCGTAGGCAAAACGCACGGCAATGCGGTTGCCGCCAAAGGCCCACAGCTCCTTGATCAGGCGGTAGTCCAGCTCGCGCGCCCATTTGCGCGACAGCAGCCCGACGATTTCCTCGCGGCCGGTGACGAACTCGGCGCGGTTGCGCCAGCGGCTTTTCGCCGTGTAGGCCAGCGACACACGCTGCGGGTCGCGCGTGTTCCAGCCGTCTTCGGCGGCGCGGACTTTCTGAACGGCGGTGTCGTGGGTGAAGGGCGGAAGCGGCGGCCGGGTTTCCATGGATGCATCCTTTGAAGGGTGGTGGGGATAGAAAAGTAGACAAGTCTGTCTACCTGCCGGAATTCTGGCACAGGTAGACAGACTTGTCTACAATCGGGCCATGGACGTTTCAGCCCCCTCCCCGCGCGAGCGCATCCTGCTCACCGCGCACGACCTGTTCTACCGCGACGGCCTGCGCGCCACCGGCATAGACCGCATCATTGCCGAGTCGGGCGTGGCCAAGCTCACGTTCTACCGCTGCTTTCCCAGCAAGGACGAGCTGATACGCACCTTCCTGGACTACCGCCACGAGCGCTGGATGGCCTGGTTTGTCGACGCCCTGGGGCGGCACGGCGCAACAGCCGGCGGCGGCCTGGCGCCGCTGCTGCCCGCGCTGGCCGAATGGTTTGCCGACCCGCTGTTTCGCGGCTGTGCCTTCATCAACGCCACGGCCGAAGCGGGCGCCCTGCCCGGCGTCGCGCAGATCGTGCAAAACCACAAAAACGAGATGCGCCAGGCCATTGCCGGCCTGCTGCCGGCCGGCCCGCGCCAGCAAGCCATTGCCGGCGCAGCGGCGCTGGCCGTGGACGGCGCCATCGTGCGGGCGCAGATGGAAGGCGGCGAAGCGGCGCTGGCCGGCTTGCGCGTACTGCTGGATGCGCTGGAAGCTCCCGCCGGTTAAGCCTTCGCAGGCCGGCGCGTTTTCACCTTGGGCCGGGACGTGAGCGCCGTTCCCACGCGCTGCGCCACCTTGACCGCCGGCCGTTTGCCCGAGGCCACCCATTCGTCGTAAAAATCGATCTTGCTGTCCAGCAGCTTGAGCGCCAGCTGCCACTCGGCAATCATGTCCCTGACCTGCTCGCGGTGCGCCGACAGCAGCGCCTGCCGTTTGGCCAGCGTGCCGCTGCCCTGCTTGACCAGCGCGGTGTATTCGCGCATTTCGGCAATCGACATGCCGGTGCGCCGCAGCCTGTCCATCAGTTCCAGCCAGCTGATGTGCAGCTCGCCGTAGACGCGGCGGCGCCCGCCGTCGCGCGCCACGCCCGGGATCAGGCCCTGCGCCTCGTACCAGCGTATGGTGTGCACGCTGCGCCCGGTGCGCGCGGCGAGTTGCCCGATCAGGAAGGTTTCAGCCATGCATCACTATAGAACCTGCCGCTCAGGCGGCAAGCGCCTGCGCTGGCGGCGCCTCCAGCGCCGAGTTCACGAGCGCGGTGTCCAGGTACTCCATCAAGTCCCTGATCCGCCCGCCCTCCATGCGGCAGACATAGCAATAGCGGTTGTTGTAGGCCTTGCCGGCTTTGGTGCCGACCCGGCCGTCAAACTCGATGATGACCATGTCGCCGTCGGCCATCACGCGGCGTGTGCTGCTGACATAAGGCGTGGCGAACTGGGCATACAGCGGCCGCAGCAGTTCATGGACGACCGCCTGCTTGCCGCTGTAGGTACGCGACCACGGCGTGTCGCCGGGAATGGTCCATGAAACGTCGTCGGCCATGGCCTCGACAAAGGGCTTGCCATTGCCTTTGTCCAGTTCGGCCATGACCTGCCGTATGCGTTGCCGGTTGGCTTCGGTGGTGGATGCTGTGCTCATGAGGAATCTCCTGGAATGCCCGTCGCACCGGGCGTGGGGCCCCGCAGGTCGCGAGGGCTTGCAGGGATTAAAAATCCTTGAGTGCACTCAAGGTCAAGCGCCGCCATGGAAAAAAACACTGCCGCCTTGAGGCCAACCCTACAATGCCCGCATGAACCAGAAACGACCGGCCGCCAGCGAATGGGTCAGCAAAATGCTGGCGGTGCTCAAAAGCGGCAACACGACGGCGGCCATCGCCCAGATCAAGGCCACCACCAGCAGCAAGGATTTGCGGCAGCTGCACGCCACGCTGGAAAAAGCCCAGCTGTTCAAGCAGCTCCCCGGTGTGGAGACGGCGATTTCCGACCAGTTGCAGGCCCTGGCCTCGCCGCGTCTTAGCCGCTCACCCTGAACCGGTCTAAGCCGGGCGAATCTCGAACTGCGCATCGCCCATATAACGGTGCGGGCCCAGGGCAGCCGTCACGGCCGCCAGCTCCGCCGCCTGCCACTGGCTGAAGACCTCCAGTTCGTCGGCCGACAGCACATCTTCCGCCGGTGACTCGCCATAGGTCGCGACCAGCCGCATATAGACGTTGTAGACCGGCAGCACCAGGCTTTCATGGCCCAGCGCGTCCTCCAGCGCCGTGCGAAAGCGCTGTTCGGCCGCCTGCAGTTCTCCCTCGGACGCATCTTCATAAGCGTACAGCCTGAGCCGGTAACTCACAGTGTTTCCCTCACGGCTTGGCGGGCGCTGGCGTGTTTTGCGTCAGTTCGATACGGCGGCGCAGGCGGTCGGCCTCGGCCGTATTGCCGCCCCGCTCCGCCCGTCGCAGCTCCACGCCCAGCCAGGCCAGCAATGGGCGCCGCCAGCCCTGGGTTGAGGCGGTGTCTATCGCCTGGCGGATCACGGCCGGATCGGCCTTGCCGGTTTGCAGCAGCACGCCGGCGGCCACCAGTTTTGACAGCGGATCGCTGATGCCGGCCAGCGCGCCCGCATTGCCGGCCGCGGCGGCGCGCTGGGTTTCAGGCAGCAGCGCGATGGCCTGCGGCGGCAGCGCTTGGCCCCTGAGGTAGTCCGCATAGGCGCGCTGGGCCTCGGTGGCATCGGGGCGCAGTTTTTCAAAGCCTGTGCAGGGCTCGTCCAGCACCAGGCTGGCGACACGCGTCGCACAATGCAGCAGCTCGGCCGTGGCCAGCAGATCGGCACGGCCCGAGCGCGTGAGCTGGCCGCGCGCGCGCTCCAGCTCGGCCATCTCGACGCGGCTGTTGCCTTCCATATAGGCGGCGACAGAGCGGTCCATCGATCCCTTGGCTTCGAACTGCCAGTCCGGAGCGCGCGGTCCGCTGGAGCAGGCGGCCAGCAGCCCGGCGGCCAGCCATACGGCGGGTTTCATGGTGGTGATGTTCATGGCAGTTTCATCTCCGCCTGGCTCGCATCCTTGGCGAAAGGCCATTTGCGGCTGATCTCGTTGATCAGGCCTTCCACCTTGCGCAGGCTGGCCTCCACGTCGGCGCGCAGCGCGCCCAGGTCGGCCGTGGCGTCCTTGGCATTGCGGGTCACGGCTTGGGCGTCCTGCAGCAGCGCATCGACCTTTTTGAGGCTGGTGCGGGCCTCGCCCAACATGGTGTTGAGCTGTACCACGGTGGCGCGGGTTTCGGGCATCAGGCCCTTGTCACCGAAGACCTGGGTGTCGGTCTTGGCGGCCAGGCCGTCCAGCTTGGTGAGCAAGGCATTCGTGCGGTCCAGGGTGGCGGCGAATTTTTTGGCCTCGGCCTCGCTGCCCAGCAGCACCGTGAGCGCCCCGCCCGGGCCGTTGAGCCTGTCGGTCAGGGTTTTCAGGTTGGCCAGGCTGGCGCCCACCGAACCGCCCTCGCCGGTCAGGGTGTTGAGGTTTTCGATCAGGTCCTTGGCCGCGGCGATCACCTTGGGCACCTCGGCGGCGGCATCACCCAGCAGCACGGTGCGCTCCGCCCCCTCGGGCAGCGGCGGGTCGTTGAGCAGCCCGGTGTAAGCGCGTATGGCGGTGCCGCCGACCAGGCCGCGCACCAGCGTGAACACGCTGCTGGTGCGCAGCCAGTGGGCGTCCTTGGCGGCGACGTCGACCAGGATACGGGCCTTGCCGTCCGGCGCCAGCTCCACGCGGTTGACCCGGCCTATGGGGAAACCCGAGAAGGTCAGGTCCATGCCGACCACCACGCCGTCGGAATCGTCGGCGATCAGAACCAGGCGCTGCGTGGACTCAAACGCGCCGCGCGCATACATCACGTAAAGGGCCGAGCCGCACACCAGCAGCAGCATGAAGAGCAGCAGCAGCCTGGCCTTGAACTCCAGGCTGCGGATTTCCGCGGGCGAGGACTGCTGGGCCTCGCGCGCCGGCTGCAGCGGGTCCGGCCTGCCGGGCGGCGGGTTGGGATTGTCGTGGGGTGAACTCATGGGTTTGTTTTCTTCTTGTGGGGTCAATAGTAATTGCCGACCAGCGATGCCACCTCAATCAGCAGGATCACCGCGAACATGCGCACCAACCCACGCATCTCGGCACTGGTGCGCACGCTGGCCTCGGACATGCCGTAGAGCGCCGAGGCCATGGGAATCAGCGACACGGCCAGGCAGAAAAACAATGTCTTGAGCACAAAGATCAGCGTCACCGCCGGGCTGAACACCTGGCCGAACAGCCGGGTATAGGCCGCCAGGCCCGACAGCGCAAAGCCGTAGGTCGCGATATAGGCCACCACCAGCGCCACCACACAGCTCAGCGCCGCCAGCGTGATGCCCGAGAACATGCCCGCCACCACACGCGGTAGCACCTCGCGCCGCACCGGCTCAATCCCCTGGCGCCGCATTTCGTCGAGCTCGCCGCTGGCCTGCATGGCCGTCAGTTCGGCGCCGTCGGGAATCGTGCAGCGCAGCGCCACAAACAGCGCCGCCGTCAGCGGGATCAGCTCCAGCACCAGCACCCGTATCACCACCTGCAGCGCATACTGCGACAGCCCATAGCTGAGCGCCGTCACCAGCACGATGCGCGTCAGCACCACCGTCACCAGCGCGCACAGCACCGTGAACCACAAAAGAATCGGCGCGGTGTTGACGTAGATGTGCCGCGCCAGAATCGCCCGGCTTTGCGGGCTGTAACTGGACGGCGACAGCGTCAGCACCAGGATGATCGCTCCCAGGTGCACCAGCCGCCACCACTCGATCACCCACAGCTGTGCGGCACGGCCGGTTTGCGTGAGTCGACTTTGCGCGTATCCCCTGGAAGCCATCCGGGGATGATACCTGCGGGTCGGCCGGTGGTCACCATGACACCTGCTTATGCAAACGATAGCCTCTATTACAAAAACGTCTCTTTTCATCGCCATCAAATGACGACGCCACATGACACTAAGCGCGCATCGATGAGACCACGGTGCATTTTGAGCAACTCTCCTTGAACTCTATCCAATTGAAAGCACTCATTCAATGCAGCAACAAGTTATTCGTAACAGATGCCGACTTCCGCTCTTGTTCTCGTTGTTGCGATCGCAAATCAAGCCCCCAACAATGCCCCCCTAATAACATCATCCTCTGGAGAGCTCTCATTCAAAATAGCCACCAATCCAGTGGAAATTTTTCTTGAAACGTCGATGGTGTTTACAAAAAAATTGACCACAAGGTCGGCAGGCTCATCGTCATGGTAGGTCGTTGTGATGCTGACGAATTGCTCTCCACCTGCTTCAACCAGTTCATCTATAAAGTCATGCAAGTTTTCCGCATGGGATCCAGCGCAAACGAAATATTCACAACCAAGTTGCAGCAACTCTTGTACCAACAACTGTGCTACTCGGACAGACTCCAGAGTCCAAGCAGTCATCAAAACTACAAAGGGGGACATGCCACTGATTGCAAGATCTTGGATCACTTCATTTTTATTTGAAATGAGTAACGACCTTCCGTTTGAATACTCGCGAATTAAATTCATCACAGATCCTCTCCAAGGATTTTTTGAATTTTATTTTTAAAAGTCTGAATTTCAGTCAAAAGATGATCAATGCGTGTTTGCTGTTGCTGTTGAATCACATCAGCGGGTAAATTTTCCATTCCTGGTCGCACTGTCGGATTACTCTTAAATTCCGCGAGTTTGCTTTCGTGCTTAGAGATTTGAACCTCCAATGACCAAATACTTTTTATTTCTTGCTTAGTTAACTCTCGAGCAACGGTAGTCACTTCCTTTACAGCTTTATTAAGCTCTCTCGCTGCAAATGTCTCCGCACGAGGCCCCAAGCCGAGACCCAGTGTCGCCAGGCCAATTGCGGCTTCCGCTCTCTTATCGCCGTTGAAATTCTCAATATAGCCGGTCAGCGGATTGCGATTATTTTCAGTGAACAATGCAAGCGGTGCCGCTATATGACCAGCAAATTTCCCATACCAGGTGTCATTCCAAACACTGGCAGGTACAGGGCCAATAGTTGCCCCATAGCCGTTCCCAGATGAACTAAGCACGGCCATCCCCCATCCCAGTATCTGGCCGCCAATGACGGTGTTCCGGCCGATGGAAGTGTCAGGACGAGCGTGCATCACGACACCGTCCGAGAAAGTCGTCGACACTACGGGCCCGCCCCATCCCGGATGGTTGTCGGTATATCTGCTCTCCGTTAGAAGAGGCGGAATCAGCCTTGATGAAAATTCGCTGGATTATGCGAAGCAATCATTGGCCGCCCAGCCAACTTCGTCCGCAGCCGGACAATGTTCGGTTGAAAGGCCCTGAACAAGGTGCACAGGATGCCAACACGACGACCTTGGCCCAAAGCCCCTGGACACAAACCCGCAAGATGCGAGGGCCGGCCTCCTCCGTGTACCATCAAGGCGCTTCGCGGACGGCTCCGTTCGCCGCCTCCCTTTTCTTCATTCCATCACCACTTCAAAAATGGCCCTAGACACCTGGACCGCCTACTTCCTCGCCTCCATCCTGATCGCGCTGTCCCCGGGTTCGGGCGCCGTGCTGGCCATGAGCCATGGCCTGAGCTTCGGCATGCGACGCACGCGCGCGACGATTGCCGGTTTGCAGATCGGGCTGGTGGTGATCCTGCTGGTGGCGGGTGCGGGTGTGGGTTCGCTGCTGGTGGCGTCGGAGCTGGCCTTCAGCGTCGTCAAAATCCTGGGCGCGGCCTACCTGATCTACATAGGCTGGGCGCAGTGGCGCTCGTCGAACGGCCTCACGGCGGATGGCGAGGCCGGTGTGGCCGATAGCAACAGCCTCTCGGCGAAACGCCGCTTCCTCACGGGCCTGCTGACCAATGTGACCAACCCCAAGGGCATTCTGTTCATGGTGGCGGTGCTGCCGCAGTTCATCAGCCCCGGCCGGCCGCTGTGGCCGCAGCTGCTGGTGATGGCCGTGACCACGGTGGCGGTGGATACCGTGGTGATGCACGGCTATGCCTTTGCGGCCAGCCGGCTGCAGACGCTGTTCAGGAATGCGCGCGCGATCCGGCTGCAGAACCGGGTGTTCGGCGGCATGCTGATGGCGGTGGGCGCGGGCCTGTTCTTTGTAAAGCGCAGCCACGCGGCGGTGCACTAAGAGCCACTCACAAAACCCTCCTGGCGTTGTTGCGCCGCCTTGCCGTGCTGATGCACTGTCTGCGGCGTCGCGCCTAGCCAGGACCGCTCCGCTGGGTTTTGTGAGCGGCTCTAAGCCTTCGAGCGTCAGGCCTTTGGGGCCTGGGCCGAGACAATCGCCGCCAGCGTGCGCAAGGCCTCGTCGACCTGGCTGGAAAACGGCTCGCCGCAGCTGATGCGCAAGAAGTTGTCGAAACGCTTCGAGTTGGAAAACATGGAGCCCGGCGCGACGCGTATGCCCTGGCGTATGGCGATGTCGAACACGGCCTGCGCCGATGTCCCAGCCGGCAATTCCACCCACAACATCATGCTGCCCCTGGGCACTGACAGCCGGGTGCCGGCCGGGAAGTGGGCCGCGATGGCCTCGGCCATCTGCTCGCGCTGGACATTGAGCATGCGGCGCAGCCTGGCCATGTGGCGGTCGTAGGCGCTGGAGGCCATGAACTCGGCCACGGTGTACTGGGCCAGGACTTCATTGGCGCGGCTTTGCGCGTACTTGATCATCTGGATGCGGGCCTGCCAGCGGCCGCCGGCGACCCAGCCCAGGCGCAGGCCGGGCGCCAGGGTCTTGCGCAGCGAGGCGCAGTAAATCACCGAGCCGTCACGGTCCCAGGCCTTGGCGGCCTTCAGGGGAATGTCGTCGGGGCCCAGGGCGCCGTAGGTGTCGTCTTCGATCACCGCGATCCGCTGGCGCTCGCACAGGCGCACCAGCTTTTCTTTTTCGGCATCGGGCATGACGCTGCCCAGCGGGTTGTGGAAGTTGGGCATGACCACCACGGCGCGAATCCTGTCGTGCGTGCGCAGGGCCAGGTCCAGCGCCTCGACGGAAATGCCCTGCTGCGGGCTGGTGGGAATCTCCAGCGCGCGCAGGCCCAGGCTTTCCAGGATTTGCAGCAGGCCGTGGTAGGTGGGCGATTCCACCGCGACGGTGTCGCCCGGCTGCGCCACCGCGCGCAGGGCGATGTTGAGCGACTCTATGCAGCCGTGGGTGACCAGGATGTCTTCGGGCGCGAGCTGCATGCCGGCTTCCAGCGCGCGCTTGGCCAGCACGGCATTGAGCGGCGAGTCGTGCAGGAAGTCGGGCGCGCTCACCAGCAAAAAGGGGTGTTTGCGCAGGGTCCGCGTGGCGGCGTTTTTCAGCGCCTCGGCCGGGTACATCGCGGGCGTGCCATAGGTGCCCGCAAGGTTGGTGACCAGCGGGTAAACGTCGCATTTGGCGACAAAGTCCGAGACGCGGTCGTGCACGCCGACGTACTGGGCCGGGTCCAGCTTGCGGCCGGACTCGGGCTCGCTGGGCGGCTGCAGGTCGGTGCGCCGGCGCTTGAGCACAAAGTAGCCGGACCGCGGCCTCGCCTCGAGCAGGCCTTCGTCCTCCAGCGTGTGGCAGGCCTCGACCGCGGTCGACAGGCTGACCTGGTGCAGCCGCGTCAGCGCCCTGACCGAGGGCATGCGTTCGCCGGGCAAAAGCACGCCGGACTGTATCGCCTGCCGGTAATGGCTGGAAAGCCGCAGGTAAAGCGGCTGCGAAGGAGCTTGCGCGGGGGCGGGGGCCAGGGGTGACACGTCCATGGGCTGAATGATCCGTGAAGGGGCTGCGGCGACACAGCCACAGATGGGGCAAAACCAGACCATAACAGATGAGGAAATAGCCCTCTGTACCGATACAGAAAGAGCTTGTGTGCATCTGTCGGGAATGGGGCGCTTTCCTTAATCTTGCAGCCATGCCCTCGCCGACCGACCGCCCTTGATTGGAGCCGCCATGCAGCACCGCCCCGCCCTTCGCCACCTTGAGCTTGACGCCGGTGAATCCCTGTTCTTCCACAGCAAGGCCGGCAGCGCGCTGATCAGCACCTCGGGCACGCTGCTGGTGACGGGCGCGCCGCGCTGGCTGGGCGAGCAGGTGTTTCGCGACGCCGCGGCGCTGGAACCCGGGCAATCACACACCGTCGCCGAGGATGGCTGGATCACGGTCACCGCCCAGCACGGCGGCGCGGCCTGCCTCCTGAACCAGCCGGCCCGCGTGACGCTGCCGCAAAGGCTGGCGGCGGCGGCCCAACAATGGCTGCACCGGCTGTCGGGAATCACCCAGGCCGCGCGCGGGCGATACCGCAGCGCCAAGCCGGTTTGAGGCCGCCGCGCTAAATTCGATCTTCGTTCCCTCCACTCTTGACCCACGCCCATGACCACTTCCGCCTGGCTTTTGTTCATCACCATTTCACTTGTGACCGCGCTCAGCCCCGGGCCGGGCATTTTGCTGGCGGTCTCCAACGCCGTGGCCTGGGGGCCGCGCAAGACGCTGTGGAGCTCGGCGGGCAATGTGCTGGGCGTGTTCTCGGTCTCGGCCGCGGCGATGGCCGGCCTGGGCACGCTGCTGCACACCTCGGCCTGGCTGTTCGCGGTGCTCAAGGCTGTGGGCGCGGTCTACCTGGTCTACCTCGGTTGGCGCCAGTGGACCAGCAAGACCTCGATGTTCGACACGCCGCTACCGGAGCAATCGCAGCCCGGCAAAAGCAATGCCGCGCTGTTCCGCCAGGGCCTGCTGGTGGCGCTGACCAACCCGAAAAGCATTCTGTTTTTCACCGCGCTGTTTCCCCAGTTCATCCATCCCGAAGCGCCCGTGCTGCCGCAGTTCCTGGCGCTGACCAGCGCGTTTGCCGCCTGTGTGCTGAGCTCCCACATGGTGTACGTGCTGCTGGCGCGCCACACGCACCGCTGGTTCGGCACGCCGCACCGGGCCCGGGTGTTCAACCGCCTCTGCGGCGGCGCCTTTGGCCTGCTGGGGCTGAGCCTGCTGCGGCTCAAAAGCCCAAGCTGACTCCCCCGGATCCCCGCCTCCCTCTATATATAAACACCCAGAAAGAAAGCCCCTGCCATGGAAGACTCACGCGATGCCCGTTTTGCCGCCCAGGAAACCGCCCTCGGCTACAGCTTTGAGGGTGAACTCAAGATAGGCGGCAACTACGTGTCCACCGTGCGGCACGGCGACGTGGTCTACGTCAGCGGCCAGGTGCCGCGCGTGGGCAGCACCGTGGTGGTCACCGGCCGCGTCGGTGCCGACGTTTCGCTGGCCCAGGCCCAGCTGGCCGCCAGGGTCTGCGCCATGCGCGCGCTGGTGCTGCTGCGGCAAAGCCTGGGCAGCCTGGACCGCATCCAGCAAATCCTGCGCGTGACGGTGTACACACAGTCCGCCGCCGACTTCAGCCAGCAAAGCGAGGTAGCCGATGCCGCGTCAGACCTGCTGCATGCGGTGCTGGGCGGTGCCGGCACGCACACGCGCACCTCGGTGGGCGTGGCGCAACTGCCCAAGAACGCGGCGGTCGAGCTGGACCTGATCGCTGCCGTCACGCCGAACTGATCAGTTCCCCGGCAGCAAGCGGATGAGTTTTCCGTTGCTGTTGTCGGTCAGCACATACAGCAGCCCGTCCGGGCCCTGGCGCACGTCGCGTATGCGCTCGCCGAGCTCGGCGAGCAGCTTGCTTTCGCGCACCACCTTGCCGGCAAAAGGCGCCGACAGCTCAATGCGGTCCAGGTAGCCGAACTTGAGCGAGCCGACAAACAGGTTGCCCTGCCAGGCCTTGCCGTAGCGCTCGCTGCTCAAAAAGGCCATGCCCGAAGGCGCGATGGACGGCACCCAATAGTGCAGGGGCTGCTGCATGCCGGCTTTTTCGGTGATGCCCTCGCCTATCTTGCCGCCGCCGTAATTCTCGCCATAGGTGATGACGGGCCAGCCGTAGTTGGCGCCGGGCTTGGGGAGGTTGATTTCGTCACCGCCCTGCGGTCCGTGCTCATGCATCCAGAAGGTGCCGTCGGGTGCCAGCGTCGCGCCCTGGGCATTGCGGTGGCCGTAGCTCCAGATCTCAGGCAGGGCCCCGGCCTTGCCGACAAAGGGGTTGTCTTGCGGTACCGAGCCGTCCTTGTGGATGCGCACAATCTTGCCGTGGTGGTTGTCCAGCGCCTGGGCGTCTTCCTTGCGCGAAAAGCGCTCGCCCAGCGTGAGAAAAAGCTTGCCGTCCGCGGCGCTGCCCGCGGCGGCCCGGCTTTCGACGATGCGGCAGCCGAAGTGCGCGCTGCTGGCCACCTTGGGCTTCTGGCTGAAGATGATTTTGAGGTTTTCCAGCCGGCCCTCGTCGGTGCTCAGGGTCGCCCGTGCCAGCGCCGTGCTGTTACCGCGGCCGGCGGGGCCGGGTTCCGAGAAGCAGAAAAATACCGCGCGGTTACGGGCAAAGTCACTGTCGGTGATGAGGTCCAGCAGCCCGCCCTGCCCGCCGGCGGCTATTTCCGGCAGCCCGGCCACCGGCGGCCCAAGCCTGCCGTCAGCCGCGACCACCCGCAAGCGGCCAGGGCGCTCGGTCACCAGAAAACGGCCGCCCGGCAAAAAAGCCAGGCCCCAGGGGTTTTCCAGGCCGCTGGCCACGGTTTCCGGGCGGACGGCCTGGGCCTGGACAGGCGCGCCCATCGTGAAAATTGCTATTAAAACAAGAGCAAACTTTGTAGATACAGCGTTGAATTTGTTCATATTTCACTCCCTGAATCAAACCAGAGCCGGCGGCCGCGGTTCGGGCCACGGCACCGGGCCCTGGCAGCCCGCCAATGCGCCTTTTTCATATGCAAACATAGGACCTGGAGCGTAAAAAGGGGTTTTCCCGTAGATAAACTCGTTACAAATCAATGGTTTGTAAAGCTTATCAAGAAGCCACTTGAGGTTGACGTAGGACAGATCTGTCAAGTATCCTAGGCGCCATGCGAAAAATTGCCCCTGCCCTCATCATTGCCTCTGCCGCTCTGCTGGCAGCCGGCGTGCATGCGGCGCCGGGCAACTCCAACGATGACATGGACAAGCTGCTGGCCGACAAAGGCCTGCTCACGCAAATCGGCCAGGTCCGCCAAAGCGTCAGCAACAAGGCGTCCGAGCTCGTGGTCAATGCCATGGGTTTCCTGGGGGTTCCCTACAAACGCGGCGGCAATACGGTGGAAACCGGTTTCGACTGCAGCGGCTTTGTGCGCGCCATCTACGAACAAAGCGTCGGCCTGCTGCTGCCGCGCCGGGCCGAGCAACAGGCCGCAGCCACCCAGCGCATCGAGAAAAACGAGCTGCAGCCCGGCGACCTGGTGTTTTTCAACACCATGCGGCGCGCTTTCAGCCATGTCGGCATTTATGTCGGCGACGGCAAATTCATCCACTCTCCCAAACCCGGCGCCGAAGTGCGCGTCGAAAGCATGGGTGTGAGCTACTGGCAGCGCCGCTTTGACGGCGCCCGCCGCGTGCAGGCAACGGGCACCCCCCTGCCGGAAACCGAGCGCACGGCGGCCCTGCCGCTTTCCCAGGCGGCGGCCCGCGTCCCCGAAATCCAGGCCGCGCAAACCGCGACCCCGCCGCTCGCCGCCAGTCTGCAGGTACAGCAGACACAGGAACAATACCGGCGCTGAGCCGGTTTTTTTTCGCCCCGTCTCCCCTTCGCCCTTCTCCGGATCTCCCCGGGGCCTTCCTTCTCTTACTCCTTCTCCCGCTCGTTTTTAGGCGACATGTCGAGCTCGACCGCCTGGCCGTTGTCCAGGGCCTCGCCGGCGCCGGACGGTGAGCTCCGCACCGTGCGCACCTCGGTATCGCCCACCAGGCCGGCAGCCTTGGCCAGCTGAAGCACGGGCTGCTCGGCCGGGGCGCCTTCGGCCACGTTGCTGCCGGACGGGATCACGCGGTTGTTTTCAGCATTGGACGACAGCTGCTGATTGCCCTGGGGCTTGCCGTTGACGTTGACCAGGCCGCCGCCCGAATTCGTCACCTGCCCGAAATTGCCGCTGACGCTGCCGCTGGTCGCCGTCACCGTGACCTGGGAGGACGAGCCTGTCACCTGGGCCTCGCCGACGGCGGCCACCGACACGACGGGCGCCACGACGTTGGCCACCACCGAGTCGCCGGCCAGCGAGGCGGAGCCCGAGGCCACCACCACCACATTCACATCGCCCTGTGGCGCCTGCACGACCACGTTGTTGCCGCTGATGTTGCCGCTGATGTTGCCGGTGCTGCTGCTGATCTGCACATTGCCCTGGCTGGTGGTGGTGGCGCTGATGTCACCCTGCGCCTGCACGGTCACGCTGGTGCCGCTGATGCTGCCGCTGACGTTGCCGGTGGTGCTGCTGACCTGCACATTGCCCTGGCTGGTGGTGGTGGCGCTGATGTCACCCTGCGCCTGCACGGTCACATTGCTGCCGCTGATGTTGCCGCTGATGTCGCCGGCGGTGCTGCTGATCTGCACATTGCCCTGGCTGGTGGTGGTGCCGCTGACGTCGCCCACTGCGGCCACCGCCACTTCGCTGGCCGTCACATTGGCCGAGACGTCACCACCGCTGGTGACCTGGACGGCACCTTGGCTGATGGTGGAGCCGCTGACGTCGCCGCCGGCGTTCAGGGTGTTGGTGGCGCTGGCGTCCTGGCCGCGCAGGGTGTGGTTGCTCAACGCGACATTGCCCAGCGCATTGATGCCATAGCCCTTGACCCAGAGCGTGCTGTCCAGGCTGAAGGCGTTGGACACCACCTCGAACTGGCCCAGCGCATTGGCCTCGGTGCCGCCCGACAGCATATGCACATTGCCGCGGCTGGTGCCGGAGCCAGCGAGCAGGCTCAGCGCGCGAGCCGTCCCGCCGGCGTTCTGGATGTCGCGGTTGAGCGAGATATCGGCGCCCAGGGTGGCCAGCGTGGTGTCGCCCAGCAAGTTGGCCGCGGCATTGAACACAATGCCGCCAGCGCCGTCGGCCGTCACCGTGCCGGCGATGCCGGAGCCGCCAGCACCGCCATTGAGCACCAGGCTGTGCAGGGTGCTGCCGCTGAAGTAGAGGTTGTAGGGATTGTTCACCACCACGTTCTCGGCATAGGTGCCGGAGCCCACGCGGATGTTGGCGCCGTTGCCCGCGTTGCCCAGCGCCGTGTTGATGGATAGGGCCTGCGTGCCGCCGCCCAGCAGGCTGCCGATGCCGACGTGGAAGTCCTGCGTGGCCTGCGCGCCGTTCCAGCCCTGCACATAGCTGGAGGCGGAACTGCCCAGGTTGACGGCATAGTCAAACGCGTTTTGCTGCGAGGCCTGCAGCCAGGTGTACTGGTTGTTGTTGCCCGCGCTGCTGGCGTTGCGCACCGCGAAATCGAAGCCGGCGATGCTGAGCGTGCCGAAGTTGTTGCTGGCCGACTCGTCCTGCATATAGACCGGGTTGCGCTCGGTGAAGCTGTTGTTGCTCGCCACCGTGATGTTGTTCATCTGCTGGTCGTAGAAGCGGTTGGCCTGGTAAAGCGCCAGGCCGCCCCAGTCGTTGTTGCGTGTGGTCGAATTGCTGATGGTGACATTGGCGCTGTCGGTCAGCTGGATGCCCGCGCCCTGCGTGCTGCCCGCGTCATTGCCCACGGGCGCGCCGTTGGCCGTGACATGGTCGATGGTCGCGCCGTCCACGCCGTTGAGGTCCAGCTCGGCCCGGCCCGCGCCGCGGCTGGTCACGTTGCGGATCGTGAAGTTGTGCAGCCGGGCCGAGGCGCCGCCTGCAGGCGCCACCTTGATGCCGTAGGCCGAAGCGACGTTGGCGCTGGGCCCGTAAAGCGTGAAATTCTGCAGATTCACGTTGTCGGCCTTGACCTGTATGCCGTAGCCACTGACACCACGGGAATCAATCACGGTGGCGGACTCGCCGGCCCCGGACAGAGTCAGGCTCTTGTTGATGACGAGGGTTGCGGGCTGGACATAGGTCCCTGCTGTCACATTCACCGTGCCTCCCGCAACCACGGCGTTCATGCCGGCCTGGATCGTGCCCAGTGGCTGCCGGTCGTTACCAAGGCCATTGCCGAGGTTGAAGTCGTCGGCGGCGGTGAAATTAGCGCCCGAACTGACGGTAACGTGCGAGCGGTTGCCAAATTGCGGCGTGGAGCCCAGGAGCCCGTTGACGCCGTAGCGGCGATCAAGAATATGCATGTCACCGTTGGCCGCAGACATGGCCATCACGCCGGCCCCATACTGCGCTTCGCTGACATGCGGAGACACAAAATAGGAGCCGTTCGCTACGCCGTCCAGAAAAACGATGTCCCATTCATTGCCCAACAACCCTCTGGAATTGCCCGACATGGTCACATTGTTCGAACGCACAAGAATGGCGCCCTTGGTGTTTTCAATCAGGTTTCCGGTGATATTGGCAGTTGCGTTGGTGACCTGAATCCCGGTTCGGATATTTTTGATGGTGTTGTTGCGTACGGTCGCGCCGGTCACGCCTGACGCAATCCTCACCCCCGTCGTGCTCAGGCCAGTCCAGTTGATGGCAGCGAAGTTCTGGCTGTAGGGGCCTGTGACCTGCATGCCTTCAACCATCACGCCATTCGCGGTGATGTCTACTCCGGTTTTTCCCTCGAGCACGTCGATATTGGCCCCATTCATGCCCGTCAGCGTCAGGTTGGCCTTGTTCAGGGTGACCTGCTCGGTGTATGTGCCTCCGTGCACGTCCACGGCCGCGCCCGCCCCGGGTGTGCCGGTCTTGGCGATGTTCACCGCATCCTGGATGCGCGCGCCGCCATAGACGTCGATATGGTTGGAATTGCCGCTGACGCTGGGCCCCTGCAGCGCCGACTTGAGCACCACCGCGTTGCCGTTCACGACGATGGCATTGCTGGCCTGCTGCACCCCCTCGAGGTTGATCACGCCCGACAGCAGGTTGGCCGCGTCGCCCACGCCCAGCCGCAAGGTCGCGCCGTTCAGGCTGGCGCCGGCCTCGTTGGACACACTGCTGCCGGTCGCCCCGCCGGCGATGGCGAATTCATACAGCCCGCCGTTGAGAGACACCGTGGCGGCCGTGGCGCCGGCCAGGGCAATCGTGCCGCCGGTCGCGATGATGCTGCCCTGGTTGCTCACCGAAGGCGCAACCAATGCCACCAGGCCGGCGCCCTGCACGGTGATACCGCCTTGCGCAGTGATGCTGCCCTGGTTGGTGATGCTGCCCGCAGCGCCCGTGATCTGCGCGCCACCGGTGCTCATGAAGTTGTTCGCGTCAATCGTGCCTGTGGTGGCGATCAGCGAGCCCACATTCACCGTGGCATTCGGCCCAAACATCACGCCATTGGGGTTCATCAGCATCACCATTCCGTTGGCCGACAGGCTGCCCATGATGCGCGTGGCATTGGTGTCGCCGTTGATGCGGTTGAGGATGGCCGACGCAGCGTTGGGCTGCACGATCTCAACCGACTTGCCCGGATTGATGTTGAAGGAACCCCAGTCCAGCACGGCCCGGTTGGAAGCCTGGGTGATGGTCATCTGGTTGCCCGCCACCGAGCCCGAAGCCGAGCCCGAAAACACCGTGCCGTTTTGCGGCAAGCCCGCCGCGCCCACGATGTCCACGGTCCAGCCGGGCGGCGCGAACAACAGCGCCGCCGCGGCGGGAAGGGTTTTCAGTGCGAAGGACGACCGCCGCCGTTCGGGGGGACGCAGACGCTGGGCAGGGAGTTTGGCTTGCATGGAA
Source organism: Polaromonas sp. P1_A2 (assembly GCF_056406895.1). NCBI lineage: Bacteria > Pseudomonadati > Pseudomonadota > Betaproteobacteria > Burkholderiales > Comamonadaceae > Polaromonas > Polaromonas sp. P1_A2. The sequence goes on along the minus strand of NZ_JBFTZI010000002.1, from coordinate 382,902 downwards.
TCACCTCTTGAACGCAAAAAAGACAAAGCACAACAGGGACGGATCCAGTGAACATCATCAAAACCGCGCCAGCAGCGAGCCCATCAGCCGCGGGTCTTTGCCGCCCGACTGGTAGCTCGCGATGGATTTGGTCAAGGGCCAAGCCGCCTCGATCGTGGCGACCACGTTTTTTTCAAGAAAGAGCCGCAGGCCCAGGCCGGCGGAGGCCAGGCTCTGGCTGGCGGGCGTTCCGGGCGTGACGCTGCCGACCTTCCAGACCTTGCCGATGTCGTAGAAGCCGAACAGCTGCCAGGACTTGAGCCCCGGCATACCGGCGCCGCCGCCGGCGTAGCGCGGCTCGATGCGAAAGGCCAGCGCGCGTTCGCCCACGAGCTCCGCCGGCTCATAGGCCCGGCCGAAGCGCCGCCCGCCCAGCGCGTACTGCTCCGACGACAGCAGCGGCGTGTTGGCCCACTGCCCGCCCACACCCACGGTGAAGGAAAAATTCGATCCGACAAACTGCGAGCGCTCGTAGTCAAAGCTGAATTTGTTGAACACGCCCTTGGCGCCCACCCGGCTCTTGAGCACATCGGACTCCTGCGTGCCGCCCAGCCCCTGGCTGAAATCGACGTCCAGCGCGTTCTGCCCGTCCAAGCTGTCCAGCACGCGCCAGCTCAGGCCCAGGCGCAGCGCGCGTATGCGGTCTTCGATCACGCGGGTGCCCAGCACCTCGGTGTGCACGTCGGAATGGTCGTAGGCCGCGCGCGCGGTCAGGCTTTCGTTGCGGCCGCGCAGCAAGGGATAGGCGGCGGACAGCGACACCGTGTCGGCACTGCCGTGCACATCAAACGGCGTGAGCACGTCCCCGGGCTGCGTGCGCGCGCGGGAGACAGCGGCGGAAAGCCGCAGGCCTTCGGTGCTGACAACCTGGCCGTAGGAAAGCTGGGTATAGGCCATCTCGGAGTTGCCGGTCCCCACGCCGACAAAACGCCACTGGTCGTTCACGCCCAGCAGCTGGTTGCCGACCACGCCCAGGGTCAGCTGGGTGGGTCCGAGGTATTTGGAGCCGTAGTTGTCGATGGAAGCAAAGCCCTCCACCGTCTTGACGTTGGCAACCAGGGTCAGGTCGGCCGCCCCCGGCGCCTGCGAAGGCGCGAGCACGCTGCGCAGTTCCACGCCGGGAAAATCATTGGCGATCAGCAGGTAACGCTCCAGCACCGGGCCCTCTATGGGCCTGGAGGCCTGGATCTTTTCGCCCAGGCGCATGAGCTGTTCCTGCACATGGGCGCTCACGCCCGGCCCGGCCTGGACGTTCACGCGGGCGATGTAACCCTCGACGACGCGCAGTGTCAGCGTGCCGTCCGCGAGCGACTGCGGCGGCACCACGACCAGCGAAAGAATGTAGCCCGCGTTGCGGTACATCGCGGTCAGCGAGGACGCAAGTTCGAGGACGTCCGCGCCCGTGATTTCGCGTCCCGTGTAGCTGTCGGCGCGCACCTGCAGCGCATTGCCCGGCAGCACGGTGGCGCTCTCGATGCGGACTTCCTTGAGCGTGACGCGTATGGCCTTGAGCGAATCCGGCAGAGGCTCGGCGGCCTCGCTCTTGAGTTGTGCCGGCGGGGGCGCGGGCGCGGCTTCGGGCTGGATGTCGAAGCGTTCGCGAAGGCGCCCCGGATCGATGGTGGAGGGCTGCTGTTGTGCCAGAGCGACGGCCGGAAGTGCCAAATGCAAGGCAAGGGCAAAAGAAAGAACTTCGTGCATGCCTGCACCATCAGTACGCTTCATTGCTGCATCCCACTGAAAAATCGAGAGTTACAAACTTCCGGACCAACTGCTTTACTTATAAAGCAGCATTTTTCGTGAATTAGTTCACGGTAACCAATTGTGAAACTCGATACAAGGAAGAAAAAGTGATTAATAACCAGCCGCGTTTGGCAGCAAGTCACCCCTGAATTTTTGGCAACGAATTCTTGTTACTTACACTTTTTGACTTTTTTCTGGATTTCTGAATTTTTTTGGATGTCTTCTGCTACTTGCGGCTTACTGCATTGCTTTTTTCCGCAGCCTCGAGCGAGCCCGGATGGTCCGGAAAAAACTTGAACTGCTGTGTAAAGTTTTTGTGAAAGCCGCCGTTAACCCCGTCGCCGGCCGTTTTGAGCCCGGCCGGCGTCACAAGCGTTTCAGCCAATGCGAAAAAGCCCTCTGCGATGCACAGCAGCTACCCGGCCGTCCGCAGTGAATTACTCGCGCTGTTCCGCTCTCCCTGGCACGTCGCAAAATTGCGCTATAAGAGCCTGTTCAATGTCTAAACGGCGAAGGCAAACAAGAAGAACGAGACCTGCATTGCAAATCCACCTCTACACCGACATAGACACGCTGTTCGGCCGCGCCATCCGCCTGTGGATGGACGTTCTCTTGCAAGCCGGGCACGAGGTCGAGTTCATCGACTTGGGCCACAGCACCGACGCGCCCTTGCCCGATGTGGGCCCTTGCGACGTCAACCTGCTTGTCGCAGGCATCTACGCCTTTGAGCGCTTTGCCAAACACGGCATGCCGCGTCACGGCAAGCATGTGCTCTGGATGTTCGACCCGCTGACGCGCAACGCCTCAGCCACAGTGCACCGGCACAAGGCCGAACTCTTCGACGCGATCGCGCCCGGCCTGCATGCCGTGATGGCCATGGATGCGTCCATGGAGCGCTATCTGGCCCAGCACTTCCCAGCCCTCACAAGCTTGCGCCTGCCCTACCTGGTCGCGGACAAACAGCTGCACGCGCCGCTGCCTGAAACGGACAGGACGCGGGACATCGTCATGCTGGGCGGCGACACGGCCAGGCGGCGCGAAGCCGAGCGCCTGTTCCTGGCGAGCCCAGGGCCGCTGAAGGCCGAGTTCATCCGGAGCGGCCTCTGGGGCACGGCGCGCGACGCCTGCCGCGCCGGCGCGCGCATCAGCCTTAATGTGCATGCCGATTCCGAGCTGCGCTACTTCGACCAGTTCCGCACCTTTGAAGCCTGGGCGGCCGGCACGGCGGTGGTCTCCGACAGTTTTGAAGGCTGGGAAGATTTCGGCATCGTTCCCGGCGAGCACATGGTGCTGGCGGAACTTGAAGACCTGCCGCAGGCTTGCGCGGAACTGCTGGCCGATGTGCCGCGGCGCGAAGCCATGGTGCGCGCATCGCAAATGCTGCTGCGCGAGCGTTTTTCGCCGGCAGCCTGGCAAAGCCGCATGCTGGCGATGATTGAAAGCATGGCCTGAGCATGGCGGAGATGTCACGGCAAGAGCTGATCGCGCTGCGGTTGGCCAGCCACCGCCTCGCCGCCACACCGTCCAAGCCAGCCGGCTTCAAGCGGATCGACCAGGCCGTGCAATGGATGGGCGCGGTGCAGGCGCAGGAATATGCCCACTCGCGATGGGCCGTCGCATCGCGCATGCCGCACGACGCCGCCACCACCGACGCGTCCGTTGAAGAGGCGCTGGCGCAGCGCAAGGTGGTGCGCAGCTGGGTCTTGCGCGGCACGCTGCACCTGACGGCCGCCGCCGACCTGCGCTGGCTGCTGGCCCTGGCCGCGCCGGCCTTGCTGACCCGTACCGCGGCCGCCTACCGCGAGGTGAATCTTGATGAGGCCGCCTTCCGCAAAATCCTGCCGGCCATTCGCCAATGCCTGCAAGGCGGCCAGCAATTGACGCGCGAGGAACTTTTCACGTCACTCGCGCGCCGTCGCATAGACACCGAGGGCCATCGCGGCGGGCGCATCCTGTACCGCGCGGCGCAGACGGGCTTGATCTGCCTCGGCGATCCGCAGGGCAAGCAGGCCCGCTACGCACTGCTCGATGAGTGGTTGCCAGCGCAGCCCGAGTTGCCCCGCGAAGACGCGCTGAAAAAACTCGCGCAACGTTATTTTGCGAGCCACGGCCCCGCCACGCTGGCGGACTTCAGCTGGTGGTCCGGACTGGCCGCCGGCGAAGCCCGGGCGGCGCTGGAAATGGCTGGCCCCGGCCTCGCGCATGCACTGTTTGAGGGCGGCACCGTCTGGTGGCCCAAACACACGCAGGCGCCTGCCCAGCCAGCCGGCAAGCCGTTGCTGCAGCTGCTGGCGGGTTTTGACGAATATGTGCTGGGCTACACCGACCGCCAGGCCATCATCGACACCGCGCATGCCGGCAAGCTCATGACGCCCAACGGCCTGTTCCGCCCCGCGCTGCTGCTTGGCGGGCGCGTGGCCGGCACCTGGCAGGCGGAAGCCAAAAAAGGCGGGCTCAGCATTTCCGCCGCGCCCTTCGCGCCGCTGCCGCGCGGCAGCGCCAGCGCGCTGCGGCTGGCCGCACAGCGCTATGCGGCTTTCATGGGCTTGCCGCTGGCGGAAGTCAGCTGAGGCCTTCATCACAAGGGTTTACCCGGTCAAACTTTTCAGGGCTGTCGGGGTCAGCACATTACTCAGGTATAGAAGTCCCTGGTGCATTCGACATGCGCCGGCGCTACTATCTTCCGGCCCATCCAGGTTCTTTCAATTGTGAGGAGCGCATCCATGGCAAAGCTGAACGTCAACGGTACCGTGCGTGAGTTTGAAGTGGAGGACGACACACCGCTGCTGTGGGTCCTGCGCGAACAGCTCGGGCTCACCGGCACCAAATACGGCTGCGGCATCGCGGCCTGCGGTGCCTGCACCGTGCACATCGACGGCGTGCCCACGCGCAGTTGCGTGCGGCCCGTCTCCACCGTCGGCGCAGCCGAAAAAATCGTGACCATCGAAGGCCTGTCGCCCGACGGCTCGCATCCGGTGCAAAAAGCCTGGGTGGCGCTGGACGTGCCGCAGTGCGGCTACTGCCAGTGCGGCATGGTGATGGCGGCGGCGGCGCTGCTCAAGGCCAAGCCCAACCCGACGGACGCCGACATCAACGAGGCCATGACCAACATCTGCCGCTGCGGCACCTACAACCGCATACGCGCCGCCATCAAGGTCGTCGCCGCGGGCGGCAACACCAAGAGTGCGGCGCTCGCCATCCAGCACACCGACGGGAGCACGACATGAGCACCACCACCCTGCCCTCCTCTTCCGCTTTGGCATCGCCCCGGCTGTCGCGCCGCCGTTTCCTGGCCTCAGGCGCATCGGCCGGCCTGGTGGTCGCCTTCCACATTCCCTTCGCCGGCAAGGCCGCGGCCCAGGGCGCCGACACGCAGGAGATCAATGCCTGGGTCGTGGTGCGCCCCGACGACACGGTGGTGATCCGCATCGCGCGCTCTGAAATGGGCCAGGGCAGCCTGACCGGCCTGGCGCAGCTCGTGGCCGAAGAGCTGGAATGCAACTGGGCGAAAGTCAGCACCGAATACCCGACACCGGGGCAAAACCTCGCGCGCAACCGGGCCTGGGGCAATTTCTCCACTGGCGGCAGCCGCGGCATACGCGAATCGCACGACTACGTGCGCAAGGGCGGCGCCACCGCACGCATGATGCTGGTGCAGGCCGCGGCCAATGAATGGAAGGTGCCGGTGTCCGAATGCCGCGCCGCCAACAGCCTCATCACGCACACGCCAAGCGGCCGCAGCGTGAGCTACGGCAAGGTCGCGGTCGCGGCATCCAGGCTGGCGCCGCCGGCCGACGTCACGCTCAAGGACCCGAAGGACTGGAAACTCGTGGGCAAGCGCCTGGCGCGCCTGGACACGCAGGACAAGGTCACGGGCAAGCAGGTCTACGGCGCCGACCTCAAGCTGCCCGGCATGCTCAACGCGGCCATCAAGGACTGCCCGGTGTTCGGTGGCAAGGTCAAAAGCTTCAATGCCGCCGCGATCGAAAAACGCCCCGGCGTGAAGAAGGTGCTGGCGGTCGGGGACAGCGCGGTGGCCGTCGTGGCCGACACTTGGTGGCGCGCCAAGACCGCGCTGGACGCGCTGCCCATCGAATGGGACAACGGCCCCAACGCCGCCAACTCCAGCGCCAGCGTGGCCCAGATGCTCAAGGCCGGGCTGGACGCGAACGACGCGGTGGTCGGCAACCAGAACGGCGACGCCAAGGCCGCGCTGGCCTCGGCGGCCAGGCGCATAGAAGCGGTGTACGCCTACCCGCACCAGAACCACGCGACCATGGAGCCCATGAACGCCACGGCGCGCTGGACGCCCGAGCGCTGCGAGGTCTGGACGCCGACCCAGAACGGCGAGGCGGCGCTGGCCGCGGCCTCCGAAGCCGCCGGGCTGCCGGTCGCCAAGTGCGAGGTCTACAAAATCCACCTGGGCGGCGGCTTCGGCCGCCGCGGCGCGGTGCACGACTGGGTGCGCCAGGCCGTGGACATCGCCAAACAAATGCCGGGCGTGCCGGTCAAGCTGCTGTGGACGCGCGAGGAAGACATGCTGCACGGCCGCTACCACCCGGTGACGCAATGCAAGCTGCAGGCCGGGCTGGACGCGCAGGGCAATGTCACGGCCCTGCACATGCGCATCTCGGGCCAGTCCATCCTGGCCGGCGTGGCGCCGCAAAACATCCGCAACGGGCTGGACCCGGTGCAGTTCCAGGGCCTGAACGCGCCGGGGCCCGAGGCCTCCATAGGCTACAGCTTTCCCAACCTGCTGATAGACCATGCGATGCGCAACCCCAGCGTGCCGCCCGGTTTCTGGCGCGGCGTGAACCTGAACCAGAACACCATCTACCTCGAGTCCTTCATCGACGAAATCGCCTTCGCCACCAAGCAGGACCCGCTGGCCCTGCGGCGCAAGCTCATGGGCAACCACCCCAAGCACCTGGCCGTGCTCAACGCGGTGGCCGAGCGCGTCAAGTGGGGCGTGGCGCCGCCCGACGTGGGCGGCCAGAAGGTCTACCGCGGCCTGGCCCAGACCATGGGTTTCGGCAGCTATGTGGCGGCCTGCGCCGAGGTGTCGGTGAGCCCGGACGGTGTGCTCAAGGTCCACCGCATCGTGGCGGCCACCGATCCGGGTTACGCCGTCAACCCGCAGCAGATCGAGGCCCAGGTCGAAGGCTCTTTCGCCTACGGCCTGTCCGCGGCACTGTTCGGCGAATGCACGCAAAAAGACGGCCGCATGGAGCAGGACAACTTCAGCACCTACCCCGTGGTGCAGATGCAGCACATGCCCGCGGTGGAAACCCTGATCGTGGCCTCGGGCGGCTTCTGGGGCGGCGTGGGTGAGCCGACCATCGCGGTCGCCGCGCCGGCGGTGCTCAATGCCGTGTTCGCGGCCACGGGCAAACGCATACGCGAGCTGCCGCTGAAAAACCACGACCTCAAGAAGGCATGAACTGGCAAGGCGCCATCGCCGGCGGGATGATGATGGTGGCGCCCTGGACCGGCTTCGCGCAACAGCCGCCGCAGCCGCAGCCGCCGTTGCAGGTCGTCGGCGACGCAATCCCGCAGGCACTGACGGCCACACCCGGCGACCCGGCGCGTGGCCGTGCCATCGTCGCGAGCCGGCAACTGGGCCTGTGCCTGCTGTGCCACAGCGGGCCGATTCCCGAAGAGCGCTTCCAGGGCAACCTGGCGCCCGACCTGGCGGGCGCGGGCTCGCGCTGGAGCGAAGGCCAGCTGCGCCTGCGCATCGCCGACGCGCAGCGCCTGAACCCGGCCAGCATGATGCCGGCCTATTACCGCAGTGAGGGCCTGGTGCGCGTGGGCACCGCCTGGCAGGGCAAACCCATCATGAACCCACAGCAAATTGAAGACGTGGTGGCCTTCTTGCGCACGCTGCGAAACTGAGACGGCCATGACGCTGCCCCTGCACCCACCCGCCCTGCCCCGCCGGCGCCACATCCTGGCCGGCGCCACCGGCTTGGCCATGGGGGTGGTGCTGCGTCCCGCGTCCGCCGCCGCGGGCGACCTGGCGGTGGCCGTGGCGGCTTACACCCAGGGCGCGCCGGTTCGCGCGGGCAAGGTCAAGCTCGACATTGCCGAACTGGTGGACAACGGCAATGTGGTGCCCATCACCGTCACGGTGGACAGCCCCATGACGGCCGCCGACCATGTCAAAAGCATCGCCGTCTTCAATGAGAAAAATCCCCAGCGCGACGTGGCCCGCTTCACGCTGGGTCCGCGCACCGGCAAGGCCAGCGTGAGCACGCGCATACGGCTGGCCACCTCGCAGCAGCTGGTGGCCGTCGCACAGATGAGCGACGGCAGCTACTGGTCGCACACGGTCAACGTCATCGTCACGCTCGCAGCCTGTATAGAAGGTGATCCCTGATGGCCCGTACCCTGATCAACGCCCCTTCCACCGCCAGGCGCGGCGAGGTCATAGAGATATGCGCCACCATAGGCCACCCCATGGAAACCGGCTTTCGCGCCGGCGAGGACGGCAAGGTCTTGCCGCGCAACATCATCCAGACCTTCAGCTGCCGCTACAACGGTGAGCTGGTCTTCAGCGCCGAGCTGTTTTCGGCCGTCTCGGCCAATCCCTACATCGCCTTCCATACCGTGGCCACCGAGAGCGGCACGCTGGTGCTCAGCTGGGAAGGCGACAACGGTTTTTCGCAGGCGGAAAGCATCCTGCTGGCCGTCACGGCATGACGCGCATCCTGGTTTGCCTTCTGCTGTCTTTATCCCTTGGAAATGCCTGCGCGCAAAACACCGCCGGCAAGGACAGCCGCCGCTCGGGCTTTGAAGACATGGGCGCCGCCACCCAGGCCATGCAGAAAGACGACGCGCTCAACCCCGGCATGCTGTGGGTGCAGGACGGCGAGGCACTGTGGAAGCAGCCGGCGGGTACCAGCGGCAAGGCCTGCCTCAGCTGCCACGCGGCGGCGCCAAGCAGCATGCGCGGCGTGGCGGCGCGTTACCCGGCGTTTGATGCCGTCCTGGGCCGTCCCGTCACACTGAGCCAGCGCATCAACCAATGCCGCCAGCAGCACCAGCAGGCCGCGCCGCTGCGCCCCGAAAGCCAGGAATTGCTGGGCCTGGAAGCTTATGTCGCACTGCAATCGCGCAGCCTGCCGCTGGCACCGCCCGACGATGCCAGGCTGGAACCCTTCCGCCAACGCGGCCAGCAGCTGTTCACGCAGCGCATGGGCCAGCTCAACCTGTCCTGCGCGCAATGCCACGACGGCCTGCCCGGCAAACGCCTGGCCGGCAGCCTGATCCCCGAAGCGCACCCGACGGGCTACCCGGTGTACCGCCTCGAATGGCAGGCCATGGGCTCGCTGCAGCGCCGCCTGCGCGGCTGCATGAGCGGCGTGCGCGCCGAACCCTTTGCCTATGGCGCGCAGGAACTGGTGGAACTGGAGCTCTACCTCAAGGCGCGCGCCAAAGGCATGGCCATGGAGGCGCCGGGCGTGCGGCCTTGAGCCGCCCTTCAAAGCAAAAAGCCCGGGCATGCCCGGGCTTTTTGTGCGTGATACGCGGCTTACTTGCGCGCCGGCGGCAAGTCGGTGCAGCTGCCGTGCGCCACTTCCGCGGCCATGCCCATGCTTTCGCCCAGCGTGGGGTGCGGGTGGATCGTCTTGCCGATGTCGACGGCGTCGGCGCCCATTTCAATGGCCAGCGCGATCTCGCCGATCATGTCGCCGGCGTGCGTGCCGACAATGCCACCGCCCAGAATCTTGCCGTGGCCGTGGGCTTCGGGGCTGTCGTCGAACAGCAGCTTGGTGAAACCTTCGTCGCGGCCGTTGGCGATGGCGCGGCCGGAGGCCGTCCAGGGGAACAAGCCCTTTTTGACCTTGATGCCCTGCGCCTTGGCCTGGTCTTCGGTGAGGCCCACCCAGGCGATTTCGGGGTCGGTGTAGGCCACGCTGGGGATCACGCGGGCATTGAAGGCGGCGCTGGCCAGTTCCTTGTTGCCCTGCAGTTCACCGGCGATGACCTCGGCGGCCACATGCGCTTCGTGCACGGCCTTGTGCGCCAGCATGGGCTGGCCCACGATGTCGCCGATGGCGAAGATGTGGGGCACATTGGTGCGCATCTGGATATCGACGGGGATGAAGCCGCGGTCGCTCACGCTGATGCCGGCCTTCTCGGCGCCGATTTTTTTGCCATTGGGTGTGCGGCCCACGGCCTGCAGCACCAGGTCGTAGGTCTGAGGCGCCGGGGCGCCCTCGCCTTCGAAAGTGACTTCAATCCCGGCCTTGGTCGCCTTGGCGCCCACGGTTTTGGTCTTGAGCATGATGTTGTCAAAACGCGGCGCATTCATCTTCTGCCAGACCTTGACGAGGTCGCGGTCGGCGCCCTGCATCAGGCCATCCATCATTTCGACCACGTCCAGGCGCGCGCCCAGGGTGGAGTACACAGTGCCCATTTCAAGGCCTATGATGCCGCCGCCCAGGATCAGCATGCGCTTGGGGACTTCCTTCAGGGCCAATGCGCCGGTACTGTCCACCACGCGAGGATCGTCCGGCATGAAAGGCAGGCGCACGGCTTGCGAACCCGCAGCGATGATGCAGTTCTTGAAGGCGATGGTCTGCTTCTTGCCAGTCTTTTCCTGGCCCTCTGCCCCAGCGGTTTCTTCGACCTGCAGGTGGTTGGCGCCGACAAACTGGCCCACACCGCGCACGGTGGTGACCTTGCGCATCTTGGCCATCGCCGTGAGCCCACCGGTGAGCTTGCCGACGACTTTTTCCTTGTGCGTGCGCAGTTTGTTGATGTCGAGCTTGGGCTCGCCAAAACTCACGCCCAGGCTATCGAAATGTTTGACCTCGTCCATCACGGCGGCCACGTGCAGCAGTGCCTTGGAGGGAATGCAGCCGACGTTGAGGCAGACGCCGCCCAGCGTGGCGTAACGCTCGACCAGCACGACTTTGAGGCCCAGGTCGGCGGCGCGGAAGGCGGCCGAGTAGCCGCCGGGGCCGGCGCCCAGCACCAGCACGTCGCATTCGAGGTCGGCGGAGCCGCTGAAGCTGGCGGCCGTTGGGGCGGGCGCGGCTGCGGCCGGGGCGGCAGCCTTCTTCTCGGGTGCAGGTGCAGGCGCCGGTGCAGCGGCGCCGGACGCTTCCAGCGTCAGCACGACCGATCCTTGCTTGACCTTGTCGCCGAGCTTGACCTTGACTTCCTTGACCACGCCAGCGGCGGAGGACGGAATTTCCATCGAGGCCTTGTCGCTTTCCACGGTGATCAGGCTTTGCTCGGCCTTGATGGTGTCGCCGGCCTTGACCAGCACTTCAATCACGGACACTTCGTCAAAATCGCCAATGTCCGGCACCTTGATGTCTACCAGGCTGGATGCGCTCATTTGGAGGCTTTCAATTTAAGGGTGAATATGTCGACGGGTCCGGCGGAGTTCTTGTCGAACTCGCAACCCGCATTGAGGCCGGCCATGGCCACTTCGCGCGCGGTCTTGGCCTTGTCCCAGGCGGCGTGCATGGCGCCCAGCGCGAAGCTGCGGCCCGAGCCTATACCCCAGAACTCCTTGAACTCGAAGACTTCGCGGTAGCTGTAAAGGCCGTAGATGCCGCTGGCATTGGCGATGACGACGGTGAACTGGCTGGACTCGTAGGGGTCGTTGTCGTCTTCCTTGGTCTGCAGGAAAAACGTTTCCTTGAGCAGCGGGTGCAGCTTGACGAAGGTGTCGAAGACCTCGTCGCGCGAACCCAGCTTGAGCTGGTCCTTGGGCAGGGCCGCCATGGCCTTGCGCAGCACCGGGAAATGCGCCACCGTCCCGGCCATGCCGACGTAGCTCATGCCGGCGGGCGTGTCGACCTTGAAGATCTTGCCGTTGGCCTCGAAGCGGTGGCCCAGGCTGGTGTCGCCGAAGGTGACCAGCGTGTCGGCGGCGATGGCAACCTGCCCCGCCTTTTTGACGACTACAAGCGTTGTCATCTTCTGGATTAAAGGAGGACGCGGCGGAAGTCGGCGAGGATCTGTCCGAGGTAGGCGTTAAAGCGCGCGGCGGCGGCGCCGTCGATCACGCGGTGGTCCCAGCTCAGCGACAGCGGCAGCATCAGGCGCGGCTGGAAGGCCTTGCCGTCCCAGACCGGCTCGGTCGAGCTCTTGCAGACGCCCAGGATGGCGACTTCCGGCGCGTTGATGATGGGCGTGAAGTAGCGCCCGCCTATGCCGCCCAGCGACGAGATCGTGAAGCAGGCGCCGGACATGTCGGCCGGGCTCAGCTTGCCGTCGCGCGCTTTCTTGGCGAGTTCGCCCATCTCCTGCGAGATCTGCACGATGCCCTTCTGGTCGGCGTTCTTGATGACGGGCACGACCAGGCCGTTGGGGGTGTCGGCGGCGAAGGCGATGTTGTAGTACTGCTTGAGCACCAGCTGGTCGCCGTCGAGCGAGGCGTTGAACTCGGGGAATTTCTTGAGCGCGGCGACCGAGGCCTTGATCAGGAAGGCCAGCATGGTGATCTTGATGCCGGCTTTCTCGTTTTCCTTGTTCATGAGCACGCGGAAGGCTTCGAGCTCGGTGATGTCGGCATCGTCGTGGTTGCAGACGTGCGGGATCATCACCCAGTTGCGGTGCAGGTTGGCGCCGCTGATCTTCTTGATGCGCGACATGTCCTTGCGCTCGACCGGGCCGAACTTGGTGAAGTCGACCTTGGGCCATGGCAGCAGGTCGAGGCCGGCACCGCCGCCCGACGACGCCGGGGCCTTGGCGGCCTGCGCCTGGGTGCGGATGCTGCCGTCCATGACCGACTTGGTGAAGGCCTGCACGTCGTCCTGCGTGATGCGGCCCTTGGGACCGGAGCCCTTGACCTCGGCCAGTGGCACGCCGAGCTCGCGCGCGAACTTGCGCACCGAGGGCGAGGCATGCGGCAGGCTGCCTTGCGGCGCCGTGGTGGGGTCGTGGGCCGGCTGGCTGGCGGGAGCCGATGCGACCGCCTGTGCGGGCGCGGCTGCCGCTGCTGCGGCGGGAGCAGGTGCTGGCGCAGGGGCCGGTGCCGCAGCGGGCGCTGCGCCCGCGGCGACAGAACCTTCCAGAATGGCCAGCAGGTCGCCGATGTTGACGGTGTCGCCCAGCTTGACCTTGAGTTCCTTGAGCACGCCGGCGGCCGAGGACGGGATTTCCATCGAGGCCTTGTCGGATTCGACGGTGACCAGCGATTGTTCGGCCTTGATGGTGTCGCCGGGCTTGACCAGCACTTCGATGACGGACACGTCCTTGAAGTCGCCGATGTCGGGCACACGGACTTCAACCGGGCCGGAGGCCGCAGGGGCCGCTACAGGCGCCGGTGCGGGCGAAGCGGCTGCGGGGGCTGCCGGCGCGGCGGCCGGTTTGGCCGCTGCGGCGGGAGCCGGTGCGGCGGCTTCGGCGCCGGCCACCTCCAGCGTCAGCACGACCGAGCCCTGCTTGACCTTGTCGCTCAGCTTGACCCGGAGTTCCTTGACCACACCCGCGTGGCTGGAGGGGATTTCCATGGAGGCCTTGTCGGACTCCACGGTGATCAGCGACTGCTCGGCCTTGACGGTGTCGCCGGGCTTGACCAGCAATTCGATCACGGTCACTTCGTCGAAATCCCCGATATCTGGAACTTGAATGTCTACCACTGCCATATCTTGTCTCCGTTTGCTTCAGGCGTCTGTGCGTCTACGTCAGGGTTTTAACTCAAGCGTAAAGCGGGTTGATCTTGTCGACATTGATGCCGTATTTTTTGATGGCTTCGGTCACCTTGGCGACCGGCACCGTGCCCTCTTCGCTGAGCGCCTTGAGGGCCGCCACAACAATGTAATGGCGGTTGATCTCGAAGTGCTCGCGCAGCTTGCTGCGGAAGTCGCTGCGGCCGAAGCCGTCGGTGCCCAGCACCTTGTAGGTGCGGCCCTTGGGGATGAAGGGGCGGATCTGCTCGGCATAGGCCTTCATGTAGTCGGTCGACGCGATGACGGGGCCGGTGTGCTTTTCAAGCTGCTGGGCCACGAAGGACACCTGGGGCTTTTCGGCCGGGTGCAGCAGGTTCCAGCGCTCGGCGCCCTGGCCATCGCGGGCCAGTTCGTTAAAGCTCGGGCAGCTCCAGACGTTGGCGGCAACGCCCCATTCCTTTTCGAGCAGTTCCTGCGCGGCGATGGATTCGCGCAGTATGGTGCCGGAGCCCAGCAGCTGCACGCGCGGCGTGAGCTTGGCGCCCTCTTTGCACAGGTACATGCCCTTGATGATCTGCTCTTCGGTGCCGGGCTTGAGGCCGGGCATGGCGTAGTTCTCATTGAGCAGGGTGAGGTAGAAGTAAACGTTGTCCTGTTTCTCGACCATGCGCTTCAAGCCATGGTGCAGGATCACGCCGACTTCATGCGCGAAGGTCGGGTCGTAGCTGATGCAGTTGGGAATCGTGCCGGCCAGGATGTGGCTGTGGCCGTCTTCGTGCTGCAGGCCTTCGCCGTTGAGCGTGGTGCGGCCCGAGGTGCCGCCCAGCAGGAAGCCGCGCGCCTGCATGTCGCCGGCCGCCCAGGCCAGGTCGCCGATGCGCTGGAAACCGAACATGGAGTAGTACACGTAGAAGGGCACCATGATGCGGTTGTTGGTGCTGTACGAGGTGGCAGCCGCGATCCAGCTGCTCATGCCGCCGGCCTCGTTGATGCCTTCCTGCAGGATCTGGCCCTGCTTGTCTTCCTTGTAGTACATCACCTGGTCTTTGTCGACCGGCGTGTATTTCTGGCCGTCGGGGTTGTAGATGCCGATCTGGCGGAACAGGCCCTCCATGCCGAAGGTGCGGGCCTCGTCCACCAGGATGGGCACGACGCGCGGGCCCAGGGCCTGGTCGCGCAGCAGCTGCGTGAGGAAACGCACATAGGCCTGGGTGGTGGAGATTTCACGGCCTTCGGCCGTGGGCTCGATCACCGACTTGAAGGTCTCCAGCGCGGGCACGGTGAACTGCTCGTCGGCCTTGACGCGGCGGTGCGGCAGGTAGCCGCCCAGGGCCTTGCGGCGCTCGTGCAGGTAGCGCATCTCGGGCGTGTCGTCGGCCGGCTTGTAGAAGGGGATGTCGGCCAGCTTGCTGTCGGGGATGGGGATGTTGAAGCGGTCGCGGAAGGCCTTGATGTCCTCGTCGGCCAGTTTTTTGGTCTGGTGGACGTTGTTCTTGCCTTCGCCGATCTTGCCCATGCCGAAGCCCTTGACGGTCTTGATCAGCAGCACGGTGGGCTGGCCCTTGTGGTTGACCGCCTTGTGGAAAGCGGCATAGACCTTTTGCGAATCGTGGCCGCCGCGGCGCAGGTTGAAGATGTCCTCGTCGCTCATCTTGGCGACCATCTCGAGCGTGCGCGGGTCCTGGCCGAAGAAATGCTTGCGCACATAGGCGCCGTCATTGGCCTTCATGGCCTGGTAGTCGCCGTCCAGCGTGTCCATCATGACCTTGCGCAGCGCGCCGTCCTTGTCGCGGGCCAGCAGCGGGTCCCAGTTGCTGCCCCACAGCAGCTTGATGACGTTCCAGCCGGCGCCGCGGAACTCGCCTTCCAGCTCCTGGATGATCTTGCCGTTGCCGCGCACCGGGCCGTCCAGGCGCTGCAGGTTGCAGTTGATGACGAAGACCAGGTTGTCGAGCTTTTCGCGCGCGGCCAGGCCGATGGCGCCCATGGATTCAACCTCGTCCATCTCGCCGTCGCCGAGGAAGGCCCAGACCTTGCGGTTTTCGGTGTTGGCGATGCCGCGGGCATGCAGATATTTGAGGAAGCGCGCCTGGTAGATCGCCATCAGCGGGCCCAGGCCCATGGAGACGGTGGGGAATTGCCAGAACTCGGGCATGAGCTTGGGGTGCGGGTAGCTGGACAGGCCCTTGCCGTCGACTTCCTGACGGAAGTTGAGCAGTTGCTCTTCGGTCAGACGGCCTTCAAGGTAGGCGCGGGCATAGACGCCGGGCGACACATGGCCCTGGATGTAGAGGCAGTCGCCGCCGTGGTTTTCGCTCTCGGCATGCCAGAAGTGGTTGAAGCCGGCGCCGAACAGGCTGGCCAGCGAGGCGAAGGAGCCGATGTGGCCGCCCAGGTCGCCGCCGTCGGCGGGGTGCAGGCGGTTGGCCTTGACCACCATGGCCATGGCGTTCCAGCGCATGTAGGCGCGCAGGCGCTCCTCGATCTCGAGGTTGCCGGGCGAGCGCTCTTCCTGGTCGGTCTCGATGGTGTTGACGTAGCCGGTGTTGGCCGAGAAAGGCATGTCTATGCTTTTCTGGCGGGCGTGCTCCAGCAGTTGCTCCAGCAGGAAGTGGGCGCGCTCCGGGCCTTCGCTTTCGATGACGGCGGACAAGGCGTCCATCCACTCTCGGGTTTCCTGGCTGTCTTTGTCCAGTGCGTCGTTGGCGGCGGCGCGCAAGTTGTCGCCGGCTTGGGTGGGGTTGGCAGCCATTTTTGTCTCCTGAGTAGCCTGATAAAGCTTGTTTACGCTGCGATGCGGCCTCTTGCCCGGCCACTCACAGTGCCTGTGTCCAACTTGGGTCTAAACGTGTTGTAAACGCAAATTAGATTCAAGTCCCTAGTTTCTCATAATATTTGTGAGATTTCAAATAGTGCTTATTGATTTCACATTAAGAAATTTAAAAATAAGCATACGTCGCATCGAGGGGTCTGGGGCAAGCCGTTCCTCGACATTGCCGCGGCATTGCCGCCGCATCGCCGCGCCGCGCTTCACCTTCAAGAATCAGGGACAACCCTGCCCCGCACGGGGCATCTCCCTTAAACTGCACCATTCCTCCTATGACCCAGCAAGCCCCTGCCCTCGCCGAATCCGCGGTGACCCCCGCTCCCCTGGCCCTGTGGCGCCGCTGGTGGCGGCGGCAGTCGCCGTCGCGCCAGGACCGATTCATCACACTGGGCCCGTTGCTGGCCGTCGCGCTCTTTCTGGCGGCCGTGATCGCCGCCTTCGGCTACCTGCGCATCGAGGAAATCGACCGCGAGCAGCAGGCCGTCAAACGCGACGTGGAATACGCGCAGCAGCGGCTGCGGCTGCGGCTGCTGGAGCGGCAGGAGCAGCTCATGCGCATAGGCCGCGACGTCTCCAACAAGGAGGTCGACACCGAAGAATTCATCACCCAGGCCGAGTCGCTGGTCAACCAGTACCCCGAACTCATGGCGGTGACCTGGGTGGACAGCAAGCGGCGCATCAAGGTGGCCTATGTATCGCCCAGCGCCAACGGCAGCCAGCTGCGCGGCGTGGGCGAACAGCTCAAGGTCGGCGAGACCGACGGCACCTACGAGCTGGCCAGGGACCTGCGCCAGCCGGTGTACTCGCGGCCGCTGACGCCCAAGGAAGCCGGCGGCTACAACGCCCCCACCCTGCAGCTGCAGGTGCCGCTGGACGACCAGGGCAAATTCGCCGGCGTCATCATGGGCGAATACTCCATCGACGGGCTGCTGCGCTTCGGCGTGCCGACCGAGGTCACCGCCAAATACGCGGTGACCCTGATCGACGACAAAAACCAGGTGCTGGCGGGCAACCTGCCGCCGCCGCGCAATCCCGCGGCCCGGCTGCTGCCCTGGTCCGACGGCGCGGCCGAATACGAGATACCGGTCTCACCGGTCGGCAACGGCCTGCTGATACGCGCCGAGGGCTACCGCGCCTCGCTGGGCGTGGTGGGCAGCGGCTTTTTCTGGCTGGTCAGCGCGCTGAGCGCGCTCACGGTGTGGATGCTGCTGGGCACCTGGCGCCACACGCGCCGCCGCGTGCAGGCCCAGCAGGCGCTGATCGCCGAGACCAACTTCCGCCGCGCCATGGAAAACTCCATGCTGACCGGCATGCGCGCACTCGACCTGCAGGGCCGCATCACTTACGTCAACCCGGCCTTCTGCCAGATGACGGGCCTGACCGAGGGCGACCTGGTGGGCCGCACGCCGCCGTTTCCGCACTGGCCGGAAGGCGAGATCGACACCCTGATGCAGCGGCTGGACGACGAGCTGCACGGCCGCACGCCGCCGGGCGGTTTCGAGGTGCGCGTCAAGCGCAAGAACGGCCAGATCTTCGACGCCCGCATGTACGTCTCGCCGCTGATCGATCCGCGCGGCCAGCAGACCGGCTGGATGACCTCCATGACGGACATCACCGAGCCCAAGCGCATACGCGAGGAACTGACCGCCTCCTACGAGCGCTTCACCACGGTGCTTGAAGGGCTGGACGCGGCCGTCTCCGTGGCGCCGCTGGGCAGCGAAGAGCTGCTGTTCGCCAACAAGCTGTACCGCTCCTGGTTTGGCGGCGAGGTGTCGGGCCACCTGAACCTGATCGCGCAGGCCGGCGTGCCCAGCGCCGTGCCCACCGACGACACGCTGGACGCGGTCGACGGCCTGGCCGGCTTCCCGACCGATACGCTGACGGCGGCGCAGACGGAAAACGCCGAGATCTACGTGCCCGAACTCAGCAAATGGCTGGAAGTGCGTTCGCGCTACCTGACCTGGGTGGACGGCCGCCTGGCCCAGATGGTGATCGCCACCGACATCACGCCGCGGCGCCATGCCGAGGAACAGGCCGCCCAGCAGAACGAGCGGGCCCAGACCGCCAGCCGCCTGATCACCATGGGCGAGATGGCCTCCAGCGTGGCGCACGAGCTGAACCAGCCGCTCACGGCCATCAACAACTACTGCAACGGCATGGTCTCGCGCATCAAGGGCAAGCAGATCAGCAACGAAGACCTGCTGATCGCGCTGGACAAGACCGCCAAGCAGGCGCATCGCGCCGGCCAGATCATCCAGCGCATACGCTCCTTCGTCAAACGCAGCGAGCCCAACCGCATGGCGGCCGATGTGGCCACCATGGTCAGCAATGCCATGGAGCTGGCCGACATCGAGCTGCGCCGCCACCATGTGCGCCTGAGCCATTACATCGCGGCCCGCCTGCCTGAAATCATGGTGGACCCCATACTGATCGAGCAAGTGCTGATCAACCTTATGAAAAACGCGGCCGAGTCGATCGAGCAGGCCCACCTGCCCACAGCGCGCCGCAGCGTCGAGCTGCGCGTGGTGCCCAAGCAGATCGAAGACCAGGCCGTGGTGGAGTTTTCGGTGCTCGATACCGGGCGCGGCCTGTCGCCCGAAGTCATGGGCCGGCTCTATGAGGCCTTCTACTCCACCAAAGCCGAAGGCATGGGCATAGGCCTGAAGCTGTGCCGCAGCATCGTCGAGTCCCACCAGGGAAGAATGGAGGCAGAGAACCTCTACAATGGGGACGAAGTGGTGGGGTGCCGGTTTACCTTCTGGATCCCTGTGACACCCCTGATCCTGCCAACGGCGCCAGCCGGCGACAGCGCGGCAGCCAGGAACGCAGGCGTTCACTGAAAGCCCTTCAAGAACCGTCTCTTGAGAAGTTCACGAAAGAAAGTTTGGCATGAGCTTGATTCCCAAAAAAGGTACCGTCTACGTCGTTGATGATGACGAGGGCGTGCGCGACTCGCTGCAGTGGCTGCTCGAGGGCAAGGACTACCGCGTCCGCTGCTACGACTCGGCCGAAACCTTCCTTTCCCGCTACGACCCGCGCGAAGTGGCCTGCCTGATCGTCGACATCCGCATGGGCGGCATGACCGGGCTGGAACTGCAGGACCGCCTGGTCGAGCGCAAGTCGCCGCTGCCCATCGTGTTCATCACCGGCCACGGCGACGTGCCCATGGCGGTCAACACCATGAAAAAAGGCGCGATGGATTTCATCCAGAAGCCTTTCCAGGAAGAAGCCCTGGTCAACCTGGTCGAACGCATGCTGGAGCAGGCCAAGGAAGCCTTCAGCGAGTTCCAGCAGTCCGCCAGCCGCGACGCCCTGCTGGCCAAGCTGACCTCGCGCGAAGCCCAGGTGCTCGAGCGCATCGTGGCCGGCCGGCTCAACAAGCAGATCGCCGACGACCTGGGCATCAGCATCAAGACGGTGGAGGCGCACCGCGCCAACATCATGGAAAAGCTCAACGCCAACACCGTGGCCGACCTGCTCAAAATTGCCCTGGGGTCCAACGCGCCCAAAGGCTGACCGCTCCTTCGCTGTCCTTCCGATAGCCCTTGACGCCCGTATTGATTGGACCAGCGGGCGTTTTTACTTTAAAAACCCGATTCAAAAATGACCGCCCAGCTGATTGACGGAAACGCCCTCTCCAAACAATTGCGCGCCGATGTCGCCCGGCGGGCCGCCGCCCTGCGCGCGCGCGGCGTCACGCCGGGCCTGGCCGTGGTGCTGGTGGGCGAAAACCCGGCCAGCCAGGTCTATGTGCGCAACAAGGTGAAGGCCTGCGAAGACAGCGGCCTGCATTCGGTGCTCGAAAAATACCCCGCCACCCTCAGCGAAGCCGACCTGCTGGCGCGCGTGGACGCGCTCAACAAGGACCCGGCCATCCACGGCATCCTGGTGCAGCTGCCGCTGCCCGCGCACATCGACGCGCACAAGGTTATCGAGGCCATCTCGCCGGCCAAGGACGTGGACGGCTTTCACGTCGCCAGCGCCGGCGCACTCATGGTCGGCCAGCCCGGCTTCTGGCCCTGCACGCCTTACGGCTGCATGAAGATGCTGGAGAGCATTGGCTACGACCTCAAGGGCAAGCATGCCGTGGTGATAGGCCGCAGCAACATCGTCGGCAAGCCCATGGCGCTGATGCTGCTGCAAAAAAACGCCACCGTCACCATCTGCCACAGCGCCACCAAGGACCTCAAGGCCATGACACTGCAGGCCGACGTGGTCGTGGCCGCCGTCGGCAAACGCAATGTGCTGACGGCCGACATGGTCAAGCCCGGCGCCGTCGTGCTCGACGTGGGCATGAACCGCAATGATGAAGGCAAGCTTTGCGGCGACGTGGATTTTGAGGGTGTCAAGGAAGTCGCCGGCTACATCACGCCGGTGCCCGGCGGTGTCGGCCCGATGACCATCACCATGCTCTTGGTCAATACACTGGAAGCCGCTGAGCGCGGCTGACCCGCTTAGTCCGCGGCGGGCGGCTGGCCGGCTTGCGATGCCGGCACCAGGCGCCACAGCGCCAGCCCGGCGCACAGCCACTGCACGACATAGAGGGCCGTTCCCAGTCCGTGCCAGAGCTTGAGGTTGCCGCCTTCGGCGCGCGCACTGACGATGCGCGACGCGATGCCGAACTCCACCAGCAAGGCCAGCAGCAAGCCGGCGACCACGAATTTCATGGCGGCCTGCGCCTGCAAAGCGAGGGCCGCATCGTCTTTTTGATTGAGCACCAGCAAGAGCAGCATAGCGCAGCCCGTGCTGAGCCAGGTCTGCGCGGTAAAGAGCTTGGCGGCCATGGCGCCAGCCGCGGCGGGCGTGCCCAGGTTGGCGAACAGCATGGGAACCACCACAAAACCCAAAGCGGTCAGGCTGCCCCACCAGAGGGCAGCCACCATCACGGTGAAGCGCTGCTTCATCGGTAAAACCTAGATATACATCACCGCAATGATTTCGTAGCGCTTGATGCCGCCCGGTGCCTGGACTTCGGCCGTGTCGCCCTCGTCCTTTCCGATCAGCGCGCGCGCGATCGGCGAGCTGATGTTGACGCGGCCCAGCTTGATGTCGGCCTCGTCTTCGCCGACGATCTGGTAGGTCACCTTGTCGCCGGTGTCTTCGTCTTCCAGCTCTATGGTGGAGCCGAACACAACCTTGCCGCCCGCGTCCAGCTCGGACGGGTCGATGATCTGCGCGGCGGAAAGCTTGCCTTCGATTTCCTGGATGCGGCCTTCGATAAAGCCCTGGCGGTCCTTGGCGGCATCGTATTCGGCGTTTTCGCTGAGGTCGCCCTGGGCGCGCGCTTCGGAAATCGAATTGATGACCCAGGGGCGGTCCACGGTTTTCAGCTGGTGCAGTTCCGCCTTGAGGCTTTCCGCGCCGCGTTTGGTGATGGGGATGGTGGCCATGTTTTTTGCTCCTGCAAAAGCGAAACCGCCACCAGTCACCTGGCGGCGGCGCTTGAATTCAAAACTTCAATGAAACAAGTTTAATGCAAATCGGGCTCGGCGAAATCCGGGAAAAACCGGTGGCCGGGCCCGGGCTTTCAGGCCCTTTCAGGCCAACTGGGCGTGCAGTTCCTGCACGGAATAGACCGGCAGGTTATCCAGGTACTTCATGCCCTCCACGGCCGCTTCGGCGCCGGCAATCGTGGTGTAGGTCGTCACGCGGGCCAGCAGCGCCGAAGTGCGGATCTGGCGCGAATCGGTGATCGCGTTGCGCCGCTCTTCGACGGTGTTGATGACCAGGGCAATCTCGTTGTTCTTGATCATGTCCACCACGTGCGGCCGCCCTTCGGTGACCTTGTTGACCACGGTGCAGGCAATGCCCGCCGCCTGGATGGCGGCCGCCGTGCCTTTGGTGGCCACCAGCTCGAACTTCTGCGCGGCCAGCGCGCGCGCGACTTCCACGGCACGCGGCTTGTCGTTGTTCTTGACGGTCAGGAAGACCTTGCCCGAAGTCGGCAGCTTGGTGCCCGCGCCCAGCTGGGACTTCACGAAGGCTTCGCCGAAGGTCTTGCCCACGCCCATGACCTCGCCGGTGGATTTCATCTCGGGGCCGAGAATCGTGTCCACGCCGGGGAATTTGACGAAGGGGAAGACCGCTTCCTTGACGCTGAAGTAAGGCGGCGTGACTTCGTCCTTGATGCCCTGGGACGCCAGCGACTGGCCGACCATGCAGCGCGCCGCCACCTTGGCCAGCTGGATGCCGGTGGCCTTGCTGACGAAGGGCACGGTGCGCGAGGCGCGCGGGTTGACTTCCAGCACGTAGATCACGTCCTTGCCATCGATGTTCTGGATCGCGAACTGCACGTTCATGAGGCCCACCACCGTCAGCGCCTCAGCCATGGCCGCGGTCTGGCGCTTGATTTCGGTGACGGTCTCCGCGCTCAGCGAGTACGGCGGCAACGAGCAGGCCGAGTCACCGCTGTGCACGCCGGCTTGCTCGATGTGTTCCATCACGCCGCCTATGAAGGTGCGGCCCTCGGGGTCGCGCAGGCAGTCGACGTCGCATTCAATGGCGTCATTCAGGAAACGGTCCAGCAGCACGGGCGAGTCATGGCTGACCTTGACCGCTTCGCGCATATAACGCTCGAGGTCGCGCTGCTCATGCACGATTTCCATGGCGCGGCCGCCCAGCACGTAGCTGGGGCGCACGACCAGGGGGTAGCCCAGCGCGGCGGCTTTTTCGAGTGCTTCGGGCTCGGTGCGCGCCGTGGCGTTGGGCGGCTGGCGCAGCTTCAATTCGTGCAGCAGCTTCTGGAAACGTTCGCGGTCTTCGGCCGCGTCGATCATGTCGGGCGAGGTGCCTATGATGGGCACGCCGTTGGCTTCGAGGTCCAGCGCCAGCTTCAAAGGCGTCTGGCCGCCGTACTGCACGATCACGCCCAATGGCTTCTCTTTGTCGACGATCTCGAGCACGTCTTCCAGCGTCAGTGGCTCGAAATACAGGCGGTCGCTGGTGTCGTAGTCGGTGGAGACGGTCTCGGGGTTGCAGTTGACCATGATGGTCTCGTAGCCGTCTTCGCGCATGGCCAGCGCAGCGTGCACGCAGCAGTAGTCAAACTCGATGCCCTGCCCGATGCGGTTGGGCCCGCCGCCCAGCACCATGATTTTTTTCTTGTCGGTGGGCGCGGCTTCGCATTCGCTGCCCTCGGCCTCGTAGGTCGAATACATATAGGCGGTGTTGGTCGCGAACTCTGCGGCGCAGGTGTCCACGCGTTTGTAGACCGGGCGCACGCCCAGCGCGCGGCGCTTTTCGCGGATGGCCGTGTCGGTGGTCTTGAGCTGCTTGGCCAGGCGGCGATCGGAAAAGCCCTTTTGCTTGAGTGCGCGCAGCGTGACGGCGTCAATCTTGTCGAGCGAGGTGGTTTCGAGCTCCAGCTCGATCTTGACGATCTGCTCGATCTGGATGAGGAACCAGGGGTCGATCTTGGTCAGCGCGAACACTTCGTCGACGCTCATGCCCTGTGCGAAAGCATCGCCCACGTACCAGATGCGGTCCGGGCCGGGCGCGCCGAGTTCTTTCTCGAGCACCTCGCGGTCCTGGGTTTTCTCGTTCATGCCGTCCACGCCGACTTCCAGGCCGCGCAGCGCTTTCTGGAAGGACTCCTGGAAGGTGCGGCCCATGGCCATGACCTCGCCGACGGACTTCATCTGCGTGGTCAGGCGCGAATCGGCGGCCGGGAATTTTTCAAACGCGAAGCGCGGAATCTTGGTGACCACGTAGTCGATGCTGGGCTCGAAGCTCGCGGGGGTGGCGCCGCCCGTGATCTCGTTGCGCAGCTCATCCAGCGTGTAGCCCACGGCCAGTTTGGCCGCGACCTTGGCGATCGGGAAGCCCGTGGCCTTGGAGGCCAGCGCCGAGGAACGCGAGACGCGCGGGTTCATTTCGATCACCACCATGCGGCCGTCGACCGGGTTGATGGAGAACTGCACGTTGGAGCCGCCGGTGTCCACGCCGATCTCGCGCAGCACGGCCAGCGAGGCGTTGCGCAGGATCTGGTATTCCTTGTCGGTCAGCGTCTGGGCCGGGGCGACGGTAATGGAGTCGCCGGTATGCACGCCCATCGGGTCCAGGTTTTCGATGGAGCAGACGATGATGCAGTTGTCGGCGGTGTCGCGCACGACTTCCATCTCGTACTCTTTCCAGCCGAGCAGCGATTCCTCGATCAACAGCTCATTGGTGGGCGAGGCTTCGAGGCCGCGCTTGCAGATGACTTCGAATTCTTCGGAGTTGTAGGCGATGCCGCCGCCGGTGCCGCCCAGCGTGAAGCTGGGGCGGATCACGGTGGGGAAGCCGACGCTCTTTTGCACGGCCCAGGCTTCGTCCATGCTGTGCGCGATGCCGGAGCGGGCCGAACCCAGTCCGATCTTGGTCATCGCATCCTTGAACTTCAGGCGGTCTTCGGCCTTGTCGATGGCCTCGGGTTTGGCGCCAATCAGCTCGACCTTGTACTTGTCGAGCACGCCGTTGTGCCAGAGGTCCAGCGCGCAGTTGAGCGCGGTCTGCCCGCCCATGGTCGGCAGGATGGCGTCCGGACGCTCCTTGGCGATGATTTTTTCAACCGTCTGCCAGGTGATGGGCTCGATGTAGGTGACGTCGGCGGTGGCCGGGTCGGTCATGATCGTGGCGGGGTTGCTGTTGATCAGGATGACCTTGTAGCCCTCTTCGCGCAGCGCCTTGCAGGCCTGCACGCCGGAGTAGTCGAACTCGCAGGCCTGGCCGATGATGATGGGGCCGGCGCCTATGATGAGGACGCTTTTGATGTCTGTGCGCTTAGGCATTCTTCTTCTCCCCGGCCTGTTCCATCAGCGCGGTGAAACGGTCAAACAAGTATGAAATATCGTGCGGGCCGGGCGAAGCTTCCGGGTGGCCCTGGAAGCAGAACGCCGGCTTGTCGGTGCGGGCCAGGCCCTGCAGCGTTCCGTCGAACAGGCTGACGTGCGTGGGCCGCAGGTTGGCGGGCAGGCTTTTCTCATCGACCGCAAAACCGTGGTTCTGGCTGGTGATGCTGACCCGGCCGTTGTCCAGGTCCTTGACCGGGTGGTTGGCGCCGTGGTGGCCGAACTTCATCTTGAAGGTCTTGGCACCGCTGGCCAGCGCCATGATCTGGTGGCCCAGGCAGATGCCGAAGGTCGGGATGCCGGTTTCGATCAGTTCACGCACCGCGGTGATCGCGTAGTCGCAAGGCTCCGGGTCGCCCGGGCCGTTGGCCAGGAAGATGCCGTCGGGTTTGAGCTTGAGCACGTCGGCGGCGGGGGTTTGCGCCGGCACCACGGTGATGCGCGCGCCGCGCTCGGCCATCATGCGCAGGATGTTTTTCTTCACGCCGAAGTCGAAGGCCACGACGTGGAACCTGGGCGTGATCTGCACGCCGTAGCCCGCGCCGAGTTTCCACTCGGTCTGCGTCCATTCGTAGGTCTGCTTGACCGAGACGACCTTGGCCAGGTCCAGGCCGGCCATGCTGGGCGCGCCGCGGGCGGCCGCGATGGCTTTTTCGATCGCGGGCTGGCTCACCGCCTCGCCCGCGGGCAGGGCCAGGATGCAGCCGTTTTGCGCGCCCTTGGTGCGCAGCAGACGCGTGAGCTGGCGCGTGTCTATGCCGGCGATGGCGACGGTTTTCTCCTTGACCAGGTATTCGGACAGGGTCATGGATTTGCGGAAATTCGAGGCCAGCAGCGGCAAGTCCTTGATGATCAGACCCGCGGCGTGGACTTTTTCGGCCTCGACGTCTTCGGCATTGACGCCGTAGTTGCCGATGTGCGGGTACGTGAGGGTGACGATCTGCTGGCAGTAGCTCGGATCCGTGAGGATTTCCTGGTAGCCGGTCATCGCGGTGTTGAACACCACTTCGCCGACCGTGGAGCCCGCGGCTCCAATCGAATTGCCGATAAAGACCGTGCCGTCTGCGAGCGCCAGGATGGCGTGAGGGGTGTTTCCCTGTAGAGACAAAAGCACTGGGTTCTCCGGGTTGGTTACGGTTCGCCCAAGCGTGCACAAGATACGTCTCGGTCAAGACTCTTGCAGGCTGCTTTTGAGAGGGTGGTGGCTTTGTATGCGCTCGGGCGAAGCTGTGTTTTGAAAAGCCACTGATTATAGCCTAGGCCGTGGCCCCCACGGTCGCTCACTGCGTGAGCCTGCGGCATCTCCCTGCCCCTTTCATCACGAGAGGGGCCGCTGCGCCTGCGGCCTGGCAAAGCCAGTTCCGCGGCCCCGGCTGGAATTAAGAGTTCTTCACCGACGAACTTGCGTACAGGCAAATCGCGGCGGCGGCGGCGACATTGAGAGACTCTTCGCCGCCCGGCTGGTCTATGCGGACCTTGAGCGCCGCCCTGGCCATCAGCTCGTCGCTGACGCCCTGCCCTTCGTGGCCCATGGCCCAGGCGCAGGGCATGGGGAGTTTTTGCTGGTGCAAAAAGCCGCCGTGGTGCGAACTGGTGACGACGATGGGCACCGCCAGGGACGCCAGGGCCTCGGGCTCCAGTCCTTCCACCAGCTGCAGGGCAAAGTGGGCGCCCATGCCGGCGCGCAGCACCTTGGGCGACCACAGCGCCGCCGTGCCCTTGAGGGCGATGACCTGACCGAAACCAAAGGCCGCCGCGCTGCGCAGGATGGAGCCGACATTGCCGGCGTCCTGCACCCGGTCCAGGATCACCGAGGCCGCATTGGGCCGCAGGCCGGCCACTGCGGGCAGGCCCAGGACAAAACCCATGCGCGCGGGCGACTCCAGGCCGCTGATCTCGGGCAGCAAGGCGTCGGGGATCACGATGCTTTTGGCCGCCGCCCGCGTAAATTCCGCGGGTGCCGCGGGCCAATAAGACTCGGCGAAAACGGCCAGCGCAGGTTTGAGTCCGCGCGCCAGCGCCGCGCGGCACAGGTGGTCGCCTTCCAGCCAGACGCGCCCCTGCTTGCGGTAGGCCGTGCTGTCCTGGGACAGCTTGCGCAAGTCCTTGATCAGCGGGTTGTCGCGCGAGGTGAGGTGCGTGGCTTCGGTGGACGCCCCGCCGGAGGGGGCCAAGCCTGAACTCACCGCAGGACCTCGGCCACCGGCGCGAAGGACTTGCGGTGCTGCGGGCAGGCGCCGTGCTCGCGCAAAGCGGCCAGGTGCTCGGCCGTGCCGTAACCCTTGTGGTCGGCAAAGCCGTACTGCGGGTATTCCAGGTGAAACTCGGCGCACCAGCGGTCACGGTGCACCTTGGCCAGGATGGAGGCCGCCGAGATGGCGGGCACCAGCCCATCGCCGCCCACAATGGCTTCCGACAAAATCGCCAGCGTCGGCAGGCGATTGCCGTCGACCAGCACCTTGTTGGGTTTCAGGCGCAGGCCCTCCACCGCGCGCCTCATGGCCAGCATGGTGGCCTGCAGGATGTTGATGCTGTCGATTTCTTCCACGCTGGCCTGGGCAATCGAGCAGCACAGGGCTTTGGCGCGGATTTCGTCATAGAGCCGTTCGCGGCGCAGGGCCGTGAGCTTTTTGGAGTCGGCCAGCCCCTTGATCGGGTTCAACTCGTCAAGAATGACGGCGGCGGCCACGACCGGCCCCATCAGGGGGCCGCGCCCCGCTTCGTCAACACCGGCCACCAGCCCGGGAATGTCCCAGGACAGCGCGGTTTGCTCAGCTTTCAAGAATTTGCTGGATCGCATCGGTCGCTAATGTTGAAGTATCCCGCCGCAGTTCGGTATGCAGCGCGGCGAATCGTTGCTCGACAGCCGCTATTTTGTCAGGTGCCGACGATTTTGCCTCCACCCACTGCAGGACGGACGCGGCCAGCGCTTCGGGGCTGGCCTGGTCCTGCAGCAACTCGGGCACCACAAAGTCGCGGCACAGGATATTGGGCAAGCCCACCCAGGGCTGCAGTTTTTTGCGCCGCATGATCTGCCAGGACAGCCAGTTCATGTTGTAGGCGATGACCATGGGCCGCTTGAACAGCGCCGCCTCCAGCGTGGCGGTGCCGCTGGCGATCAGCGTGAAGTCGCAGGCGGCCAGCGCGGTGTGCGACTGGCCTTCGAGAATTTGCAGCTGGTCCCGCATGCCGGCTTCGCCCGCGATGCGTTCGATGGCGGCCTTCAAGGCGGGAATGGCGGGTACAACGAAGCGAACGGCCGGCTGCGCGCGCCGGATCAGGGCGGCGGCCGCGAAAAACCTGCGGGCCAGGTACTGGATTTCCGACTTCCGGCTGCCCGGCAGGATGGCAATCACGGTGTCCTCATCCCGCAAGCCCAGCGCGCGCCGGGCGGCGGCACGGTCGGGCTGCAGGGGAATGACGTTGGCCAGCGGATGGCCAACATAGGTCGCGGCGATGCCGTGGGCGGCCAGCAGGGCCGGCTCGAAGGGAAAGATGCACAGCACGTGGTCCACGCTGCGGCGGATTTTTTCGACGCGGTCGGCGCGCCAGGCCCAGATGGAGGGGCAGACGAAATGCACGGTCTTGATGCCCTGGGCTTTCAGCGCGGCCTCCAGGTCCAGGTTGAAATCGGGTGCATCCACACCGACAAAAACATCGGGACGCTGTGCCAGCAGGCGCTGTTTGAGCTGTTCGCGTATGCCGACGATCTCGCGGTAGTGGCGCAGCACCTCGACATAACCGCGCACGGCCAGCTTTTCGCTGGGCCACGCCGCTTCAAACCCGCGCCTGGCCATCTGCGTGCCGCCTATGCCGCTGGAAGACAACGCCGGCCAGCGGGCCTTGAGGCCGTCAAGCAGCAAGCCCGCCAGCAGATCGCCGGAGGTTTCCCCGGCGACCATGGCCACCTGGGGCCTTGCCGTGGGGCCGCCAGCCTCTCCACGGACTGGCAGAGGGCTGGTCTCGAGAGACATAGGCCTTACCGGACGATGCCGCGTTGCGGCGAGGTGTGCTCCAGGAAGGAGAGCATCATCTGCACATCAGGCGCAGCCTCCGGATGCTTCCCGGTCAGTTCGGCAATGCGCGCGCGCGCCTGCTCCAGCGTGAGGTCGTCACGGTACAAGGCCTTGTGCATGGCCTTGACGGCGGAAATACGGTCGGGCGAAAACCCCCGCCGGCGCAAGCCTTCGAAGTTCATGGAGCGTGCTTCGGCGGGCTGGCCCTGCACCATGACAAAAGGCGGCAGGTCGGCGAACAGCAGCGAGCACATGGCCGTCATGCTGTGCGCACCCAGCCTGACAAACTGGTGGACCACGGTAAAGCCGCCCAGGATCACCCAATCGCCCACATGCACATGGCCGGCCAGCTGGGAGTTGTTGGCAAAAATGGTGTTGTTGCCGACCGAGCAGTCATGCGCCAGGTGCACATAGGCCATGAGCCAGTTGTCGTTGCCCACGCGCGTCACGCCGGTGTCGCCCGGCGAGCCGATGTTGAAGGTGCAGAACTCGCGGATGGTGTTGCGGTCGCCAATGACCAGCTCACAGGGCTCGCCGGCGTATTTTTTATCCTGCGGAATCGCGCCCAGCGAGTTGAACTGGAAAATGCGGTTGTCACGGCCTATGGTGGTGTGGCCTTCGATGACGCAGTGCGCGCCGACGGTGGTGCCCTCGCCTATCTTCACGTGCGGCCCGATGATGGTGTAGGGCCCGACGCTCACCGACTCATGGAGCTGGGCTTGCGGGTCCACGATGGCCGTGGCGTGTATGCCCGGCGCGTGAGGGGATGCTGTCATGTCGCGCTCGCCTGGATGGTCACGGCCCGGCTCACGCAATGGTGCGCATGGTGCACATCAGTTCGGCCTCGCAGGCGACGGTGTCGCCGACGCGGGTCACGCCCTTGAATTTGAAAATACCGGCCTTCATGCGGTCCAGGGTGACGTCCATGATCAACTGGTCGCCCGGCTCGACGGGGCGTTTGAAGCGCGCGCCGTCTATGCCCGCGAAGTAATACACCGTCTTGTCGTCGGGCGTCACGCCCAGGGTTTCAAAGGCCAGCAAGGCGGCGGCCTGCGCCATGGCCTCGAGCATCAGCACACCGGGCATGACCGGGTGATGCGGGAAATGGCCCATAAAAAACGGCTCGTTGATCGTGACGTTCTTGAGCGCCTTGATGCTTTTGCCTTTTTCAATTTCGAGTACGCGGTCCACCAGCAGGATGGGATAGCGGTGCGGAAGCTGCTTGAGAATTTGGTGGATATCCATCATGATTTTTCTTCAATGTGTCCAGAGTTCAGAATGGCTTTTTCAGCCAGCCGCAGGCGCTCGCGCAATGTGTGGAGCTGCTTGAGGGTCGCGGCATTTTTTTCCCAGACAGCATTGTCGTCGATGGGAAAGAGCCCGGTGTAATTTCCAGGCTTGAGGATAGACCGAGTCACGACGGACGCCGCCGACACATGCACATGGTCGGCCAGGCTCAGGTGGCCCAGCACGATGGCACCGCCGCCCACCGTGCAGTGGGCGCCTATGGTGGCGCTGCCCGCCACACCCGCGCAGCCCGCCATGGCGGTGTGCTTGCCCACCCGCACGTTGTGGCCGATCTGCACCAGGTTGTCGAGCTTGACGCCGTCTTCGAGCACGGTGTCCTGCAGGGCACCGCGGTCAATGCAGGTGTTGGCCCCGATTTCCACGTCGTCGCCTATCAACACGCTGCCCAGTTGCTCTATCTTGACCCATTGCCCCTGGTGCAAGGCGAAACCGAAACCGTCGGCGCCTATCACTGCGCCCGGGTGCACAATGCAGCGCGCACCCATGCGGCAACCGTCCGCCAGGGTGACGCGCGCCGACAGGCGGCTGCCGGTGCCGACCTGCGCGCCCCTGCCGATGACGCAGTGCTCGGCGATGCGGGCGCCCTCGCCTATGACCGCGCCCTCCCCTATGCAGGCAAACGCGCCCACCGACACGCCGGGGGCCAGCGAAGCCGTGGGATCAATAAAGGCACTGGGGTGAATCTGCGGCGCGGCCTGCGGGGCATGCCGCTGCTTCCAGAGCTGGGTGACCAGCGCGAAGGCGTGATAGGGGTCGTCCACCACGATGCAGGCGCCCCGGGACACAGCGGCCTGCCGCGCGGCCGGCGCCACGATGACGCAGGCCGCCGCGGACTGCGCCAGCTTGGCCAGGTATTTGGGATGGCTGAGGAAGCTCAGGTCCTGGGGGCCGGCGGCCTCCAGGGTGGAGAGCCGCTCAATCTGCAGGCCCGGGTCGCCGATCAATTCGGCATTGAGGCCGGCGAGGAACTGGGCGATATCGGCAAGACGGAGTGTCACACTGCGCCTGCCGTTTTGGCGATGGTGGTCGTGGTGAACACCCCCGCCATCAACGGGCAGCGTTCAGCGCCTTGATCACCTTGTCGGTGATGTCGTGTTTGGGGTTGACGTACACCGACTCTTGAAGGATCAGGTCGTACTTTTCGGTTTCAGCCAGGGTTTTCACGACCTTGTTGGCACGCTCAATCACCTGCTGGAGTTCTTCGTTCTTGCGGGTGTTCAGGTCTTCCTGGAATTCGCGGCGCTTGCGCTGGAAATCCCGGTCCTGGTCCACCAGCTGTTTTTGCCGCGTGTTGCGCTGGCTTTCGGCCAGGGTGGGCGCCTCGCGCTCAAACTTGTCGGACAGCGTCTTGAGCTGGTTCGCCAGGTCGTTCAGCTCTTTTTCACGCTTGCTGAATTCCTGCTCGAGCTTGGTCTGGGCGGCTTTGGCGGAATTGGCTTCGCGGAAAATCCGGTCCAGATTGACGACACCAACCTTGAACTCCTGCGCGCTCGCGGAGAAGCCCGCCAACGCGACAACAAGGCCGAGGAAAATTTTGTGTGAAAGATGCTTCATTAGAAAGATGTACCGATTTGGAATTGCAACCGCTCTATTCTATCGCCTGGCTTTTTACGCAGGGGCGTGGCAATGGCGAGCCGCAAAGGCCCCAACGGGGAAATCCAGCTGATGCCGACGCCGGTTGAGACACGCAGGTCATTCAGCTTGTATTGCTCTTTTTCCCCGAACACGTTGCCGGCGTCGACAAAACCGAACAAACGCAGGGTTCTGTCATTGCCCGCGCCCGGAAACGGTGCGACCAGTTCGGCGTTCAGGGTCAGTTTTTTCGGTCCGCCAATGGCCAGGTCGGACGCATCGCGCGGGCCCAGGGAGCCCTGCTCGAAACCGCGCACCGATCCGAGGCCGCCCGAGTAGTAGTTCTTGAACAGCGGATAGGGCTGGCCGTTCAGGCCCTTGCCCCAGCCGAACTCGCCATTCAGGGCGACGGTGAACTGCTTGTTCAGTGGAATGTACTGCTGGATCTGGTAATTGGCCCGCACGAACTTGATGTCGCCGGCCACACCCCAGTCGCCGTACACGCGCTGGTAGCGGCCCGTGGTGGGAACCAGGGAGCTGTCCCGGCTGTCGCGGGACCAGCCGATCGTCAGGGGAATCGAGTCGCTTTTGTAACCAAATTGATTGGCATAGGTCTGGTAGCTGGCCGGCAGATTGGTGCCGGGAACAATGGTCAATTGCTCGTAACCGCTGCCAAAATAGACGGTATCGTTCTCGGTGAACGGCACCCCGAAACGGATGCTGGCGCCGCGGGTTTTCAGGCTGTAATCACCGCCCTGGCCGGAAAGCGGCTTGGAGGTGCGGTCATAAACGTCGATCGTGCGCGAAATGCCGTCGGCCGTGAAATAAGGGTCTATGGTGCTCAGCACAATCTGGCGGTTGGACTTGCTGGTATTGATCTCAACACCCAGGTAATTGCCCGAACCGAAGACGTTTTCCTGCTTGATGCCGAACAGCAGGGAGACGCTGTCCGCGCTGGAGTAACCCGCGCCGAGCTGCAGGTTGCCGGTGGGCTTTTCCGTCACGCTCATCGTCACGTCGACCTGGTCCTGGGTGCCGGGGACTTCCTGCGTGTCTATGTTGACGTCGGTGAAGTAGCCCAGGCGGTCCACGCGGTCGCGCGAAAGGCGGATTTTGTCGCCGTCATACCAGGACGACTCGAACTGGCGGAACTCGCGGCGCACGACTTCGTCGCGCGTGCGGTTGTTGCCGGCCACGTTCACGCGGCGCACATAAGCGCGGCGGGAGGGGTCAGCCTGGATCACAAAGGCCACGCGGTTGTTGCTGCGGTCGATCTCGGGCACCGCCTCGACGCGCGCAAACGCAAATCCGAAGGTACCGAAATAGTCGGTGAAGGCCTTGGTGGTTTCGGCCACCTGGTCGGCGTTGTAGGGCTCGCCCGGTTCAATCTTCACCAGGGTCTTGAACTCTTCTTCCTTGTTGAGGTAATTGCCTTCGAGCTTGACGCCCGACACCACAAAACGCTCGCCTTCGCTCACATTGACGGTGATGGCAATGCTTTGTTTGTCGGGAGAGATCGCAACCTGGGTCGAGTCGACCTTGAATTCCAGATAGCCGCGCGACAGGTAGTAGGAACGCAGGGTCTCGATGTCGGCATTGAGC
Source organism: Polaromonas sp. P1_A2 (assembly GCF_056406895.1). NCBI lineage: Bacteria > Pseudomonadati > Pseudomonadota > Betaproteobacteria > Burkholderiales > Comamonadaceae > Polaromonas > Polaromonas sp. P1_A2. The sequence continues at coordinate 349,331 of NZ_JBFTZI010000002.1, read as the reverse complement.
TTGGTGCGCGAGTAACGGTCGGACTTGGTGTACCAGCTGAGCCAGCCGCCGGTGTCCAGGTCAAACAGGCCCAGCAGCGTGGACTCGCTGAACGCCTTGTTGCCGGTGATGTGGATTTCCTTGATCTTCGCGACCTCGCCCTCCACCACGCTGAAGGTCAGGTTGACGCGGTTGCGCTCAATCGGCGTGACGGTGGTGATCACCTCGACGCCGTACAGGCTCTTGTTGATGTACTGGCGCTTGAGCTCCTGCTCGGCCTTGTCGGCAAGCGCCTTGTCGAAAGGCTGGCCGTCGGCGACGCCCGCTTCGCGCAGCGCTTTTTTCAGCGCGTCCTTTTCGAATTCCTTGGTTCCGACGAAATCCACGTCGGCCACGGTCGGGCGCTCTTCCACAATCACCACCAGCACGTCGCCGCTGACTTCCAGCCTCACGTCCTTGAACAGACCCAGGCCGAACAGCGCGCGAATGGCGGTTGAGCCCTTGTCGTCGTTGTAGGTTTCGCCGACACGAAAGGGAAGCGACGCAAAAATGGTTCCAGGCTCCACGCGCTGCAAACCTTCAACCCGAATGTCTCGCACCGTGAAAGGGTCAACCGCCCAGGCGGTGCTGGCTGCAAAAAGACCGGCGGCTATGGCGCAAACTGCGCGAACTTTGAAGCGATTTATTTGTTTTTGCATGAAATGTATGGAATTAGCCCAAGAGCCGGGTGACATCGTTAAACAGGGCAACACACATCATGCCCAGCAGGATCGCAACGCCACCGCGCTGCAACCGGTCCATCCAGGCGTCAGACACGCCTCGGCCAGTGATCCCCTCCCAAAGATAATACATCAGGTGCCCCCCATCCAGAACCGGCAGCGGGAGTAAATTCAGGACGCCCAGGCTCACGCTGATCAGCGCCAGGAAGGTCAGGTAATAGCTCCAGCCCAGGCTCGCCGATTTACCCGCATAGTCGGCAATCGTGAGCGGCCCGCTGAGGTTTTTGAGCGAGGCCTGGCCGGTCAGCATTTTCCCCATCATGCGCAGCGTGAGCGCGGACACCTGCCAGGTGCGCACCGCCCCTTGCCACAGGCCGTCAACAAAGCCGTAGCGCACCGTCACGAGTTCAGGCGCGGTCCCCACATAGGCGTCGATACGGGGCACCAGCGTCCCGTTCACGGTCTTGAGCTCCGGGGTGACCTGCAGCGCCAGCGTCCGGCCGGCGCGAACGACCTGCCAGTTCTGGGGCGCTACCGCAGCCCCGCCCGTGCTGGAAACCGGAACCGAGGTCCGTATGGTTTCACGCAAATGCTGGCCGTCCACGATGGCGGTATCGCCAATGCGTACCACCACATCGCCGGCATGCAGGCCGGATTTTTCGGCCGCGCCCCCGGGCATGACATCCCCGATCACGGGGCGGGTCCAGGGCCCCAGGATGCCGATTTTGCGGAACAGCTGGGCATCGGCTTCGGGAGCGCCCAGGCGACTGAGCGGCAAACGCACCATTTGCCCGGCGCCGGCTGTGTCTGCGCCCAGCACCAGTGTGAGGTCACGGCCGTCAAGTGCGCCCTGGGTCAGGCGCCAGCGCAAGTCCTCAAAAGAGCGGACGTCCTGGAGTTCATCGCCTTCAAAAGCCGCCTGCGCCACTGTTTCCTGGCCGCGCAGGCCGGCTTTTTCCGCGAGCGATCCGGCCACGGGACTGGCGAGCACGGCTTTGGGCTCCTGCAGGCCGCTCCAGTTGAGGATGGCGTACAGCAGCACGGCCAGCAGCAGGTTGGCCGCCGGGCCTGCCGCCACCACGGCGGCACGCGATTTCAGCGGCTGGGTATTGAAGGCCAGGTGGCGCTCGCCCGGGTCGACGGGCGCTTCGCGCTCGTCCAGCATCTTGACGTAGCCGCCCAGGGGCAGCATGCCGATGGAAAACTCGGTGGACTTGTTCTTGAGCTTCCAGCTGTAAATCGGCTTGCCGAATCCAATCGAAAACTTAAGGACCTTGATGCCGCAGGCCACGGCCACGCGGTAGTGTCCGTATTCGTGCACGGCGATCAGGATTCCCAGCGTCACAACGAAAGAAACCAGGGTCAGCATGTCAGGGCTCCAGTTGTCCGGCAATGCGAAGGGCAAGGCGGCGAGCCTGCCCATCCAGACCGAGCAGACCTTCAATATCACTTACCTCTGAGGGCGCCAGGGCCTCCAAAGTTGCGTGATTTACATGGTGAATATGGTCAAAACGTATGCGTTTTTCAAGAAAGGCGGCGACGGCCACCTCATTGGCCGCATTGAGCACGGCGGTGCTGCCCACGGGGCCGTTCAGCACCTCCCAGGCCAGCGGCAGCCCCGGGAAGCGCGCATCATCGGGCACTTCGAAGGTCATGGTGGCCAGCGACCTGAAATCCAGGGCCTTGGCCCCCGACACCACCCGGTCCGGCCAGGCCAGGCCGTAGGCGATGGGAACGCGCATGTCGGGCGTTCCGAGCTGCGCCACCACCGAGGTGTCGCGGTACTGGACCATGGAATGGATGATGCTCTGGGGATGGATCACGACCTCGATCTGCTGCGGCGCCAGGCCGAACAGGTACTTCGCTTCGATCACCTCCAGGGCCTTGTTCATCATGGTGGCCGAGTCGACCGAGATTTTCCGGCCCATCACCCAGTTCGGGTGAGCGCAGGCCTCGTCGGGCGTGACATGGCGCAGGCTGGCGGCGTCGCGCGTGCGGAAGGGCCCGCCGGAAGCGGTCAGGATGATTTTTTCGACGCGCTCGCCCCAGGTCGTGGCGTCTTCCGGCAGGGACTGGAAGATGGCCGAGTGCTCGCTGTCTATGGGCAGCAGCTTGGCGCCGCCGGCGCGCACCGCCTGCATGAAGACTTCGCCGCCTACCACCAGCGCTTCCTTGTTGGCCAGCAGCAGGCGTTTGCCCGTGCGGGCCGCCGCCATGCAGGGCGCCAGGCCCGCCGCACCCACGATGGCCGCCATGACGGTGTCCACCAACTCATGCGAGGCGATCATTTCCAGCGCATCGGGCGCCGACAGCACCTGCACGGGCAACTGGTGGGCCTTGACCTTGTCGGCGAGCTGGCGGGCATGCGGCTCGCTCGCCATCACGGCATAGCGCGGCTTGAACTGGGCGCACTGGGCCAGCATCAGGTCGACCTGGGTCGCCGCGCTGAGCGAGAACACTTCAAAACGCTCGGGATGGCGCGCGATCACGTCCAGCGTGTTGACGCCTATGGACCCGGTGGAGCCCAGAACGGTGATGCGCTGCTTGCTGAAGGACATGGCGGACTTAAAGGGTGACCAGCATCATCGCCAGGGGCAACGTGGGCAGCAGGGCGTCAACGCGGTCCAGCACCCCGCCGTGGCCGGGCAGCAGGCCGCTGGAGTCCTTGACGCCCGCGCTGCGCTTGATCAGCGATTCGACCAGGTCGCCCACCACACTCATGGCTGCCAGGAAAATGACCGCCAAAAGCATGACCCACAAACCGTGGTTGGCTACCAGCCGGCTGTAAAGCGTGGCCTCGCCCCAAAAGCCGGCGCCGCCCGAAGCGGTGCCCGCATAGGCCCAGGCGAGCGACAGCGCGACCACGCCGGCCATGCCGCCCCAGACGCCTTCCCAGCTTTTGCCTGGGCTGATCGAAGGCGCGAGCTTGCCCTTGCTGAAGCGGCCGCCGAAAGTGCGCCCGGCGAAGTAGGCAAAGATATCGGCCACCCAGACCAGCAGCAGCACGGACAGCAGGAAATTGATACCGGCGACACGCGCCTGGGCGACGGCCAGCCAGGCCAGCCACAGCGCGACCAGCCCCGCAGTAAGCCGCAGTGCCTTGGGAATGTGCGGCCAGCCGGCCACGCCCTTGCGCAGCAACCAGCCGCCGGCCAGCACCCAGGCGGCGCCGGCGGCGGCCCAGAGCATGGGCAAGGACTTATCCAGCAAGCCGGCGTACCAGGACAGCGCGCAGGCCGCCACGCTCACAAGGCCCAGCCCCAGCGAAACGCCCTGCCCGTAGCCGTTGAGCCGGCCCCACTCCCAGGCACCCGCTGCGATCAGCAGCAGCGCCACGGCGCAAAAGGGCTGGGAGGTGGAGTAAAAAAGTGCGGGCAGCAGGATGGCCAGCAGGACAATCGCCGTGATGACACGCTGTTTAAGCATCAAGCCGCCTTTGCATTGTGGTTGTTGCCCTGGCCGCTGACCTGCGCGGAGGTCTGGCCAAAGCGCCGTTCGCGGGTGCGAAAAACGGCAATCGCCTCATCCAGTGCGGCCTCATCGAACTCGGGCCAGAGCTTGTCGGAAAAATGCAGCTCCGAATAGGCCGCCTGCCACAGCAGGAAGTTGCTGATGCGCAGTTCGCCGCCCGTGCGTATCAGCAGGTCCGGGTCGGGCACGTGCGCCATCGCCATGGCCCGGTCCAGCGACAGCTCGGTGATGGCCTCGCCGCGGCTGGCCAGCTTCTGCGCGGCCTGCGCGATGTCCCAGCGGCCGCCGTAGTTGAAGCAGACATTCAAAACCAGCCGGCTGTTGGCAGAGGTATCCCCTTCGGCCTTTGCCAGGCCGGCCTTGACCTTGTCGGAGAGCCGCTCACGGTCGCCGATGAAGTGCAGTTGCACGCCGTTTTCATTGAGGCTGGGCACTTCCTTGGCCAGCGACAGGGCCAGCAGCTCCATCAGCCCCGACACCTCTTCGGAAGGCCGGTTCCAGTTTTCCGAAGAGAACGCGAACACCGTCAGCACGCCGATGCCGCGCTCCAGGCAGGCGCGCACGCAACGGCTCAGCGAATCAACGCCCTGCTTGTGGCCTGCGATGCGGGGTAAAAACCGTTTGGTCGCCCAACGGCCATTGCCGTCCATGACGATGGCAATGTGGTGCGGGACCGGATGGGAGGTGGTGGCCATGGACAATTCAGGCCAGACGCTGAAGCGTCAAACCGCCATGATGTCTTGTTCCTTGCCGGCGACCAGTTTGTCGACTTCGGCAATGAAACGGTCGGTGAACTTCTGGATGTCGTCCTGGGCGCGGCGCTCATCGTCCTCGGATGCGAGCTTTTCCTTGACCAGTTTCTTGATGCCGTCGTTGGCATCGCGGCGCAGGTTGCGGATCGCGACCTTGGCGTGCTCGCCCTCGGAACGCACGACCTTGGTGAGCTCCTTGCGGCGCTCTTCGGTCATGGGCGGCATGGGGACGCGGATCAGGTCGCCCTGCGCCGCGGGGTTGAGCCCGAGGTCAGAGTCGCGAATGGCTTTTTCAATCTTGGCGCCCATACCCTTTTCCCAGGGCGAGACGCTGATGGTGCGCGCGTCGAGCAGCGACACGTTGGCAACCTGGCTTATCGGCACCATGGAGCCGTAGTAGTCGACATGCACGGTGTCGAGCAGGCCGGGGTTGGCGCGGCCGGTGCGGATCTTGGTCAGGCCGTTCTTGAACGAGTCGATGGACTGCAGCATTTTTTGCTCTGCCAGCTGCTTGACGTCAGCAATGCTCATGGTCGGATCTCCGGATTTTTATGGCGAAAAAAAGCAAGCCCTGCAGGCTCAGACGTGAACCAGCGTTCCCTCGTCTTCTCCCTGTACCACGCGCTTGAGCGCGCCGTGCTTGAAGATGCTGAACACCTTGATGGGCAGCTTCTGGTCGCGGCACAGCGCGAAGGCGGTGGCATCCATGACCTCGAGGTTTTTGCCCATGGCTTCATCAAAGGTGATGTTGGTGTAGCGCGTGGCCTTCGGGTCTTTCTTGGGGTCCGCAGTGTACACACCGTCGACCTTGGTGGCCTTGAGCACGATCTCGGCGCCTATCTCGGCGCCGCGCAGCGCTGCCGCCGTGTCGGTGGTGAAAAAAGGATTGCCGGTGCCGGCCGCGAAAATAACGACCTTGCCCTCTTCGAGGTACTGCAAGGCCTTGGGGCGGACATAGGGCTCGACCACACGCTCAATGCCGATGGCCGACATCACGCGGGCGATGAGGCCGGCCTTGTCCATGGTGTCACCCAAAGCCAGGGCATTCATCACGGTGGCCAGCATGCCCATGTAGTCGGCGGTGGCGCGGTCCATGCCGACCGAGCCGCCCGCCACGCCGCGGAAAATATTGCCGCCGCCAATCACCACCGCCACCTCGACACCCATGCGGGTGACCTCGGCGATTTCTTCCACCATGCGCACGATGGTGGCGCGGTTGATGCCGAAGGCATCGTCCCCCATCAAGGCCTCACCTGACAGTTTTAACAAGATTCGCTTGTAGGCTGGCATGTGAGGGGCTTTCTGTGGTTGAAGTGAAGGGGAGTTTAGCGGCCTTCCGGCTAGGCTGAGTGCTTAAGCGGCCTTGGCGGCTGCGACCTGGGCGGCGACTTCGGCGGCGAAATCGTCGACCTTCTTCTCGATGCCTTCGCCCACCACGTACAGCGTGAAGGACTTGATCGTGGTCGCTTTTTCCTTGAGCATCTGCTCGACGGTCTGCTTGTCGTTCTTGACGAAAGTCTGGTTGTACAGGCTGACTTCCTTCAGGTATTTTTGCACGCCGCCTTCGATACGCTTTGCAACAATTTCAGCGGATTGCACGGGCTTGCCTTCGGCCTGGGCCTTGGCGGCATCTTCAGCGGCCTTGGCAGCGGCCACCGAGCGCTCTTTGGCAACCAGTTCGGCGGGAACTTCGGCGCTGGACAGCGACACGGGCTTCATCGCAGCCACATGCATGGCGACGTCCTTGGCGGCGGCTTCGTCGCCTTCAAACTCCACCACCACGCCAATGCGCGTGCCGTGCAGGTAAGAAGCCAGCTTGCTGCCGCTAAAACGCTTGAAGCGGCGCACGCTCATGTTTTCGCCGATCTTGCCGATCAGGCCCTTGCGCACGTCTTCGACCGTGGGGCCGAAACCGTCCAGCGACAGGGGCATGGCGCCCACGGCTTCCACGTCGGCTGGGTTGTTCTTGACGATGCCTTCGACCACGCCTTTGGTGAAAGCCAGGAAGCTGTCGTTCTTGGTCACGAAGTCAGTTTCGCAGTTGACTTCAACCAGCGCGCCCACATCGCCTTCGCGATGCGCAGCCACCACGCCTTCGGCGGTGACGCGGGAAGCGGCCTTGCCGGCCTTGCTGCCGAGCTTGACGCGCAGGATTTCTTCGGCTTTCTCGAAATTGCCTTCGGCCTCGGTCAGCGCCTTCTTGCACTCCATCATCGGGGCGTCGGTCTTGGCGCGCAGTTCAGCGACCATGCTTGCAGTAATTGCCATTTTGATTCTCCGTTTATCGTGTTCACGGGGACGGGCCGACAGGGCCCACCCCTTCTTGATGTTTAAGTTGTGAAAAAGGGGCTACGCGAGCCCCTTTTTCGCGTCTGGCGCAGAGCCGAAAACTATCAGGCTGCGTTGTCCACTTCCACGAACTCGTCCGAGCTCTCGGCGGAAACCGCCTTGACAACGTCGTTCACGGCGTTGGCGCGGCCTTCCAGGATCGCGTCGGCGATGCCGCGGGCATACAGCGCCACAGCCTTGGAGGAGTCATCGTTGCCGGGGATCACGTAATCGATGCCGATGGGCGAGTGGTTGGAGTCAACCACGCCGATCAGGGGGATGCCGAGCTTCTTGGCTTCCAGAATCGCGATTTTGTGGAAACCCACGTCGATCACGAAGATGGCGTCCGGCAGGGCGTTCATGTCCTGGATGCCGCCGATGTCCTTTTCAAGCTTTTCGATTTCGCGCTTGAAGGTCAGCTGTTCTTTTTTGCTGATGGACTCGAGGCCGGCTTCCTGCTGGGCCTTCATCTCTTTCAGGCGCTTGATCGAGGTCTTGACCGTCTTGAAGTTGGTCAGCATGCCGCCCAGCCAGCGCTGGTCAACATAGGGAACGCCGGCGCGCTTGGCTTCGGTGGCGACGATTTCGCGGGCCTGGCGCTTGGTGCCCACCATCAGGATGGTGCCGCGGTTGGCGGACAGCTGCTTGGCGAACTTCATCGCCTCCTGGTACATCGGCAGCGATTTTTCCAGGTTGATGATGTGAATACGGTTGCGATGGCCGAAGATGTAGGGGGCCATCTTGGGGTCCCAGAAGCGGGTTTGGTGTCCGAAATGAACGCCTGCTTCCAGCATTTCGCGCATAGTGGTCGACATAAAAATACTCCAAAAGGTTGTGTCTAAAATCAGCGCTTATCGCCCTTGTCGGGACAACACCTTGGGTGGCTGATTTGCGATTTGCATTGCAAACAACAAAATCGTCATTTGCAAAGCCTGTCGAGTATAACATCCCTCCGCCCTCCTCTCCTGAGCCCCCTCCCATCCCATGAGCCAGCCCCCCTTCCCCGGCGACCTCCATGCCGCCCGCTTGGCACTCCAGGAAGGCCATGTGCAAACCACGGACATCCTGGCGCAGGCCGCCCTGGCCGCGCAGAGCGAGGCCTGCCGCCATGTTTTTATGCCCGGTTCGCCGGCAAACCCGGCTGAAACGCTCAAAAACACGCCCTCCGGCGATGCCGGACTGGCGCTTGCCGGGATTCCGGTGTCCATCAAGGACCTGTTCGACGTGGCCGGCCAGGTCACCGCCGCCGGCTCCAACGTGCTGGCGCAAGCCGCCCCGGCCCAGGCCGACTGCCCCGCGGTGGCCCGGCTCAGGGCCGCCGGCGCGGCACTGGTGGGCCGCACCAATATGGTCGAGTTCGCCTTTTCGGGCGTGGGCATCAACCCGCATTACGGAACGCCCGCCAATCCGGCCGACCCGGCCACGGCGCGCATCCCGGGCGGTTCTTCGTCAGGCGCGGCGGTGTCGGTGGCCACCGGCGCCGCCCTGGTAGGCCTGGGCTCGGACACGGGCGGCTCCATCCGCATTCCCGCGGCGCTGTGCGGCATCGTCGGCTTCAAAAGCACGGCCCGCCTGGTGCCGACCGCGGGCGCCCTGCCGCTGTCGACCAGCCTGGACACCGTGAGCGCCCTGACGCGCTCGGTGCGCGATGCCATCACCGTGCACGAGGTGCTGGCGGCGCGCCAGGTCGGGCTGACCGGCAAGCCCCTGTCCGGATACCGACTGGCCGTGGCCGGCACGCTGATGCAGGACGCGCTGAGCCGCACGGTGGCCCAGGCCTTTGAGCGCAGCCTGCAGGTCTTGCGCGAGGCCGGCGCGAAGATCGTGGAAATCCCGCTCGGGGAAATCACCGAGCTGGCGGCCATCAACGCCACCGGCGGCCTGTCGGCGGCCGAAAGCTACGCCTGGCACCGCAAGCTGATCGCCGAGCGCCAGGCCGGCTACGACCCGCGTGTCGCGCTGCGCATACTGCGCGGCGCCGGCATGAGCGCGGCCGACTACATCGACCTGCTGGCGGCGCGCAAGGACTGGATAGGCCGCATGGAAGCGCGCCTGGACGGCTTTGACGCCGTGTTGTCGCCCACCGTGCCTCTGGTCGCGCCACCCATCGCCGGTTTGCTGAACGACGACACCGAGTTTTTCAGGGTCAACGGCCTTTTGCTGCGCAACACCTCGGTGGTTAACATGCTCGACGGCTGCGCGATTTCCCTGCCCTGCCACACGCCCGGCCAGTTGCCCGTGGGCCTGATGCTGTGGCATGCGGCCCTGCATGACGACGTGGTGCTGGACCTGGCCCTGCAAGTGGAAACCGCCCTGGCGCAGTCGCTACAACAATAACCGCCGCAAACCCCTCTTCCCTCCTGATCGGGCTCGCGGCCTGCTCATCCATAAAAAAAACAATGCACCACAAGATTTCCCGCCCCAAACGCCCCGCATCCACGCCATGCCGTCGCGGAGCTTTCGCATGAGGATCGCCGTCATTGGCGCCGGCATCATCGGCATCACCACCGCCTACGAACTGGCATTGGACGGCCACGAGGTCACGGTGTTCGAACGCCGCGGCGCGGCGGCCGAGGAAACCAGCTTTGCCAACGCCGGCCTGGTCGCGCCCGGTTACGTCACGCCCTGGGCCGCGCCCGGCATGCCGCGCAAGGTCCTCAGCCACCTGTTCAGCCGCCACGCCCCGGTCAAGCTCGGCTTGCCGCTGTCGGCCGGCGAACTCGCGTGGATGTGGCAGTGGTTTCGCGCCTGCAAGCTGGACACCTACCTGGCCAACCGCGCCCGCATGCAGCGCCTGGCTTTTTACAGCCGCGAAAGGCTGCACCACCTGACGGCCGAGCTCCAGCTCGAATACGACGGCAGCCCCGGCTACATGGTGCTGCTGCGTTCCGAAAAAGACAGCAAGCTGGTGCAACCCGGCCTGGCGGTGCTGCGCGACGCGGGCGTGGCCTTCAAGGAAATCGGCCCCGAGGAGGTCCTCAAGATCGAGCCGGCCCTGAACCCCGACACACCCTTCCTGGGCGCCGTGCACCTGCCCAACGACGAGGTCGCCAATTGCCGGCAGTTCGCGCTGCTGCTGAAGAACGAGGCCCAGCGCCTGGGCGTGAATTTTGAGTTCAACACCACGGTGGCCCGGCTGGAGCAGGCGCAACCCGCCAGCCTGGCCATCGTCGGTGAAAGCACGCCGCGCGGCTTCGACCGAGTGGTCATGTGCGCGGGCCTGGCCTCGGCGCAGCTCCTGCGGCCGCTGGGCCTGAAGATCCCGATGGCAGCGGTCTACGGTTACTCCATCAGCGCGCCGATTCGCGAACCCCTGAACGCGCCGCGCAGCGCGCTGATGGATGAGCGCTACAAAGTTGCGATTTCGCGCATGGGCAACCGCGTGCGCGTGGCCGGCAGCGCCGAAATCGGCGGATCGCTGGACAACAAGCGCGCCGCCTCGCTGCAAACCCTTTACAAGGTTCTGCACGACTGGTTTCCCGGCGCGGCCCAGCTCTCCAACACCGGCTCCAGCGTGCAGGAATGGAAAGGCGCGCGCCCCATGCTGCCCGACGGGCCGCCCGTCATCGGCGACAGCGGCATCCCCGGCCTCTGGCTCAACCTGGGCCATGGCTCCAGCGGCTGGGCGCTCAGCTGCGGCAGCGCGCGCGCGCTGGCCGACCTCATGGCCGGCAAAAACACCGACATCGACATGGAAGGCCTGGGCGTCGCGCGCCTGGCTTGAACCCGGCCCGTCGGGCTTTTTGCGCCCGCGGCCGCACAATCGGGCCATGCGAAAAATTTCCAGTGCCCTCAGCGAGCCGCTTCACGGCGTGGCGGCCACCCGCAAATTTGAACGGCTGGCCGCCACCGGCCTGCCGCCGCACACGCTGATGCAGCGAGCCGGCCTGTCGGTCGCGCGCCTGGCGCTGGCCCTGGCGCCGCACGCGCGGCGTATCTGGGTCGCCTGCGGCCCCGGCAACAACGGCGGCGACGGCTTCGAGGCCGCCATGCACCTGCACCGCTGGGGCAAAAACGTGACCCTGACCTGGACCGGCCTGCCACCCGGAAAAACCGGCCAGCCGCCCGATGCCCAGGCCTCGCGCGGACGGGCCCTGGCCGCCGGCGTGCCCATGGCCGCGCAGCCGCCCGAGGACTTCGATTTCTGCATAGACGCGCTACTAGGCATAGGCGGCACGCTGGACCCGGCCCGGACGGGTTCGGCCTTGATGCGGGAATGGCTGGCGCGTATGCAGGCCGGTACCGCCCCACGGCTCGCGGTGGACCTGCCGACCGGCCTGGACGCCGACACCGGGACTTTCAACGCCGGGCCCGCCATAGCCTCAGATGTCTTTACCTTGAGCCTTTTGACCCTGAAGCCGGGCCTGTTCACCGCGAACGGCCGCGACTATGCGGGCCAGGTGTGGTTTGACGACCTGGGCACGGCGACCGCCGGCGCGCCGGCGCCCAATGCCTGGCTGCTGGGCGCCGACCGGGCTTCGCGCGCGCCCAGGCATGCCAGCCCGCATGCCAGCCACAAAGGCAGCTTTGGCGACGTGGCGGTGCTGGGCGGGGAATCCACAACTCGCAGCCATATGGCGGGCGCCGCCCTGCTGGCCGCGCGGGCCGCGCTGCATGCGGGCGCGGGCCGTGTGTATGTGGCACTGCTCGGCAGCCCGGTGCTCAGCACGGATCCCCAGCAACCCGAATTGATGTTCCGCGCCCCGGAGGCGCTGGACCTGGCACGGCAGGTGGTGGTGTGCGGCTGCGGCGGCGGCGATGCCGTGCGCGCCGTGCTGCCCAAGGTGCTGTCGGCCGCGCCGCGGCTGGTGCTGGACGCCGACGCGCTCAACGCCATCGCCGGGGACACCCAGCTGCAGACCCAGCTCGCGGCCCGCCACCGCCGCGGCTATGCGACGGTGCTCACACCCCATCCGCTCGAAGCCGCCCGGTTGGCCGGGACCAGCGCCCAAGAAGTGCAAGCCAAGCGCCTGGTTCACGCCCGCCAGTTGGCCGAGCGCTTTCAGTGCGTCGTGGTGCTCAAGGGTTCAGGAACCGTGATCGCCGCGCCTGGACAGGCCAGCGCCATCAACAGCAGCGGCAATGCCCTTCTGGCCACGGCGGGCACGGGCGATGTGCTGGCCGGCATGCTGGGGGCCCGCATGGCCGGGGGATTGGAGGCTTTTGAAGCGGCATGCGGCGCCGTGTTCGTCCACGGCCGCCTGGCCGATGAATGGCCCGCCGGCGGGCAGGCGCTGACAGCGTCGGCGCTGGCCAACGCCTAGATCGCCAGGCCGCTAAACCAGGACCATCAAGGCAATCTGCAGCAGCACGATCAGCACCAGCGCCGAGATATCGACCCCACCCACGACGGGGATCACCCGGCGCAGCGGCGCCAGCACGGGCTCGGTGAGGCGGCCCAGCAAGGCGTAGGCCGGGGAGCCGGGCTGCACCCACGAAAGAATGGCAAAACCCAGCACCAGGATGAACAGGGTTTGCAACGCCACGCGCACCAGCATCTTGAGCGCAAAAGACAGCAGCGTCAGCAGGATCACGGGCGCCCACTCAAGCGCACCCAGCAGCAGCCCGAACAGCAGGGCCCACAGCAAGGCATAGGCCAGTGCCAGCACGGCGGCGGCGATCACGCTGGCCCAGTCCACCCGCGACTGCGCCAGCGACCTGGGCAATGCCCGGCGCAGCGGCTTGACCAGCCAATCAGTCAAGGCCATGACAAAGCTGCCCGGCTGGGCGCTCATGTTGACCCGGACCCAGTTCATCCAGGCGCGCAGCAGGGCCGCGGCAATCAGCAGGAAAAAAATGGTTTCAAGAAGAAACGACAGGATGCGGATCAGCATGCGCGGCCCGCCCTGCGCGAGAGAAGATGGGGAAAACAATCCATGGCTATTTCCTGGACTCCTAGCGGCGAGGCTTCTTGCCCTGCTTGCGCCCGGCGCTGCCGGCGGCCTTCTTGACGGCGGCCTTCAGCGCCTGGATGGGTGACTTGGGCGTGCGCTCGCTGCCGGCGCTGCGGCCCGAACTGCTGCCACGGCTGCCGGAGCGGGTTTCCGTGCGCTTGCCGGCCGTTTTTTTACCGGCCTTGCCGGTCCGGGGCTCGGCGGCATGGCGCGCGGCGCCGCGCTCCTGGGCCGGTAGTTCCGTGGCATGGCCGCCGGTCTTGTCCTTCATGGCGCGGCCGACCAGGTCCTGGCCTTCATTCACCAGCCGGAAGTCGATCTTGCGGCCGTCCAGGTCCACCCGGCTGACCTGCACCCTCACCCGCGTGCCGATGGCGTAGCGGATGCCGGTGCGCTCGCCGCGCAGTTCCTGGCGTGCTTCATCGAAGCGGAAGTATTCGCCGCCCAGCTCGGTGATATGCACCAGGCCCTCGACGTACATCGCGTCCAGCGTGACGAAGATGCCGAAGCCGGTGGCCGCCGTGACGACACCGCCGAACTCCTCGCCCAGGTGTTCGCGCATGTATTTGCACTTGAGCCAGGCCTCGACGTCGCGGCTGGCTTCGTCGGCACGGCGCTCATTGGCGCTGCAATGCAGGCCGGCGGCCTGCCAGGCGAGTTCGTCGGCGCTGGCTTTTTTGGGCTTTTGCGTGGGTTCCTTGACGCGCGAGGCCAGCCGCTTGGACAGCTTGGCCTCGGCCTCGCCCGGGGTGGGCAGGGTCGGCAACTGGTATTTGGCCTTGTTGAGCACCGCCTTGATGACACGGTGCACCAGCAAATCGGGGTAGCGCCGGATCGGGCTGGTGAAGTGCGTATAGGCCTCGTAAGCCAGGCCGAAGTGGCCGCTGTTCATGGGCGTGTAGATGGCCTGCTGCATGGAGCGCAGCAGCATGGAGTGGATTTGCTGCGCGTCCGGCCTGTCCTTGGTGGCCAGCGCGATGCGCTGGAACTCGCCGGGCTCCGGGTCGTCGCCGATGGTCATGCCGACGCCGGCAGCCTTCAGGTAGTTGCGCAGCATCTCCTTCTTCTCGGGCGTCGGGCCTTCGTGCACGCGGTACAGGCCCACGTGCTTGCTCTGCGAGATGAAGTCGGCCGAGCAGACGTTGGCGGCCAGCATGGCCTCCTCGATCAGGCGGTGGGCCACGTTGCGGGTACGGGGCACGATTTTTTCAATGCGCCCCGCTTCATCGCAGACGATTTGCGTTTCGGTGGTTTCAAAGTCCACCGCGCCGCGCACACCGCGCTCCTTGAGCAAGGCCTGGTAAACGTCATGCAGGTCAAGCAAGTGCGGCACCAGCGCCTTGCGCTGCGCGGCTTCGGGGCCGCGTGTGTTGGCCAGGATGGCGGCGACCTCGGTGTAGGTGAAGCGCGCATGGCTGAACATCACCGCCGGGTAGAACTGGTAGGCGTGGACCTCGCCCTTGGCGTTGACCAGCATGTCGCAGACCATGCACAGGCGCTCGACGTTGGGGTTGAGCGAGCACAGGCCGTTGGAGAGTTTCTCCGGCAGCATGGGAATCACGCGGCGCGGGAAGTACACGCTGGTGGCGCGGTCATAAGCGTCGATGTCGATGGCGCTGCCGGTTTCCACATAGTGGCTCACGTCGGCAATCGCCACCAGCAGGCGCCAGCCCTTGCCGCGGCCGACCTTGGCCGGCTCGCAATACACGGCATCGTCAAAGTCGCGGGCGTCTTCGCCGTCTATGGTGACCAAGGGCACGTCGGTCAGGTCGATGCGGTGCTTTTTGTCGGCGGGCCGCACGGCATCCGGCAAGGCGCGGGCCAAGGCGAGCGCCTCGTCGCTGAATTCATGCGGCACACCGTATTTGCGCACCGCGATTTCGATTTCCATGCCGGGGTCGTCGATCTCGCCCAGCACTTCCTTGACGCGGCCCACGGGCTGGCCGAACAGCGCCGGCGGCTCGGTGAGTTGCACCACCACCACCTGGCCGGCCTTGGCCGTGCCGGTGGCACCCTTGGGGATCAGCACGTCCTGGCCGTAGCGCTTGTCTTCGGGCGCGACCAGCCAGACGCCGCTTTCCTGCAACAGGCGGCCGATGATGGGGTTGGAGGAGCGCTCGATGATCTCGGTCACGCGGCCCTCGGGCCGGTTTTTGCGGTCATGCCGCACGATGCGCGCCTTGACGCGATCCTTGTGCAGCACCGCGCGCATTTCATTGGGCGGCAGGTAAATATCGGCCTCGCCGTCGTCGCGCAATACGAAACCATGGCCGTCGCGGTGGCCGGAAACGGTGCCCTCGAATTCAGCGAGCAGACCGGAGGAATGGGCGGACGATCCGCCCGTATGGGAATGAGTTGTTTTGATAAAAAGTCTCTTTTTGTTGGGGCTGCTGGTTTTGAGTATGCAGCCGAAATATTTCAGGAAAATTTGTGGGCCGGGGCCTCAGAATGCGTTCAAGTAATGGTACACTGCTAGCTGTGCCCGGGTGGCGGAATTGGTAGACGCGCACGGTTCAGGTCCGTGTATCGCAAGATGTGGAGATTCGAGTTCTCTCCCGGGCACCAGATACACCAAACAGCTTTGCCAGACTCTGAAACGAGCTCTGGAAGAAAGCAAGATTAAAGCCACTGTGACCCAGTGGCTTTTTTTGTTTCCGGGCCCCGCCTTGCAGCCCGGTTTCTCGTGAGTCGGCTCAAACAGGCACGGCCACCAGGTCGTGGCCCTGGGTTCCGACGATGCGGGCCCGGGTGAATTCGCCCACTTTCAGCGTCTTGCTGATTTTTTCGGGCGGTAGCAGCTTGACCACGCCGTCGATCTCGGGTGCATCGGCATAAGAACGTCCGATACCACCCTTTCGGCCCATCGCGGGCGCAGAGTCCACAAGCACCTGCATGGTCGCGCCTATGCGCTGCTGCAGCTTCTGGCTGGACACCGCCTCCGCCACGGCCATGAAACGGGCGCGCCGCTCTTCACGCAATTCCATGGGCAGCATGCCCGGAATGTCGTTGGCCGTGGCGCCTTCCACGGCGCTGTAGGCAAAGCATCCCGCACGGTCGATTTTGGCTTCGCGCATGAAATCAAGCAGGTGCTCGAACTCAGCCTCGGTCTCACCGGGAAAACCGGCGATAAAA
The DNA here is from genome assembly GCF_056406895.1 of Polaromonas sp. P1_A2. Lineage (NCBI taxonomy): Bacteria > Pseudomonadati > Pseudomonadota > Betaproteobacteria > Burkholderiales > Comamonadaceae > Polaromonas > Polaromonas sp. P1_A2. Next base: position 333,056 of record NZ_JBFTZI010000002.1, on the reverse strand, counting down.
GTGCTGCGGATCACGATCTCGGGGCAGATTTCGCGCCAGCGCGCAATGCGCTCGAGGTTTTTCTCGCCGCTGGCCGGCCGCTTCATGCGCTTGAGCACATCCGGATGGCTGTGCTGCAGCGGAACGTCCAGGTACGGCAACACCTTGCCGGTGGCCATCAGCGGCAGCACCTCATCCACACTGGGGTATGGATAGACGTAATGCAAGCGCACCCAGGCGCCATAGGGCTCGGCGATCTCGCCCAGCGCCTGCACCAGCTCCAGCATGCGCGTCTTGACGGGTTTGCCGTCCCAGAAACCGGTGCGGTATTTCACGTCCACGCCGTAAGCCGAGGTGTCCTGGCTGATCACCAGCAATTCCTTGACGCCGCCCTCAAACAGTGCACGCGCCTCGTTGAGCACGTCGCCTATGGGCCGCGACACCAGGTCGCCGCGCATCGAAGGGATGATGCAGAAGGTGCAGCGGTGGTTGCAGCCTTCGCTGATTTTCAGGTAGGCGTAGTGCCGGGGCGTGAGCTTGATGCCCGCAACACCGAAAGCGTTGGGAACCAGGTCCACAAAAGGATCGTGCGGTTTGGGCAAATTCAGGTGCACCGCATCCATGACTTCCTGCGTGGCGTGCGGGCCGGTCACGGCCAGCACGCTGGGGTGCATCTGGCGCACCAGGTTGCCGCCGTCCTCGCCGGCCTTGGCGCCCAGGCAGCCGGTGACGATGACCCGGCCGTTCTCGGCCAGCGCCTCGCCTATGGTGTCCAGGCTTTCCTTGACCGCATCGTCGATAAAGCCGCAGGTGTTGACGATGACCAGGTCCGCGCCTTCAAAGGTCTTGGAGGTCTGGTAGCCCTCGGCACTCAGCTGCGTGAGGATCAGCTCGGAATCGGTCAGGGCTTTGGGGCAGCCCAGGCTGACAAAACCGACGCGGGGCGCGGCCTTGGCGTTGGCAGGGGCGGAGGGGGAAATTACGTCGCTCATGGGGTCTATTGTCTCAGGGTAAGCGTCAGGGCGAACCGTGAACCCCGGATGGCCTTCAACGGCCTGTATTCGCGCGGGCACAAGGCCCCGCGTTCAGTTCACTTTTTCAAGCCAAAAGCTTGCAGCATCTGCTCGCTCTGCTTTTGCATCTGCTCTTGCATCTGCGTGAAAACGTTCTTGGATTGCTCCACATAGGTGCCCATCATGCCCTGCATCATGGGCGACTGCGCATTCATGAACTGCGCCCACATTTCAGGTGTCAGCCCCTTGGACTGCTCGGCCATCTTGACCTGCAGGTCCATGAAGCTCTGGACATTTTTCTCCAGGTAGGCGCCCATGAAGCCCTGCATCGCGTTGCCGTAAAAACGGATGATGTTGGCCAGTACGGCCTCGGTGAACATGGGCGCGCCGCCGGTCTCTTCCTCGAGAATGATCTGCAGCAGGATGCTGCGCGTCAGGTCTTCGTTGGTCTTGGCATCGCGCACCACAAAATCGGCGCTCTCCATCACCAGTTGCCGCACTTCGGTGAGCGTGATGTAGGTCGAGGTCTCGGTGTCGTAGAGCCGCCGGTTCGGGTACTTCTTGATCACGCGGGACGCCGCAGCCTTGCCGGCAGCCCGGGCGCTTCTGGCGCCGGAATTGCCGTCGGCAGCCGCATCGCCCTGTGAAGGCGGAAGGCCGGATGCCGGGCTGGTGGATTTGCTTTTTGGCACTGATTTCTCCTCTGAATGACGGCCAGCGACCAAGCGCCGGGGTTCAATACATTCTAGGAATTCTGATGTACACAATCCCCTTGGTTTACCCTGTGTGATGGGCCCGCATCATGGATGCGAAGGCCTGGACAGGAACCGTTTCGAGGGAATTGGTAGGCGCGATTGGACTCGAACCAACGACCCCCACCATGTCAAGGTGGTGCTCTAACCAGCTGAGCTACGCGCCTAAGGACTGTTCGAAGCTAGCAGTATAGCACGTAAATTTGGCCCCCACGGTCGCGCACTTCGTGTCGCTCCCGAGGCCTTGCAGGCCGCGGCTCGCGAGACGCTTCGCCTCTGTCCAAGCCTGCGCAGGCAGGCTTGGAGCCGCGGGCTCCAGCCCCTCGGGGGCCGCTGCGCCTGCGGCCCGGCGAAGCCGGTTCCGCGGCTCATGCTGGTGAAAACAGATTCCCAACGCAACTCGCAACTCAGCGCCTGCGCGCGGAGCGCACGCCCGGCACCTCGGCGACGACGGCCAGCACCTGGTTGAGGCGGCCTGATTGCGCCACTTCCACGGTGAAAGTCATCCAGGCCGTGCCGCCGCGGTTGTCTTTCACCGACTGCGTCTGCACGCCGATCACGTTCATCTTTTCCTTGGCGAAGACTTCGGAAATATCGCGCAGCAGGCCCTGCCGGTCGGCCGCCTCGACGGCGACGTCCACCGGGTAGACCGCGCCGTCGGGTGTCTTGGGCGAATTCCATTGCACCTCGATCACACGGTCCGGGCTGCCGGCGGCCATGTTGCGGAAGTTGCTGCAGTCGCTGCGGTGAATGCTGACGCCCTTGCCCTTGGTGACAAAGCCGAGGATCTCGTCGGGCGGCGCGGGCTTGCAGCATTTGGCCAGCTGCGTGAGCAGGGATCCCATGCCGACAACCAGCACACCGCCCGCCGCCTTCTTGGCGTTCGGGTTGGGTGCCCGGGCTTTTTTTGCCAGCACGTAATCGTCCTGGCTCAGGACCGGTTCGGGCGGCCTGAGCATGTTCTCTATCGTGCGCAGCGACAACTCGTCCTTGCCCACCACCTCAAACAAATCATCCGCCGCCTTGAAGCCGAGCTGCGCCGCCAGGTCGTCCAGCTTCATCGCCGTCTTGCCTTCGCGCTGCAGCAGTTTTTCCACGGCCTCGCGGCCCCTGGCCACGGTCTGTTCCATGGCCAACGCGTTGAACCAGGCACGCACCTTGGACTTCGCACGATGGCTGCTCAGAAAACCGAGTTCAGGGTTGAGCCAGTCGCGCGAGGGCCCTCCCTCCTTGACGGTGATCACCTCCACGGTCTGGCCGTTTTGCAGCGGTGTGTTCAGCGGCACCATGACACCGTCGATGCGCGCGCCGCGGCAGCGGTGGCCCAGGCTGGTGTGCACGCTGTAGGCAAAGTCCACCGTGGTCGCGCCCTGCGGCAGCTCCACGATGGCGGCATCAGGCGTCAGCACGTAGATACGGTCCTCAAACAAGCCCTGCTTGTCGTCGCGCGCGCGCTGGGCCGCCGGGCCTGAGAGGTCGCGCTCCCAGGCCAGCAGTTGCCGCAGCACGGCGATCTTGGCGTCGTACTCGCTGCTGGCCGAAACGCCGCCGTAGCCCTTGGTGCCGGCCTCCTTGTAAGCCCAGTGCGCCGCCACGCCGTGCTCGGCATGGTCGTGCATGGCCTGGGTGCGCACCTGGATTTCCACCGCCCTGCCCGCCTCGTCGCGCACCACGGTGTGCAGCGACTGGTAGCCGTTGCTCTTGGGCTTGGCGATGTAGTCGTCGAACTCGCCGTCCACCGGCGTGAAGCGCGAATGGACGTAGCCGAGCGCCGCATAGCAGCCCTTCACATCGGCGGCGATCACGCGCAGCGCGCGTATGTCAAAGACCTGCTCGAAGTCCAGCGACTTGCCGCGCATTTTTTTCACGATGCTGTAGATGTGCTTGGGCCGGCCCTGCACCAGCGCGGCAATGCCGTTCTGGTTGAGTTCGCGCTCCAGCTGCGCGCGCAGGGCTTCCATAAAGCCTTCGCGCTCCACCCGCTTTTCGTCGAGCAGGCGTGCCGTCTGCTTGTAGGTTTCCGGCTCCAGGAAACGGAAGGCCAGGTCTTCCATCTCCCATTTGATCTGCCAGATGCCCAGGCGGTTGGCCAGCGGCGCAAAAACATGCAACGACTCGTAGGCCAGCGGCAGCGGCGCGGTCTGGCGCGTCGCGGCATAGTGGCGCAGGGTCTGCAGGCGGGACGCCAGGCGCAGCATCACCACCCGCAGGTCGCGCGAAAACGCCAGCAGCATCTTGCGCACGTTTTCGGTCTGCGCGGCCGGGTCGTCCAGCAGCTGGGCTTTCGCATTCGCCGAACGTGCCTGGCGCTGCACCTGGACCAGCTTGGTGGTCTCCATCGCCAACGCGGCATAGTTGGCGCCGAAGGCCTTGGTGATCACTTCCTGCGGCTTGTTCAAATGCTGGCAGGCATAGACCAGGTAGCTGGCCGCCTGCATGGCTTCGGAGCCGCCTATGGTCTTCAGGATGGCCGCCACCGCGTCGGCATGGGCGAGGATGTTTTCACCCGTGTCATGCGTTTCGCTGGCGATCAGGGGCTCGGCGAACGCGCGGGCGCGGGCCAGCGCATGCGGCTGGTCGGGCAGGCTGTCGGCCGTGGCGGTCACGATGGAGGCATTCGCCCCCTGGGAGGCTGTCGGGCCACCGGGCCCGACCACGTTGCTTTTCATGAAACTTCAGTCAAATGGTTGCGCGGCCTCAGCCCAGCAAAAAGCCCGTCACGGCGGCGAGCTGGTCGGGCGCGATCAGCGTGGGCGCATGTCCCACGCCTTCGAATTCCACTACGCGGGCACGCGGCCCGCGCTGCGTCATGGCCAGGGCTGTCTGCGGGCTCAGCAGGTCGGATTGCCGGCCCCGTATCACCAGGGTTTCGGCCTTGATATTGTCGTAGAGCTGCCAGAGCATGGCCTCGCCCTGGCGCGCGGATTCCTCGGTTTCCTGCTTGAAGGGTACGGCGATGGCCGGGTCGTAGTGCAGGCGCCACTTGGCATCGGCGGCTTCGGAGACGCGCCTGAGCATGGGGCGCGACAGCGCCAGCCACTGCTCGGGCGTGTGCGGGCCGAAGCTCTGGGAGATCGCCCACATCGCATCGGCCGCTTCCTGCACCGAGCCGAAGTGGCCGGCCTGGCCCAGGTAGGTGCCTATGCGCACAATCGCCTGCCACTCGATGGCCGGCCCCACGTCATTGAGCACCAGCCGGCGCACCGGCACCGGCAAGGGCAGGTTGGGCGTTCCACACACCGCCACGCCGATCAGTCCACCCATGCTGGTACCCACCCAGTCCAGCGAGGCTGCCGGCGCCTGGGCGTGCAACTGGCCCAGCATCGCCAGCATGTCGCCCGCATAGGTGCGCAGCTGGTAGCCCATGGGGTCCTTGAGCCAGTCGCTTTCACCGCGGCCCACCACATCGGGGCAGACCACGCGCACATCGGCCTGCCCGGACAGCGCCCGCGCCAGCACGTCAAAATCGCGCCCCTGGCGCGACAGGCCGTGCACACAGACGATCAGGTGCGCACTGTCCGGCCGGCCCCACTGCCAGTAAGCCATGCGGTGGCCGCCGCCGGCATCGGGGCAGTTTACGTAGTTCAGCGTAGGTTGGGTCATGGTGCGGCGGTTCAATTCAAAGGCTTGATAATTGCTTGAGAAATCAGCCCGGCGCCAGGTGCACGGCGCGAGGTTCGGGATCCCAGTTCAACCATCGTAAATCATCCGGAGAAACAATATGCTCAAAGGTAAAACAGCCCTCGTCACCGGCTCGACCAGCGGGATAGGCCTGGGCATCGCCAAAGCGCTGGCGGCGCAGGGCGCCAACATCGTGATCAACGGCTTCGGCGACGTGGATGGCCCCAAGGCCGAAGTGGAAGCGCTGGGCGCGCGCGTGGCCTACCACGGCGCCGACATGAGCAAGGTCGCCGACATCGAGGACATGATGCGTTACGCCGCCGCGCAGTTCGGCCAGGTCGACATTCTCGTCAACAACGCCGGCATCCAGCACGTGGCGCGCGTCGAGAACTTCCCGGTCGAGCGCTGGGACGCCGTGATCGCCATCAACCTGAGCAGCGCCTTCCATGCCACCCGCCTGGCCCTGCCCGCCATGCTGGCGGCCAACGGCGGCAAGGGCTGGGGCCGCATCATCAACGTGGCCTCGGTCCACGGCCTGGTCGGCTCGGCCGAAAAATCCGCCTACGTAGCCGCCAAGCACGGCATCGTGGGCCTGACCAAAGTCACCGCACTCGAAAACGCCACCACGGGCGTCACCTGCAACGCCATCTGCCCCGGCTGGGTGCTCACGCCCCTGGTGCAAAAACAGGTGGACGCCAAGGCCGCCGCCGGCAACATCAGCAACGAGGCGGCCACCAAACAACTGCTGGGCGAAAAAGAACCCTCGATGCAGTTCACCACGCCCGAAGAACTGGGCGCGCTGGCGGTGTTTTTCTGCTCACCGGCCGGCAACAATGTGCGCGGCGTGGCCTGGAACATGGACGGCGGCTGGGCGGCGCAGTAAGCGGCTTTACAGCATCCGGCTCACGTAATCACCGATCGCCAGCGAACTCGTGAGCCCCGGCGATTCAATGCCGAAGAGGTTGACCAGGCCCGCCACGCCGTGATCGCGGGGCCCCTGGATGAGAAAGTCCTTGGCGGCCTCATGGGGCGCCTGGATCTTGGGCCGTATACCGGCATACCCCGGCGTCAGCGCCCCATCGGCGAGCGCCGGCCAGTACTTGCGCACCTCGGCGTAAAAAGCCTCGCCCCGCGCCGGGTCCACCACCAGGTCGTCGGGCGAATCCACCCACTGCACATCGGGGCCGAACTTGGCCTGGCCGCCCATGTCCACCGTCAGGTGCACGCCCAGGCCGGCGGCCTCGGGCACGGGGTAGATCAGGCGGTTGAACGGTGAGCGCCCGGGCAGCGTGAAGTAGTTGCCCTTGGCGTAGTGGCTGGGCGGCACATGCTGCGGGGATAAGCCGGAAAAGCGCCCGGCCAGTTGCTGGGCCTGCAGGCCCGCGGCGTTGACGACGGTGGTGGCTTCAAGCGCCGTACCGTCTTGCGCTGTGAGATGGATGGCACCCTGCAGGCATTCCGCCCGGGCCAGCGGTGAATTGAGCGCAACCAGCCCGCCCGCGTTCTCGAGGTCGCCCTGCAGCGCCAGCATCAGGCCGTGGCTGTCGACGATGCCGGTGCTGGGTGAATGCAGTGCGGCCACACATTCGAGCTGCGGCTCCAGCGCACGCGCTTCTTCGCGCGTCAGCAGCACCAGGTCGTTCACCCCGTTGGCCTCGGCTTTGTCGCGTATGCCCTGCAGCTGCGCGACCTGCGCCTGGCTGGTCGCCACAATCAGTTTGCCGCAGCGCCTGTGGCCTATGCCGCGTTCGGCGCAGTAGGCATACAGCAGTTCCTTGCCTTCCACGCACAGCCGGGCTTTGAGCGAGCCTTGCGGGTAATAGATGCCGGCGTGTATCACCTCGCTGTTGCGCGAGCTGGTGCCCGTGCCTATCGCATCGGCGGCCTCCAGCACCATGACCTCCCTGCCCCGCAACGCCAACGCACGCGCCACGGCCAGGCCCACCACACCCGCACCTATCACCACACAATCGACTTTGTCCATCAGCGGCCTTCAAAACCTTCAATGACGTTGACCGCATTGGTGCCCAGTTCGGCAGCCGCGTAGCCGCCTTCGAGCACAAACACCGTGGGCAGGCCCAGCTTGCCCAGGCGTTCGCCGAGGCGGATGAAGTCGTCCGGCTGCAGCGCGAATTTGGAGATCGGGTCCCCGGCAAAGGTGTCCAGCCCCAGCGACACCACCAGCGCGTGCGGCTTGAAGCCGGCGATGCGCAGGCAGGCCGCTTCCAGCGCCTCGAACCAGCGCGCCGCCGTGCAGCCCGCCGGCAGCGGCAGATTCAGGTTAAAGCCCGCGCCCTCGCCCGTGCCGGTCTCGTCGGCATGGCCCAGGTAAAACGGGTACTCGGTCATGGGGTCGCCATGCAGGCTCACAAACAGTACGTCGGCACGGTCGTAAAAAATGCTTTGGGTGCCGTTGCCGTGGTGGTAATCCACGTCCAGCACCGCCACGCGCGCCGCGCCGCCATCGCGCAATGCCTGGGCGGCCACGGCAGCGTTGTTCAAAAAGCAATAGCCGCCCATGAAGTCTGGCCCCGCGTGGTGCCCGGGCGGGCGGCTGCAGCAGAACACGGCGCGCTCGCCTGCCGTGAGCAAAGCCGCGGCGCTGGCGGCGGCATCCGCGCCGGCCTTGGCGGCCTGCCAGGTGCCGGCCGACAGCGGCGTGCCGTTGTCCATCGAATACAAGCCCAGCCGCGCGGTGAAGTTGAGCGGCTCCACGTCGCTGCGCAGCGAGCGCACCGGCCATACCGAGGGAAAGGGCTGGCGCTGTTCGTTGCCGGCTTCCAGTTGCACCCAGTCGCGCCAGGCATGCTCCAGAAACGCGAGGTAGCGGGCGCTGTGCACCTGGGCCAGCACCGCGCGGCTGTCGGCATCCGGCGTCTGCAGCACATGGCCGCGTTCGCTCAAACGGGCTTTGACATATTCGGCGCGCGCCGGTGTTTCAAAACAGGGCACACGCTCGCCGCGGAAAAATTCGTGCTGCGGGGCATGGGCATGGTGGCTGTCGCTGAAAAAGGTAAGCATGGCGGCGGGTTTTGGGCAAAAAATGCGGACGGCGGCCCGCGGGCTTTCACATTGCGCGGGGGTCGGTTTTAAGCAGCCGCTCGACCAGCGAGTGCAAACTGGCCTTGAGCGATTCGGCGCCGGGTGTCAGCGCGAAGCTGCTTTCATCCATGTACAGCTTGCGGTTGATTTCGAGCTGGATGCTGTGCCGGTGTTCGGCGGGCCGGCTGTAGCGGCGAACCAGTTCCACGCCCTTGTAGGGGTGGTTGTAGGCCACGCTGTAGCCGCGCGCCTTCAGGTGTTCGCACACCAGCCTGGACAAGGCCTTGCTGGCCGTCGTGCCTTCGCGGTCGCCCACCACGAAGTCGGCATGCGCCTCGCCCGGAAAATCCGTGGCGCTGCTGGAGGCCACCGCGGGCATGGAATGGCAGTTGATGTGGATGCTGTAGCCGTGCGCCTCATGGGCGGCGTCAATCGCGCGCGCAACGGCCGCGTGGTAGGGCTTCCAGCACTGCTCTATGCGCGCCTGGATTTCCGCCACGCCCAGCTTGCGGTCGTACAGCGGCACGCCTTCATCCGTGGTGCGCCAGATCAGGCCCTTGCCCAGGCGCACCTTGGACAATATTTTGGGGTCGGTCTCCACCGGTCCGGGCCAGGGCCCGTCCAGCAGGCTTACGTCCATTTCCGTGGTGTTGCGGTTGGCGTCGAGGTAGCTGCGCGGAAAGTGCGCCTCCACCCAATGCACGCCCAGCGCGGGGGCAAAGTCGTAGAGTTTTTCGACATGGGTGTCTTCGGCACTGCGCAGCACGGCGAGTTCGCAGGCGTGCCGGAAATCCGCCGGATAGACCGTTCCGCTGTGGGGAGAATCCAGGACCAGCGCTGTGCTTCCGGGCAGGTAGGTAATGAGCGGCATGCCCTGACTTTAGCACCGCAAAAATCGGCTCAGAAGCCCCGCATTGCGCCGCGCCACTGCGTCCTGCTGTGCGCAAACTCCGCGGGCAAACTTCCGCTTGTCCTACAGGGATTTAACTTTTGCACCCACAAAAGTGCACCCGGGCGCATCTTAAATTTCACGACGGAAATCAACAACTTGCGGCCGTTTTGCCACAAGCGTGACGCCGCCCATTCATCCATTGAAATCCATTGAAGGAAGCACCATGCCATCTTTGACAAAAACCTTTTCCGCCACCTTACTGGCCGCGGCCGCGCTGGCGGCCGCCACCGGCGCGCAAGCCCAGAGCAGCTCGAGCTCCAGCACCGGCATGTCGAGCAGCAGCAACTATTCCTTTTATGCGCCGGGCTCGCGCTATTTCGGCCTGAACGTGGGCCAGTCGGACTTCTCGCTGCCCAGCGGTGCCGGCGGTTTCCCGTCTGACAACAAGGACACCTCGTACAACCTCTACGGCGGCAGCTACTTCAACAACAACTTCGGCCTGGAACTGGGCTACACCGATTTCGGCAAGGCCAACCGCGGCGGCGGGCAGACCGAAGCGCAAGGCATCAGCCTGAGCCTGGTCGGACGCCTGCCGCTGAGCAACTCCTTCAACCTGCTGGGCAAGCTGGGAACGACCTACGGGCACACCCGCGTGTCCGCCTCGCCGGCTTCCGGCCTGGCCTCCGGCAGCGACAACAACTGGGGCGTGTCTTACGGCATAGGCGCCGAATGGGCTTTTACCCCGGCCCTGTCGGCCGTGCTGGCATGGGACGAACATAACCTGAAGTTCGTCGGCACCGGCAAGGAACGCGTCAGCACCACCAGCCTGGGCCTGCGCTACCGCTTCTGACCGGCCTTGACGCAAGCGCGCTTGCCGCGCCCGTCGCCACCCGCCCGCCCGCATGCCCGCCCAGGCTGCGGGCTTTTTCACATCTCGACCGGAATCCCGGCCGGATTTGCGGGCCCTGCAGGCGCCAGCATTTCCTGCAACAGCCAGGTGCCGGCGCGGCCCAGGGAACGCTGGCGCGACCACACGGCATCGACGGGCACGCGCCGCGGCCAGCCGCGCGCGTCGAGCTCGCTGAGCTTGCCGGTGGCAAAACGCGTCACCATCCAGCGCGGAATCGCCGCCCAGCCAAAACCCAGCACCGCCATTTCCATCAGCATGAGGTAGCTGGGCGCCGACCAAGCGCGGCGCGACTGGGGCAGGCCCTGGGCGCCCTGCTCTCCCTCTATATATGTATCGAGCCGCAATTCCCTGAAGCCGGCCAGCAGCTCGGGCGTGATGTCCTTCATGCCGGCCAGCGGGTGGCCTGTGGCCACAAACAGCGTGATTTCAGACTGCTCGGCAATGGTGGCCGAGCCGATGTCCGGCGGGTAGGCGTTTTGCGCGGCCACCACGCCTATGTGCGCCCGCCCGGTCTGCACCAGCGAGACCAGGTCGCCGTGCTCGGCAATCAGGCATTCGAACTCAAGGTCCGGAAAGCGCTGCTCGAACGCCAGCAGCATTTCCTCAAACCGGTCGGACTGGTAGGTGTCGGACCAGACCACGCTGAGCTTGGGCTCCATGCCGCCGCCCAGCTGGCTGGCGGCGCGGTCCAGCCGGTCGCTGGCCGCCAGGATTTCCTGCACCTTGCCCAGCATGACCCTGCCGTGCTCCGTCAGGGCCGGCTTGCGGCTGCTGCGGTCAAACAGCGTGATGCCCAGGTCAATTTCCAGGTTGGCGATGGCACTGCTGACGGTGGACTGGCTTTTGCCCAGCTTGCGCGCCGCGGCCGAAAACGAGCCCAGGGTGGCAGCCTCGGCAAAAGCGGTCAGGGCTTCCGGGGAGTGGCGCATAGGACGGCTTTATATCTATTTTTACGATAGTTATTGATTTTAATGTATTCGAAATAACGATGAAAATACCCTCATGGCCACCCAGCATCCATGCTGATGGGGCCCGAACAGTCAGAAAGTGAAGTGCATCGTGAGTCTGCAGAAATCCCTCAAAGAACGTTTTTTCCACGCCCTCGGGTTTGAAGTCCTGGCCATCGCCATCTGCGCGCCCCTGGGCGCCTGGCTGCTCGGCTATTCGCTGGCGCACATGGGCCTGCTGACCCTGATGGTCTCTCTCATGGCCATGAGCTGGAATATGCTGTTCAACGCCCTGTTCGACCGGGCGCAGCGCCGCATGGGTTTTGAACGCACCCTGGCGGCGCGTGCCGTGCATGCCGTGCTGTTTGAAATCGGCCTGATCATGGCGGTGGTGCCGCTGGCCGCCTGGTGGCTGGACATAGGCCTGTGGGAAGCCTTTGTGCTGGACATCGCGATCGTGCTGTTTTTCCTGCCCTACACCTTCGGCTTCAACTGGGCATACGACCACCTGCGCGCCAAGGTCGTCGCCCGCCATCGCCGCCGCAAGCAGCAAGCCTGCGCCTCGGCGGCCTGAGCGGTCCGGGGCGGTCCTGGCCGCCCCGTTTCATCACTTCATCTGCACCGAACCCGACACATTGACCAGCACCGTGCTCTTGCCGGCCTCCACCGGAACGCCGGCATCGGCCATTTCAGCCTTGGCCATCGCCATCATGCGGGGGCGCGGCGGGCTACCCTGGTCGTTGGCGTTGATGGAGACCTCGCGCAGGCTGTAGCTGGAAAAGCCGAAGCCGCGCGCGATTTCACCGGCCTTGGCCTTGAAGCGCTCTATCGCCTGGGCCTGGGCCTCGCCCTCGACTTTGGCGCGCTGCTCACGGCTCAGGGCAAAACTCACGTTGCTCATGGTGAGGGTCTGGATCTTGCCCGCCGTGCCGGTGATGCGCGGAAAGTCCTTGCCTTCCAGCACCAGCTCGGTCGAACCCTGCCAGCCGTTGATCTTGCCGTCCTTGCCGTAGCGCGGGTAGAGGCTGAAATTGCCGGTGCGCACGTCCATCTGGCCCGGCGCGGCCGCCTGCTTGGCTTGCGTGAGCGCGCTGTCCAGGGCCTGCTTGAGCTGGCTCTGCACGACGCCGGCGTCGCTGCCGTCGCGCGTGGTGCTCAGGGAAATTGACAGCAGGTCTTGCTGCACCTCGACGGAACCGCTGGCCGACAGCTGGGCCACGTTCTGCAGGGTTTCATGCTGCAGGGTCTGGGCCATGGCGCTGGAGGCCAGCGCGGCGCCGGCAAACAGGGCGCATGCGGCGATCAGGGTGGGAGTTCGCATCAGAAAAACCTTTCGAGGGGTGTTCTCAGCGCTGGGCTGAAAAAGAGAAAAAACCCATAAACATCCGTCAGGGCTGGCGCGCTTTTTATGGCTTTTGCAAGTCATTCGGAGCCCCAAGGTGACGACGGCCTATGCCCGTTTTTGGGCTTGGCCGGTTTCTGTTTACGGCGGGTAACGCCCTGCAGCAACAGGTGCGCAGAAACGGCCGCCCATTTTTGCATGTGATTTCGCCTATGCCTGTAGGAGCATTGCGACAACAAGGCCTGCAGCCGCGCTCACAGTTGCACAGCGCCGCAACTTTTGTAACAGTGTGTCAAACCGACTGAAAAACGAGACATCTCGTGTTTTCAGCCTTCAAAATGGCTCTGTTACAAATTACCAGACGACTATGACCCAAGCCCAACCTAACGCCCGTGCCGACAAAATCCTGATCCTTGACGACGATGCCCGCATCCGCGACCTGTTGCGCCGCTACCTCGCCCAGGAGGGTTTCGAAGTCATCCTGGCCGAAGACAGCAAGGCCCTGAACCGCATCATGCTGCGGGACGCCGTCGACCTGATCGTCCTGGACCTGATGATGCCCGGCGAAGACGGCCTGTCCATCTGCCGCCGGCTGCGCGCGGCCAACGACCGCACCCCCATCATCATGCTGACCGCCAAGGGCGAAGACGTGGACCGCATCGTCGGCCTGGAAGTCGGCGCGGACGACTACCTCGCCAAGCCCTTCAATCCCCGCGAGCTGCTGGCCCGCATCCACGCCGTGCTGCGCCGCCGCCCCACCGCCGAAGTGCCCGGCGCGCCGTCCAGCGACCAGGAAGTCATCACCTTCGGCCCCTTCTCTTTCGACATGGGCCTGCGGACCCTGCACAAAAACGGCGAGGAACTGCCCCTGACCACCGGCGAGTTCGCCATGCTCAAGACCCTGGTGCGGCATCCGCGCCAGCCGCTGTCGCGCGAAAAGCTGGCGCAGCTGGCCCGCGGCCGCGAGTTCGAGCCTTTTGACCGCAGCCTGGACGTGCAGGTCTCGCGCCTGCGCAAGCTGATCGAAGTCGATGCGGCGGTGCCCCGCTACATCCAGACGGTCTGGGGCATAGGCTACGTGTTCGTGCCGGACGGCACTAACTAGCCCCCACGCTTTTCACTTCGCCTTCGGCTTCGTGTAATGCGCTGCCCCCCGAGGGGGCCGCCCGCCTGCAGTCCGGCAAAGCCGGCCCTGCGGCTCATGCTGGAAAAACTCCACATGACGTGCGCGTGCAACAGGCGGCTACAGCTTGTCTGCCGTGGCGCGAGCGTATCGTGCTAACGTCCATTTCCAGCCCGCCCACCCGGCACGTACCCACTTTTTATGGACGCCACCAACCCGGCCCCTCTTGAAACCGCACCGGCACCGCTGGAAATGCGCCCACGGCGCGGCTTCAGCCTGTTCTGGCGGACATTTTTCTTTCTGTCCCTGCTGCTGTTCGGCTCCATCGTGGCCTGGTTGCAGACCTTCCGGGCGCTTGAATCCGAGCCGCGCGCCATCCAGAGCGCGCAGCAGTTGGCCTCCCTCGTCAACCTGAGCCGGGCCGCCCTGCGCTATTCCGACGCCATCGCCCGCGTCTCGCTGATCAAGACCCTGGCCGACGAAGAGCGCGTGCGCATCACGCCGCGCGAACCCAAGGACAAGTTCGAGCTGTTCGAAAGCGACGAGCTCGGCGAGCGCACCGCCGAGGAGCTCAAGGCGCGGCTGGGCAGCGGCACCGTCGTGGCCAGCAGCGTCAACGGCCAGAAGGGCCTGTGGGTGGGCTTCGCCATTGACGGCGACTCCTACTGGCTGCTTACCGACCCATCCAAGATAGGCCCGTCCCGCAACAGCACCTGGGTCATCTGGTTGATCACCGCGGCTGTGCTGTCGCTGGCGGGGGCGGCCTTTATCGCCCGGCTGATCAACCGGCCGCTCAAGCAGCTGTCCTTTGCGGCAAGCCGTATGCGCGACGGCGATTTCGACGCCAGCCTGCTCGACGAGAAGGTCGCCACCAGCGAGATCCGTGAAGTCAACATCGGCTTTAACCGCATGGCCGAGCAGCTCTCCAAGATCGAGCAGGACCGGGTCATCATGCTGGCCGGTATTTCGCACGACCTGCGCACGCCGCTGGCGCGCCTGCGCCTGGAAACCGAGATGAGCGTCACCGATGCCGACGCGCGCGAACACATGGCCGCCGACATCACCCAGCTGGACGCCATCATCGACAAATTCCTCGATTACGCCCGGCCCGAGCCGCCGCGGCTGGAACGGGTGTCGCTCAACGCGGTGGTCGATGCCGCGGTCTATGCCGTGGCCGACTACGAGGACATGCGCGTGACCGTCGCCATTCCCGACGACATGGCCGTGCTGGCCGACGAGGTCGAGCTGTCCCGCGTGATCGCCAACCTGCTGGAAAACGCCAGGCGCTACGGCAAGACGCCAGAGACCGGCATCGCGCTGGTCGATATCGCCGCCAAGAGCCGCGACCAGTGGGTGCTGATCAAGGTGCGCGACCACGGCATGGGCGTGGCGCCCGAAACCCTCTCAAAACTCACACGGCCGTTCTTCCGCGGCGATGCCGCTCGCACGGCCGCCACCGGCGCGGGCCTGGGCCTGGCGATCGTGGAAAAAACCATTCACCGCATGGGCGGCGTGTTCGGCCTGGCCAACACCGGTTCGGGCGGCCTGGCCGCGCACATCAAGCTGCGCCGCAGCTAGTCAGCCCTGCAGCAGCACCACAGCGCGGGCCTCCATGCTCAGGCCCTGGCCAACCGGCCCCAGCTTCTCGGCGGTTTTGGCCTTCACATTGACCTGCCCGGCGTCCAGCCCCAAAGCGGCGGCGATATTGCCGCGCATCGCGGCAATGTGCGGAGCGAGCTTGGGCGCCTGGGCAATCACAGTGCTGTCGATATTGACGATCTTCCAACCGCGCTCGGCCAGCAACCGCCCCACCTCGGTCAGCAGCACCGAGGAATCCGCGCCCTTGAAGCGCGCGTCAGTGTCCGGAAAATGCGAGCCGATATCGCCCAGCCCCGCCGCGCCCAGCAGCGCATCGGTGATCGCGTGCAGCAGCACATCGGCATCCGAATGGCCGAGCAGGCCTACGGCGTGCGGAATATCGACCCCGCCTATGATGAGCTTGCGCCCGGGCACCAGGGCATGCGTGTCCCAGCCTTCACCGATTCGAAAGTTCATGGTGGTCATCGTGGGGCCTTACAAAAAAGAAGTAGGTCGAATGGGGTTGACGGGGTCGCCATGTGCTATTTCCTGCGCCGCTCAAAAATGGCTTCAGCCAGCGCAAAATCTTCGGGATAGGTGACCTTGAAGTTCTGCGCGCTGCCGCTCACCAGCCGGGGTGAAAAGCCCACCGCCTCCATGGCGCTGGATTCGTCGGTGACGGCATCCCCGGCCTGCCGCAAGGCGTCGATCAAGGCCCCGATGCGAAACATCTGCGGCGTTTGCGCCAGCCATTTGTCGCTGCGGTCCAGGGTGGAGGCCACACGGCCCTCGCGTTCGGTTTTCAGCGTGTCGGGCAGCTTTTGCGCCAGCAGGCCGCCCACCGCATCGTTGCGGCATTCGCGGATCAAAGCCTTGATCTGCTCGGGCGTGACCAGGCAGCGCGCCGCATCGTGCACCAGCACCCAGTCGCCCAGGGCCGCGCCGCCGGGCTGCTCCACCATGGCCTTGAGGCCGTTGAGCACCGTCGCCGCCCGCGTGGCGCCCCCGCCCACCAGCAGGACTTCATTGCCCAGGTTGAAATCAGGAAACACCTCGAGAAAGTCATCGTCAGACGGCGAAATCACCACCCAGACGGCGGCAAAAGTATCCGGCAGCGCCCGGAAAGCCTGCACGGTATGCCTCACCATGGGCAGCCCGTCAATCAGCTGGTATTGCTTGGCTTTGGCCGTTCCGGCCCGGCTTCCCTGCCCCGCACAGGGGATCAGCACAAAAAAACGGGGTTCAGGACGGGTATTGGCAGGGCTTGTCGTCATAACTTCATCATAGATTCTAAAATCCAAGACTAAATATGCAGGCACCCCACTCCGGATGGTTTGGGGTGCCTGGCTTTTGCCGAATCATTTCCGATTGACTGAACCCGCCCTCACCGTCGCACCGATTCATGCAGCTACCCCCACTCGCCTCCGGCAAACGCTACACCCTGCCCCAGCCCGCCGGCTCCGCCGATGCCCTGCTGCTGGCACGCCTGGGCACGCGCGAGAAAGCCGCCGGCAAGCTCACCGCCATCGTCACTTCGGACGCCACCACGGCCCAGCGCCTGATGGACGAGATCGCCTTCTTCGCGCCCGACCTGCGCTGCGCGCTGTTTCCCGACTGGGAAACCCTGCCCTACGACACCTTCTCGCCGCACCAGGACCTGATCAGCGAGCGCCTGGCCACCTTGTGGCGCATCCAGCAGCGCGACAAGGAAACCGGCGCCGACGTGGTCATCGTGCCCGCCACCACGGCGCTGTACCGGCTGGCGCCGCCCAGCTTCCTGGCCGGCTACACCTTCCATTTCAAGGTCAAACAAAAGCTCGACGAAACGCGCCTCAAAGCCCAGCTCAC
Organism: Polaromonas sp. P1_A2; assembly: GCF_056406895.1. NCBI lineage: Bacteria > Pseudomonadati > Pseudomonadota > Betaproteobacteria > Burkholderiales > Comamonadaceae > Polaromonas > Polaromonas sp. P1_A2. The sequence goes on along the minus strand of NZ_JBFTZI010000002.1, from coordinate 316,009 downwards.
ACTGGCCGGCTACAGCCACGTCACCCAGGTGGTCAGCCCCGGCGAATACGCGGTGCGCGGCGGGCTGATCGACTTGTTCCCCATGGGCAGCCCCGTGCCCTATCGCGTCGACCTGTTTGACGACGAGATCGACAGCATCCGCACCTTCGACCCCGACAGCCAGCGCAGCCTCTACCCCGTGCCCGAAGTGCGCCTGCTGCCCGGGCGCGAATTTCCCATGGACGACGATGCGCGCGCCAAATTCCGCAGCCGCTGGCGCGAACTGCTGGACGGCGACCCGACCAAGAGCCGCATCTACAAGGACATGGGCAACGGCGTGGCCACCGCCGGCATCGAGTACTACCTGCCGCTGTTCTTCGAAGAAACCGCAACGGTGTTCGACTACCTGGGCCATGACGCCACCGTGGTGCTGCACGGCGACCTGGAGCCGGCCTTCCAGCGCTTCTGGCAGGACACCAAGGACCGCTACCGCCTGGTGCGCGATGCGCCCGACCGCCCGGCGCTGCCGCCCGAGTCCCTGTTCCTGGGCACCGAGCAGTTCTACGCGCGCGCCAACGACTACGCCCAGCTGGCGATACGCGCCACAGTGGAAGACGTGGCCGACAACGCCCAGTTCCAGAAACTCGGTGAAATGGCCGTGGTGCGCGGCGCCGAAGACCCGCTGGCCAAATTCAAGGGCCATGTGCGCAACACCGCCCACCGTGTACTTGTGCTGGCCGAAAGCGAAGGCCGGCGCGAAAGCCTGCTGGACTTCCTGCGCGCCAGCAGCGTCAGCCCGCCGGCCTTTGACTCACTGGCCGACTTCCAGGCCAGCGACGAAAAACTGGGCATCGCCACCGCCGCCCTCAACACCGGCTTCAGCTGGCTGGAAGAAGGCATCGATTTCATCACCGAGACCGAGCTGTTTGCCGCCGGCGCCACCGTGCGCCGCCGCAACAAAAAGCAGGAACAGGTCAGCGACGTCGAGGCGCTGATCAAGGACCTCTCGGAGCTCAACGTCGGCGACCCGGTGGTGCACAGCGCGCACGGCATAGGCCGCTACCGCGGCCTGATCAACATGGACCTGGGCCAAGGCACCAATGCCGACGGCACGCCACTGCTGCAGGAGTTTTTGCACCTCGAATACGCCGACAAGGCCACGCTCTACGTACCGGTCAGCCAGTTGCACCTGATCAGCCGCTACACCGGCGTCAGCGCCGAAGAAGCCCCTCTGCACAAGCTGGGTAGCGGCCAGTGGGAAAAAGCCAAACGCAAGGCCGCCGAACAGATACGCGACTCGGCCGCCGAGCTGCTCAACATCTACGCCCGCCGCGCCGCGCGCGAAGGCCATGCCTTCCGCTACTCGCCCGGCGACTATGAAACCTTTGCCAACGATTTCGGTTTCGAGGAAACCGCCGACCAGCGCGCCGCCATCCACGCCGTAATCCAGGACATGATCAGCCCGCGCCCCATGGACAGGCTGGTCTGCGGCGACGTGGGCTTCGGCAAGACCGAGGTCGCGCTGCGCGCCGCCTTCATCGCCGTCACCGGCGGCAAGCAGGTGGCCCTGCTGGCGCCCACCACCTTGCTGGCCGAGCAGCACTACCAGACGCTGGTGGACCGTTTCGCCAAATGGCCGGTCAAGATCGCCGAGATGAGCCGCTTCCGCTCCGGCAAGGAAATCAGCGCCGCCATCAAGGGCCTGGGCGACGGCACGGTCGACATCGTGGTCGGCACGCACAAGTTGCTGAGCCAGGACGTGAAGTTCGAGCGCCTGGGCCTGCTCATCATCGACGAGGAGCACCGTTTCGGCGTGCGCCACAAAGAGGCCATGAAAGCGATGCGCGCCGAGGTCGATGTGCTGACGCTCACGGCCACGCCGATTCCGCGCACGCTGGGCATGGCGCTCGAGGGCCTGCGCGACCTGAGCGTGATCGCCACCGCGCCGCAACGCCGCCTGGCCATCAAGACCTTTGTGCGCAGCGAAAACAACGGCGTGATCCGCGAAGCCGTGCTGCGTGAACTCAAGCGCGGCGGCCAGGTCTACTTCCTGCACAACGAAGTCGAGACTATCCAGAACCGGCGCGAAAAGCTCGAAGAAATCCTGCCCGAAGCCCGCATCGCCGTGGCCCACGGCCAGATGCCCGAGCGCGAGCTCGAGCGCGTGATGAAGGACTTCATCGCCCAGCGCCACAACCTGCTGCTGTGCTCCACCATCATCGAAACCGGCATCGATGTGCCGACCGCCAACACCATCGTGATGAGCCGCGCCGACCGCTTCGGCCTGGCGCAGCTGCACCAGCTGCGCGGCCGCGTGGGCCGCAGCCATCACCAGGCCTATGCTTATCTGATGGTGCCCGACATCGAGGGCCTGACCAAGCAGGCCAGCCAGCGGCTGGAGGCCATCCAGCAGATGGAGGAACTCGGCTCGGGCTTTTACCTGGCCATGCACGACCTGGAAATCCGCGGCACCGGCGAGGTGCTGGGCGAAAACCAGAGCGGCAACATGCTGGAAGTCGGTTTCCAGCTTTACAACGAGATGCTCAGCGAAGCCGTGGCCTCGCTCAAGGCCGGGCGCGAGCCTGATCTGCTCTCGCCGCTGAGCGTCACCACCGAAATCAACCTGCACGCCCCGGCCCTGCTGCCCAACGACTACTGCGGCGACGTGCACCTGCGCCTGTCCTTCTACAAGAAGCTGGCGACCGCCAAGAACACCGACCAGATCGACGCGCTGCTCGAAGAAATCGTCGACCGCTTCGGCAAGCTGCCGGCGCAGGCGCAGACGCTGATCGACGTGCACCGCCTGCGCGTGATCGCCAGGCCTTACGGCGTGGTCAAGGTCGATGCCGCGCCCGGTGCCATCAGCATCACCTTCAAGAAGGACCCGCCCATCGACTCGATGGCCATCATGCAGCTGATCCAGAAGAACCGGCATATCCGGCTGGCCGGCAACGACAAGCTGCGCATAGAGCGCGAGCTCGAAAACCCCAAGGACCGCGCCCAGCTGGTGCGCGACGTCCTGCGTTCACTCGGACAACCCACCAAGGAAACCACGCCCGCATGACTCCCGCAGAAATCTCCCCCGGCCTCGTCGTCAACGTCGCCACACCCGAGCTCAAGCTAGTCGATTTCAGGCTGATCGCCTTCGACATGGACTCCACCCTGATCAACATCGAATGCGTCGATGAGATCGCCGATGCCGCCGGCCGCAAGGCCGAGGTGGCGGCCATCACCGAGGCGGCCATGCGCGGCGAAATCACCGACTACAAGGAAAGCCTGCGCCAGCGCGTGGCCCTGCTCAAGGGCGTCAGCGTGGCCAGCATGGAGCAGGTCTACCGCGAGCGCCTCCAGCTCAATCCCGGCGCGGCGGAGCTGGTGAAGGCCTGCAAGCAGGCCGGCATGAAGGTGCTGCTGGTCAGCGGCGGCTTCACTTTTTTCACCGACCGCGTGCGCGACGAGCTCGGCATCGACTACACACGCTCCAATGTGCTGGAGGTGGAGGACGGTTTTCTCACCGGCCGCATGGTGGACCAGCCCTGGGGCGACATCTGCGACGGCGCGGAAAAGAAAAAAATGCTGCTCGAGACCTGCGGCAAGCTGGGCATCAACCCGCTGCAGGCCATCGCCATGGGCGACGGCGCCAACGACCTGCCCATGATGGGCGTGGCCGGCCTGTCCGTGGCCTACCACGCCAAGCCGCGCGTGCGCGAGCAGGCCATGGTGGCCATCAATGAAGGCGGCCTGGACCGCCTGCTGGAGCTTTTCAGCTGACCTGCCCGCGTGGCCGGCATCGCGCGATGCGCATCAATCCTTCCCCAATAAATCAACCCTCCTGCAGCCATAACACCTTATAAGCAGACACCTGAAACCAAAGACACCGACATCCATGGGTTTTTTCAAACGATTCGAAAGCCGGCTTCCCGCCTACCCTGACGCCGACCCCGCCTTGCCGCCCAAGGGCTTCATGGCCTTTCTGTGGGCCTGCACCGAAGGCGCGCGCGGCTACATCCTGCTGCTGGCGCTGCTCTCGGCGGTGTTGGCGGTGTTTGAGGCCTTGCTGTTCGCGATGCTGGGCCGCATCGTCGACTGGCTGGGTGCGACGGCACCCGCCAAGCTGTGGGCCGAGCACGGCACTGCGCTGGGCTGGCTTGCGCTCCTCGTGGTGGCCAGCATCGCGGCCGTGGCGCTGCAGACCACCGTGAAGCACCAGACGCTGGCCATCAACTTCCCGATGCGGCTGCGCTGGAATTTTCACCGCCTCATGCTGGGGCACAGCATGTCCTTCTACCAGGACGAATTCGCCGGCCGGCTGACCACCAAGGTCATGCAGACCGCGCTGGCGGTGCGCGACACGCTCTTCGTGCTGGCCGACGTGCTGGTGGCCATGGGCGTCTACATCGCCACCATGACGGTGCTGGCCGCGGCCTTCGACACGAAACTGGTGGCGCCCTTCCTGGTCTGGCTGGCGCTCTACATCGCGAGCCTCTTTTACTTCGTGCCGCGGTTGGGCCGTATCGGCAAGCAGCAGGCCGACGCCCGCTCATTGATGACGGGCCGCATCACCGATGCCTACACCAACATCACCACCGTCAAGCTGTTCTCGCACACCCGGCGCGAGGCCGGCTTCGCGCGCGACGCGATGGGGGAGTTCATGAAGACCGGCTATACCCAGATGCGCCTCGTCAGCGCGTTTGAAATCGTCAACCACACGCTCAGCATGGGCCTGATCCTGGGCATGGCCGGCACCTCGCTGTGGCTCTGGCACCTGGGCCAGGTCGGCGCGGGCGCGGTGGCCGCGGCCACCGCCATGGCACTGCGGCTGCAGGGCATGTCGCACTGGATCATGTGGGAGACCACCAGCCTCTTTGAAAGCGTGGGCACCGTGCAGGACGGCATCAATACGCTGTCGCGGCCCCACACCATCGTGGACGCACCTGATGCAGCCGCGCTGGACGTGCCGCGCGGCGAAGTGCGCTTTGAGGCCGTGGACTTCAGCTACGGCAAAAACAAGTCCGTGATCGATAAACTCACGCTGACCGTCAGGCCCGGCGAGAAAATCGGCCTGATAGGCCGCTCCGGCGCCGGCAAATCGACACTGGTTAACCTGTTGCTGCGGTTTTACGACCTCGATGGCGGACGCATCCTGATCGACGGCCAGGACATTGCCCACGTTACCCAGGACAGCCTGCGCGGCCACATCGGCATGGTGACGCAAGACACCTCGCTGCTGCATCGCTCGGTGCGCGACAACATCACCTACAGCCGCCCCGGCGCCAGCGACGACGACATGCGCCTGGCCGCACGGCGCGCCGAGGCTGATAACTTCATCACCGACCTGACCGATCCACACGGCCGCCACGGCTACGACGCCCATGTGGGCGAGCGCGGCGTGAAGCTCTCGGGTGGCCAGCGCCAGCGCATCGCCATCGCGCGCGTGATGCTCAAGGACGCGCCCATCCTGCTGCTGGACGAAGCCACCAGCGCGCTGGACTCCGAGGTCGAGGTCGCCATCCAGGGCAGCCTCAACACCCTGATGCAGGGCAAGACCGTGATCGCCATCGCGCACCGCCTGTCGACCATCGCTGCCATGGACCGCCTCATCGTGCTGGACCAGGGCCGCATCGTCGAGGAGGGCGACCATCGCACGCTGCTGGCCAATGGCGGCCTCTACGCGCGCCTCTGGGCCCACCAGAGCGGCGGCTTCCTGAGCGACAACCTCGAAGAAGAAGCCGAACTCGCCACCTGAGCCGTGGCGCACCGGCGCGTTCGCTGCGTTCCGCGCGGGTATTTCCTGCAATGAAAGTCCGGCTGCGGACAATTGACGGCAGAAGCGTCCATGGCCTCCCGTATGGTTCAAATTTGAACACTACAGCAGGGAGGTCGAGGTGCAGGACCCCGAACCAAGGCCGGTGCATACGCCGCGCTTCACACTTCAAACATCAAACCCACAGCGCGCACCGAATGCCTGGAGTAGCCGGCTGTGGCTGGCCGGCTTGCCGCTGCTGCTGGCCTCCTTCCGCGCGCCGGCCGCCGACCTGCTCGAGATCTACCGCCAGGCGCAGGCACGCGACCCCGTTTACCTCGGCGCCGTCTACACCCTGCAGGCAGCGCGCGAGCGGGTGCCGCAGGCGCGCGCCGCGCTGCTGCCCGCGGTCAACCTGGTCGGCGCCGCCAGCCGGCAAGCCGGGCAAGCTTCTTTCAGCGAGTTGCCTGCCGTGGCGCGCGACGTGCATACCCGCAGCTGGAACCTGCAGCTGAGCCAGCCCCTGTGGCGCGCCACCGCATCGGCGGCGCTGGACCAGGCCGGGCAACAGGAATTGCTGGCCGAGGCGCAGTTCCGGCTGGCCGAACAGGAGCTGATCCTGCGCACCGCGCAAGCCTACCTCGACATACTGGTCGCCCAGGAGGCCGAGCGTGTGGCCCACCTGCAGACAGCCGCGATGGAGCAGCAGCGTGCCCTGGCCCGCCGCACCTTCGAAGGCGGCACCGGCACCGTGACCGATGTGCATGAGGCCCAGTCCCGGCTGGACCTGGCGCGCGCCCAGGCGGTGGTGGCCGGCAATGAACTGCAGAACAAGCTGGCCGAGCTGACGCGCATCCTGGGGATTTCCCATGCCCGCCTGGCGGGCTTGCGCGCGGACGGCTCCCTGCCGCGCACGGAGCCGGCGGGCCTGCAGCCCTGGCTGGACAGCGCGCGGGAACAATCCATCCAGGTGCGCATCGCCCAGGCAACGCTGGAGGTGGCCGACCACGAAATCGCCAAAAACCAGGCGGCGCATTCGCCCACCCTGGACCTGACGGCATCCTACGGCAGCAACTTCACCTCGGGCAGCATCACCTCCCCGTCCGACATTTCGGTGCGATCACGCGCCACCCAGGTCGGCATGAGCCTGACCATCCCGCTCTACGCCGGCGGCGGCGTGCAATCGCGCGTGCGCGAAGCCGTGGCCCTGAAGGGCAAGGCCGCGCAAGAGCTGGAAGCGGCGCGCCGGCAAGCGGTGGCCCAGGCGCGCCAGGCCTTCGCGGGCGTCCTCAACGGCGCGGCGCAAACCGAGGCGCTGGCCTCGGCCATCACCTCCAGCAAAAGCTCGCTGGACGCCAACAAGGTGGGTTACCTCGTCGGCACACGCATCAACATGGACGTGCTCAATGCCGAGCAGCAGCTGTTCGCGGCCCAGCGCGACTGGCACAAGGCACGCGCCGAGACCCTGCTCCAGGGCCTGCGCCTGAAGGCCGCGAACGCCACGCTGGGCGAGGCGGACCTGAACGCCATCAACGCGCTGCTGGAAGCAGGCAACCCCTAGCAATCCCCGAAAACAGATGGGCAAATACTTCAACCTTCTCGCGGGCGATCCGGCGCCCTGGTTCCGGCAAAGGTCCTTCGCGAATCCGCGCTACTCGATCCATGCCGCGGCCGGTCGTTACATCGTGCTGTGCTTTTTCGCCAGTGCCGCCGAGCCCCTGGGCCGGACGGCCATAGAAATGGCCCTGGAGCGGCGGGACATCTTCAACGACGCGCACTGCTCTTTTTTTGGCGTCAGCCTGGACCCGGGCGATGAAAGCGAAAAACGCGTCGCCGACCGCTATCCCGGCTACCGCTTCCTCTGGGACTTTGACGCGCAGGTGAGCGAGCTCTATGGCGTGGTGCCGCATGATGCCGACATGGCGCAAAAGCGGGCCGGCATCCGCCGCCTGTGTTTTGTGCTGGATCCGACCCTCAGGGTATTAAAAGTACTGCCCCTGGCGGGTTCCGGCGATATGCAGGCGCTTCTGTCCTGCCTGGCCGGCCTGCCGCCGCCCTCGCGCTTCGCGGGCATGGAGTTGCAGGCCCCCATCCTCATGCTGCCGAACGTCTTTCCGCCGGCCTTTTGCCGGGAGCTCATCGCCCTTTACGAAACCCATGGGGGCCAGGAGTCGGGCTTCATGCGCGAGGAGAACGGCAAAACCGTCCTGGCCCACGACCACGGGCACAAACGGCGTGAGGACTACGACATCACCGACCTCGCCGTCGTGAAGGCGGCGCGCGCCTGGATACAGCGCCGCATCATTCCCGAGATCACCAAGGTGCACCAGTTCAAGGTCACCCGCATGGAGCGCTACATCATCGGCTGCTACCGCGCCGACCAGCAAGCGCATTTCAACGCCCACCGCGACAACACCACCCGAGGGACGGCCCACAGGCGTTTTGCCGTGTCCATCAACCTCAACGAAGACTTCGAGGGCGGCGAAGTCAGCTTCCCGGAATACGGCCCCAGGTCCTTCAAACCCCCGGCGGGCGGCGCCCTGGTGTTTTCCTGCTCGCTGCTGCACGCCGTTTCCACGGTGACGCGCGGACGGCGCTATGCCTTCCTGCCTTTCCTCTATGACGACGAAGCCGCCAAGGTGCGCGAGGCCAACAATGCCTTCCTGGACAAAGGCCTTTCGGCGACTTACAAGGCCTAGCGGCGCCTAGGCTTTTTCAAGCACCGGCCGCCCGGCCTGCACCGCGAACTTCGCCAGGGTCTGCACCCCGCTGTCGGCGTGCGTGACGTCGTCGACCACACGCAGCGTGGCCGTCAGCATGGCCGGCGTCAGCTCCACCACGCCGTAACCCCTGCGTTCCGAGTCGGCAAACACAAAGTGCGGATTTTCGGCCAGGACCTCGGGGGTTCTGGCCTTGTCCGTCGAGCGCGAACTGATGCTGGTGCCGCAAAACTCGGTACCCACGGCCGCGCTGGCCGCGTCGGCATAGTCAGCCTTGACGTGGCCGACCCAGTTCTCGTGCACATCGCCGCCCAGCAGCACCGGATTCGCCACGGCATGCCTGCGCAGCGAATCGGTGAAACGCGTGCGTGCCGCCGCATAGCCGTCCCAGCCGTCGTTCCACAGCACCTGGCCCGGTCCCGGGCGAAAATCGCGCTGGCCGAAAAGCGACTGCTGGCCCACCAGGTTCCAGCCGCCGGCCCTGGCCGCGGCGCTGCCCCATTCGGCATCCAGCCAGCTTTCCTGCTGCGCGCCCAGCATGCTGCGCGCCGGGTCCTTCCAGGCGGGGCAGTTGGCCGGGTTCAGCGTGCTGGAGCCGGCCCTTCCCTCACGCGTGCAGGCCTGCGCGTCCTTGTACTGGCGCGCGTCCAGCATGTAGAGCGAGGCCAGCCGGCCATAGGGCAGGCGCTGGTAAATGCGCATCTCGGCGCCGCCGGCCAGGCCCGCCATGGCGCGGGTCAGCACCGAGGCGCGCAGCGGCATGTGTTCGTAAAACGCCTGGTAGGCCGCGGCGCGCCGGGCCGCAAAATCGGCCACCGGCGGCCCGCTGTAGCCGGGGGACGTCCCCGCATAGTCGTTCTGCACCTCATGGTCGTCCCAGGTCACCAGCCAGGGGCAGGCCGCGTGCATGGCCCGCAGGTCGGCATCGCTTTTGTGCAGTGCATAGCGCGCGCGGTAGTCGTCCAGCGTCAGCACCCAGCCGCCGGTGGGCTTGCGCACGGCCTGGCCGGCGTTGGGGTATTCATAGATGTAGTCGCCCAGGAACATCACCAGGTCCAGGTCCTCGGCCCGCATGTGCCGGTAGGCGCTGTAGTAGCCGTGCTCCCAGCGCTGGCAGGAGGCATAGGCCAGCCGCAGGCGCGCCACCTCGGCGCCCAGCGCGGGGAAGGTGCGCGTGCGGCCGGTGGCGCTCACGGCATGGCCCACAGCGAAGCGGTAGAAATACCAGCGGTCGGGCTCCAGGCCCTCAACCTCCACGTGCACCGAATGCGCCAGCCCGGCCACGGCCTGCGCCTGGCCCGCCTGCGCGATGCGGGTAAAGCCCTCGTCATGCGCGACCTCCCAGCGCACAGCCACCGGGCCGGCTTGCAGGCGCAAGGACTCATCGCCGTCCAGCACCAGCCGCGTCCACAGCACCACCGAGTCGTGGGTAGGCGAGCCGCTGGCCACGCCCAGCGTGAAGGGGTCGCCGGCCAGCCGTGTCTGCGCGGCCGCCCTGCCCGGCAGGTACAGGCCGGCACCCGCCGCCGCCAGCGACTGCAGCAGCCGGCGCCTCTGGATCACGAGCGGCGTGTTCATACGCGCGGCCTTCAGTGCCTGGCCGGCAGGCGCACCGTGAAGGTGGTGCCCGAACCGGCGCTGCTGCGCACGTCTATGGTGCCGCCGTGGATGTCGACCGCGTTGCGCACGATCGCCAGGCCCAGGCCCGTGCCCTGGATGGTGCCCACGTTGCTGGCGCGGTGGAAAGACTCGAACAGGTGGGGCAGTTCGTCTTCGGGAATGCCTATGCCCTGGTCCTCGACTTCCAGGATCACCATGTCTTCCTCGCTGCGAACGCGGAACAGCACCAGGCCGCCCAGCGGCGAATACTTGACCGCGTTGGACAGCAGGTTGCTGAAGATATGGCGCAGCAGCTTCTCGTCGTAAAGCCCCTGGCCGATTCCGGCCGTGTAGTCCAGGCGCAGCTCGCACAGGCTGCCGGGCTGCTGCATGCGCGCTTCCTCGACCAGCTGCTGGCACAGCGCCTGCAGGTCCAGCGGGTGCGGCTCAAACTCCAGCATCTGCGCATCGGCCTTGCCCAGCATCAGCACGCGGTCCAGCATGCGCGTCATGCGCTTGACGCCCGCGGCGATGCTGTCGAGGATTTCCAGCTTCTCGGATTCTGGCAGCCGGCTGCCGTAATGCCGCAGCAGCTCCTCGGCCGACAGGATGCCCGACAGCGGCGTGCGGAACTCGTGGCTGGTCATGGCCACGAAGCGGGTGCGCAGCTCATTGAGCGCGCGCTGCTGCTCCAGCGCCTCGCGCGTGTCCTCTTCCGACTGCTTGCGCTCGGTGATGTCCAGGAAGGCCCAGATCACGCCCGACTCGGGTTCCCTGGGCTGCACGCAACTGCCGGCCATCTGCACCCAGAAGAGCTGGCCGTCGCGGCGCCTCAGCTGGCGCTCGCTGATATAGCTGCCGGTGGCGATCAGCGCCTCGCGCGCCTCCTTGCCGAACTGCTCCCAGGTGGCCAGGTCGGGGTGGATGTAGCTCGAGGGCTGGCCCATCAGCGCCTCGCGCGGGCTGCCCATCATCTGCGCGAATTTCTCGTTGACCCATTCGTGGCGGCGGTTCACCGACAGCACGATGCCCACCAGCGCGCTGTTGAGGATGGCTTCACGCTCCGACGAGGTGCGCACCAGTTGCGCTTCCAGTTCCTTGCGCCGCGTGATGTTGATGATGACCCAGACCGTGCCCTGGCTCAGGTCGCGCTCGCTCACCGCCTTGCCCGACAGCGACACCCAGATCAGCGTGCCGTCGTGCTGCTTGACCTGGATCTCGGCCTCGTAGTTCTCGCCGCGGCTCACGCAGGCGGCCACCTCGCCGCCCACCCGCAGGTACTCCTCGCGCGAAAGGTAGAAAGGCTCCATCGAGGTCAGCTGATCGCTGCCCACGCCGAAGACCTCCAGCATGGCCTGGTTGGCCCAGCGAAAGCGGCCGTCCGGCGTCAGGAAGGCGATCCCGACGATGGAGTTTTCCAGGATCATCTCGCGCTCCTTGAGCTGCGTGCGGAAATTTTCCTGCGAGACGCTCAGGGCTTCGACCATGGCGTGCTCGGCCATGATGCGCGCCTGCGCCTGCTCCTTCTCGCGGCGCGTGACGTTGATGCGGTCGGCCAGCGCGAAAGACAGCACCACCATCTCCAGGGCCGAACCGATCAGCAGGGAGTTGGCCGTCAGCGCATGGGACGGCAGCGCGCCGGTGTTGTGCAGCGCCAGCGTCACCACGCCCACCAGCAGCAGCGCCCAGGCCGCCAGGAAGTATTTGGCGCCCGGGTGGCCGGAGCGCACGCTCAGCACACCCACGACCACCAGGGTGACGACGCTGAAGACCGCCAGCACCGTCACCATCAGCGACGACACGATATACGGCAGCGTCAGCGCCGCCAGCAAGGTCAGCAGCCAGCCCGCCACCAGGGCCTGCATCAGCCGGTCCAGGCGCGGCATCCTGAGCGCGCTGGACAGAAAGCTGCGCGCGAACAGCAGGCCGAAGACCGCCGTCGCGGCCATGCCGGTGGGCGGGGACACGCTGTTCCACCAAAGCTGGCCCGGCCACAAAAACTGCGCGCCGAAACCGGTCAACGCCGCCTGCGCGACGGCCATGCAGGCCACAAAGGCGACGTAAATCAGGTAGGCCCGGTCGCGCACCGAAAAAAACAGCAGCAGGTTGTACAGCAGCAGGCCTATCAGCAGGCCGAAGTACAGGCTGATGGTGGCGTACTCCGCCTGGTCGTGCCGCCACAGCGCCGCGGGCTGCCACAGGTTCACCGGGGCCGACACCGTGCCGCCCGAACTCACGCGCAGGTAAAGCGTGGAAGCGGCGCCGGGCTTGAGGCGCACAGGCATCACGTGGTTGCGATGCACCACAGCCCGCTCAGCGAAGGGTGAAAGGTCGCCGCCCACCTGCCGGCTGAAGCCGCCCTTGCCGTCAGGCGCATACAGCTCCAGCCGGTCCAGCGGCGGGTAGGCCAGCTCCAGCATCCAGTCGGCCGGCGCGTCGCGCTCAGGGCGCAGCGTCACGCGCAGCCAGATGGCCGAGCGGGTCAGGCCGAAATTGGTGGCCGGGCCGGTTTGCGGCACCGGCTGGAAGCGCGCCTGGGCCTCGGGTTTGAGCAAGTCGGCCAGCACCAGTTCGCCGCCGGCATCCTCCAGGTAGGAGAAAGAACGCGACAGCACATAGCGGCCTTCGCGGCCTATGGCGAGTTCATGGCCGGTATCTGCAGGGGTGTCGGCCTGCGCCACAGTGGCGGCGGGCGCTTGCGCCTTTGCTGTTGCCGTTGCCGGCGCTTTCGGCTTCTGCGCGGCGGCTGGAAATACCAGGCTGGCCAGCAGCACGGCCGGCAGCAGCCACGCACCGCGCAACCAGGCTCGCCTCATGCGGAAACGCCAGAGTCGGCGCGCCTGAGCACCCGCCCCGGCACGGCCGCCGAAGCCGGCACCGCACCGGCGGCGTGCCGCTGGCCGTTGCAGACTTCGTGGCTGATGGCGAGGTTTTCCACGTGGCTGTTGCCGCCTTCACTCAAGGGCTTGATGTGTTCCAGCGTGGCGGCCTGGGGCGTGACATGTTCGCCGCAGACCCAGCAGGGCACCACGCCGTGCAGCTGCCGCGCCACGGTCTTGTAGATCTTGTCCCGGGTATGGCCCAGCCTGCTCACGATGGTGTTTTCATGGCGACGGGTCGCGGGGGCCGGGGGCGTGCCGGGGCCGACGCCCGCTGGAAGGCCGATCTCATGAACCCCCTGCCTATTCGAGCTTGGCCGGCCGCGCGTCCGCAGGCTCGATGAAGGAGTCCTCCCAGTTGGTCGAAAAGCGGTTGTTCTTGTCGATGCGAAGGCCGCCTGTGCCGTCCGGGTTGAAACCGATGTCGCGGTTGGCGGCCGCCTGGGCGGCCTCCTGCTTGGTTTCCTTGTTGAGTTCCTTGAGCGCGGCGTCTTTGGCGGCCCGCTTGCGCTCGCGGGTGAAAGACTCCAGGTCGGCGTGGAAGCTGCTGTCGCCGCCGCGCGTTTCCTGGTGCTCCTCCATCAGTTCCTCGGGGATTTCGCCCAGGAAAGCCGCGCGCATGGCGCTCACGGTGGGCGGCCGACCGGCCTTGATGGTGGTGTAGGCGATGCCGCAATCGGACAGCAGGGTCTCCTTGAGCTCCCGGCTGGCGCGGCTCACGTCGCGCTTGCCGCGCAGGTCGACGCAGCCCACCACCGTGCCATCCAGCGTGCAAATGGTGAAGCTGGTGTACACGCCGTTGAGCAATTCAAGCAGGCGCTCCTTCTTTTCCTTGTTTTTTTCCTTGTCCTTGTCTTTTTCGGTCGGGATGGTGAAGCGCAGCACCGGCAGCTTGAGCATGACCGCATGCTCGGGAAAAGCGCTGCGCAGCCATTTCCAGACCTCAAGCTCGTCGTCGGTCACGATCCCGCGCGCGGCCAGCGGCCATTTTTTGGGGATACGCAGCCTTTCACTCGCCTGTTGCCGCAACCAGCGGGCGTACAGAAGGATGCCGGCCAGCGCGCCCACGGCCACGCCCAGCAATGCCATCAGCCATGAAATCAGGTTCAAGATGCGGTTCTCCTCGTGATTTTGGGGCGCGGCCGCCTGAAGGCAGTCGCGGCTGGGTGGCCCCGGTCGGCCCAGTGAGTCACAGAAAGCCCGCCGTGTCAATTGAAGCCACGGCGGCCCAAGCCGCTATTAAAGCAGGTTTTTCCCGGCTTTCCACCGGCCGGGCGCACAACAGGGCTTCCCGGCCCAGCCGGCGCGGGCGCCGGCAGCTATCTGTTTCATAGCAAACCGGCCCGTGCACAACACCGCCGCCGTGTCGCGCGCGCGGCACCCTTTGCCAGGCGGCGCCTGAATCGCTATGCTGGGCTTTTTTGCGGGAGCCATGCCGATGAAGACCGCCCAGGACTTTGACCAGGAACTGCTGATTCTGTTTGACGCCTATGTGCACGGCACCCTGGACCGCCGCGGCTTCCTGGAGCGCGCCCAGAAGTTCGCCACCGCCGGCATGACGGCCACGGCCCTGCTGGCCGCCTTGAGCCCCAACTTTGCCGCGGGGCAGCAGGTCGCCAGGGGCGACCGGCGCATCAAGACCGAGACCGTCAGCTACCCCTCTTCCGCCGGCACCGGCACCGTCAAGGGCTACCTCGCGAAACCGGCCAACGCCACTGGAAAGCTGCCCGCCGTGCTGGTCATCCACGAGAACCGCGGCCTCAACCCCCATATAGAAGACATCACACGCCGCCTGGCGCTGGACAACTTTCTCGCCTTCGCGCCCGACGCCCTGACGCCGCTGGGCGGCTACCCCGGCGACGAGGACAAGGCACGCGAGCTGTTCGCCAAACTAGACCAGCGTAAGTGCGTCGAGGACTTCGTGGCCGCCGTCACCTGGCTCAAGGCCAGGGACGACTGCAGCGGCAAGCTGGGCGTGGTCGGCTTCTGCTACGGCGGCGGCATGACGCACACCCTGACCACCCGCCTGCCCGAACTCAACGCCGCCGTGCCTTTTTACGGCAACCAGCCCCCGGCAGAAGACGCCGCCAAGGTCAAAACCCCGCTGCTGATCCATTTCGCGGCGGTCGACGAGCGCATCAACGCCTCCTGGCCGACCTACGAGGCGGCCCTGAAGGCGGCCGGCGCCAGCTACACCGCCTACCAGTACCCCGGCACCCAGCACGGCTTCAACAACGACACCACGCCGCGCTACGACGCGGCCGCCGCCAAGCTGGCCTGGGAGCGCACCATCGCGTTTTTCAACCGTCAACTCAGGGCCTGACCCGCGGAGGCGCTCCTTTAGGCGCTTTTTCCCCGCCGCCCGTCCCCCTCTTCGCGAAAACCCTGCCCGCCGGCCGCCGGGCACGGCTTTTGCAGGCGTTACCATTGGCTACTTTCGCTTTTCGCCGCCCCCCACGGGCCGGCAAGCACTTTTCCCCTTCCTTTTCTGGACACTGACTATGAATTTCCTGCACAAGATCGCCGCCACCGCCGGCCTGCTCACCCTCGCGCTCGGTACTGTCCACGCACAGAACAAGGAGCTGGTCGTCGGCTCCAGCGCCACCTACCGCCCCTTTGCCTATGAAAGCCCGACCAAGGAAATCGTCGGCTACGACGTGGACATGATCAAGGCCATCGCCCAGAAAGCCGGCCTGCAGATCAAGATCGTCAACACCCCCTGGACCGGCATCTTCGCGGCCCTGAACAACGGCGACGTGGACCTGGTCATCTCCGGCGTCACCATCAACGACAAGCGCAAGCAGTCCTACGACTTCACCACCCCCTACTTCGAAGCGCGTCAGCTGATCGCCGTGCACAGCAACAGCACCGCCAAGGGCCTGAAGGACCTGGCCGGCAAAAAAATCGGCGTGGTCACCGGCAGCACCGGCGACGACATGGCTTCCCGCGAGTTCGGCAAGACCAACCCCGACATCCGCCGCTTTGAAAGCACCCCCGTGGTGATCTCCGAGCTGGCCAACAACGGACTGGACGCCGCCATCGGCGACAACGGCGTGATCGCCTTCCGCACCCAGGAGCACAAGCAGCTCAAGACCGTCAGCGACGCGAGCTTTCCCAAGGAATACTTCGGCATCGTCGTGAAGCAGGGCAACAAGGACTTGCTGGCCAAGCTCAACGCGGGCCTGGCCGCCGTCAAGGCCGACGGCAGCTACGCCACCATCTACAAAAAATGGTTCCAGGCCGACGCACCCGCGTTGCCCGCGCAATAAACCGCTGAGACCTCCCCGCTATGGAGCAAGTCCTCTGGTTCGGCTGGTTTCGGGCCGACATCATCGCGGAATACGGCGTGCTGTTCTGGCGCGGCCTGCAGATGACCATCATGGTCACGCTGATCTGCATCGTGCAGGGCACGCTGCTGGGCCTGGCCATCGGCATGGCGCGCGTGGCGGAGTCCCGCCATTCGCCCGCGCGCGCGATCTGCAAATACGCGCTGCGCTGGCCGGCCACCGTCTACGTCAGTTTTTTCCGCGGCACCCCGCTGTTCGTGCAGATCCTGCTGATCCACTTCGCCGTGCTGCCGCTGTTCATCAACCCGTCCGACGGCCTGGTCATCTCGGGTGAAGCCGCGCGCAACATCAAGCAGAACTACGGCGCCTTCCTCTCCGGCATCGTGGCCCTCACGCTCAATGCCGGCGCCTATATCTCCGAGATCTTCCGCGCCGGCATCCAGTCCATCGACAAGGGCCAGGTCGAGGCCTCGCGTTCGCTGGGCATGTCCTTCCCGCGCACCATGTACCACGTGGTGCTGCCGCAGGCCTTTCGCCGCATGCTGCCGCCCCTGGGCAACAACGCGATCTCGCTGCTGAAAGACTCGTCGCTGATTTCGGCCATCGGCCTTGCCGAACTCGCCTACGCCGCGCGCACCGTCGCCGGCGCCTACTCACGCTACTGGGAACCCTACCTCACCATCTCCGTCATGTACTGGGTGCTGACGCTGGGCCTGGCTTACCTTGTCAAGAAACTGGAGGCTCGTTATGGACGAGGTGATTCGCGTTAACCGGCTGACCAAGCAGTTTGGCCACACGCCGGTGCTGCGCGGCATCGACTGCGCCATCAAGGCCACCGAAGTTGTTTGCGTCATAGGCCCGTCCGGCTCTGGCAAGAGCACTTTTTTGCGCTGCCTCAACGGCCTGGAAGAGGCCAGCGGCGGCGAGGTGCTGGTGCACGGCGTCTCGGTGCATGAACCCAAGACCGACGTCGACGCCCTGCGCTCCGAAATCGGCATGGTGTTCCAGCGCTTCAACCTGTTCCCGCACAAGACCGTGCTGGAAAACATCACGCTGGCCCCGACCAAGGTGCGCAAGCTCACCGCCCTGGAAGCGCGCAACCGCGCCAGCGAGCTGCTCATCAAGGTCGGGCTGCTCGACAAGATAGACGCCTATCCCAACCAGCTCTCCGGCGGGCAGCAGCAGCGCGTGGCGATCGCCCGCGCGCTGGCCATGCAGCCGCGCATCATGCTGTTCGACGAACCCACTTCCGCGCTGGACCCCGAAATGGTCGGCGAGGTGCTGGCCGTCATGCAGGCCCTGGCCGAAGAAGGCATGACCATGGTGGTCGTCACCCACGAAATGGGTTTTGCCCGCCAGGTGGCCGACCGCGTGATGTTCATCGACGAAGGCCTGGTGATCGAGGAAGGCTCGCCGGCCGAAATCTTCGACAACCCCAGGGAAGAGCGCACCCAGCGCTTTTTGAGCAAGGTCTTGTAAGCCGGCGGACGGCTCGCGCGCATCTTCAGACAAAGCAGCCGGAAGACGCGCGATGCCCGCCCCCCTCAGGGCCGTCCAGGCCGACATCACCAAATTGCAGCTTGACGCCATCGTCAACGCCGCCAATTCATCGCTGCTGGGCGGCGGCGGTGTCGACGGCGCGATCCACCGCGCCGCAGGCCCCGAACTGGTCCATGAGTGCCGGCTGCTGGGCGGCTGCAAAACCGGTGAGGCCAAGCTCACGAAAGGTTATCGCCTCCCCGCCAAATACATCATCCACACCGTGGGCCCGGTCTGGCGCGGCGGCAACAACGGCGAGCCTGAATTGCTGGCCTCCTGCTACAGGCGCTCCATGCAGATCGCGGCCGCCGAAGGTGTCGCTTCGCTGGCCTTCCCCAGCATCAGCACCGGCATTTACGGCTATCCCATCGAACTGGCCGCCCAGGTCGCTGTGGCCAGCGTGCGCGAAGCCCTGCAACAACCCTCCTGCGTGGAAGAAGTGGTGTTCTGCTGCTTCTCGGCGCAGGACCTCGCGGTTTATGAGCGCCTGCTTGCGGGTGCGGCGGCTTGAGCTTGCCGCAACGCACAAACAACATGTTCTGGTCTAAAAGCTGGCTAGGCAAGCTCTTTGAAAGCGGGCTGTACCTGCTCGAGATGGTGGTCGGCTTCGGGTTTGTCACCACGGCGGCTGTCGCCGCGGCGGTGGGAAAATTCATCCTCGCCGGGATTTTGCTGGTCCTGGCGCTGGCCATTCTGCTTCGCTTCATCCGCCGGCGGGCTCCCCGCAAGCCCCTCAATACCCCGGCACCTTGAGCAGCCGCGCCAGGTAGTCAAAAAACACGCAATACAGCGCGATCGGCAGCGGCAGGCCCAGCAGGGTCCCTAATAGATAGTCGCGAAACTTCACACCCGACATCGCCAGCGCATAGTTCAGCGCCGGCGCCGTCTGCAGCAAGGTGCGCAGCAGCACAATGCCGGCCACAGGCCGCGCGTCGAGTTGCGCGAGCACGCCCTGCACCCAGCGGCCTTTGATCTGCCGCAGGGCATCACCGCCCAGCAGGCGTATCAGCCAGAAGGTGAAAGCGCAGGACACCACCGCCGCGAGATAGGTCGCCACGCCGCCCCAGGCTTCGCCCAGCGCCAGCACCGCGGCCGCCAGGAATATCCAGCCCGGGATCTGGACCAGGTTGCCCAGCGCGAACAGCGCAATAAAGATCAGCAGCCCGCTGGCCTCGTTGTCCAGAAACTTCTGGTGCAAAAACACCAGGCTGAAGTTGTCCCGCAGCCCCGAGAGCTGGAACAGCGCCAGCAACAGGCCCAGGAAGGCCAGCACGGCAACGAGGCGTTTGAAGCGGTGCATCTGGGGAGGGTTTGTCGCGTTGGCCGGAAGTTTCCAGCCGATTCTAGGCGCCCCCCATCCCCGCAGCCGGGCTCTACGAGCCGCAAAACTCGCGCCCCAAAAAGCAAAGATTGTCTTTCCACGGACCATTGCTTACAACTTCGCAACAAATATCGCTAATCTCGATTCCGTGTTTTTTCAGTTGTGCCATCCCCGTTTGCCTTCCATTCCTCCCGAGGAATCTTCATGAAAAAAATCATTGGACTCAGCAGCCTGAGCCTCGCCGGCCTGATCGCGATGCCGGCCCATGCCGAATCCACCTTCACCAGTCCCGCAAGCACCGGCTCGACCGCGACGGCACGCCTGGACTTCAGCATCGTCATTCCGCAAGTCCTGTTTCTGCGGGTCGGCACCAGCGCCGGCAACACCTCGACCACCGCCACCATTGACGCCACCACCTTCACCGTGCCCGCGGCCAACGTGGGCGACGCCAGCGCCATCGCCGGTGTCGGCGGCGACCTGACGGCCGGCGCCGTGACCGTGCGGGTCTACGGCAACGGCGGCAACATCAGCCTCAATTCGGCGACCACCGGTCCCCTGACCACCGGCACGGCCGGCGAAACCATTCCCTGGAGCCAGATCGGCGTCACGGGCGCGGCCCTGGCCGCCACGACCTCGGGCTTCACCAATGCGGCGATTACCCATCCGGCCTTCAATACCGGCGCCTCCGGCGGCAACGGCACGGCCACGACGCTGACCGCCACCAACCGCCTGGTCCGTGTCGAAGGCAAGTGGACCTACAGCTACCTCAACACAGGCATTCCCGCCGCCGGCACCTACGGCGGCACGGTCGCCAAAAACGGCCGCGTGACCTACACCGCCACCCAACTCTAAGCATCAACAACAGGAGCCTTCATGAAAAAAATACTGCTTCCCCTCAGCGCCCTGGGCCTCGCCGCATCGCTGGCGGCCCTCGCCCACGCTGAATCCACCTACACCGCGCCGGCAACCACCGGCTCGACCGCCACGGGGCGGGTGGACTTCAGCATCGTCATTCCGCAAGTCCTGTTTCTGCGCGTCGGCACCAGTTCCGGCAACACGGCGACCGACGGCACCATTGATTCAACGACATTCACGGTGCCCGCGGCCAATGTGGGCGACGCCGGCGCCATCGCCGGCGTCGGTGGCGACCTGACGGCCGGCGCCGTAACGGTGCGGGTCTACGGCAACGGCGGCAACGTCAGCCTGAACTCCACCACCACCGGCCCGCTGACCACCGGTACCGCCGGCGAGACCATTCCCTGGAGCCAGATCGGCGTCACGGGCGGCGCCCTGGCCGCCACCACCGCTGGCTTCACCAACGCGGCCATCACCCATCCCGCCTTCAACACCGGCGCTTCCGGCGGTGCAGGCACGGCCTCCACCCTGACCGCCACCAACCGCCTGGTCCGTGTCGAAGGCAAGTGGACCTACAGCTACCTCAACACAGGCATTCCCGCCGCCGGCACCTACGGCGGCACGGTCGCCAAAAACGGCCGCGTGACCTACACCGCCACCCAGCTCTGAGTTTTCGCCACCTCTTCCAATGGCCTCCATTCACGAGGCCATTCTTTTGCCGGCTGACAGGCCGGCGTAAAGCGATGCGCATGCGAGCCCTACTTGCCTTTGCACATTCCCCTTGCTGCGCCAGCCAGTCCCGCTGGAGCGGGCTCATCTATCTATGCAGCGCGCTGATGTGCACCGGTGCCCAGGCCTTTTCCGTCAGCATCACGCCCGGCACCCGCTCACTGTTTCTGCAAGTGGGTGCCGGCACCATGACAGGGGGCAACTTCAGTTCCGGCGGCACGCCCGGCAACAACACCACCATCAACCGCGTGAGCGTCACCGTTCCCGCGGCCAGCCTGGGGGGCGGCTCCCTTGCCATGAGCAGCGACAGCACCGTGACGGCCAGCCCCTACAACGGGCGTGCGTTCTGCACGGTGCCCGCGCAGGTGTATGTGGGCGGCTTCTACCGCGCACCGGGTATGGGGGCCTCCAGCGCCGCTCTTACCGCGACGGCTCCGGCCTCACTGACCAACGCCAGCGGCAACACCATTGCTTTCAGCACGGTGTCCTGGGTTTCCGCCGGCATCGCCGACTCGGGAACCACGATTGCCAACGGCACATTTGTCGGCGGCGCATCGCAAACCCTGCTGGGCATCTCGCGCAACACCTGGTTTGAAAGCTGCCTGCAGTTCAGCTACGCGAACACCCAGCTGGTGGGATCCGGCAGTTTCACCGGCAGGGTCAGCTACACCCTGACGGCGCCATGATGGCCCGGCCGCCGCGCCTGGCGGGCACCGTTCTCGCGCCTTGCCTGCTGGCGGCCTGCCTGTGTGCCGCGCAATCAACGGCGGCCGGCACGGCGCGCGTGGATGACAGCGGCACCGTCGTCAGCCAGGGTGTCGTTCCCATGCGCTGGCGGCAGCTGGTGCCGGGCCGCGCGGCCGACAACTCGGTGGAAGCCAGCCTGCGCGTGGCCCTGCGCCTGAACCTCTCGCGCTGGCTGAACCAGCCCGTCAAGCTGTATATGGGCCTGGCGCCCGTGGCCGGTGAGCCCGTGCATGCCAGCTGGCGCACCCAGGGCCGTCTGCTGCCGGGCAACCTGCGAAGCGGCGCGCGCGCGCTGGTGTTTGAAGGCCTCGCCAGTGCGGCATCACTGGAAGAAACCATAGAGCTCACGCTCAGCACCGACGGCAGGGCCCTGGTTTCAGCGCAGGCCCTGCAGTTTTATTTCGAGGTGGATACCCCATGAACAGTCCCCGGTTGGCGCTTGCCCGGCACTGCGCGGCAGGCCTTTTTTACCTGGCCCTGGTGTTGGCCGCATCCTGCGCCGCGGCCGGCGAATTCGCGCTGGCGGTGTCGCCCCCGCGTTTTGAACTCGAACTCAAGCCCGGCGAGCGAAGCCGGCAAGTCATTGAAATCACCAACGCATCGCCCGCCTCCACCAGCCTGGCCATCAAGACCGCCGACTGGCGCCTGGGCATGGACAATGCCGTCACCTTTCTCGACGAACTGCAGCCCGGCAGTTGCCGGCCCTGGGTTGCCATCGAGCGGCGCGAACTCATCATGGCGGGCGGGCGCCCCTACCGCTTCCGTTTTGAAGTCAGCGTGCCTGCCGATGCGCCGGCCGGCGAGTGCCGTTTCGCCATCCTGCTCGAAGGCCAGGAGCAGCTCACGCGCATGGCATCGGGCCCGCCCATTCCCTTTTCGGCCCGCCTGGGCATCGTGGTCTATGCGGCCATCGCAGGCGCCGCGCCGCAATTGAGCATCGCCGGCGCCGGCGTCCAGACCCTGAACGGCCAGCCCACGCCGGTCCTGCAGGTGCGCAACAGCGGCGCGGCCCACGGCCGCATCGGCGGCTTCCTGACCGGCACCGACGCCGCCAACACCTCGCTCGAATTTTCCCCCGCCAACACGCCGATACTGCCCGGGGAGACACGCAGCGTGGCCCTGAGCGCCACACGCCCCGGCGACCCGGACAGCGCCGCGGCCGTCCGCTATCCCGTCACCGTGCGCGGCAAGCTTGAATGGGGTAAAGGCCAGGTGCAGGACTTCGAACAGCGCTTCGCGCCATGACACGGCAGGCGCAGACGCCGGCCGCCCTCCTCTATTCTTGTCCCCCATGCTGCCGCCGCGCGCTTGCGGCAATCTGCGCCGGCCTGGCGGCGGCGACAGCGGCGGCGCAAGGCCAGACGGCCGCCACACCCGCCGCGGCCTCGCACTCTCCCGCTCCCTACCTTGACCGCGTCATGGACGGGCAGCCCGAACTCGACGGCGGCCTGCAGCTCAAGACCAGCAGCTACAACGAAAGCGGCTGGCCGCGCAGCTGGCATGCCGACTACTCGGTCTTCAAGCAATCGGGCGGGAATACCGCCACCCGCGCCATCGACCTCGGCGGATACCTGGACACCCCCAACCACGGCGCCCTCTCATTCCATGCAGGGCTCGCGCAGCAGGGCTCGGGCGGCTACGCCTCCCAGGCCGCGGGAGGCCAACACGACTGGCGCATGGACCAGCGCGCATTGCCGCTGGACGGCGGGTGGTTCGCCAACCACCACGCGGGCAACGTCAACACCATCGCCACCCGGCTGGCGCGCGGCACCGGCCGGGTGTCCCTGCCGACAACGCCCATCCACGGCCTCAGCGGCCAGTGGTACCTGCAGGACAGCCTGGACCTGAACGCCGCCAGCGGGCGCGCGGGCCTGTTCAGCGGGATGGACGGCGCCGGCTTTGAAACCTCCGCCAGCAGCATCACCTCGGCCGGCGCGCAGTTTCGCCTGCCCACCCGCGCGGCATTCGCAGCCGCTGGACGCAGCGACATCGCATTTCAGCTCATCCAGGGCAAAAACATCCCCGACAGCGCCACCTCCGGCCTGAGCCAGGACACACGCGCCTGGTTCGCCGCCGCGTCCTGGGAAGGCCCCTCCCCCTGGGGGTCCGGCCTCGCCCCTGGCTATGGCGCGGCCAACGAGCGTGTGGGCGGCCTGCGCCTGCAAGGCAACCTCGTGCAAAGCAGCAGCACCCGCAGCGGCGGCGCCACCGGCCTCTGGCTGGACGCCACCTGGCGCAGCGAACGCTGGCGCCAGGCGGCCGGCCTCTTTCGCTTCGAACCCAAGCTGCGCTGGGGCACGACGGGCCTGGCCGGCGACCTGCAAGGCCTTTACTGGCAGGCCGACACTTCCACACGAAGGTGGCAGGCCGGTTTTGCCGCCGAGCTGAGCGACAGCGTCAGCGGCGGCCAGGCGGGCAGCATCGCTTCCGGCGGCAGCGCCTTCGTCAACCTCAACGGCCGCTACCTGCTGGACACCCACAACGCCCTGGGCGCGGCCCTGAGCTTTCGCGCCATCAGCAGCCCCGGGCAGGCCCTGCAGCTCTCATGGAACCGCAGCGGCGACTGGGGCCAGACCCAATGGCGCGCCGACCTCGCCAAAACATCCGGCAGCCGCAGCCTGCGGCTGGGCGTGGACCACAGCTGGCCGGCGCTGTGGACCACCCTGCTCAGCACCTCCCTGGCCCTGGAGCGTTTAGGCGGAGGCAGCAACCCCGGCACCGGCCTGGTCTGGGGCCTGCTCGCCACCCTGTCGCCCTGGCCCCAGTGGTCCATGGACGCTTCCCTGCGCGGCACGCGCAGCGGCGGCGGCGAATCGCTCAATACCAACATAGGCCTCAATTGGCAGGCGGCCCGCAACTGGTCGCTCAGCCTGCGTTACACCGAGTCGCGCGGCGAGGAAGCCCCGCAGGCCCTGGTCGTATCGGCCCTGACCGCCGCGACACTGCAAGCACCCATCAACCCCCAGGCCAACCGCAGCCTGCAGCTGCTGCTGCGCTACCAGGACCATGCCGGCATGGCGAGCGCCCCGCTGGGCGGCTTGCCCGGGACAGGCGCCGGCAGCCTGGCCGGCACCGTCTTTTTTGACGCCGACGCCAACGGCAGCCGCGAAGCCTCCGAAGCCGGCGTGCCCGGCGTCACCGTCGTCCTGGACCGCCGCTACGCCGCGCAAACCGACGCCCAGGGCCGCTATGAATTCCCGGCGGTCGCGGCCGGCGAACACCTCATCGAAGTCTCACCCGACAACATTCCCCTGCCCTGGGGCCCGGTCCTGCGCGAGCCCGCCAAGACCACGGTGCTGGTGCGCCAGGCCCATTCGTTTGACTTCGCCGTGCAGCGCGAACGCTGAAGAGCGGCTACCGCAGCCGGCAGGTAAATAAATTTCGCCATCGTGTAAGAAACGCCAAGCTCGCCCGACCAAAGCCCAACACGCAGCAAAACTGCGGCGGAAATCCCGGCTTCCTGCTTCTTCCCAGGCAGCCGGGCCTTGCGGCACCCCGAGGAGCACCTGATGAAAACAAGACCGAACGCCATACACCCCGGCTGGCTGCGCGCCATGCACTGGCTCAATGCACTGGCCGTTGTGCTGCTCATGATGAGCGGCTGGCGCATCTACAACGCCACCGCCTTCCTCGGCTTCACGATTCCCAAAGAGCTGACCCTGGGCGGCTGGCTGGGCGGCGCGCTGCAGTGGCACTTTGCCGCCATGTGGCTGCTCTTCTTCAACGGCATGCTTTACCTGGCTTTCAACCTCTTCACGCGGCGGCTGTTCCGCAAGTTTTTTCCGCTGTCCATCAAAGGCATCACGGCCGACCTGCTGGCCGCCCTCAAAGGCAAGCTGGCCCATGAAGACCCGCGCCACTACAACATGGTGCAGCGCCTGGCCTATCTTTTTGTGATGGCCGACAGCGTGCTCATCGTGCTCTCTGGCCTGGTGCTCTGGAAGTCCGTGCAATTCCCGCTGCTGCGTGAACTCATGGGCGGTTATGAAGGCGCGCGCCTGGTCCACTTTTTCACCATGGCCGCGCTGGCCGGCTTTGTCGCCGTGCACCTGGTCATGGTGGCCCTGGTGCCCAAGACCCTGGTCTACATGCTGCGCGGCCGCTGAACACCGGCCCGCATACCTCAAGGAACCAACCATGAACATCCAACGCCCCAGGCGCCTTCACCACATAGACGGCGACGACGTCCTCAAAGAAGCGGTGGACCGCATCGCCTCGGCCCACAAGCTCTCGACCGCCCGCCGCAACTTTTTGCGCGGCTCGCTCAGCCTGGGCGGCCTGGCCATGCTG
Source organism: Polaromonas sp. P1_A2 (assembly GCF_056406895.1). NCBI lineage: Bacteria > Pseudomonadati > Pseudomonadota > Betaproteobacteria > Burkholderiales > Comamonadaceae > Polaromonas > Polaromonas sp. P1_A2. The sequence continues at coordinate 290,321 of NZ_JBFTZI010000002.1, read as the reverse complement.
AGCGGCTGCATGCTCGACGACAGCGAATCCGTCAACACCGCGCTGAGCCGCATCTCGCGCCTCAACGACGACGTGCAGGCATCACTGTTCGACCCGAACCGGCTGGCGCCCACCTACCCCGACTCCATGATCACGCGGCCCTTTCCCTTCAACGCCTACTACGGCGAAGACGAGGTGCGCGAGGTGGACGAAGAAAGCTATCGCCTCGAGGTCGCCGGCCTGGTCGCCGACAGGCGCAAATGGTCACTGCCCGAGCTGCGCGCCATGCCCCAGGCCGACCAGGTCACACGCCATATCTGCGTCGAGGGCTGGAGCGCCATCGGCAAATGGGGTGGCGTGCCCTTCTTTCATTTCCTGCGCAAGGTGGGCGCCGACACCACGGCCAAATACGTCGGCTTCAAGTGCGCCGACGACTACTTCACCAGCATAGACATGGCCACCGCCCTGCACCCGCAAACCCTGCTGGCGCTGACTTACGACGGCCAGGTGCTGCCGCCCAAATACGGTTTCCCGATGAAGCTGCGCATGCCCACCAAGCTCGGCTACAAGAACCCCAAACACATCCAGGCGATTTTTGTCACCAACACCTACCCTGGCGGCTACTGGGAAGACCAGGGCTACAACTGGTTCGGAGGCAGCTGAGCCCGCTCAGGTGCCCCCCAACACCGGCGATAAGGCATTCAGCTCAGGGTGCCCGCCGTTTTTCTTCAACAACTTTTCCAACACTCTTTCATCAAGGACAACACCATCATGAACACCCAAACTTTGACCGCCGCCATTCTCTCCGCCTGCCTGCTCGCCGCCGGCGGCAGCGCCCTGGCGCAGGACGCCATGAAAAAAGACGCCATGGGCAAGGATGCGATGGCCAGCAAGGACGCCATGGCCAAGGACGGCATGAAGAAGGACGCCATGGCGAAAGACGCGATGGCCAAAAAAGATGCCATGGCGAAAGACGGCATGAAGCATGACGGCGACAAGATGGCCATGGCCAAAAAAGACAAGATGAAAAAAGACGCGATGGCCAAGGACGGCATGCAGAAAGATGCCATGGGCAAGGATGCGATGAAGAAATAAAACGCAGGCAGGATAAAGAAGAAGAAGAAGAAAAAAAAGGCCGCGGCTCACGCGCCGCGGCCCAACCACCTTATCAATATGAATGCCAGTTGGCTGCGATCACGGGGGCGAGTGCAGCCTGATACTCCGACGGCAACGTGGTCCGCCCTGCGGGCGGCGGTGTGAAGGCGGCCATGGCCTGCACCAGCTTGTCGACGTCGGCATGATGCAGGTACTTCGCCCCTGTGTACGTGCCGCGATCAAACTCAAAGACATCCAGTTCCTCGACGTGATAAGCGTCCCCCAGGTACCAGTTGCTCACTGTCACCTTGTCGCTGGTGCCTATGACGCTGACCTCCAGGTCGTTGCCGCTGTGGCGGAACCACAACTGGTCGGCGTTAATGTAGTTGCCGAAACGCAGCCTGTCCCAGTTGCCGACCGTCGCATCGTTTTTGCATTTCGAATAGATATTTCAAACCCTCGCGCAAGCTCGTCGGCACCAGGGGCTCCAAGGGACCAATAAACCCGGGTGGCCTTTCTACAGTCCTGTCCAGGCGCGCCCTGAACCTGTCAAGGCCTATCACTGAATAAGTCCGGACCCACACATTCGCCACGCGATCCACCATGCTGTAGGTCCCGTAGGGATTGCTCCCCTCCATCAACTTCGCGAAAATTTCAAGAGCAGTGTGCTCGCCAAGTTGCGGCAAGCGGCCGCTGCGAAGAAGCTCTGTCAGTTCGGCATTGGTCAGTGGCATGGCGGCCTCCGGATGGGGATGACGGGTTTCAAATGGATGACGGGTTTCAAGGCCTGCTCAGGCCGCCGTTTTGTCGGGATGCAGCGCCTCCGCGCCCGGTTTTTTTGCCTGCAGCTTTCGCGCTTTATCAAAATGCGCGAGGAAGTCCTGAAAATGCCGCGCCAGGATTTGCCGCGCGGCCTGGGGCTCGATGTGCCGGCCGCGGAACTCCATGACGCGTCCGCTGCGGCTGCCCCGCTTGACGCGTAGGGCGCGCGCCACCGAGGTCGGGAATTTTTCTTCCAGCCGCTTTTTCATGTCCCAGGAGTCGGCCTTGCCGAAAGGCGCGACCCAGTCGACGAACCACAGGTGGTCGCCACCATTCCAGTCGGCCAGGGGGATATTGCCGGCGTCCAGCATGTAGGCGGCCTCGGCGCGGCTGCTCAAGTGGGCCCAGCTGCAATAGGCTACGGGCATGCCGCCGCGCTCGAGCAGCAGGTACTGGCCCAGCTCGATGGGCGGCAGGGCGAAGCGGCTGAGCAGGTCCACCGTCCAGTCGCGGTGCAGGGGGGAGTTCATCCAGAGCCAGGCCAGCTTGCCGAGGATGGCAAATTTGTCAGCGGCGGGCGCGGGGAAGGTGTGGGGCGTGCTCATGGCCGGCCTCCTTCAGGAAGATGGGCGGGCGGCAGAGGCGCCGTGCCATGCATGGAGGGGAAAGCACCGGCCCCCAGAGAAGAGAGGTATTAACAAAGTACTCATGCCGGTCTCCTTGCTGCCTGGTCAATACCCATCTCATTCTTAAGTTGTACAAATCCTTAATTGAGACGCCTTTTCCATTACTCAAAAGCCATGGTTCTATTTGTTATTAGCTTTTAAGTTCTACTCATATGAACCAAGAATAGGCAGGCGAGGAAAAATCAGGGGGCCACTTTGTGTTTTGGCGGACAAAGTGGTAACGATTTTTTGTGAATTTTTCACAAAACTGACTTAAAGGGATGGCACCCCGGCAGCGCTGAACGGAGCTGCGCGCCCGGCGCCATCCGCGGGCGCTCGGGTCATTGTTTCCAGGGGTAAATCAGGGGCTATAACTGTATGTTCATACAGTACGATGAAGGCTCTTGGAGAACAACAAAACTGCCCTGCACCCGGGGCCAAGGACAGACAGACATGCAGCTTTCCCACCCACCCCAGCCCCGGGCCGCCACGCCGCCGGCCCGCCCGCAAACAGGCCGCGCGCTCGCGGCGCCTTGGCCTTTTTATGTGCAGGCGCCGCGGCCGCCCTGTTTTGATATGGAGCTCAATGCGCGGCGTGTGCTGGAGACTTCCGCGCGCTACTTTTCAGCGCCGCCGCCAGCCCTCACCCCTGGCCTGTCCCAGAGGGAAAGGGAGTGAAGTCAGGGAGTTTGGTTTCTGCTCCTTCCCCCGCTGGGGGAAGGTTGGGATGGGGGCTGGCGATGCTTGATGCTTGGCCGTGCGTGATTGGAACGCCGCTGGCCCCCACCCTACCCTCCCCCAGCGGGGGAGGGAACTAAATCAGAAAGCGACCGAGGCCTGCATCCACAGCGTAGGCCGCTTGGCCGCCGATGCGGGGATCGACGTAGGCAAACCGCCGTCGGTGCGCCAGGCCAGTGACGAGCGCAGTTGCACCGGGCCCAGGGCGGCATTCACGCCCACACCCACACCGGCCAGGTTGCGGCTGTTGGAGGCCGGCGCGCCGAAGGGATTGCGGTTGATGGTGACCTTGCCCACGTCGTAGAAGAGCGTGGCCTGCACATTGGGCATGACGTTGTGACGCAGTTCCACCGTGGCGCGGTAGCCTTCGTCGCCGCTGGCCTCGCCCTGCGGATAGGCGCGCACACCATTGATGCCGCCCAGCGAGAATTTTTCCGACGAGTCCAGGTTTTTGCTGGCGGTCTGGCCGGCCACCGAGAGCGCCAGAAAGGTGCTGTCGGTAAAGCGCTGCAGGCGATTGGCGCCGTAGCTGAAACGTGTGTAGCTGCCGTTGGACTGGGCCGAGGCCGCGTCTATGGCCAGGGCAGTGGGCGAGTTGATGCTCAGGTTGCCGAAGGCGATGCTGAGGTCCAGGCTGGTGATGCCGCCGCCGCCCAGCGCGTCCTGCAGGCTGCCCGACAGGCCCAGGCTGGTGACGCGGACTTTTTTGGGCGTGAAGGTGGCGGTGCCGTCCACATAGTCCTTCAGGCTCTTGTCTTCGTACGAGGCCGTGCCGCTGAGGTTTTTGAACTGGCTGCGGATAAAGGGGTAGCTCGCGAACACGCTGCTGCTGGTGGCCGTGCCGTGGGCCTGCAGGGCTTCAAATTCCTTGCCGAGCTTGTAGTGGATGTCGGAATAGGCCGCGCCCACCTTGAGGCCGTCGCTGCCCACGGGCAGCTGGTAGGCCAGGCGCGCAAAACTGAGGCCCGAACCGGCGGTCAGCACATTGGCCGTGAGCTGGTCGCCTATCCTGAGCGGGCTCACCAGGTTGAAGGTGCCGGCCAGGCGGAACTCGCCGGTGTAGCGGCTGCCATAGTTGTCGGCCACCACGCTGCCGCTGTAGGGCTGGGCCGGGTTGACTTCAATCAGCAGCTCGGAGGTGCCCACGCTGGCGCCGGGCTGCAAGGTGGCGCGCGAGGTGCTCACGCCGGGCGTGTCCTGCAGCAGCAGCAGGCCGCGGTCTATCTGGTCGCTCTTGATGACGTCGCCATCCTTGACCTGGCCCAGGTAGGCCTGGGCGCGCTCATCGCTGAGCAGCGACTGGTTGTTGATCTTGTGGCTGGAGATGCGGCCTTCGATGACGCGGATGGTGACGGCGCCGTCGGTGATGTCCTGCGCGGGCAGAAACGCCCGGGCCACGGCAAAACCCTTGCTGCGGTAGTAGGCGGTGATGCGGCGCGCGGCGGCATTGAGCTGGCTCAGCGACTGCTCGGCGCCCACCAGGCTGGCCACCAGGGGCTGCAGCTCCGCCGTGGGGATTTCCTGGTTGCCGGTGATGGCGATGGACTTGACCAGCACCTTGGCCTGGCCCTGCTGGCTCAGGTCGGGCGATTCCTCGATGCGCTGCAGCGGCGCCGCCTGCTGCGGCGGCAGGCCCGGCGCCTGGCGCAAGTCGCGCAGCACCTGGCCGGCATCGGGCGGCGTCTGGGCCCAGGCGCCGCCATGCGTTGCCAGCAGGACCGCCGAAGCCAGGGTGGAAAGAGGCAAGGAATTGAATTTCATCTTTGTCATTTCGATTGAACGCTCACGCGGCTTCACACGGCAACGGCCGCCACCCCAGGGCCGCCAGCCATGTCCTCCCGGCATCCCACGATTTTCTGTATTCCCGAACCGCGCCGCCATACTGCAAATGCAGCAGATGCGCCGCTCCCGCACTGTCGCAGAGCGCGGCCGGCCTGTATGTCCCTATTTTTAGCGACATAGACGACAACGCCCAGGGCTTTGGCGTGGAAAGCGCACTGGCGCAGGCGCATCAGGAGCCTCGAGGCCTTGCACCACGGCAAGCCCCTTGCAGCACGGCCAGGGCCTGTTGGCCGGCCTCGTCGCCCGCCTCCACCCCGGCGGCGGACAAGGCATCGGCCATGGCGCAGGGGTCCCGGCCGGCCTGGGCATTTGCCGGGCGGCCCACGCCGGCCAGGTAAACCATGGCGCTGCGGTAGGCCTCGTCCATCACGAAGACAGGCCCCGGCTCCGCGGGCCGGATGATCAGCCTGCCGTCCGTGATGTCAAACCCTTGCTGGCCGGACCAGGGGCTGTAGATGCCGAGGTTGACGCCGCTGGCGGCCGCGACGCCCGGCGCGCCAACGCCCGACTGCCGCGCGCCGTTAAAGACCACGCTGGTATCGGGCAGCGTGAGCGGCTGCAAAAAGCTGCGCAGCAGCGGGCCGGTCTGGCCTTCGTAAATACGCCAGGTGGCCGTGGTGCCGCCCTGCGTGGCGATGTCCCAGCCGCTGAAGGTGGCGGCCTGCAGCATCTGGCCGCTGGCCCTGCCCGTGCCGCCCGCGCTGCCGGTCTGGCCCGAGCTGTCGATGTCCCAATAGCTGTCGCGGGTCACCGCGGTGCCGAACTCCTCGCCCACCAGCCCGCCCACCATGCCGGTGGCGCTGACGCGACCGGTGCTGTAGGCGCGTGTGATGGTGCCGTCCAGCGAGCTGCCCACCAGCCCGCCGACCCTGTCATTGCCCGTCACGGCGCCGCCGGCGTAGGCGTCGGTGATGCCGCCGTCGCTGAGTTCGCCCACCAGGCCGCCGACATAGTCGCTGCCCCGCACCGTTGCCGTGCTGTAGACATTGCGGAAGGTGGTGCAGCAGCCCTGCCCCGCGATGGCACCCACAAAGTCACCGCCGGTGATGCTGCCGCCCACCAGCCCCAGGTTCTGGATGCTGGTGCTTTGTGTGAGGCCAAAGAGGCCGACAAAGTTGTCGCCAGGGCGGTTGATGAACAGGTTGCTGATCCTGTGGTTCAGGCCGTCAAAACGCCCCTCGAAAATGCCGGGCGCGCCCACGCCGCCCAGGGTGTCAAAGCCCGCGCCGGCGTTCCAGTTCACCGTGGCACTCGCGTCGATGTCGGCGCCCAGCACATAGTTGCCCGTGGGGTTGCCGTTGATGCCTTGCAGGTCGGTGCCGGTGGTACTGCCGGCCGCGCCCAGGCTGGTGATGACTTTGTACGGCACGGTCACGCCATCGCTGCCCAGCCGGGTGCTGAAGTTGTCGCCGGCCCGCAGGTTGACCTGTGCGCGCACGTTGTAAGTCGCCGTGTTGCCCGCATTGAGCGCGCCCAGTCCGTACTCCAGTGCCAGCTTGCCGTTGGCATGCTGCGAGGTGATGGAGGCATTGATGTTGATGTTGCGCCAGGCACTCAGGGTCAGCGTGGTGCCGGCGCTCCAGGTTACGGCGGCGTTGACATGGATGTCGCCGGCCTCGCTGCCGCCCGCATTGTTGGTTGCCAGCGCGACGTTGCCCAGGTTGAGGTTGTTGCCCAGCGTCGTCGCGCCTATGCCGCTGCCGGTCAGGCCGCCGCTGCCCGCCGCGATGCTGAAGTCTGTCGGGTCAATCAGCCAGGTGCCGTGCGTGCCGCTTGCGGCCAGCGTGGTGATGACGGCGCCGTCGGCCACCTTCACGTGGGCCGCGCTGGTTTCGACAAAGCCGCCGCTGCCCCCCGTGGGTGCCGATGCATCCAGCGTCCCACCCACATTGACCGTGCCGCTCTCCATATCGCCCATCAGCAAAATGCGGCCGGCCTTGTTCTGTATCGTCCTGGCTTCAATCACGCCGGTGTTGTTGACCGTGGCGGTCGTCAGGCTGTCCATGGCCCTGGCCGACAGCAGCACCTGGCCGCCATTGGCCTGGATCAGCTGTTTGTTCTCAGCCAGTGCATTGATGGCGCCCTGGTCAATGCTGTAACCCAGCAGGCTGCCGTTATCGAGCTTGAGCGTGACCTTGTTGCCGGCCGCCAGCAGTGCTGTGCCCAGCGAGGCCGTCATCACGCCTTCGTTGCGCACTTCAGGCGCCAGCAGCGCCAGGTAACCGCCCTGCCCCGCGTTCAAGTTTCCCTTGTTGACAACCGAGCCGCCCGAACCCGTGAAGACATGCCTGCCCGCCATAAAGTCGGCATTGCCCATGCCGAGCGTCGAAGCCACCAGGCCGCCGACGTTGACCTGGCTGCCCGCGCCAAACAGCACACCGTTGGGGTTCAGGATAAACACCTGGCCGTTGGCCGTCAGGCTTCCGAGCAGCTCGCTGGGGCTGCTGCCGATGATGCGGTTCAGGGCGATGGCCGAGGCATTTGGCTGGTTAAAGACCAGCGCCTCGTTGGCGCGGGTTGACAGGCGGGTCCAGTCGATCGCCACACGCTGGCTGCTTTGGTTGATCGTCGTGGTGTTGCCCACAGTCGCAATGCCGGCCGCACCGGCCGACACCGTGGCATTGGCCGCATCGGCGGCCCTGGCCTGCGGCGCAAGGCATGCCAGCGCAAGCACCAGACCGGCCATCCCCAGGGAAATAGCCGTCTTGCCATGGCCCCTGGTGTTCTCCGCCACGGCAACGCAGCTATTGGTGGCCGGGCTCCAGACCAGGCGGTAAATGCGGTTGATGCTGGCGTGGCTTTTCATGATTCCTCCTTGCCTGCCAGCGATGGTATGCCTCTTGGTGCTGCTCGCCCAGAGGGGGAACATTACAAATGAAATTGAGCCGGGTCTTGCTCCGGCGGGCGCGCCTCCCCTCCTCCCCCTCCTTCTCTTGTTCTCTTTTTATCTCTCTCTGCTGAGGGCGGTTGGCCGGGGGTTGCCCGGCGGCAACTCACTTTTAGCGAAACCCGCAAAGCGGGTTTTCTTTGTTCGCCAAAAGGCGCGCTACGCGCGCGGGGTTTGCTCACTTCGCGCAGCGAAGTTACGCAAACACCAAAAGTAAGCAAAAGAAAAGGCGACCCTACTTGCTGCGTCCCTTCGCTTCGCTACGGGCAACCTGCGGTGCTCGATCCAGCCGGGGTCTCGCTAAACTCGCTACGCTGCGCTTCGCTCAAACAACGCGATCCCTGATCCGTCTGGACCTCCGCTCCTCGGCGCATCCAGAAGGGGTGGGGAAGGAATACCAATACCTGAAGAGACAAGGACTCGCCGTGGCGAGTCCTTGTTTGTCTTGGTTTGTTCTTTGGTATTTGTCTTCTGTCCCCGCTCCCGATTGCCCCGTCCTGGCTGGGCCGAGGAGCGCAGAGACAAGCGGATCAGGGCCGGCGTTGTCTGAGCGAAGCGAGTTTAGCCGGACCCCGCTTGGCTCGAGCACCACAGGTTGCCCGTAGCGCAGCGGAGGGACCCAGACTGCGGGTCGCCTTTTCTTTGCCTACTTTCTTTTGGCGAAGCAAAAGAAAGTAGGTCGCCCGCCGGGGCGAGACCCGGCCAGCTGAACCAAGAAGAGGAAGGAGGAGGATGAGAAGGAAAAGCGCGCAAGACCGGAGCAAGACCCGGCCCCCACCTTTACTCCTCGCCAGTCCTGCCGGCTTCAGCAGCAGCCGCCGCCAACGCATCGGCAGCGGCGTCGCCACCGCCGAAACCACCGCCACCAAAACCACCAGCGCCACCGCCAAAGCCGCCACCCGACGAGCCGCCAAGGCCGGCAACGGCTTGCAAGGCCGCGTCATAGGAGCTGACCAGCGCCGCATTCCCCAGCGCCGCGGTGCTGGCATTGGAAGTCGTGATGCTGAGCGCGCCATCCACAAAGCCCAGCGCATAGTTGCCCGAGATCGAGCTCAACCCGCCTGGCGTGATCACATAGTTGCCCGCGGCCACGGCCCCCTGCGAGGAGCCGCCATAGGCCAGCGCACCACCGATGTCAGCCGAGGTGTCGCCCGCCACAAAGCCGTTGTAGCTCACGCCGTTGCCGCCTCGGTAAGCCGAGCCGTCATACAGCTTGGTGTCGCCGTTGGCCGTCACGGTCAGCGCCTTGGGTGTGATGCTGGCCGTGGTGCTTGTGCTGGTGTTCAGCAGGTTGTAGTTGCCGGCGTCGGTGCCTGAAGTGCTGATGCCGTTCACGCCGACGGCCTTGCCTGTGCCGGCATTCTTGTCGGCGAAGGTGGCGGTTCCCGTGATGCCGACCACATCGCCGGCCACGCGGTTGTCGCCATACGTGACTGCGGCCACCGTGCTGCCGTCGTACACCTTGTTCACGCCCGTGGCTGTCACAGTCAGGTCGGCTTTGTTGATGGTGCTGGTCGTGTTGTTGGCGTAGCTCACGGCGTAGTTGCCGTTGTTGACGCCATCGCCCACCGTCACGCCGCTGGTTCTCACGGTCTTATTGCCGGTACCGGCGTTCTTGTCGGTAAAGGCAAAGCTGCCGCCGGTCAGGCTATCGCCGCTGAACAGCGTGCCCGCCGTGACGGTGGCGGTGCCTGCCGCCGACAGGTTGCCGTCATAGGTCTTGGTGACGTTGCTGCTGCCCACCGTGAGGCTGGCCTGGGTGATGCTGGCCTGCTGCGTGCCGCCGGTGAAGGTGTAGTTGCTGGCCAGGCCGCTGCCATCCACCAGGTTCAGGCCGGCGACCGTCAGCGCCTTGTTGGCGCCCACATTCTTGTCGGCCATGGTGGCGGTGCCCGTGAGGCCCAGGGTTTCGCTGCCCACCAGCGGGCCGATATTCAGCACGCCGGCCGCCACGTTGGCCGTGCCGTCATAGCTGCGCGTGCCCGAAACACTCACCGCAAAGGGATTGATGGTGCTGGTGGTGTTGTCGGCGTAGCTGACGTTGTAGTTGCCGTTGTTCACGCCATCGCCCACCGTCACGCCCACCGTCGTCACCGTCTTGTTGCCATTGCCGGCGTTCTTGTCGGTAAAGGCAAAGCTGCCGCCCGTCAGGCTGTCGCCACTGAACAGGGTGCCGCCGGTCACGGTCGCGCTGCCTGCCGCGGTCGTGTTGCCGTCATAGGTCTTGGTGACGTTGGCGCTGGATACCGTCAGGTTGGCCTGGCTGATGGTGCTGCTCGTATTGTTGGCATAGCTGACGTTGTAGTTGGCGTTGTTCACGCCGTCACCCACCGTCACGCCGCTGGTCGTCACCGTCTTGTTGCCCGTGCCGGCGTTCTTGTCGGTGAAGGCAAAGGTACCGCCCGTGGCGTTATCGCCGGCGAACACCGTGCCGGCCGTCACCACCACCATGCCCGCTGCGCCGGTCGTGCCGTCATAGGTCTTGGTGACGTCGGAGGTCGACAAGGTCAGGTTGGCCTTGTTGATGGTGCTGCTCGTGTTGTCGACATAGGCGATGTTGTAGTTACCCGTGACATCCACGTTGCCGCTGTCCTTGATGGTCAGGCCGCTGGCTTGCACCGTCTTGTTGCCGCTGCCCGCGTTCTTGTCGGTAAAGACCTGCGTGGCGGCGGTGTTGACCACTTCGCCCGCACCGGCGCCCGCCAGCACACCGACCGAGCCCGTTCCCGTGGCGCTCAAGGTGCCGTCATAGGTCTTGGTCACCGCATTGGCCGTCACCGTGAGGTTGGCCTTGTTGATGGTGCTCGTGGTGTTGTCGGCGTAGCTGACGTTGTAGTTGTTGCCGCCATTGCCGTCGTTGACCGCCACCCCGCTGGTCGTCACGGTCTTGTTGCCCGCACCGGCGTTCTTGTCGGTAAAGGCGAAGCTGCCGCCCGAGATGCTGTCGCCGCTGAACACGGTGCCGCTGGCTACCGCTGCGGTGCCGGAAGCGGCCAGAGTGCCGTCATAGGTCTTGGTGACGTCGCTGGTCGTCAGCGTCAGGTTGGCCTTGTTGATGGTGCTGGTCGTGTTGTTGGCGTAGCTGACGTTGTAGTTGGCGTTGTTCACGCCGTCACCCACCGTCACGCCACTGGTCGTCACCGTCTTGTTGCCGGTACCCGCATTCTTGTCGGTAAAGGCAAAGGTTCCACCGGTGGTGCTGTCACCTGCGAACACCGTGCCGGCCGTTACCACCACCGCGCCCGTCGCGCTGGTCGTGCCGTCATAAGTCTTGGTGACGTCACTGGTGGACAGCGTCAGGTTGGCCTTGTCGATGGTGCTCGTAGTGTTGTCGGCATAGGTAATGTTGTAGTTGCCCGTCACGTCGGCATTGCCGCTGTCCTTGATGGTCACGCCGCTGGCGCGCACCGTCTTGTTGCCAGCACCAGCGTTCTTGTCCAGGAAGGCCTGGCTGCCGGCGGCATCGACCACCTCACCCGCGCCAGCCCCGGCCAGCGCGGCCACCGTGCCTGTACCCGTGGCGCTGGTGGTGCCGTCATAGGTCTTGGTCACCACATTGGCCGTCACCGTCAGGTTCGCCTTGTTGATGGTGCTGGTCGTGTTGTCAACATAGGCAATGTTGTAATTGCCGGTCACGTCGGCATTGCCGCTGTCCTTGATCGTCACGCCGCTGGCGCGCACCGTCTTGTTGCCCGTGCCGGCGTTCTTGTCGAGGAAAGCCTGGCTACCAGCGGCATTCACGACCTCACCCGCTCCGGCACCTGCCAGGGTAGCGACAGTACCGGTACCCGTGGCGCTCAGCGTGCCGTCATAGGTCCTGGTCACCGCATTGGCCGTCACCGTCAGGTTGGCCTTGTTGATGGTGCTGGTCGTGTTGTCGGCATAGCTGACGTTGTAGTTGGCATTGTTCACGCCATCGCCCACCGTCACGCCTGTTGTCGTCACCGTCTTGTTGCCGGTACCCGCATTCTTGTCGGTAAAGGCAAAGGTTCCGCCCGTGGCGCTATCGCCGGCGAACACCGTACCGGCCGTCACTACAACTGCACCCGTCGCGCTGGTCGTGCCGTCGTAGGTCTTGGTGACGTCGCTGGTGGACAGCGTCACATTGGCCTTGTTGATGGTGCTCGTGGTGTTGTCGGCATAGCTGACGTTGTAGTTGGCGTTGTTTACGCCGTCACCCACCGTCACGCCGCTGGTCGTCACCGTCTTGTTGCCGGTACCCGCATTCTTGTCGGTAAAGGCAAAGGTTCCGCCCGTGGCGCTATCACCTGCAAACACCGTGCCGGCCGTTACCACCACCGCGCCCGTCGCGCTGGTCGTGCCGTCATAAGTCTTGGTGACGTCGCTGGTGGACAGCGTCACGTTTGCCCTGTTGATCGTGCTGGTGGTGTTGTCGGCATAGCTGACGTTGTAGTTGGCGTTGTTCACGCCGTCACCCACCGTCACGCCGCTGGTCGTCACCGTCTTGTTGCCGGTACCCGCATTCTTGTCGGTAAAGGCAAAGGTTCCGCCGGTGGTGCTGTCGCCGGCGAACACCGTTCCGGCCGTTACCACCACCGCGCCTGTCGCGCCGGTGGTACCGTCGTAGGTCCTGGTGACGTTGCTGGTGGACAGCGTCAGGTTGGCCCTGTTGATGGTGCTGGTCGTGTTGTCTGCATAGCTGACGTTGTAGTTGGCGTTGTTCACGCCGTCACCCACCGTCACGCCGCTGGTCGTCACCGTCTTGTTGCCGCTGCCGGCATTCTTGTCGGTGAAGGCAAAGGTTCCGCCGGTGGTGCTGTCACCTGCGAACACCGTGCCGGCCGTCACCACCACCGCGCCTGTCGCGCCAGTCGTGCCGTCGTAGGTCTTGGTGACGTTGCTGGTGGACAGCGTCAGGTTGGCCTTGTTGATGGTGCTGGTGGTGTTGTCGGCATAGCTGACGTTGTAGTTGGCGTTGTTCACGCCATCGCCCACCGTCACGCCCGTCGTGGTCACCGTCTTGTTGCCGGTACCCGCATTCTTGTCGGTAAAGGCAAAGGTTCCGCCCGTGGCACTGTCGCCGGTGAACACCGTGCCGGCCGTTACCACCACCACGCCTGTGGCGCCTGTCGTACCGTCATAAGTCTTGGTGACGTCACTGGTAGACAGCGTCACATTGGCCTTGTTGATGGTGCTCGTGGTGTTGTCGGCATAGCTGACGTTGTAGTTGGCGTTGTTCACGCCATCGCCCACCGTCACGCCCGTCGTGGTCACCGTCTTGTTGCCGCTGCCGGCATTCTTGTCGGTAAAGGCAAACGTTCCGCCCGTGGCGCTATCACCTGCGAACACCGTGCCAGCCGTTACCACCACCGCGCCTGTGGCGCCTGTCGTACCGTCATAGGTCTTGGTGACGTCGCTGGTGGACAGCGTCAGGTTGGCCTTGTTGATCGTGCTGGTGGTGTTGTCGGCATAGCTGACGTTGTAGTTGGCGTTGTTCACGCCATCGCCTACCGTCACGCCCGTCGTGGTCACCGTCTTGTTGCCGCTGCCGGCATTCTTGTCGGTAAAGGCAAAGGTTCCGCCCGTGGCACTGTCGCCGGCGAACACCGTACCGGCCGTCACCACAACTGCACCCGTCGCGCTGGTCGTGCCGTCGTAGGTCTTGGTGACGTTGCTGGTGGACAGCGTCAGGTTGGCCTTGTTGATGGTGCTGGTCGTGTTGTCGGCATAGCTGACGTTGTAGTTGTTGCCGCCATTGCCGTCATTGACCGTCACGCCGGCCGTTGTCACCGTCTTGTTGCCCGTGCCCGCATTCTTGTCGGCAAAGGCAAAGCTGCCGCCGCTGGCGGTGTCGCCGCCCAGCAGTGCCGTGCCCGCCGCGGCCACCGCCGTGCCGGCGGCTGAGAGCGTGCCGTCGTAGGTCTTGGTCACATTGCTGCTGCTCAGCGTCAGGTCGGCTTTGGCGATGCTCAGCCCGCCGCCGATGATGTCGTAACCCTGCTGGTTCGAGTAATAGCCCGTGCGGTAGCTGCCCGCATTGCGCCCGCTGGCGTTGCTGCCCGACACGCCAACGACGGCGATGACGGGGCCCGTCTGCGTGCCGCCGTTGTAAGTCAAGCTGGTGTCGCCCAGGTTCAGCGCAGTCAGGAAGCTGCGCAGCAGCGGGCCGGTGTTGCCTTCATAGATGCGCCAGATGGTTCCGTCGCCGCCCACGTTGCTGGCGTTCCAGCCGGCGTCGATAAAGGTCTGGGCCTTCATCATGTCCGCCGTGAGTATGCCGGTACCGCCGCCCGCGGTGGTGGCCTGGCCCGTGGTCTGGGTGTCCCAGAAACTGCCGGTCACCGTGCCGCTGTTGTCCAAGCCCACCAAGCCGCCTGCGCTGGAGGTTCCCGCCACAGCACCGGTGGCATAGCTGTTGGTGATGGTGCCGCTGTTGGTGCCCACAAGGCCACCCGTCGTATTGTCGCTGCTGGTGCTCACAGCGCCACTGGCATAGCTGTTGGCGATGGTGCCGCCGTTGTTGTTGGATCCCACCAGCCCGCCGGCATTGGCATTGGTACCGACCACGGTGCCGGTGGCGTAGCTGCCGCTCACGGTTCCGTTGTTGACTCCCGCCAAGCCCCCCACATCATTCCCGGCGGTCACATTGCCGCTTGCATAGCTGTTGCTGATGGTCCCATTGTTCACACCGACCAACCCGCCCGTGAGCTGCATGCCGTTCACAGCCGCAGAGCTATGGCTGTTGGTGATCGTCCCAGTAGCGCTGCTGCCCACCAACGCGCCTACAGCGCCGTTGCCGGTGACGCTGCCGCCCGTCAGCCCCAGGTTGGAGACCGTCCCGCCATCCAGGTAACTGACTAAACCAACGTTGCTGTCGCCAGGCCTGTTGATGACCAGTTGGTCGACCACATGGCCGCCACCGTCCAGGCTGCCGGTAAATAGCGTACCGGCGGCTATCGGCTTGACGCCCGCACTCGCATTCCAGTTCACGGTGCCGCTGGCATCAATGTTGTTGGCCAGCTTGAAGTTCTTGTCCAGCATGCCGTCGGAGCCCGCGCCCTGCAGGCCGTAGATGTCGGCAATCCGGTAGGCCGTGTTGGTGCTCAGGCCGTCACCGCCCAGCGCGCGCACAAAGGTTCCGCCGCTGATGCGGAAGTCACCTGCGGAGAATGTGGGCAAGGTGCCAACCTGGCTGAAAGTGCCGCCCTTGAGTTCAAACACACCGCTGACGTTGATGGCCGCCGGCGCGTTGATGCTGCCCTGGGCATGGAGCGCCAGTCCCGCGGCGCCGATGGCGCTGCCCAGGCTGATGTCGCCCGCCGTGGCGGTCAGGCTGATGTTGTCGTTGGTGGAGGCAAAGGCATTGCCCACCGTGATGCCCGAGGTGGAGTTGGACGTCAGGCTGACGTTTTGCACGGAGCCGCTGTCGGTGCTGATGCTGTAGTTGGCGGTGTCCAGCGCATTGTCGGTGGCCACGGCGATGTCGCCGCTGGCACCCGTGGTGGTAAAGCTCTGCAGGCCGGTGGTGTTGGCGCCCAGCGCGATGCCGTCCCGCGACGAGGCGGTCAGCGTCGTGGCCGTGATGTTGTTGGTGCCGCCGTTGGCATCGGTGATCGCACCGGCCGAAGCGGTCAGCGTCACGTCTGAACCGGAAACAGTCTTCACATCCAGGCTGCCGGCCGTGGCCGTCAGGTCCACCGTGCCGGTGGTGGCGACATTTTCGATACCGCCACCGTTGGCCAAAGTCACGGCGATAGGCCCTGTAGTGCTGGTGGCGGTCAGTGCCGCCGCATCGGCTCCGAGGCTGATGCCGGTGGCCGCGGTGGCCGTCAGCGCGCCAGCCGTCACCTGGCCCGTGCCGCTGATGCTGCCGCTGCCGGCGGTGAGCTGCACCGCGCGTGTAGGGTTGCTGACGGTGTTGTTGAGTGCCAGGTCAGTCGTTCCGCTGAGGGCCAGCGTGCCATCGGCCACGGAAACAGGTGCCGTCACCGTCAGCGCGCCGCCCGTGGTGCCGACGGCGACATTGCCGGTGCCCGTGGTCGACACACCGTTGATCGCGCCGCCGGGAACGGTGCCACCGCCAAACGTCACCTGGTCGATTACCAGCGCATTGTTGTTGCTGATGCCAATGTTGCTGCCGGCCACGGCCGAGAGCGCATTGACACTGGTATTGAGCGCGTTGTCACCGCCCGCGCCGTCACCGATGTAGCCGCCGGCGCGGACCGCCAGGTTGTTGGCGGTCAACGCCGTGGAGGTACCGGCCTGCTGGACGTTCGCGCCGGCAGAAACGTAAATGTCGCCGGTCGTGGTCTGGGCGCTTGCGTTGTTCGAGAAGATGACGTCACGCCCGGCTTCAAGCCGGATATTGCCGTTGACGGCCGACAGCGTGCCGCTGGTGTTGATGGTCAGGTCGTTTCCGCCACCCGCGCTCAGGCTGATGTTGCCGGCGCCGTTGCGGCCCAGGCCGTTCACCGTGAGCGAGCCATTGCTGGTGGCAATGTCGATGTCGCCCGTCGTGAACAGGTTCTGCACCTGGGTGCCGGCCAAAGACACGTTGCCGCCGCCGTAGATGACGCGCGTGTTGCCCTGGCGTGTGGCCGTGAAGACGCCGCTGATCGCATTGCGCGCCGTTCCCGTCACCGGGATGATGCCCAGGCGCTGGCTCAGGTCGCCCGCCCCCGTGCCGGCGCCTATGCCGCGGTTGGCCGACACGGCCACCGAGGAGCCGTTGAACCAGCTGCCGGGCACCTGCTGTACATAGCCGTCCGCGGCGGTCACGACCACCGCCTTGCCGGCGCCTGCGGTGCCGCCGGCCAGGGCGGTGCCACCCGTCGCGTCAATGCCGCCAATCGAGACATTGTGGTTGGCGTTGCCGGCAATCACGGTCACGCTGCCGCCCGCGCCGCCGTTGTTGGCCACGGCGGCGCCACCCAGGGCATTGCCGCCCTTGGCATTGGCGTTACCGGCCAGGCTCACGCTGCCGTTGCTGGCGTTCAGGGTGATGTTGCCCGCGGCGCCTATGGAGCAAGTGGCGCCGTTGCTGCAACCGGCATTTTCGACATAACTGGAAACATTGCCGCTGCCGGTGATGTCGGAATTGGCGCCCGTGGTGGTGATGCTGACAGTGCCGCCGGTGCCCGACACAATGGTCGCGCTGCCATAGTTGGTGTTGACCCGGTTGAGCGAGCCCGCGCCGCCGTGGGCATCGAGGTTGCTGAACTGGATGGTGGCGCCCGCGCCCACCGTGCCCAGCGTGACATTGCCGGCATTGCCGCCATTGCTGCCGGGCTGGGAGTTGGCGACGTACTTGCCGCCCCAGGTGCCTATGGTCCCCGTGGTGATGGAAGCCGCGCCCGTGCCGGCCGTTGTCACCAGGACGGTGCCGCCGCTGCCGCCATTGCCGATGTATCCCGCCTGGCCGCCCTGGGCGGAGAGATTGCCCACACTGATGCTGCCGGCGCCGCTGTTGCCCGTGTTCCTCAGCGTGATGTTGCCGCCGTTGCCGCCCGTGCCGAACATCCAGGCAAAGTTGGTGCCGCCACCGCTGCCATTGCCGCCATTGGCCAGCACATTGCCCGAGATGGCGATGCCGGCGCCGGCGGTGGCCGTGGTCACGCTCACATTGCCGCCCTTGCCACCGGAAGTGGCGTTGTTGCTGGCCGTGGTGCTGCCCGCATTTCCGCTGGTGCCTTGCGCGGCGAGGTCGCCAGTCACGGTGATCGAGCCGCCATTGGCACCACTGGTGCTGAGCTGGATGTTGCCGGCGTCCGAGCCGTTGGTGTCCATGCTGCTGGCCGCGCCCGAAGTCCTGATGGCGGCGCCTCCGCTGCCCGTGGCCGTCAGGGTACGGCCCGCACTGATGGCCACGTTCGCACCCACGGTGGACACCGTCAGCGCGTTTTGCGCATAGTGGTCGTCGGCTGCCAGCGTGATGGTGTTGGCGCTGCCGCCGATGGTGGTGACGGCCTGGTTGAGTGTCAGGTTGTCCGTCGTCCCGCCGGTATCGACGGTAGCCAGCGAGATCGCACCGCCCGTGCTGCTCACGCCGGCGATGGCGCCGCCCGGAACCGTCGAACCCGCGAAAGTGGCGGTGTCAACCGTCAGCGCGCCGGTGTTGCTCACCGAGATCGCGCCCGGCGCCACGGCAGAGAGCTTGTTCACCTGGGTATTGAGCTTGTCCGCAGCGCCGCTGTTGCCGACGTAGCCGCTGGAGCGTATCGCCAGGTTGTTGGCCGTGACGGCAACGCCGGTGCCGCCCTGCCGGATGTTCCGCCCGGCCAGATAGACGTCGCCCGTGGTGGTGACAGCGCCTGTACCGTTGAAGGTGATGTCGCGGCCGGTGAGCTGCACATTGCCGCCATTGGCGCTGACGGTTGCGCCGTTGGCGATGGTGATGTCGCCCGCGGCGGCGTCGGTCGCACTCAGAGCCAGCGTGCCACTGCCGACCGATGAGGCGCCCAGCGTAAGCGAGCCGCTGCCGGCGTTGATGGCGACATTGTTCGCGCCAAGGTTGCTGACGCTGACCGCGCCGGTGAAACTGTTGGCGCCGGTCAGGCTGACCTGGCCCGCGCCGGCGTTGACGCTGGTCGCACCGCCTACCACCAGGGCACCGGCGGTTTGCTGGATGGCCGCATTGCTCGCGGCGAGCGCCAGGTTGCCGGTCGCCGTGAGGTCCTGGTTGATGTTCAGGCCGTTGGTCGCGCTCAGGCTGAGGTCTTTGGCGCTCAGGGCGCCGCCCATGGCAATGGAGCCGCCCGACAAAGTCAGGTTGCCCGTTCCGGCATTAAAGGCACCCAGCGTCAGAGTGCCGCCGTTGGCCGCCATGTTGACGTTCTGGTTGACGCCCGTCAGGGTCAGGGCGTTGAAGTCAAGGTTGCCGCTCACGCTGACGCTCACGTCATGGGCGGCGGTGATGAGCGGGTTGCCGACGGCCGAGTCGCTGCTGAAATCGATCTGCCCGCCGCCGCCCGTTCCCTGCGAAGTCAGGTTGAGCGTGCCTATGGCGCCGCTGGAGGCGTTCACGCGTATTCGGCCGGTGCCCGTGTTGCCCGCTGACGCAGTGAAGTTGCCGTTGCCCAAGACCATGACGTTGGCGGCGGAGTTGGGGTCGCTTCCCCGGATGTTCGTGCCCGCGTACAGGTCGAAGGAGCTGGCTCGCCAGTCCACGCCGCTATTCACGATCAGTTCACCCGTGGTGGCTTTCAGCTTCAAACTGCCTGCATTGATCTGCCCCAGGTCGCCGATACTGCCGCCGGCCGTCATGTCTATCGCGCCGGTGTTCGTGTTCAGGGTTCCGCCGCCGGTGATGTCGCCGCCGGCGTTGGCCGTCAGCGCCAGGGCGCCGGAGGAGGAAGCGACATTGGCGTTAAAACCGATATTGCCCGCGGCGGTCATTGTCAAACCAGCCGCGCCTCCAGCGCTTTTCCCGATAGCCTGGTTGATATTGATGTCGCGCTCAGCGGTCAAGGTGAAGGTGTTGCTGTCCGTCCGGTTGATGGCCTGGTTGACATGGATGTCGCCGTTGCCGCCGGCCGTGCCCATGGTGGCGGTGGCGATTTCAAAATTGCCGCCGGTCAGGGCGGCCTGGACGGCCGTGGCAGACATGTCGCCCGTGGCGGAGATGGTGAAGTCGTTCGGGTCTATCAGCCATTTTCCGGTGCGGCCGCCACTGCCTTCAGCGGCCAGCGTAGTGACCCTGGCGCTGTCGGCCACCTTGACATGCGCGGCAGACGTTTCAACAAACCCGCCGTCGCCGCCATTGGGGGCGCTCGCATCCAGCGTGCCGCCCACATGGACCGTTCCGGCCTCCATGTCGCCCATCAGCAAAATGCGGCCGGCCTTGTTCTGAATCGTTTTGGCTTCAATGACGCCGGTGTTGTTCACTGTGGCCGTGGTCAGGCTGTCCATGGCCTTGGCCGAGAGCAGCACCTGCCCACCGTCGGCCTTGATGAGCTGCCTGTTCTCGGCCAGCGCATTGACTGCACCCTGGTCGATGCTGTAGCCCAGCAGGCTGCCGTTGTCGATATTGAGCGTGACCTTGTTGCCGGCCGCCAGCAGGGCCGTGCCCAGCGTCGCGCCTATCACGCCCTCGTTGCGCACCTCGGGCGCCAACAAGGCGATATAGCCGCCGTTGGCCGCCGTCAGCGTGCCCTGGTTCACCACGGAACCGCTCGCGCCGTTGTTGCTGAACACATGGTTGCCGGCCATAAAGTCGGCATTGCTCATGGACAGCGTCGAAGCCACCAGCCCGCCGACGTTGACCTGCGAGCCCGCGCCAAATAGCACGCCGTTGGGGTTCAGGATAAACACCTGGCCGTTGGCCGTGAGGCTGCCCAGCAATTCACTCGGGCTGCTGCCGGTGATGCGATTCAGCGCAATGGCCGCCGCATTCGGCTGGTTAAATCGCAGTGCTTCATTGGCCGCGGTGGACAGCGAGGTCCAGTCAATCGCCAGCCGCTGGCTGGCCTGATTGATCGTGGTGGTGTTACCCAGCGTGGAGACACTGCCGCTACCAGCCGACACACTGGCATTGGCCGCATCGGCCGCATGCGCTTCATGCGTGAGCACCGCCAGCGAAGCCAGCAGTACCAATGCCGCCCGGCAGGCGGTATTGAGCCTGAAGCCCGCGCCGCCGCCATCACTTCCTCCTTGCGCCTCTACGTCATCCCACTGCACGCTGCCGCGCGCCGAACCGCCCTTGCTGCGCCCCTTGGCGTTCTCCGCCACAGCCACCCACAAGCTCAGGGCGGCGTTCCAGACAAGACGGTAGATGCGGTTCATGCTGGCGTGGCTTTTCATGATGAGGACTTCCGAAAAAATAGGACCAAGGCGACTACTGGCCAGGCGCGCGCGAGGCGCACGCCTGTGACAAAACGTGCAAATCGTAAAAGTCCACTCCCCGCCTGTATGTCCCTAGTTATGGGGACACCGCGGCCGCGCCCATGTGAAAATTTCCCTTTCGGGCCGCGCACTTTCATCACCTCTTCAACTCTTCACCGGATGGCGGGAGGCATGGACTCTGATCACATGCGGGCGATTCTGTGTAACAAGCTTGTTGGCGGCAATACTGCCGATGCAGTAGTGGTGGGTTGATGGGTGGAGATAGTGGGGAGAGTGCTATGGCTTGTCCCCAAAACTGGGGACAGACAGCAACGCCAGCCCGGCATACCATGCCTGCGACCCGGAGGGTGTACGCGCATGATTGTTGGCATGGTGCTTGCACGGTGCTGTGTATGCTGTGTGGCAACGGCGGCAGCCATGCACCGCCGAGGCAAGCCGGCGGGAAGTCGCGGGCAGACAATAACGAGGGCCGGGAAGCGCTATGTCGAATATTCTGAAAGCCGCGCTGCTGCTGGCGGCGCTGGCTGTTGCGGGCGCCGGCCGTGCCGAGCCGACGGAGATCTCTTTTTATTTCCCCATCGCGGTGGGCGGTCCCGTCGCCAAAAGCATTTCGGCGCTGGCGGCCGATTTTGAAAACAGCCATCCCGACATCCGTGTCAAGCCCGTCTACACCGGCACCTACAAGGACTCCATCGTCAAGGCGCTGACGGCGCACAAGAGCGGCACGCCCCCCGACGCGGCCGTGCTGTTTGCCGTCGACATGTACACGCTGATCGACGCCAATGCCATCGTGGCGTTCGACGACCTGGTCGCCAACGCCGACGATGTGGCCTGGCTGCGCGGTTTTTACCCGGCCTTGATGAACAACAGCCGTGCCGCCGGCCAGACCTGGGGCATTCCCTTCCAGCGCTCGACCATACTGCTCTACTGGAACAAGGAGCTTTTCAAACAGGCCGGCCTGGACCCGGAGCGGCCGCCCGCCGACTGGGCCGAGATGGCCGACTACGCCCGCAAGCTGACCCGGCGCGATGCGCAGGGCAACACCACGCAGTGGGGCGTGCAGATACCGTCCTCGGGATTTCCTTATTGGCTGTTCCAGGGGCTGGCCACGGGCAACGGCGCCGAACTCATGAACGCGGCCGGCACCCGCACCTATTTCGACAAGCCCGCCGTGGTGGAGGCGCTCCAATACTGGGTAGGCCTGTCGCGCGAGCGCAAGGTGCACCCGCCGGGCATCGTCGAATGGGGCGGCACGCCCAACGACTTCCTGGGCGGCAAGGCCGCGATGATCTGGACCACCAGCGGCAACCTGGGCAACCTCAAGGCCAAAGCCGGTTTTGACTTCGGCGTGGGCATGTTGCCCGGCAACACGCGCCGCGGCTCGCCCACGGGCGGCGGCAATTTTTATGTGTTCCGCAAAACCACGCCGGAGCGGCAAAAAGCCGCGTTCCGCTTCATCCAGTGGATGGTCGCGCCCGAGCGCACCGCGCGCTGGAGCATTGATTCGGGCTATATCGCCGTCAGCCCGGCCGCCTGGGAGACACGCACCATGAGGGACCATGTGATGGACTTCCCGAAGGCGGCCATCGCGCGCGACCAGCTGCAGCAGGCCGTGGCCGAGCTTTCCACGCATGAGAACCAGCGTGTGACGCGCGCGCTCAACGCCGGCCTGGCGGCGGCGCTTACCGGCGCCAAGACGCCGCAACAGGCCCTGAAGGACGCGCAGGCCGAGGCCGAGCGCATCCTGCTGCCCTACCAACGTTAACAGCGTTAACCCATGGCAGATCAAGTGCTTTCTTCACCCGGCGTGCCCAAAGCCCGGCCCGCGGCGCTCAGGCGGCTGCGCTTTTTCAGCTACCTGCTGCCCTGTGTGGTGCTGGGCCTGGCGCTGGCCGCCGCCTGGTATTTCTGGGAGCGCGAGCGCCGGGAGATCGAGCAGGTGCTGCAGGGCGAGTTCGATGCGCGGGTGCGCGAGACCACCAGCCTTTTCCGCGAGCGCATGCTGGCCTATGAGCAGGCGCTGCGCGCCACGCACGGCCTGTTCGCCACCTCCGACCAGGTGCAGCGCGGCGACTTCCAGTCTTTTGTCGCCAACCTGCGCATCCAGAACCACCCGGGCCTGCAGGGCATGGGTTTCGCGCTCATCGTGCCGCCCAGCGAGCGCGAGCGCCACATCGCCGCGGTGCGCAGCCAGGGCTTCCCGGCCTACACGGTGCAAGCACCCGGCGACAGCGGCGCCAGCACCTCGGCGCTGTACTTCGAGCCCACCGGCTCCTCCTTCCTGAGCACGCTGGGCACGGACTATTTCGCCGAGCCCTCGCGCAGGCCCGCGATGGAGGCCGCGCGCGACAGCGGCGGCATCGCGGTGTCCAACAAGGTCAGGCTGCCCGAGGAGGACGCGGCCCAGGTCCAGGCCGGCTACCGCATGTATTTGCCGGTCTATAAAAACGGCAAACCGCAGGGCACGCTGGCCGAGCGCCGCGCGAACATCGTGGGCTGGATTTACGCCGCCTTCAGCATGGACGGCCTGATGGACAACATCCTGGGCGAGCGCGCCAACATCACCGTCGAGGTCTACGACGGCGCGGGGCAGGACGATGACCAGTTGATAGACACCTACAGCGACCGCGTGGGCGGCGAGTCGGCCGTCAAGCTGTTTTACGCGACGCAGCAGGTGGAGGTGGGCGGCTACGGCTGGACGCTGACGGCGCGCTCCCTGCCCAATTTCACCACCGCCATCGCCATCAGCAAGCTGCAGCTGGTGGCCCGCCTGGGCGCCGCGGCCAGCGTGATGGCGGCGCTGCTGACCTGGGTTTTGCTGCGCCGCCGCCTGCGCGCGCTCAGCGCCGCTGAAAACCTGCGCAGCGCCAAGGAGCATGCCGAAGCGGCCAGCCGCGCCAAGTCGCAGTTCCTGGCGGTCGCCAGCCACGACCTGCGCCAGCCCATACAGGCGCTGAGCCTGTTCGTGGCCACGCTGCAGGCCATGGCCGGGCGCGCGCAGATCCCCGGCACGGAAGTGAGCCACATCGCGCAGCGCCTGCAGCTGGCGCTCAACGGGCTGGGCCGCTTGCTCAACGGCCTGTTTGATTTGTCGCGGCTGGACAGCGGCACGGTGGAAGTGGCGCGGCGGCCGGTGGAGGTGGCGCAACTGCTGGCGGAACTGAACAACGCCTTCGCCGGGCCGGCCGGGGCCAAGGGCCTGGGTTTCAAGGTCTTTGCGCCGCGTGGCCTCTGGGTCGACACCGACCCGCTGGTGTTCGCGCGTGTGCTGTCCAACCTGGTCGCCAACGCGGTGCGCTACACCGAGCAGGGCCGCATCCTGGTCGGATGCAGGCCGCGCGGCAACATGCTGGAGTTCCAGGTGTTTGACACCGGCATAGGCATCGCCGACGAGGAGCGCGCACGCATCTTCGGCGAGTTCTACCAGGTGCCCAATGTGGCGCGCGACCGCGAGCACGGCCTGGGCCTGGGCCTGGCCATTGTGTTGCGCTCGGTGCGCTTGCTGGGCGGGCAGGTCGATGTGTGCTCCACGCCCGGCAAGGGCTCGGTGTTTTCCGTCATGCTGCCGCGCGCGGCGGCGCCCGAGCTCGCGACCACGGTCCCCGCGGACCTGCGCGACCATTTCACCGGCAGCGTGCTGGTGGTTGACGACGATCCCGAGGTGCGCGAGTCCATGCAGCGCCTGTTGACCGAATGGGGCCACCCGGTGCGTGTGGCCGCCACGCTGGGGGAGGCGATCAACGCCGCGGCCGATCTGGCGGACTCGCTGGCACTGGTGCTTACGGATTACCACCTGGGCAATGGCGTCACCGGCACCGAGATCGTCGAGGCGGTGGAGCGCCGCCTGGGCCGGCAGGTGTCCGCCGTCATCATCACCGGCGATACTTCCGCCGAAACGGTTGCCGAGGCGGCCCGCAACGGCTTGCGCCTGCTCTACAAGCCGGTGGAGCCGCGCGTGCTGGCCGCGTTGATGAAAAGCATTCAATGAGCATCACCATGACATCCATCCTCTCCACCCCCTCCACCATCGCGACCACCAGAATCCTTCTTGCGGAAGACCATGTGCTGATGCGCGACGGCCTGAAGATGCTGCTGGGCACCCAGCCAGGTTTTGAGGTTGTCGCGGAAACCGGCGACGGCATGGCAGTTGAAGCACTGGTGAGGCAGTTCAATCCCCAGCTCCTGCTGCTGGACCTGGGACTGCCCGGCCAGCACGGCGTGAAGATCGCCGCCAGCATCAAGGCCGAATTGGGTGAAGCCGTCAAGGTGCTGGTGCTCACCGGCGACCTGCAGGCCGACTCCGTCAGGCAGGCACTGGCGGCAGGTGCCGACGGCTATGTGCACAAGAGCGAGGACAGCGCCGAGCTGTTGCTGGCTGTGCATGCCGTGCTGGCCGGTCGGCAGTATGTGAGCCGCAATATCGCCGCGGCCTTTTCGCCGCGCGCGCGGCTGGTGGACTACGCCGGCGACAAGCTGGTCGCGACACCTCGCGAACGCGAGATCATGTCGCTGGTGGCGCGCGGCCTGAGCAACCGCGAGATTGCCGAGTTGCTGACGATCAGTGTGCTGACAGTACGGACGCATCGGCAGAACTTGATGGAGAAGTTTTCTTTGCGGAATGCGGCGGAGATTACTGCCTATGCGGTGCAGAGGGGTTATTACGTTCCGGCTTGATCTGCCGGGTCTTGCTCCGGCAGGCCCCCTTCAGTGCGGCGTGTAATAGCCGCGCCGCACAGCGCAGGCGGTTATTTCGGCCGCGTTGTGCAGCCGGAATTTCTCCATCAGGTTTTGCCGGTGGGTGCGCACCGTGAGCACGCTGATGGCCAGCAGCTTCGCGATCTCGCGGTTGCCCAGGCCGTGCGCCACCAGCGACATGATCTCGCGCTGGCGCGGCGTGGCCGTCTGCGCTTCACCGGCCCTCTCCATGCGAAGGGAGCGCGGCAAAAAGACCGCCGCGATGCCGCGGCTGACATGCTGGTGGCCGGCCAGCACGGCGTGCACCGCGCACAGCAACTCGTCGCCGTCCTCGCTTTTGTGCGCATAGCCGTCGGCATCCGCCAATAGCGCCCGCCTGAGGATAGCGGGCTGCAGCTCGCCGGTCAGCAGCAGCACCTTGACGGCACCGCCGAAGCCGGCCCTGATGGCGGCCACGATTTCCAGGCCTGGCGCGCCGGGAAGGTCCATGTCCAACAGCACCAGCTGGGGCAACAGCCGGTGCACCAGCGCCTGCACGGCCTCGCCGTCGCCGGTCTCGGCGACGACCTCAAAGCCGGCCTGGCCGGACAAAAGCATCCTGAGGCCGTCACGCATCAGCGCGTCGCCTCCGGCAAGCAAGACGGTGGTGGGGCAGCAGTTCAATCCAGCTTCTCCAGGCCTGGGCAACAAGGACACGGCCCGGCGCCGGACTTGATGACTGCCCTACTGTGGCAAAGGGCCGCTGAACTGTCTGTCCCCAGTTCTGGTGACACTGCGGCAAGCCCCCACCCTAGCCTCCCCCAGCGGGGGGAGGGAGCAAGAGCTGCATGTACTCCTTCCCCCTCTGGGGGAAGGTTGGGATGGGGGCCAGCGGCCCTCAAAAACGGCGCGGCCTATTCGGCTTTGTCCTGCCCCTCGGCCTCGGCAGCAGCCGTATTCAGCGCCTTGATAAGCGCGGCGTCATCCAGCACCTTCGATTCGCTGTCGATGCTGTTGCCCAGGAGTTTGTCCGTGCCGGCAATGGTGTTGAGCGCGGTCATATAAGCCCCCTCCAGCGCCGCGCCCACGCCGGGAGAAGGCGTCGTCGGTGAAGGTGCGGGGGACGGCACACCCGTCACCGTCAAGGTGCCGCTGGTATAGGCGATGCTGTAACCCAGGGCCGATGCCAGCGTGCCCTGCGTAATCGCATGTGCGGGGCCGGTCGCGGCGGCGCCTGTGGGCGCCGACAAGGCGCCGCTCAGCGCGCTGGCCGCGGTGTCGCCCGCCACCAGGCCGCTGTTGACGGTGTAGGTCAGTACCGGGTCGGCGCCGCCATATGCCTTGCTCTGGTTGTCGCCGCTCACATTGAGCGTAGGCACAACGCTGTAGACAAAGCGGTTGCCGCTCAGCGAAGTCATGGAGGCGTCCGACGGCAGGTTGCCCGCAAAGGTGCGGCCAAAGGCGTTGCCGGTGGAAACCAGGCCGCCCAGGGTGCTGGCAACAGGACTGGTCGAATAGACAAGGAAGCGGCCCGCTCCTGGGTTGAGCGCGCCGGCGCCCGCGTTGTTCACAAAGTTGCGCCCGGCGGCCAGCACCAGCGAATCGTTGGCCGCGCTGCCGGAGCTCACGCCGTTGTTCAAAGTAAGGTCGCTGGCCGCCCCCGTGGTGCGCACCAGCACCTTGCCGCTGGCCGTGAGGCCTGCGGTGTTGACCGTGCCGACAGTCAGCGCGCCGGCTTGCGAGTACTCGGCATTGCCGGTGTTGCCGGCCAGCGTCGTCACCGCATTGCCCGCGTTGTTGAGGGTGTGCGTTCCCGCGCCCAGCAGTTCCAGGCCAGTCGCGGTGATGGCCGCGGTTTGAGTGCTGGTGCCGGCGGTGTTCAGCGTGAGTTCACTGGCCGTCAGCGCACCGTTGATGGCGATGTTACCGGCGGTCGTGGTCAGCTTGAGCTTGTCCTGCGCATTGCCGAAGGCGTTGTCGACCGTGATGCCGGCGGCGGATGACACGCTGACCGTCTGCGCGGACCCGGCGGCGGTGCTGATGGCGAGGTTGCTGGTGCTCAGCGCGTTGGCGGCGGTGAGGCTGATATCGCCCGCAGCGCCAGCTTCTGTGGTCGCCAGCGTTTGCAGGCCGGTCACATTGGTGCCCAGCGTGATGCCGTTTGCGGCAGTTGCGTTGAGTGTGGTGGCGGTGACGTTGTTGGCCGCGCCGTTGGCATCAAGGATGGCACCAAAGCTGCTGCTGAGGGTGACCGAGCTGCCGGCCACCGCCTTGACCGTCAGGTCGCTGAGAGCTGTGATGTTCACCGCGCCCGTCGCGCTGATGTTTTCCAGGATGCCGCCGTCCATAACAAATCGCAGGTTGACCTGTGAACCGGCGCCGCTCGCCACTGCCACGACCGGGGTGGTGTTGTTGATGCCGATTGCGCCGGCCGGGTTGACGCCTATGCTGCCGTTGCCTGCCTCCAGGTAGACCGAGCCAGAGCCGATGTTGAGGATGTGCGTCGAGGGTCCTTGCACACTGATGCCGCCCGTGGCCACGATGCTCATGGCGGCGGTGCCCGCAGTGGTACCCGTGGCGTTACTTCCATTCTGGAAGAGATTCGCAGCCAGGGAGATATCGCCTGTGTTGGCAATGTCGACGCGGCCGGGGCCGGCGTTGAGGTTGAAGTTCAGGAAGCTGGCAGTGGCGGCGGTGTTGCGAATGGTGAGGTCGCCTGATGTATTGTTGCGCAGGCTGCTGAAATTCTGGATCTGGTTGCCTGCGTTGGCCAGCGTCATGCCGCCGGTGCTGGTGGCCTGCAAGGTGTTCGCGACGATGGCCTGGGTTTGTGACAGGGCGCCGCTGCTGTTCAGAATCACCATACCGGTTCCGGAGTGGGTGATGCCGGCCGTTCCGTCCACCGTTCCCACAGACAGCGCAGAGCCGGAGCGGACCTGGAAATTGCCCGTGCCGTAGGCGCGCCCGCTGACCTGGCTGATCTGGTTGATAGCGTTGGCCAGAATGACGCTTCGTGCATCGGCTTTCAGGTTGGCGACGGTGAAGGCCGTCGGCCCCGTCTGGCTGATCGCGCCCGTGATGTTGTTGTTGATCAGGCTCAGGGTCGGCGAGCTGGCCAGGTTGATATCGCCCCCGGTGTTGCCGATCACGATGCCGCCGGTGTTGATGGTGCTTCCGATCACGATCCCCGAAGCGGTGATCCGGTTGAGCTCGTCATTGCGCAGGTTCATGGCGGCGGTTTCAGACGCCCCGCCAAGCGTGATCGCCCGGAAGCTGCTGTTCGTATTGATCGTCACCCTGCCCGCGCCCGCGTTGACGGCACTGCCGATGTTGACACGGTCACCCTGCAGCGCGATATCCCCGCCCCCGCTGTTGATGCCAGTGCCGTTGATGTTCAGGTCAAAGTTGGTGGCCGGCGAGGCCGGCGCCGTACCCGACCCGAGCAGCGACATGGCCGCGCCGTTGGAGTTGATGCTGCCGCCGGTCAGGCTCAGGCCCTGGGAACCGGCGGCGTGTACCACCGCCGAATTCCCGCGGCCGTCCATGCTAATCGCGCCGGTCGAGCTGAGGCTGCCGCCCGCCATGGAGATGCCCGTGAACGTTGCCGTCGTCGAGAGGCCCACCCCAGCACCTGAAACGGAGAGCCCGCCCGTGCCCGCGATCAGGTCGGCGCCGGCATCGACCAGGATGCCGATGCCGGTCGTGCCAGCGTCCATATCAGCGACGACGTCGAGCAAGATGCGACTGGCCGCGCCGGACTGCAGCTTGCCTTTTGCAATGATGCCCCTGGTATCCGTGGCGGCGGCGAGGGCACTGAGGATCTGGCCCCTGACCTCCACGTTGCCGCCGGTGCTGGACACCTCGGAGCCGGTGCCCAGCTCAACGGCGACGTTGAGGGCCGACGCAGTGGTCTGTGCATTGCCGGTGACGGCGATGTTGCCCGTACCCGTGACCTTGGCCAGTGAGTCCAGCCGCACCCCGCGGGCCGCCTGGGCAATGGTTGTGCCCCAGCCCGACTCGCCGAGGATGGTGACGGTGCCGGCGCCGCCTGCGACGTTGGAGTTGGTGATGGCCACGCCTGCCGCCGAGCCGCTGGCGGCGACAGCAGCGGCGCCGCCGCTCTTGAGCTTGCCGGTGATGCCTATGGTGCCGCTGCCGGTGGTGCTGACGTTGGTTTGTGTGGCCCCGCTGTTGACCAGCTCGACCGCGTGATTGTCTGAATTGGTATTGGATGCGTCAATGCTGATGTTTCCGCTGCTGGTCAAACTGCTGCCGGCCAGCTTGATGGCTGAACTGGCGCTGCTGATGTTGGCATTGCCGCTGATGAGGGTGGCACGGTCCAGCAGGACGCCGTACTGCGCCGTGTCCGCCGTGATGCCATTGATGGCGAGGGCGCCGGTGCCTGCGTTCACGGTGCTCTGGGACACCAGCACGCCCGAGTTTCCGGCCTGGCCCGCCCCGGTCAGCGAGATCGCCCCTCCGGCAGTCTGCACAGCCGCGTTGCTGATATCCAGCGCGCCTGCGGAGTTGACGGTGATCGTGCCGGAGCCGCCGGTCACGGCGAGCCCGGAGCTCTTGATGGCCTGGGTGGCCGAGGCTGTGTTCACGTTAATCGTGCCGCCGCCGGAGACCTTGAAGGTCAGGGCGGTGCCGTCCCCGCTGCCCGTGAGGTCGATGCCGGTGCCGCTGGCCCCGGTGGTCTTGATGATGAGGTTCAGGCCACTGGGCATTTCCACATCGGCATTGCTGAAGTTGCCCGTCGTGTTGATCGAATCCGTGGCCTGGATGGTCATGTCGGAACCCGCGGCTTCAAGCGTGTCCTCGTAAATGGTGTTGGCCGCCGCACCGGAGCCGCCCGCGATGGTCATCGTGGCCGGGTCCAGCAGCCAGTTGCCGTTCTTGCCTTGCGGCGCCCGCGTATTGACCCTGAAGCCCGGCAGGATCTTGAAGTTCGCGGCACTGGTTTCGATAAAGCCGCCGTCACCGCCATCGGGGGCCGAGGCATCCAGCGTGCCGCCGATATGGACCATGCCGTGTTCCATGTCGCCGATCAGCATGATGCGGCCGGCCTTGTTGGCAAGGGTCTTCGCTTCAATGATGCCGGTGTTGTTCACGGTGCCGGTGGTCAGGCTGTCCAGGGCCCTGGCCGAGAGCAGCACCTGCCCGCCGTTGGCCTGGATCAAATGTTTGTTCTCGGCCAGGGCATTGATCGCGCCCTGGTCAATGCTGTAGCCCAGCAGGCTGCCGTTGTCGAGGTTCAACGTGACCTTGTTGCCAGCGGCAAGCAGCGCAGTGCCCAGCGTGGCGGTCATCACACCTTCGTTGCGCACTTCGGGGGCCAGCAACGCCAGGTAGCCGCCCTGCCCTGCGTTCAGCGTGCCCTGATTCACCACCGAGCCGCCGGAGCCCGTGAACACGTTGTTGCCAGCCATGAAGTCGGCATTGCTCATGTTCAAGGTCGATGCAACAAGGCCACCGACATTGACCTGGGAGCCGGCGCCAAACAGCACGCCGTTCGGGTTCAGGATAAACACCTGGCCATTGGCCGTGAGGCTGCCGAGCAGCTCGCTGGGGCTGCTGCCGGTGATGCGGTTCAGTGCAATCGCCTGCGCGTTGGGCTGGTTGAATACCAAAGCCTCATTGGCACGGGTGGACAGTGAAGTCCAGTCAATCGCCAGCCTCTGCGTCGCCTGGTTGATCGTGGTGACGTTGCCCGCGGTGGCGACGGTGCCTGCGCCTGCGACGACGGCCGCATTGGCCGCATCTGCAGCGTGCGCCTGGGGAACCATAAGGATGAGAGAAAACAGAACACCAAGAGCCGCCTTGCAGACGGCGTTAAGCGTGAACCCGCTACCACCTTCGCCTCCATGCCCGCCATCACCTTGATGAACCGAACTGCAATCCACACTTGAGCGAACCGAGCCGCCCTTGCTTTTGCCTCTGACGTTCTCAGCCACAGCCACCCACAGGCTCAGGGCGGTGTTCCAGACGAGGCGGTAAATACGGTTCATGCTGGCGTGGCTTTTCATGGAAGCTTTCGTTGACGGGCGGGACTTGCAGCGAACCAGGTTGCTCGCCAATCAGTCGGGCCAGCGCCACCCGCTGTTGTGGAACGCCTGCCTGACCGGCCGTCATCGTACGAAACACGAAAGCCGCTGTCTGTCGCACATATTCGCTACACCCAGATATCTTCAGGGGCCGCTCCCGGACACAATATTGGACCTAAGAGCAGCAGAAATGGGCGCCAATAGCTATCAAAACAATAGCACATGGGTCGTCCGGGTGGCTTGATCCCGGCACCGACGGGACAGCGAACAGGCCTTGCCGGTGACCAGCCACCGGTTACCGGCTTGCATGTAGAACAAACAATCTACACGAATAGCGAGTCGTGCGACCGAAACCGTCGCAAAATGTCGCCTGATGAATGCACCTCCCGCTGAACAAGACCTGCCCGTAATCCACGTCGCCATCGTCGAGGACGATCCGGGCTTTCGCGGAGCGCTGAGTCGCGTGGTGCAGGGCGCTTCTGACATGCGCCTGGTGGGCGCGGCGGGCACCCGCGCCGAAGGCTTGCAGATGCTCAAGCAACCGCCGGCCGATGTGCTGCTGGTTGATTTGGGCCTGCCCGATGGCTCAGGCATCGACGTGATCCGCGCGGCTTCCCAGCAGTGGCCGGCCTGCAGCATCATGGTGAGTACCAATTTTGGCGACGAGACGCATGTGATGCAGTCGATCGAATCCGGCGCTGCCGGCTACCTGCTGAAAGACAGCTCACCGCTGAAGATGGTGGCCGAGATCCGCAGCCTGGCCAGCGGCGGCAGCCCGATCAGCCCCATCATCGCCCGGCAGGTGCTGGCGCGCTTTCGCCGCAGCACCGCAGCGGGCGCCGGCACGACGCCCGCCGATATCGACGCGTCCTCGCTGCTGTCGGCGCGTGAAAAGGAAGTGCTGGACTACATCACCAAAGGTTTCACCGCGGTGGAAATTGCCAGGCTGATGGAGTTGTCGCCCTTCACGGTGCGCACTTTTGTGCGGCGCATCTACAGCAAACTCAAGGTCACCTCCAAGGCGGAAGCGATCTACGAAGCCAGGCACCAGGGCATTCTGTCGCAGTAGTTGCCCGTGCGCATGCCCTTTCATAACCACCGGCTCCTGCGTTTTTTGCCCCGCGTAGCGCTGCTGGCAGCAGCCGCGGTGCTGACGGGTCTTGTCGCCTGTGGCTCCGCGGACACCCGCGCGGGTGCTTCCCCCAGCGCGGCGGCCCTGCATCTCACCCAGGCTGACTGGCAGGTGCAAACCGATGCGGGCTTCACCTCGCCACCGCTCACCCTCGACGGCCAAACCCTGCTGGACCACTGGCAACCCGTTGCGCTGCCGCACGCCTTGCCCGTCTCGGTGCTGGGACAGGCCCGGGCTGCAGCATCCGCCGGCGTGGCACCCGTCACACGCACCAGCTGGTTTCGACTGACCGTGCCGCCGGTCCCGGCATCGTCCGCGCCGCTGGCGCTGTATGCGGCCCGCGTGCGCACCGACGGCACCCTCGCGGTGTACGCCGACGGTCACCTGATACACACCGCACAGCAGCAAGGCCCGTTATGGAACAGCCCGCACACGCCGCTGTGGGTGCTGCTGGAGAAATCACCCGATGGCCGCCCGCCGCGCGAGATCACGCTGCGCATCGAGCACACGGCTGCGACGCAGGTGGCGCTGTCGTCACTGTGGCTGGGCCCGGTGGATGCCATCAGCTGGCGCTACCACGGCCGCCAATGGCTGCAGCAGGAATTGCCGGGCATGTTCAGCTCGGCTTTCCTCGCTGTCGGCATCTTCGCCTTGCTGGTGTGGCTGCGGCGCCGGCATGAGCCGGGCTACCTGCTGTTTTTTGTGTTGGCGGCCATGTCCTTCATCCGGGGCCTGCATTTTTATGTGAACTTCCCGATTGCCAACGACTGGTTTGCCTGGTTCACCGTCAACTCGCTGTTCTGGCTGGTCACGGTGGTGCACTTTTCAATCGGCCTGCTGCACCGGCGCCGGCAACTGTGGCTGACGCGGGCACTGATTACCGCGTCCGTGCTGATGGCCCTGCTGACCCTGCCCCTGTGGCCGGCCCTGCCCAACACGCCGAGGACCACGCCCATGCTGTACGTGGTGGCCGCACTGATGGGCGTGAGCGTCAGCGTGGCGGGCATCGTCAACGCCTGGGGGCGCTCGCGCGACGCCATGGTAGTGGCCATCGGGACGGTGCTGGCCACGCTCTTTAGCGCGACCGACTGGTTGGTACAGAACAATTTCATCAGCCCCGAAAACTGGTATCTGGGCCCGCATACCAACGCGATCACCTTCAGCGTCTTCGGTTACGTGATGTACCGCCGTTACACCGGCGCCATTGCGGAGGTCGAGCAGGTCAACGCCAGCCTGGCCGAGCGCCTGCGGGTGCGCGAAGCCGAACTTGAAGCCAGCCACCGCAGCCTGCGCGAGATCGCCCAGCAGCAGATGCTGAGCCACGAACGCCAGCGCATGATGCAGGACATGCACGACGGCTTGGGCTCGACGCTGATCAGCGCCATCCGCTCCGTCGAAGTCGGCGGCATGAGCGACGAACGCGTGAAGCAGACCCTCAAGGACTGCATGGACGACCTGAAGCTCGCCATCGACTCGATGGAGCCGGTTGAAGCCGACCTGTTGCTGCTGCTGGCCACACTGCGTTTCCGGCTCGAGCCCCGGCTGGAAGGCACCGGCATCACGCTGCTCTGGGAAGTTCAGGAACTCCCCGCGCTGGACTGGCTGGACCCTTCAAGCGCGCTGCACATTTTGCGCACCCTGCAGGAGGCTTTCGCCAACATACTCAAGCACGCCCAGGCCAGCGAGATACGCGTGGCCACCAGCGCGGCCGACGGCTGGGTCAGCGTCAGTATTACCGACAACGGCAAGGGCTTCGCGGTTGACCAGGCGCTGCAAAGCGGCGGCAAAGGTTTGTCCAACCAGCAGCGCCGCGCCCGGGCCATAAGCGGCGAGGTGAACTGGGAATCTTCAGCCAGCGGCACACGGCTGACCTTGCGCCTGCCGGAAAAGCGCCCCGCAACCATGTGATTCCGCCGATTGCAACAAAAGCGTTAACACCGTCATCCGCCGATACGCTGTTGTCCCTCTTTCCGGCGACAAGGCCGGAATTCCGCGCCGCAAGGCATCCAAACTGTCCCTAGATATGGGGACACGCGCCGGCCCGGCCTTGAAGCAAAATGGCAATATTTCCGGCCGTCCGCTTCCCGTCCCGCGGGTAGCACGTCCATGCATGCACAAGGCATGCGCCAACGCAGGAACCGATATGCAGCCCAGTCCAGCCCCGTCACCCATCCACGTGGCGCTCGTGGAGGATGACGTCCTTTTCCAGAACGCCATCGTGACCGCCATCTCGGCTTCGCCCGACATACGCCTGATGAGCCTGGCCAGCACGCGCGCGCAAGGCCTGCAGTCGCTGCAGGGCGCGCCCGCCGATGTGCTGCTGGTGGACCTGGGCCTGCCCGACGGCTCGGGCATCGACGTGATACGCGCGGCGCACGCGCAATGGCCGACCTGCGCGGTGATGGTGTGCACGGCCTTCGGCGACGAAGCGCATGTGCTGCAGTCCATAGAAGCCGGCGCATCGGGCTACCTGCTCAAAGACAGCGAGCCCGAGAACATGCTGCACGAGATCCGCAGCCTGCACGGCGGCGGCAGCCCGATCAGCCCGCTGATCGCCCGGCAGATCCTGATGCGCTTTCGTGCCGCGCCTCCAGTGGTGCCGGCAACCGCGCCGGCCCCAGCCGCCGGCGAGCAGGCCGTTCTGTCCAGCCGCGAAAAGGAAGTGCTGGAACTGATCACCAAAGGCTTTACCGCCGACGAGATCGCCCGCCTGATGCAGGTGTCGCAGCACACGGTGCAGACCTATGTGCGGCGCATTTACAGCAAGCTCAATGTGAATTCGCGAGCCGAAGCGATTTATGAAGCCAGGAACCAGGGCATTCTGGCGGCCTGAGGTGCGCGGGGGCATGCTTCGCTGGCTGTTGCTGTGCGCCTGGCTGCTGGCCTGCGGCTCCGCCGCCTGGGCCGCGGGGACTGTCGTGCACTACACCCAGGCCGAGATGCTGCGTGAAGAAGCGGCAAGCTTCAAGCCGCTGGCGGCCACGGTCGACGACAGCGCCCTGCCCGGAAGCTGGACACAGGTGGCATTGCCGCGCGTGATTGAAACACCGGCGGCTTCGGACACCGGCAAACGGCCGGTGGTCACCACCTGGCTGCGCATACACCTCGATGAGCTGCAAGGCAGCAAGGGCCCCCAGCATTTCTACCTGATACGCTGGCTCGCGGCCGGCCAGATCGCGGTGTATGCCGACGGCCGGCTGCGCTACCGCTCCACCGGCAGCCCGGTCTGGAACCTCTTCAGCCACCCCGCGCTGCTGCTGCCGCTGAACCTGACCGCCGACAGCCCGCCGCCGAAAACCCTGTTGATACGCCTGGACAGCCTGCCCTCGCCCGAGGCCGGGATTTCTTCCTTCTATGCGGGAGACTCCGACAGCCTGGTCGAAATGGCCGGCAGGCGCGACTGGCTGGCCAACCAGCTGCCCTTTATGTGCAGCGCGGCCTTCCTCGCAGTGGGGCTGTTTTCGCTGGCGGTCTGGGTGGTGCGCCGCCAGCCCGCCAGCCTTTACCTGTTCGCCATGGCGGTGCTGAACGCCACGCGCCGCTGGCATTTCCAGCTGGGCCCCGAAAAACTCATCGTCAGCGACGCCTGGTTTATCTGGCTGACCCTCAATGCCTTGATGTGGCAGTCGCTGGTCACCCACTATTTCCTGCAGTTCCTGCACAGCCGCGCCATGCCCCGGACCAGCCGCGTGATGCTGGCAATGGCTGTGGTGTTTTCCATCGTCACGCTGCCCTTTGCCTCCGTCTTCCCCAGCCTGCTGGCGCTGCGGCCCTATGCCCACCTGCTGCTGATCAGCATGGCCACGGTCATCGCGGTCATCGGGCTGTGGCATTCATGGCGCAGCCGCTCGCTGGACGCGAAGATGCTGTCGACCGCCTTTTTGGTCAACTATGTGTTCGGCGTCTACGACTGGGCCCGCCTCAAGTACGTGGTCGACCTGGAAAGCTACTACCTCACGCCTTACGCGGCCATGCTGCTGTTCGGCGTGTTTGTGGTGATCATGTTCCGCCAGTATGTGGGCGCCCTGGCCACCGTGGAGCAGCTCAATACCGGGCTGGAAGAAAGCCTCAAGAACCGCGAGACCGAACTCGCAGCGAGTTACGAGAGGCTACGCGAGGTCGAGCAGCGCGAGCTGCTGAGCCAGGAGCGCCAGCGCCTCACGCAGGACATGCACGACGGCCTGGGCTCCTCGCTGGTCAGCGCGCTGCGCGTGGTCGAGGGAGGCAGGCTCGGCGAGGCCGAGGTGGCCGAGGTCCTCAAGGGCTGCATAGACGACCTCAAGCTGACCATAGATTCGATGGAGCCGGTCGAGGCCGATTTGCTGCTCCTGCTGGCCACGCTGCGCTTTCGCCTGGGCCCACGCCTGGCGGGCGCCGGCATCTCGCTGCGCTGGGAGGTTTCCGATGTGCCGCCGCTGGACTGGCTGAACCCGCGCAACGCGCTGCACATACTGCGCATCCTGCAGGAGGCCTTCACCAACACCCTCAAGCACACCCGCGCCACGCAGATCAGGGTGATGACGGGCGCCGAAGACGGTTATGTCAGCGTCATCATCGCCGACAACGGCGGCGGCTTTTCCATCAGCGAGGCGCTGGCCGGCGGCGGCAAGGGCCTGGCCAACCAGCAGCGCCGCGCCCAGGCCATAGGCGCGGAGCTCTTGCTGCACTCCTCGGCCGCGGGCACCACGCTGACGCTGAGGCTGCCGGAAAAACGCCCGTAGCGGGCAAGGGCTTTGGCTGCGCGGCCCGCCGGCGCTTTACACCGCGTCTTCATAATCGCGGAATAGCCTTTGGAGCCCACACGCCGCCATGAACCTTTTTTTGCGATCAAGCATTCTTTCCGCCCTGCTGTGCTGCGCCTTCGCGCAGGCCCAGCCTGCCAGCCCTGGCCCCGCCACAGCCCATCCGATTGTGGGCACCTGGAGCTGGACCCTGCCCGGCAAGACCTGCACCGAAACCTGGCAATACCGCACTGACGGCAGGCGCCTGGGCACCAGCGGTGAGGAAGTCACCCAGGGCGACTACCAGGTGCCGGCCAAGCCCACAACGACGGGCTTTTACCCGCTGACCGAAACCGTGACCAGCAGCAACGGCAAGCACGACTGCTCGGGCGACCTGCATGCGGACGGTGACGAAAGCGTGATTCGTTTTATCCAGTTCAGCCCCAAACAGGACCAGTTCATCGTCTGCAAGGCCGCGTCACTCGAGGCCTGCTTCGGGCCGCTCAAGCGGGTGCAGTGATCAGCAGTCGCTGATCAGTGACTGCAAGACGCCGGGCGCGAAATGCCCGGCGATGTAGTCGGCCAGCCCCTCAAACACCGAGTCCAGCGTGGGCACGGCCGCGCCGAACAAGGCTTGCAGTACGCGCGGGTCCTCGAACATGCCGTGCAGGTACAGGCCCAGCACATTGCCGGCCTGGTTCTGCCAGGCCAGGCCTTCGGGCATCACCGCATGCGCGATATCACCGGCCGCCGCCATGGCCGAATGCGGCGCGGTCTGGCCGTGGTGGATTTCATAACCCTGCACACCCACACCCGACAAGCCGGCCCACAGCCCGCGCAGCGGCGTGAAAGCGGCCTGCCGGTGCCGCACGGTCTTGGCTTCGTCAAACACCGTGACCACCGGCAGCAGGCCCAGGCCGGGCGCATTGCCGTCTATGCCGTGCGGGTCTATCAGCGCCTCGCCCAGCATCTGCAGGCCGCCGCAAATGCCCAGCACGGCGCCGCCGCGCCCCGCGTGCGCGGCCACGGCCTGGTCCAGCCCCTGGGCGCGCAGCCAGGCCAGGTCACCGCTGGTGTGTTTGGAGCCGGGCAATATGACCCAATCGGCGCCCATAAGATCGGCCGGGCTGCGCACCCACTTGAGGCGCAGGCCGGGCACGTTTTTGAGCGGCTGGAATTCGTCGAGGTTGCTGATGCGCGGATAGGCAATCACCGCAACGGTTCGGGTCACAGCGCCGCTGGCCACGCTGCGGTCATCAAACACACCGTCTTCCTCGGGCAGGCCGTGCTGCCACCACATCGGCAAGGTGGCCACCGTGGGCACACCCGTCATGTCCTGCAGCATCTGCGGGCCGGGCGCCAGCAGTTTGGCGTCGCCCCTGAATTTGTTGAGCACAAAACCCTTGATGAGTTTTCGCTCGGCTTCGTCCAGCATGGCCCAGGTGCCGTAGAGGTGCGCAAAGGCACCGCCGCGGTCTATATCGGTCACCAGCAAGCAGGATGCATGGGCATGCTGGGCCGCGCGCATATTGACGATGTCGCTGGCCTTGAGGTTGATCTCGGCGGGCGAGCCCGCGCCCTCCATCACCACCACATCGTTCTCGGTGATCAGCTCATCGAGCGCGCGTGACACCACGGGCCAGACCGAGGCGCTGCGGCCGCGCCACTCCATGCGCGAGAGCTCGGCATTGACCTGGCCCATCAGCACAACCTGGCTTTGGGTGTCTTTTTCGGGCTTGAGCAGCAGCGGATTCATACGCACGTCTGGCACGGCCCTGGCCGCGAGCGCCTGGAAGTATTGGGCGCTGCCGATTTCACCTTCAGACACCACCCTGGCGTTATTGCTCATGTTCTGCGCCTTGAAGGGCGCGACCTTGAGCCCCTGGCGCGCGTAGTAACGGCACAGCGCGGTGGTCAGCCAGCTTTTGCCGGCGCCGCTGGTGGTGCCCAGCACCATCACACTTTTTGCGCTCATGAACGGGTTTGAGAAGAGAGTTGTTGCCATGCATTGTGCAGCGCATCCTGCACGGCGGGCGGCTGCACGCCCAGGCGCACATGGCCGGGCAGGCCAAAGGAGGTGGTGTCGCGCAGCTTGATGCCCTGGATGCGCAGCGCGGCCAGCGCCTCTTGCAGGCCCAGGCCCTCAGGCAAGGCCGGCTGCGCGCAGAAAAAATTCGCCTCGCTGGGCAGGCAGTGCCAGCCCAGGGATTCGCAGACGGCGATTTGCCTGGCCTTCCATTCGCGCAAAGTCTTGAGGCTGGCAGCCAGCCAGTCCTGCGCCTCATGACCGACCCAGGCCTGCAGCATGGCCTCGCCATGTGCGCCCACGGGCCAGGAGGGGCACAGTTGCTCCAGTGCGGCGGCGCTGCCCTCTTGCTCCAGTGGCGCAATCGCGTAGGCCGCGCGCACGCCCGTCAGGCCCAGCGCCTTGTTGGGTGTCCAGAGCTGCCAGACGCTGTCGAGTTGCCGCTTCGTTAATGTGGGCGCGGCGCTGAGCCGCAGGGGTTCGTAAGCACGGTCCAGCACCAGCAACGCCTGTTCCTGGCGGCCATCGGCCAGCGCGCTCAAACCATCCTGCGCAGCCCCGAGCGGACTGGAAGGCTCACAGGCCCAGAGCAGTTGCGCATTGCCGGGCTTGCTGGTGATGGCAAGGCCATGCGCGGCAGCCGCCTGCGCGTAATCGCCATAACTGAGGGGCGGCAGCCAGACAGCGCGCGCGCCCTGCCCCGCCGCCAGGGCCGTGATGCGAAAGATAAATTCGCTGGCGCTCGCGGCCGGCAGCACACGCGCCTCATCCACGCCATGAAAGGCCGCCAGCCGCGCGCGCAAGGCCGTGTAGCCGGCATCGGGATAACGCGTGGCGTCGGCCTGCCGCACGGCGGCCAGCGCCGCGGGGTATGGCCCGCAGGCATTGCTGTTGGTCGAAAAATCATGCAGCGGCACACCCAGGCCGTCAGGCCCACCGTGGATGCGCGATGGCTTGGCGCTCATGCCGCCGCCATCGCCACCAGCAGCATCGCCGCCATGGCAAGAAAGACCTGCGCAAACACCGCCTGGGCGGCCAGGCCCTGGGCCAGCGCGGTGTCCGCCGCCTCGGGCGCCCGCCCCCGGGGATTTAATATGTAGACGCCCGGCTTGCCCAGCGAAACACCGAGCGCCAGCGCCATGGCCGCCATGGGCCAGCCGCTGTTGGGCGAAGGCGTCCTGCGCGCTTCGCGGCACAAGGCGTGAAAAGGCAGGCCGCGTGCCGCCAGCGCCAGCAGCAAGGCCGTGAGGCGCGCCGGCAGCCAGGACAGCACATCGTCCGCGCGCGCGGCCCATTTGCCGGCCCACTCCCAGTTCTTGCCCCGGTAAATGCCGCGGTAACCCCACATGGCATCGGCGGTGTTGGCAAAGCGGTAGACGGCGGCCCCCGGCAGGCCCAGCAGCACAAACCAGAAGATGGGCGCGACCACCGAGTCGTTGAGGTTTTCGGCCAGCGATTCAATCGCGCTTTCGCGCACCTGGCTGGCACTGAGTTGCGTAGTGTCGCGGCTCACCAGCCACGAGAGGCGCTCGCGCCCGGCCTCCAGCGACTGGCCCAGTGCCAGTTCCACCGCGCCGACCTCTTCGCGCAGCATGCGCCAGGACAGCATGCACTTGAGCAGCCAGGCCATCAGCACCACCAGCAGCGCGGTGTCGATGGCGGCCTGCCAGGCCGGCGCCGCGGCATAACCGGCCAGTTGCCAGAACACCAGCGCCTGCGCGCCCCAGGCGATGGCGCCCACCAGGGCCGCGCCCAGCCACCAGGCCAGCGCGCCCAGCACAAATGCCGCCGGCGGCGCGCGGCGCACCGTCACGCTGCCGCAGGCCTTGAGGTAATTGCCCATCCAGACCACCGGGTGGACGGGCGAAGGCGGCTCACCCATGTACTTGTCTATCCACAGCGCCAGGCCCAGGGCCAGCACCATGCAGCCGGCGACATAAGGCAGGCTGTGCAAAAGGTAGAGGCCGGTCCAGGCCATCATGGCGCTTTTTGGGATTCTTGGGAGGAAGGCGCGGCACCCCAAAGGTCCTCAAACACCATGTCGGCCAGCGGCGCGCGGCGCGCCCACTTTTCGGCCTGCAGCATAGGCTGCTCGTAAAAGGCCTGCACCGGCCCCAGGCACAGCACGGCCACCGGCTTGCTGCCTTCGGGCATGCGCAAAAGCGCGGCCAGCTGTTGCGGATCAAAGATGGACACCCAGCCCATGCCCAGCCCTTCGGCACGGGCCGCAAGCCAGAGGTTCTGGATGGCGCAGGCCGCCGAGGCCAGGTCCATCTCGGGCAGGGTGCGGCGGCCGAACACATGCTGCTCGCGGCCCGGCGGCAGGGCCACCACCAACACCTCGGCGGCGTCCAGCACGCCCTGTACCTTGAGTTTCATGAACTCCTCTTCGCGCTCGCCCAGGGCTTTGGCCGTGAGCACACGTTCCTGCTCAACCAGCGCATGCACGCCCTCGCGCAGGGGCCGGCTGCGCACACGGATAAAGCGCCAGGGCTGCATGAAGCCCACGCTGGGCGCATGGTGCGCGGCCGACAGCAGGCGCTGCAGCAGCTCGTCGGCCACCGTGCCGCCGCTGAAGTGGCGCATGTCGCGCCGCTCGTGGATGGCCCGGTACACCGCCTGCTGCTCGGCGGCGCTAAAGGCGTGAGCGGGCACGGCCGGATCGACCGGGCCAGCCCCGACGGTGGACACAGAACCCGCCGGAGCACTCACTGCGGAGCTTGCACGGCGACCACGGCGGGCGCATCGGCGCGCTGCAGCGCCGCCAGCAAAGCCGGGCGCACCCAGCGCTGGAAAGCCCATCCGCCCGCCAGCCCCAGGCTCACCCAGAACGACAGGGACACCCAGGTGGTGGCCCAGATGAACTGCGCACCCAGTTGTTCGAGCGCGGCGTGGGCTTCAGGGCCGAAGCCGGCCAGGGCATCGCCCTGCAGCTTGGGCGCGCCCACCACAAAAGGCAGCGCCAGCAGGGCCGCGGCCACCAGCCAGCGCCAGGACGTGCGCGAGAAGCCGGCCACGGCGCAGGCGCCGGACGCGCTGGCCACCGCCAGCACCCACCAGAGCTGGCGGGCCTGCAGCGGCGCAGCTTCCATGCCGGGCACTTCCGCGTGCAGGCCCAGCGAGGGCCAGAAGTGAAAGCTCAGCCAGCCGGCCGCCGCCACCACGCCGGCCAGGCGCAGCGAGGCCACCGTGGCACCGCGCTGGTAAAGCCATACACCCATGACCGCGAACAGCAGCAGCGCCATGCTGAAGGCGTGCAGCATATTGGCCACCCAGGTCCAGCCGGTGCGCTCGGCGCCGTTGGCGGGCTCCCATTCCTTGGCCGCGCCTTGCGGATGCTCATGGTCATGAGGCGCGGTGCCCGCGGCGTGCACATGGGCCGCTGGCGCTTCGGCCGGCTTGGGCGCCTCGGCCTTTTGTTCCTCATACACCTCGGCCGCCAGAATCAGCGGAGCGGCCTGCCAGCGCTGCACGCCGGTTTGCAGGCTGCCCACCACCACCGCGGTGGCCAGGGCCGCCCAGATCAGTCGTTGAAAAATCATGGATGTCTCCCGGGGGCTGCTCAATGGCAGGGTTTGACGGTGATGTGGCGCACGTCGTGCGCGGCGTTATGCGCGAGCGGGCTTTCGGCAAAAGCCACGCCGTACAGGACGACCAGGCCGAGCGCGGCGGCGCCCAACAGCGGGCGCAGCACGGCCAGGCCGGGGTTCAGGACGTCGGAAGGGCTGTGGGTCAGCGTTGTCGGTTCGGTCATGGCGATCTCCTTGGGTTGCTAGGGTTGGTGGGTGAAAAAAGAAACTTGATTGGTGCAAACGTAATGGATTCGGCCCGTCATGTCGAGCCCAGGCCGACGGGGGGCAAGCGCGCGAGTATGCCGCCGCGCAGGCGCTCGGGCCGCGTGTTGCGGGCCAGGTTGCCGTCGGTGCTGTGCTTGTGCAACTGCGCGCAGGCAATCACCTGGGCCGCGGTTTCGGCGTCGGGAACCAGGTCGCCGAAGTAATAGCTGAATTTGCCCTGCGCCTGCAGCGTCACGGTGCAGGCGCGCGAGCAGCCGCTCATGCAGGCCAGGCCGCGCAGCTGCAGGCCTTTGTGCTGCCCAGTGTCGAGTTCGCAGACCAGCAGCGCCTCCTGCACGGCTTCGAACAGCGCCAGGCCATGGGCGGGCAGCTCGCGCGATGCGCCAGCCGGGCGGCAGGTGGTGCAGACAATGATTTCGGTATCGGGCATCGGTGTGGAAAGGTTCAAGTCGGTCAGTGATTCATGCGGCGGGCAGCGCCAGGCGGTGCTCCGCGCCCCAGCGGGCCGCCCAGGCGGCGCAGCGGCCCAGGGGTTTGCTGGCATCGTCAAAATCCACGATCACCAGATGCTGCGCAGCCGGCGCCAGCGGCTGCTCCAGCGTGCGGCCATCGGTCAGCAGCCACAGCCAGCATTCGATGGGACCGTTGCGCTGAAGCCTGCGCTGCAACAGGCGGCCGGCCTGCGCCAAGGCCTCGGCCAGCGGCGTGCCGCCGCCGCCGCCCACGGGGCGCAGGCGCTGGCTGCCGGCGGCACGTGCGGGGCCGGGCGGCAGCAGCAGTTCCACGCCCTGCCCGCCAAAGCGCAGCAGCGCCACCTCGTCGCCCAGGCGTGCGGCCTGCTCGATCATGAACGCGGCATGGCCCTTGGCCAGGGCCAGGCGGCCGTGCCGGCGCATGGAGCCCGAGGTGTCGAGCACGATGCAATGCAGCCGGCCAGGGCGCAGCGCCACGGGCTGGCGGCGCAGGTGCTCGCGCTTGAGCGGCGACTGCCCCTTGGCCACAACCGTGGGCAGCCAGGCGATGGCGGCGCTGCGCTGCCTGGCACCGGGCGTCGCGGCTGTTGTGAGAGGCGTGTGCGAGGGAGGCCACCGCCAGCTGCCGGGCCCTTTGCGCGGGCGGCGGCTGCGGTGGCCTAGGCTTTTTTTGGCGGCCACCCCGCGATCGCCTGGACCTTGGCCGTGCCTTCGGGCTGGGCCGGCAGCGCGCCCCAGTCGCCTTGCGGTACGGATGCCGCAGGCGGCTTTTCTTGCGGGCGCTCGGGGGCTTGCGGGGTTTGTGGCGCCTGGCCGCTTGCACCGGGCGGCTGGGCCGCACGGCCCTCGGGCCGGCGGTGCGCCAGCGCCAATTCGGCCACCGCATCCACATCGGCCGGCGTGACTTCGCCGCGCCCTTGCAGCGCCGCCAGCGCGCGCGCGGCGCGCAGCATCACCAGGTCGGCGCGCATGCCGTCCACACCGGCGGCGATCGCGCAAGCCGCCGCATGCTGCAGCACCTCGTCGGACCAGGCCAGGCTCGGTAGCGCGGCGCGGGCGGCCACCAGCGCGGCGCTCAAGGCGGCCTGCTCCTGCGCATGTTGATGCGCCAGGGCGGC
The DNA here is from genome assembly GCF_056406895.1 of Polaromonas sp. P1_A2. Taxonomy (NCBI): domain Bacteria; kingdom Pseudomonadati; phylum Pseudomonadota; class Betaproteobacteria; order Burkholderiales; family Comamonadaceae; genus Polaromonas; species Polaromonas sp. P1_A2. Next base: position 245,564 of record NZ_JBFTZI010000002.1, on the reverse strand, counting down.
GGGATCTTCGTCAAAGCCCAGGCGCGCGCGCAGGATGGCGGTGCGCTGCGCGGCATCCACCGGATTGGCCAGCACCAGCGACAGGCCGAAGCGGTCCAGCAGTTGCGGGCGCAGTTCGCCCTCCTCCGGGTTCATGGTGCCCACGAGCACAAAACGCGCGGCATGCTGGCGCGAAATGCCGTCGCGCTCCACCGTGTTCACGCCGCTGGCGGCCGCGTCGAGCAAGGCGTCGACCAGCGCGTCGGGCAGCAGGTTGACCTCGTCCACATAGAGCACGCCGCCGTGGGCGCGCGCCAAGAGGCCAGGCGCCAGGCGCACCCGGCCGTCGCGCAGAACGTCTTCCACATTGAGCGTGCCCACCAGCTGCTCGAGGCTGGCGGCCAGCGGCAAGGTGACAAAGGGTGCGCCGGGCAAGAGCGCCGCCAGCGCGCGCGCCGCGGTGGATTTGGCCGTGCCGCGCGGGCCGCTGATCAGCACACCGCCTATGCCCGGGTCTATGGCCGCGAGCTGCAACGCGCGCTGCAATTGCGGCTGGCCGACCAGCGCGGTAAACGGAAAGGCCGCGCGCTCGGCGGGCTCGACAGTGATGTTCAGTTCGGGAGTATTCATGCCAGGGGTCCTTCTCCGTATTCTTCAAGCCGGCGCTCCAGCGCCAGCAAATGCTCTTCAATGCGGTCGCGGTGCTCACCCGGCTCTTCCCAGAGGCCGCGCCGCATGGCCTCGAGCAGGCGCTCGCCGATGCTGCGCAAGGCCAGCGGGTTGTGCTGCCGCAAAAATTCGCGGTTGGTGTCGTCGTGCAGGTAGGCCTGGGCCACCAGCGCGTACTGGTGGTCGCCCACCACGCCGGTGGTGGCGTCAAAGGCGAACAGGTAGTCCACCGTGGCCGCCATCTCGAACGCGCCCTTGTAGCCGTGGCGGCGCACGCCCTCCAGCCACTTGGGGTTGACGGCGCGCGAACGCACCACGCGCGCCACCTCTTCGCCCAGCGTGCGTATGCGCGGCGCGCCCGGCACGCTGAAATCGCCGTGGTAAAGCGCGGCGGGCTCGCCGGTCAGGGCCTCGACGGCCACAGCCATGCCGCCCTGGAACTGGTAGTAGTCGTCCGAATCGAGCACATCGTGCTCGCGGTTGTCCTGGTTGTGCAGCACGGCGTCCAGGCCGGCCAGGCGCTGTTCAAAACTGCCGCGCGCGGCCACGCCATGCCCGCCCTGGCCGTAGGCAAAAGCGCCGGCGCGCAGATAGGCCTGGGCCAGGTCGGCGCCATCATTCCAGCGGCCGCTGGCCATGACTTCCTGCAAGCCGGCGCCATAGCCGCCAGGACGCGGGCCGAACACGCGCCAGCTGGCTTCGCGCTCGGCCGCCTCGGCGCCCAGGCCCCTGGCTTGCGCCTCCTGGGTTTCGCGCCGCACGCGGGCGCGGATCGGATTGACCTCGTCGGGTTCGTCCTCTTCGCTGATCGCGGCCACGGCCCGCACCGCGGTGTCGAACAGGTCTATCACATTGGGAAAGGCGTCGCGGAAGAAACCCGACACACGCAAGGTCACGTCCACACGCGGCCGGTGCTTCATGGCCATGGGCAGCACTTCGATGTCCACCACACGGCTGCTGCCCTCGGCCCACTTGGGCCGCACGCCCAGCAAGGCAAAGGCCTGGGCGATGTCCTCGCCGCCGGTGCGCATGGTGCTGGTGCCCCAGACCGACAGGCCCAGGCAGCGCAGCATCTCGCCGTGGTCCTGCAGGTGGCGCTCGACCACACGTTCGGCGGCGGCCGCGCCCATGGCATAGGCGGTCTGCGTGGGCACAGCGCGTGTGTCCACCGAATAAAAGTTGCGCCCCGTGGGCAGCACGTCGGGCCGGCCGCGAGACGGCGCGCCGCTGGGGCCGGCCGGCACAAAACGGCCGGCCAGGCCGCGAAGGCACTGGGCAATCTCCTGTGGGCCGCAGGCGTCCAGGCGCGGGCGCAGGACCTCGCGCATGCGCCGCAGCACCGGCGTGCCCTGCGGCCAGGCGGCTTCATCCCATGCCGCACCGGCCACCACATGGCCGGCCACCAGCTGCCGGGCCAGCAACTCCAAGCGCTCGCGTGTGTGGCCGGCATGGCGCCAGGCCTCCTCGCTTTGCGCCTGCAGCAAGGCGGGGCGTGGGCCGTTCCAGGGCGCGGCCCACTCGGGGCTCAGTGCGTTAAAGCCGTCCACGCCCTCCAGTTTCAGGTCCTGGGCCAGCGCCGCGAGCAGGCTGCGCTGGCCGGCGGCCGCGCCGCCCGGAAACCGCGCCAGCGCCACCAGCGTGTCGACCTGCTGACGGCCCTGTGGCGATGCGCCCAGGATGTGCAGGCCGTCGCGGATCTGGGATTCCTTGATCTCGCAGAGGTAAGCGTCCAGCCGCTGCAGCAGCGCCTCGCGGCCCGCGTCGTCGGCGGGTTTGGCAAAGCCCAGGTCGGCATGCAGGCCTTCGGCGAGCACATGCGCGAGGATGTCCTCGCGCAGGCGCCGCGCGCGCCGCGGATCCAGCGACAGGGCCTCGTAGTACTCGTCCATCTGCCGCTCCAGCTTTTGCAGCGGGCCGTAGGTCTCCGCGCGCGTGAGCGCCGGCATCAGGTGGTCGATGATGACGGCCTGCGTGCGGCGCTTGGCCTGGCTGCCCTCGCCGGGGTCGTTGACGATAAAGGGATAGAGGTGCGGCAGCGGTCCCAGGATGGCATCGGGCCAGCAGGCCGCGCCCAAGGCCACGCTTTTGCCGGGCAGCCATTCGAGGTTGCCGTGTTTGCCCACGTGCACCACCGCGTCGACCGCGAACTGGCGGCGCAGCCAGAAGTAGAAGGCCAGGTAGTTGTGCGTGGGCACCAGGTCGGCATCGTGGTAAGTCGCCACCAGGTCCAGGTCGCGCCCGCGTGCGGGCTGTATGCCGACAAACACATGGCCCAGGCGCAGGCCGGAGACCATAAAACGGCCGCCGCGCACCATCGGGTCCTGTTCGGGCGGGCCCCATAGTGCATTGACGGCATCCCGGCTGGCCGCGTCCAGGCAATTGAAATCCTGCAGGTAGTCGGCCATGGCCAGGCTTTGCCCGGCGGGACGCAGGGGGTTGGCGTCCAGGTTGTTGGTGACACCGGCCACCAGCGCGGCAATCAAGGCGTCACCGCCTTCGGGCAATTCGCCCGTCGCGTAGCCTGCCTCCCGCATGGCGCGCAGCAAGGCCACGGTGGAAGCCGGGGTGTCCAAGCCCACACCGTTGGCCAGTCGGGCGTCGTCGTTGGGGTAGTTGGCCAGCACCAGCGCCACGCGCTTGGTGTCGTTGGGTTTGTTTTGCAGCGCGCACCAGCGGCGCGCCAGTTCGGCCACAAAAGCCATGCGTTCGGGCTCGGGCTGGTAGCGCACCACGTCCACCTCGGTGCGCTCGCAGCGCCAGGCCAGGCCTTTGAAGCTGATGGCGCGTGTGCCTATGCGGCCGTCCACCTCGGGCAGCACCACCTGCATCGCAAGGTCGCGCGGCGCCAGGCCGTGCGGGTCGGCCTGCCACTGCTCCTGCGAGCAGCCCGCGGTGATCAGCTGCAGCACCGGGGCATCGCCGGCCAGGGCTTCCATCTGCGCACCCTGCACGCTGTCCTGGTCATCGCCATCGAGTGCGGTAATCGCGAAGCTGGTGGCGTTGAGCACCACGCCCACGCCGTGTTGAGCGGCCAGCGAACGCAGCAGCGCCAGGCTGGCCGGGTTCTTGAGCGAATCGACCGCCACGGCCACGGTGTTGAGGCCCTCAGCGCTCAGTGCGGCCAGCATGGCATCAAAGACTGCCGTGTTGCCGGCCTGCAAGTGGGCGCGGTAAAACACCAGCAGCGCCGCGGGGGCGCCGTCTCGCCAAGGAGAGCTCTCCAGCGGCTGGTAAACCACGGCGGGCGGCAGCACTTCGGGCGGCGCGGGGCGCGCGCCCAGGCCGAAGGCGGCATGGCCTATCAGGTCAAAAAACGTGCGGGCGTTGTCGCGGCCGCCTTCGCGCAGGCAGCGCCAGAGCTCGCGGCAGTCTTCATGCGGGGCGGTGCTGCGCAGCAGCAGTTGCAGGTCTTCGGCGGCATCGCCCGAGAACAGGGCCAGCCACTGGCCGCGCGCACTCGCCAGCTCGCGCACCCGTTCCACCACATAAGCCCAGTCGCTGGCGGCCCCCAGGTGGTCTATCACCACCACACGCGCATGCTGCAACACCTCGTCCACATACATATCGGCCGAGGCGGGCTGGCGCAGCCACATCAGGTTGGCCAGGCGCACCGCGGGAAAGCCGGCGGGCAACTGCTGCGCCGCACCGGCCAGCAGGGACAGCGTGGTGTCGGCCGCGCTGAGCACCACAATGTCGCCCGGCGTCTGCTCCACGCGCACCACACCCTGGCCACCGTCTTCAACGTGGCCGCCGGGGCGGGTGGAGAGCAGATGCATGGCGTGTTATTTGCCGTTATGCCGCGACAGGCGCCGCCAGTGCCGCGCCCAGTTCGGCCTGCAACACCGCGGCATCAAGCCCGGAGCCGATCAGCACCAGCCGCGATTGCCGCGCTTCGCCCTCACGCCAGGGGCGGTCAAAGTAGCTGTCGAAACGGCTGCCCACGCCCTGCACCACCAGGCGCATGGCCGAACCGGGCAAGGCCACAAAGCCCTTGGCGCGGTAAATTTCATGGCGCTCCACCACGCCGCGCAGCGCCGCCAGCAACGCATCGCGGCCGGGCACGTCCAGCGCCACCTGCACCGAGTCGAAGGCGTCATGGTCGTGGTCTTCCTCCTCGTCGTGGTGAGTCTTGCGCTGGTCGATGACGTCTTCCACCGCGCGCTCCAGGCCCAGCAGCACGCCGATGTCAATGCGGCCGTGCTGGGCCTGCACCAGCTTGACGCCGGGCGCGGTCTCGGCACGGATCGCGGTTTCCACACCGGCCAGTTGCTCGGCCGTCAAGCCGTCGGTCTTGTGCACCACCACCAGGTCGGCTGTGGCCAGCTGGTCTTCAAACAGCTCGTGCAGCGGCGACTCATGGTCCAGGTTGTCGTCGGCGCGGCGCTGGGCATCCACGGCCACCGGGTCGTCGGCAAAGTCGCCGGCGGCGACCGCGGGTGCGTCGACCACGGTCACCACCGCATCGACGGTAAAGGTGTTGCGCAGCGTGGGCCACTGGAAAGCCTGCACCAGCGGCTTGGGCAGGGCCAGGCCCGAGGTCTCGATGATCAGGTGGTCGATCTGGTCGCGGCGCGCGGCCAGTTTTTCCATGACCGGCGCGAACTCTTCCTGCACGGTGCAGCACAGGCAGCCGTTGGCCAGTTCATAGAGTTGGCCGTTTTCTTCGCCGTTCTCGTCGCAGCCTATGCCGCAGCCGCGCAGCAGTTCGCCGTCTATGCCGAGCTCGCCGAACTCGTTGACGATGACCGCGATGCGGCGGCCCTGCGCATTGGCCAGCAGATGCCGCAAGAGCGTGGTCTTGCCGCTGCCCAGAAAGCCGGTGACGATGGTGGCGGGGATTTTTCGGGTTTGCATGATGTGTCTCGGTTAAAAAATTGACAGGACGAATTAACGGGGCGGCAATGCGCTCAGGCACTCCACCAGCATTTGCGCGGCCTCGCCCAGGCGCGGGCCGGGGCGCGACAGCAGGTCCATGCGATCGGTGTCCAGCAGGCACAGCTGCTGCTGGCGCACCGCGGGCAGCGTGCTCCAGCCGGGGCGGTCCGACAGGTTGGACAGCGTGGCGCGCGGGCCGATGATGATGTCGGGCGGGCGGCGCAGCAACAACTCGGGGTTGATCCGGGGGAACAGGCCCAGATCGCCGCTCACGACGTTGACCAGGCCCAGCCTGGCGACGGTCTCGCCGATAAAACTCTTGTCGCTGGCGGCGGACGAGCCCGCCCCGACTTCCACATACACGCTGCGCCCGCGTAGGGCGGCGGGCATGCGGGCAGCCGCGGCGTCGAGTTCGGTTTCCATACGCGCCAGCAGTTCAGTGGCACGCGCCGGCTCGCCCAGCGTGTCGCCCAGCTTGAGCAGCATGCGCTTGAGATCGGCATGGGTGCGGGCATCAAACGTCATGACCGGCACGCCCAGGGCCTTAAGCCTTTCACCGGCGCGGCTGCGCGGGCCCAGCAGGACCATGTTGGGGCGAAGGGTCACGATGCGTTCAATCTGCGCGTCTTCCAGGCCGCCCACCTTGGGCAGCACCAGCACCGAATTGGGCCATGTCGAATGGCGGTCCGTGCCCACCAGCTGCGCGCAGTGGCCCAGCGCGCACACGGCCTCGGTCAGCGAGGGCGCCAGCGTGACGATGCGCGATACCGGCTGCGTGCCCTGCGCCACCGCGAAGCCGGAAAGCAGCCCCAGGGTTGCCAGGGCCGACACCGAAGGCAGCAGGCGCATGACCGAATGGGAAGCGGAAGAAAACAAGGCCTTAATCCTCTATACCGCGTTGGGCCGGCACGCCGGCTTTGAAGTGGTGTTTGATGAGCGTCATCTCGGTAACGGTATCCGCCAAATCCACCAACTCGGCCGGCGCATTGCGGCCGGTCAGCACCACGTGCACATGCGGCGGGCGCTCGCGCAGGCAGGTGAGCACGGCTTCCAGCGGAACCCAGCCGTAGCGTAGCGGGTACATGATTTCGTCCAGCACCACCATGAAGTGCTCGCCCGCGCGTATCGTGGCTTCGGCCCGGGCCCAGCCGTCCAGCGCCAGCTGGGCCGAATGCTCAAGGTCGCGGCTCTTCCAGCTGAAGCCGTCGCCCAGGCCTTCAATCGGGATGCCCAGTTGCTCAAACAGCCGGTGCTCGCCAAAACGCGCGCTGGGCACCTTCATGAACTGGTAGACCTTGACGGCCTTGCCGCGGCCGTGGGCGCGCAGGGCCAGGCCGAAGGCGGCCGTGCTTTTGCCCTTGCCGTGGCCGGTGTTGATGAGGACCAGGCCGCGGCGCTCGCCGGTGGGTTTTTCGTAGGGGGTGGCCGAAGGTGGGGTTTCAATTTGCATGGGAGCCCTCTTGGGAGGTTGGGTAACTTTGGGCAATGCGATCCACTGCCCTTGCAAGGGGTGGACGGCAATGCGCCCGTCGAAGACATCTTCCAGGGCCCGGTGGGTCGCCAGGTCGGCACAGGGACCCTGGTGGGTGACGCGGCCTCCGGCCATCACCACCAGGCTGTCAGCCTGCAGCGCCATGGTGATCTCGTGCAGCACGCTGACCACGGTCTTGCCCTCGGCCACCAGGGCCCGCACCACATCCAGCCAGTCGGCCTGGTGCGGCGGGTCCAGGTTGGCCAGCGGCTCGTCCATCAGCAGCACCTGGGCCTGCACCGCCAGGGCACGGGCCAGCAGCACGCGCTGGCGCTCGCCGCCCGACAGCTGGCCCAGGGCGCGCTGGCGCCAGTCCCAGGCGCGGGTGGCGCGCAAGGCCTGCTCCACCGCCGCACGGTCGGCCGCGCTGGGCGGCGCCAGCCAGGCCTGGTGCGGCAGCCGGCCCAGCATGGCCACGTCCCACACGGTCAAATCATCGGCCGAGGTTTCATTCTGGCCCAGCCAGGCCAGCTGGCGGGCGCGCTCGCGGTGCGGCAGCTGCTGCAGGGGCTGGCCCAGCAGCGCGACGCTGCCGCTGTGCGGCAGCACGCCGGCCAGGGCCTTGAGCAAGGTGGACTTGCCCGCGCCGTTGGGACCCACAATGCTGGTCCAGCGCGCCGCGGCGATGTCCAGGTCTATGCCGTGCAGCACCTGCTGCCGTTGCACGCCATGGCCCAGGCTGGCCGCGATGGACTGCGCGCCAAGGGCGATGGGAGTCGTCACCGTGCTCATGCCGCGCGCCCTCCGCCCAGGCTGCTGCTGCGGTGCATCAGCCACAGCAGGTAGCCGCCGCCCAGCACCGCGGTGAGCATGCCCACGGGCAGTTCCTGCGGCGCCATCAGCCCGCGCGCCAGCGTGTCGGCGGCCATCAGCAGCACGCCGCCCATCAGGCTGGACAGCAGCATCAGGTGGGCATGCGTGGTCTTGACCACGGAACGCACCAGGTGCGGCGCGGCCAGGCCGACAAAAGCGATCAGCCCGGTCTGCGCCACGGCGGTGCCCGTGGCCAGCGCCAGCACCGCGACCAGCGCCGCGCGCATGGGCGCCACCGGCAGGCCCAGGCTGATGGCCGTGGCATCGCCCAGGCTCAGGCCGTCGAGCACGCGCGCCAGCAGCCAGGCGGCCAGCACACACACGCCCCACACGCTGGCCATGAGGATGCAGGAGGTCCAGCCGACAAAAGCGGTCGAGCCCAGCATGAAGGCCTGCATGGCCTGCAGCGATTCGGGCGAAAACAGCAGCACCAGGTGTGTCATGGCGCCCAGCACCACGCCCACCACCACACCGGCCAGCAGCAGGCGCAGGGTATGGCCCACGCCGCGCGAGAGCACCAGCGTGAGCATCACCGCGAACACCGCGCCCAGGAAGGCCGCGCCGGTCAGGCCCAGGCGCACCCACAGGCTGCTGGAGAAGACGCTGACGGCCACGCCGCCGTTCATCATGCTTGCACCCGCCGATCCTCCCAACATGCCGGCGCCGCCGCCCAGGGCGGCCAAGGCCAGTGCCACACCGAGCGAGGCGCCCGAGGCGCTGCCCAGCAGGTAGGGATCGGCCAGCGGGTTGCGGAACAGGCCTTGCGCCACCGCACCGGCCAGGCCCAGCAAGGCGCCGGCAGCCCAGGCGCCCAGGGTGCGCGGCAAGCGGATCTGCCAGATGATTTGCTGCGCCATCGCGGTTTGCGGCGGATCCTGCGCGGGATTGAGCAGCGGCCCGATCAGGTTCTCCAGCCCGGCGCTGCCCACGCAGATGCCCAGCGCCACCAGGGCCAGCGCGCCCAGCACACCGGCCCAGACCAGCCACCACACGCGGGCCTGCATCATGGTTTGGCCCCCTTGGGTGCTTTATCGGCTAAACAGCGGGCCATCAGGCGCGCGCCCTCGGCCATGCGCGGGCCGGGGCGCACCAGCACATCGGCCTCTTCGGTCGGGAAGATGCAAATCCTTTGCTCACGCAGCGCGCGCATGCCTTGCCAGCCGGGCCGTGCCTGCAGGCCGTCGGCGCTGCGCTGGCCGACCATGATCAGGTCGGGATTGGCGCGGACTATGTATTCGGGGTTGAGTTTGGGAAAGGGCCCGAGCCTGGCCGGCACGATGTTTTTGACGCCCAGGCGCGCCAGCGTCTCGCCGATGAAAGACGACTCCCCCGCCGCATACGGGCCCTGGTTGACCTCGAAGTAGACCCGCGTGCCGCGCACGCTGGGCGGCAGCGACTGGGCCGCGGCCGAGACACCGGCATCGACCGCGCGCCAGATGCGCGCGGCATCGGGCACTTCGAGCAACTGGCCCAGCTTGAGCATCACGCGCTGCACGTCGGCATGGCTGCGGGGCTCCAGCGCCACCACCTTGAGGCCCAGGGCCCGCAGCCTGTCGCCCGCGCGCGAAGAGGTGGCCAGCAGCACCACATCGGGTTTGAGCGCGACGATCATCTCGATGTTGGGGTCCAGCCCGCCGCCGACCTGGGGCAGCTTTTGCACGCTGGCGGGGAAGTTGGAATAACGGTCCACCCCGACCAGGTTCTGGCAGCGGCCCAGCTCGCAGACGGTCTCGGTCAGCGAAGGCAGCAGGCTGACGATGCGCTGCGGCGCCCGGGGCAGCGTGATGGTCGCGCCGCGGTCGTCGGTCAGCTGCAGCGCGCGCGCGGGCGATGCCAGGGCAAGGCTGAGCAACAACAAAAGAAAGGCGATGCGTTTCACAAAATTCACAAAGGGGCTTTCAAGGTCAGCGGCAGACCGGCGGCCATCAGGGTCACACGCTCGCAGGCGGCTGCCACCTGCTGGTTCAGCAGGCCCAGCGCATCGACAAAGGCACGGGTTTCGCGGCCCAGGGGAATGACGCCCAGGCCGATTTCATTGCCGACCAGCACCAGTGGCCCGGGGGCGGAGGCGACGACCTTGACCAGCAGGGCCGCCTGCTCACGCGCGGCCTGGGCGGGGTCCTTGAGTTCCAGGCCCGGCGCGGGCATCAGCAGGTTGGTGAGCCACAGCGTCAGGCAATCGACAACGACCAGGGTATCGGCGGCGCTGTGCCGGGCAAGGGCGTGGGCCAGCTGAACCGGCTCTTCCACGGTCGCCATGCCGGGCAGACGCTCGGCGCGGTCCTGCTGGTGGCGGCGTATACGTTCGCGCATCTCTTCGTCCCAGGGCCTGGCGGTGGCGATAAAGACCGCACGGTGGCCGGGAGACTGCGCGAGCCACTGCCCAGCCAGCAATTCGGCCCGGCGCGACTTGCCGCTTTTCTGGCCGCCCAGGACCAGTTCGCTGCGGGCGATGTGCAATTCGCTCACGGCTTGAACGCTCCGGACTGGTCCGCATCCATCCACTGCAGGATGATCTGGTGCATCTTGGCCACGCCGTCGGTCAGCGCGGCCGGGCCGGGCTGCAGGATGTCGGGCGACTTGATTTCAAACAGCTGCTGGTGGCGCACGGCGTTCACGGCGCTCCAGCCCTCGCGCGCCACCACGTTCTCGGGCCGGAATTTCTTGCCGCACCAGGAGCCCAGGATGATGTCGGGGTTGCGGCGAACGATCTCGGCGCCATCCGCGATGATGCGGTTCTTGCCGAGAGACTGCGCCGCCAGTTCGGGGAAACAATCGTCGCCCCCGGCGATGCCCAGCAGCTCGGACACCCAGCGGATCGCGCTGATGTGCGGGCTGTCCCACTCTTCAAAAAACACCTTGGGGCGGCGCGCGCCGGCGGCCACCCTGGCCGCCACGGCCGCCTGCATGACGCGCAGGCCGTCCTGCATCTGCGCGATGCGCCGGGCGCCCTGCTCCGCTTCGCCCACCATGGCCGCGAGCTGGAACAGCATGGAAAAAATTTCGGCCACGCTGCGCTGGTTGAAGATGGTGACCTGCACGCCGCGTTTGACCAGGTCGGCCGCGATATCGGCCTGCAGGTCCGAAAAGCCCAGCACGCAGTCGGGCTGCAGCTCCATGATCTTGTCCAGCTTGGCGCTCAGGAAGGCGCTGACGCGCGGCTTCTCGTCGCGCGCGCGTTTGGGCCGCACGGTGTAGCCCGAGATGCCCACGATGCGCCGCTCCTGGCCCAGCAGGTAGAGCCACTCGGTGGTCTCCTCGGTCAGGCAGACGATGCGCTGCGGGCCGGGGTTGAAATGCAGCAGGTCGGCGCTCATGCGGGCACTCCGGCAGGCGCGGTAAACAGTTCCACCACGGCTTCGGGGCAAGAGGGAAACCAGGCGTGGAAATAACTGGCGCGCACCGCGCCATGCTGCCACACGGCCTCGCCCGCGTCGGGCGCCGGGGTAGTGCCGGGCCGCGAGGTACGGCCCACGGGCTGCAAAGGCGTGGCCGTGGTCGAGTAATGGAAGGTATGGCCGCGCAAGGTGCCGCCGGCCAGTTGCAGCTGCTGCGGGCCCAGGCCGGCCAGCAGCTTTTGCATGCTCACCTCACCGGCCAGCACGCCCCACTGCGCATGGCGCCGGCCGTCCAGCGTGACCAGGGTGTCAAACAGCGCCATCATGCCGCCGCACTCGGCCCAGACGGGCTTGCCCGCAGCGACGTGCGCGACCAGGCTGTCCCGCAGCGCGGTGTTGGCGGCAATCGTCTCCGCATGCAGCTCGGGGTAGCCGCCGGGAAGCCACAGCGCGTCGCAGGCGGGCAGCGCCGCGTCGGCCAGCGGCGAGAAAAACACCAGCTCGGCGCCCAGCGCGCGCAGGGTGTCGAGGTTGGCGGCGTAGATAAAACAAAAGGCGGCGTCGCGCGCGACGGCAATCGTCTTGCCGCTCAGCGCCAGATTTATGGGCGCAGGGGTCTCGGGGGCCGCGAAGTCCACCGCCCAGCGCTGCAAATCCTCCAGCGTCATCCGGCCCAGCGGCGTGTCGGCCAGCGCGTCGGCCGCGGCATCCAGGCGCTCCATGGCATCCGTCACCTCGGCGGCCACGGTCAGGCCCAGGTGGCGCTTGGGCAGGCTCATGGCGGCATCGCGCAGCACCGCGCCCAGCCACTGCTCGGGCGCCACGCTGGCCTGCAGCATGGCCGCATGGCGCGCATTGGCCACGCGGTTGGCCAGCACCCCGGCCCAGGGCATGTGGGGGCGGTAGTGCTGCAGGCCGAAGGCCAGCGCGCCAAAGGTCGCCACCATGCCGGAGGCATCCACCACCGCCAGCACCGGCAGGCCGAAGCGCTGCGCCAGGTCSGCCGCGCTGGGCTCGCCGTCAAAGAGGCCCATCACGCCTTCCACAATGATCAGGTCCACCTCCTGCGCGGCCTCATGCAGGCGCGCCCGGCAATCGGCCTCGCCGGTCATCCACAGGTCCATCTGGTACACCGGCGCGCCGCTGGCCAGGGCGTGCCAGCACGGGTCCAGGAAATCCGGCCCGCACTTGAAGACCCGCACGCGCCGCCCCTGGCGCGTATGCAGCCGTGCCAGCGCGCAGGCCACCGTCGTCTTGCCCTGGCCGGAGGCCGGGGCGGCAACGAGGATGGCGGGACAGCGGACGGTTTGTGGCATGGATGGAGGGATAAAGGTTTAGCGGGGTGCCCAGGTCACACCGACGTAGAGATTACGCCGGGCGGTGGCATAGGTGTTGGCGGTCTGGTAAATCTTGTCGGTCAGATTCTCCAGCTTGGCCACCAGTTTCCAGTCGGGGGACAGCGCCGTCGTAGCGCTGAGGTTCATGACCGAGTAGCCGGGCAGCACCACGTTGCTGGTCTCGCTGTCGAAGGCGTGCGAGGCCATCACCAGGTCGGTCGCCAGCTGCCAGCCGCCCAGCGGCATTTCGGCGCCCAGCGTGCCGTACTGGCGCGAGCGGCGCTGCAGGGTGCGGTTGGTGATCCGGTTCTTGGGATTCTGCAAATCGAGTGAGCCGTGGATGCGGACATTGCCGACGGTCTCGGCCGCCGTGAGCGTCAGCCCGGTGTACTGGGCCTGCGCGGTATTGGCATAGCAGCCGCGGTTGGCCAGCACCGTCGGCGGCCCGCCGTTCACGCAAGGGCCGTTGCCCGTGACAAAGCTCAGCAGGTTGGTCAGGCGGTTGCGGTACACCGTGATGCCGTACTGCGATGTGCCCTGGCTGTATTTGAGCGCTGCCTCCACGCTGCGGCCGGACTCGGGCTTGAGGGTCGAGGTGCCGTAAATGCTGAAGCGCTGGTACAGCGTGGGGACGCGGAAAGACGTCCCCGCGGAGGCGGACACCTTCCACTGCGGCGTGAGCGCGAAGGCATAGGCCGCGGAGCCGGTGGTCTTGCCGCCGAATTCGCTGTCCCTGTCGTGGCGGGCGTTGAGCTGCACGGTGTGCGCGCCGCCGCTCCAGCCGTAGCCCAGGCTCACGCCGTCCAGGGAACGGTTCTTGTTGAGCACACTCGCGCCCCCCGGTATGACCGCGGAGCCGACCAGGCGGAACACGTCCCGACGGCTTTCCAGCGCGGCACTCAGCAGGTGGGCGCCCAGGCGGTATTCGTTCTGGAACAGCAGCGTGCTGATGGTGCTCTTGTCGTAGGAAATCTGGGGCGTCGAGCCGTTCAGGCCCTCTTCGCCGGAGTCGGTGCCCTGGGTCAGGGCCAGCTTGGTGCTGTAGCGGTCGGACCATTTGGCCTCCCACTGCAGGCCCAGGGTCTGCAGGTCGGCGATGCGGCGGTAGTCGCGGGTGGGGCCGCCGTCGTACTGGGAGTCCGTGTGGCTTTGCATCAGGTTGGCTTCAATGCGGTGGTCGGTATTGACTTGCAAACCCAGCTTGGCGTTGGCGCCCAGGCTTTTGTAGCCATCGGCATCGGGGTTCTGGCCGGCGATGGTCCGCGCGTTGAAGCCGTCGCTCTGGCCCTGGCTCAGGCCCAGCGCGTAGTCGAAAGCGCCCGCCGAGCCGCTGGCGGCAAGCTCGACCCGGCTAGTGTTGTAGGAGCCGTAGCCCACCGACACGGAGGGCGAGAAAGGGCCTTCGCCCCGCTTGGTGAAGATCTGGATCACGCCGGCCACGGCGTCCGAGCCATAGATGGCGCTGCTGGGGCCGCGCAAGACCTCGATGCGGTCGATCAGCGACAGCGGAATGTTGCTCCAGGAGGCGCCGCCGGCCGTCGCCTGCGACTCCACCCGCACGCCGTCGATGAAGACGGGGGTGTGGCGGCTTTCCCCGCCGCGCACAAACACACTGGTGTTCGCGCCAGTGCCGCCGTTGCGGGTGATCTGTATGCCCGGCACACGCACCAGGATGTCGGCCAGCCCGACCGGGCCGGCGCGTTCAATGGTTTCGCGGTCTATGACGGTGACGTCGGCAACGACGTCGCCGATGGGCTGGGCGCTGCGCGTGGCGCTCACCACCATTTCCTTGAGCTGCGGCGCAACAACGGTTTGCGCGGCTGGGGTGGTCTGCGACAGGGCGGGAGAAGCCGCCAGAAAAGCCAGAGAGGCCAGCGGGAATGCGGCGGCCAGCGCCGTCGGGAGCACGGCCAGGCGTGCGTGGGGAGCAATTTTCATGAATCAACAGTCAGCAATGGGCCCTCACCGGCTTCCCCGCCGGTGTGTGAGCGTTACAAACACCCAGTCCAGGGACTGGACGTGCGCGTTCACCTTGTTGGCCGGTATCCGGGCTGACGGAACCGCCTCCATCGCCTTCCCAAACGCTTGTTCAAGGCGCTCAGTGGCTGATGATGAAAGCTGAATGCGCCCTGGCCGTGAGGCCGGGAAAGCGCATTCGTCCGTTTTACCGTTGCGGGGGCAGCGCAGGTTGAAGGTCTGGGCGCCGGCCTTCGGGCTTGACCCGGTATGCCTGGCTTTGACGCTCTCCTGCTTCCCGTTGAACTGCAGCATGTGAACCACACTGCGGGCACCAACAGGGGCGATTCTACGCGGCCCTTCCCCAGTTCAGGCCGCAAACCCTACAATCGGGCTTGCCATGGCGAACCAAACCCAAATCGACCAGATCACCGAACGCGTCGAGCGCCTGTTGCTGCGCTACGAGGAATTGCAGCGCACCAACGAGCTGCTGGCCGAACAGGTCGGCCTGCTGACGCAGGAGCGCGACTCCCTCAAGTCGCGCCTGGGCGCGGCCCGCGCCCGTGTCGATGCCCTGCTCGAACGCCTGCCCGAAAGCAGCGGCCACGGCCATAAAACCACCGCGGGAAGCGAGTCATGAAGCAGCTCGAAGTACAGATCATGGGCCAAAGCTATTTGCTGGGCTGCCCCGAAAACGGCGACGCCCGCATGCTGGACGCGGTCAACCGCGTCGACATGGCCATGTGCCGGATCCGCGACGCCGGAAAAATCAAGGCGCGCGACCGCATCGCCGTGCTGGCGGCGCTGAACCTGGCCTTCGAGCTTCCCGAGCGCACGCCGGGCGCCGCTCCCGTGCCGGCGGCAGCGCCGGCCGCTGCCGGTAATGCCGAGAGCCCGCAGCTCGCGGCCCTGCTGCAGCGTCTGGACACCGCCCTGGGCATAGACGGCCGCCTGCTTTGAAGCCGGCAGCGGTGCTTGCCCCCGCATCCCGCCGCGGATCTCTTCACATCGCCCCGCGCGAGGCCGCGAAGGCCTACAATGAAGACGTCTGCGATGCGTATTGGGCTTTATATTTCCTTGAACCAATGCTCTACGAGCACGGGCTTGGTAAATTGTCCGGCAGGTGTGATCGTCTCGCGTCAGACGAACCCGAAACCCGACTGCCCTCGCCCACCTGAACCCCGGTTCAGGATGACGGTCCAGTGGCACTCGCAGACACCTTATTCCCGCCATCGCCTTGCGCCCTCCGTCCCCCCTCCAACCCCACCGTGTGCCGCAGCGCTTCCCGCGAAGCGCGGCAGGCCCGCGGCCACATGCCTGACGCCCCATGATGCTTGAACCCCTCCTGATTGTTGAACTGGCCTTGCTGGGCGTGGGCACCGGGTTTCTCGCCGGACTGCTGGGCATAGGCGGGGGCATGCTGATGGTGCCCTTCATCACCATCATCATGTCCAACCGCGGCGTGGCGCCGGACCTGGCCGTCAAGATGGCGATCGCCACCTCGATGGCCACCATCATCTTCACCTCGATCTCCAGCGTGCGCGCGCACCACAAGCGCGGCGCGGTGCGCTGGGACATCGTCAAGCGGCTGGCGCCCGGCATCGTGATCGGCAGCATCATCGGCAGCCTGGGCGTGTTCGCGCTGCTCAAGGGCTCCTACCTGGCGATCTTCTTCGGCCTGTTCGTGAGTTTCTCCGCCACGCAGATGTTCCTGGACAAAAAACCCAAACCGACGCGGCAGATGCCGGGCACGGCGGGCCAGTTCGCGGCCGGCGGCTTTATCGGCTTTCTGTCGGGCCTGGTCGGCGCGGGCGGCGGCTTCATCAGCGTACCCTTCATGACCTGGTGCAACGTGGCCATCCACAGCGCGGTGGCCACCTCGGCGGCGCTGGGCTTTCCGATCGCCGTGGCCAATGTGCTGGGTTATGTGATCAGCGGCCAGAGCGTGCAGGACCTGCCGGCCAACTCTTTCGGCTACATCTGGCTGCCGGCGCTGCTGGTGATCGCCGTGTGCAGCTTCCTCACGGCACCGCTGGGCGCCAAGGCCGCGCACAACCTGCCCGTGGGCAAGCTCAAGCGGGTGTTTGCGAGCATCCTCTACGTCCTGGCGGCCTACATGCTCTACAAAGGCATAAGGGGTTAGCCCCCACGCTTTTCACTTCGCCTTCGGCTCCGTGTAATGCGCTGCCCCCCGAGGGGGCGCTGCGCCTGCGGCCCGGCAAAGCCGGTTCCGCGGCCCTGGCTGGTATGGGTGGCGGCTTGGCCGATGGGCCTATTTCCCCGTAACCTTCTTGATCACGGGCTTGATGTCTTCACGCCGCGCCGGCAGCACGACGGCGTTTTCGCGCGGGGCATTGAGCACGATGGACGTTGAGGTCTCGGTGAGGATGCAGAACTTGGTCACCACCGCGTCCAGGTGGGCGACGTCGATCACCGCGATTTCCAGCACCCAGCTGTCCTCGCCGGTGACGTTGTAGGCATTGATGACCTCGGGCGTCTGCTCGATCAGCTTGACCACGCGGGCGTATTCGACCCGCCCCACGCGGGCGATGGCGCGTATGCCGTAACCCAGGCGGGCCAGGTCGACCTCGGCCCGGTAGCCCTTGATCACGCCGCCGAGCTCGAGCTTGCGCACGCGCTCGGTCACCGCCGGCTGGCTCAGGTGCACGCGGCGGCCCAGCTCGGCCATGGTGATGCGCGCATCGCGCTGCAGCTCGCCGAGGATGCGGCTGTCGTAGTGGTCCCATTCGGTGGTTTCGGTCATAGTGGGTTTCAAGCTTTAAATTCAAAGGCCGCTTGCGGTTTTGCCGTTAATTTTGCATGGCCCGGGCGCGCAGGGCAACCTAACATCCCGGCATGACTTCCACCACCCTCTCCTCCCCCGCCGCCGGCAAGGCGCCGGCGCTGCTGATCCCTGCCCTGCTCGCCTGCTACCTGGTCTGGGGCTCGACCTACCTGGCGATACGCTTCGCGCTGCTCAGCTTTCCGCCGTTTTTCCAGATGGGCACACGCTTCCTGGCGGCCGGTGTGCTGCTGATGGCCTGGGTGCTGGCGCGCGGCCACAAGCTGCCCAGCCGGCGCGAATGGGTCCACGCGGCCGTCATCGGCACGCTGATGCTGGGCGGCGGCATGGGGCTGACGGCCTCGGCCGAGGTCCACATCGGCTCCGGCCTGATCGCCACCTTCATCGCCATCGTGCCCATGCTGGTGTCGGCCTGGGGCCTGCTGCTGGGCCAGCGGCCCAGCCGGCTGGAGTTCATCGGCATGGCGGTGGGCTTGGCCGGCGTGCTGATGCTGGTGCGGGGCGCGAGTTTCGGTGCGGCGCCGGTGGGCCTGGCCTGCATCGCGGGGGCCACGCTGCTGTGGTCGCTGGGCTCGGTGCTGTCCGCCACGCGCCTGCCGCTGGCCTCCGGTCCCGCGGGTTTTGCCAGCGAAATGTTGTGCGGCGGCGCGGTGTTGATGCTGATTTCTCTTGCACTGGGTGAGCACCGCGAGGCCGCCGCGAACTGGCCGGCGCAGCCCGAGGCGCTGCTCGCCTGGCTCTACCTCGTGGTGTTCGGCTCGCTGATCGCCTTCAGCGCCTACCTGTATTTGCTGGCCAATGCCTCCCCCGCGGTGGCCACCAGCTACGCCTTTGTGAACCCCTTGATCGCGATTTTCCTGGGTGCTTTTTTCGCCGGAGAGCGGGTCACAGGGGGCGAATGGGCCGCCTGCGGCGTGATTCTCATGGGCGTTTTCCTGATTTTCAGAGGTAAATCTGCAACATCCAGGCGCAAATAAAGTGGTTTTTCGCTAGGAAACTGCGTTTTTCTCCAGTAGCATCCGCATTGCCACAAGGAAGTAGTTATCCGGGTGGTGATTTATCAACTTCTAGAAGGAAAATCAATCATGGCAACTGCAAAAAAAGCTCCGGCTAAAAAAGCGCCTGCTAAAAAGGCTGCTCCGGCAAAGAAAGTAGCTGCGAAGAAAGCAGCTCCAGCGAAGAAGGCTCCTGCGAAAAAGGCAGCGCCCGCGAAAAAGGTAGCCGCGAAGAAAGCAGCTCCCGCCAAGAAGGTTGCGGCCAAAAAGCCAGCAGCGAAAAAAGCGCCCGCCAAAAAGCGCACGCCCAATGCAGCGTTCATGAAAGCGCTGACCTTGAGCCCCGCACTGGCAGCCGTGGTGGGCGACAAGCCTCTGCCACGCACCGAGATTGTCAGCAAGCTGTGGGTTTACATCAAATCCAAGGGCCTGCAGGACAAGATCAACAAGCGCATGATCAACGCCGACGAAAAACTGCGCGCCGTTTTCGGCAAGGCGCAAGTGTCGATGTTCGAGATGGCTGGCCTGATCGGCAAGCACGTCAAGTAATCGGCTTTTGCCGATTTCGAAAAGGCCGGTTTCACCGGCCTTTTTTTGTGCCCGCTTCTTCCTGCATCAAGGCGCGGCACATGCCCTCTGGCACGCATCCTGCATTACTCTTTTCGCCTTCCAGGCAGGCTTCATTAGCGCCGCAAGCGCCACTGTAGGCATGCTGATGCCATAGGGTTACTCGGTAGCCCGCCGGCGGCGGCAGTGCCGAAAAATGAAGCTAATGTTGCTAAGATAAAAAATTCCCCGCGGCACTGCCCCGGGCCTGACTAGACAAGACAAGATTCCCCATGTTGATGCCACTGCATTTGAAGACCGGGGCGGCGGATATTTCCGCGCGCCCCACCTGTCGCCTTCGCGACGCAAATTTCCCTGCATGCGTTGCACGCTGCTTTAGCATCCCGCGTTTTTCCATCTCGCGATAATGCTGCGCTTCATCTTTACCCGTCTGAGCCTGATCATTCCCACCTTCCTGGGGATGACACTGCTGGCTTTTTTCCTGATCCGCATGGTGCCGGGAGACCCGATTGAAACCATGGCGGGCGAACGCGGCATCGATCCGGTGCGCCATGCCCAGCTGCTCAAGGAATACGGCCTGGACCAGCCCGTTATGGTGCAGTACGGCATTTACATCGGCCGCGTGCTCAAGGGCGACCTCGGCAAATCGCTGATCACGCAGGAGCCCGTGCTGCGCGAGTTCCTCACGCTGTTTCCGGCCACCATCGAGCTGGCCCTGTGCGCCATCCTGTTCGCGCTGCTGATCGGCATACCGGCCGGCATCCTGGCGGCGGTCAAGCGAAACTCCATACTCGACCACGGCGTCATGGGGGTGTCCCTCACGGGCTACTCCATGCCGATTTTCTGGTGGGGCCTGCTGCTGATCCTGCTGTTCTCGGTGCAACTGGGCTGGACGCCGGTTTCGGGCCGGCTGTCGGTGCAGTACTTCATCGAGCCCACCACCGGCTTTTTGCTGATCGACTCGCTGCTCTCGGACGACAAGGGCGCGTTCTGGTCGGCGGCCTCGCACCTGATATTGCCCATGATCGTGCTGGGCACCAACCCGCTGGCGGTGATCGCGCGCATGACGCGCTCGGCCATGCTGGAGGTGCTGGGGGAGGACTACATCCGTACCGCGCGCGCCAAGGGGCTGTCCAACCTGCGAGTGGTGGCCCTGCATGCGCTGCGCAACGCGCTGATCCCGGTGGTCACCGTGATCGGCCTGCAGGTCGGCGTGCTGTTCACCGGCGCCATCCTGACCGAAACCATTTTTTCCTGGCCGGGCGTCGGCAAGTGGCTGATCGAAGCCATCAGCCGCCGCGACTACCCCGTGCTGCAGGGCGGCATCCTGCTGCTGGGCGCCATCGTCATGGCCGTCAACCTGCTGGTGGACATCACCTACGGCATCATTAACCCACGCATCAGGCACCAGCGATGAGCACGGCCACCTTGAAACCCGCTACCGCGCCCGCGCCGCCGCATCCGCTGCGCGAATTCTGGAACTACTTCAGCGCCAACAACGGCGCCGTGATCGGCCTGGCCATCGTCGTCGGCGTGCTGCTGGTCGCGCTGTTCGCGCCGCTGCTGGCGCCGCACGCGCCCAACATCACCGACAACTCGGTGTTCCTCAAGCCGCCGGCCTGGCAGGCGGGCGGCTCCTGGACCTACCCCCTGGGCACCGACGCCATAGGCCGCGACATCCTCTCGCGCCTGATGTACGGCGCCCGCCTCTCGCTGGTCATAGGCCTGGCCGTGGTGGCGCTGTCGGTCATCGTCGGCACGGTGCTGGGCCTGCTCGCGGGTTTTTTCCGCGGCATCTTCGAGATCGCGGTGATGCGCCTGATGGACATCATCCTGACCCTGCCCAGCCTGCTGCTGGCCATCGTGATCGTCGCCATCCTCGGCCCCGGCCTGATGAACGCCATGCTGGCCGTGGCCATCGTGGTGCTGCCGCACTACGTGCGCATCACGCGCGCCGCGGTGATCGCCGAGACCTCGCGCGACTACGTGACCGCCGCGCGCATGAGCGGTGCCAGCCGCATCCGCCTGATGTTCAGCGAAATCCTGCCCAACTGCACGGCGCCGCTGATCGTGCAGGCCTCGCTGGGCGTGTCCACCGCCATCCTGGACGCGGCCGCCCTGGGCTTCCTGGGCCTGGGCGCGCAGCCGCCCTCCCCCGAATGGGGCACCATGCTGGCCGATGCCCGCGAATTCGTGCTGCGCGCCTGGTGGGTTGTCACCTTCCCCGGCCTCGCAATTTTGATCACTGTGCTGGCCTTCAATTTGCTGGGCGACGGACTGCGCGACGCGTTCGACCCCAAGCTGAAGCGCTGAAAGATTTCGTATGGCATTGTTAGAAATAGAAAACCTCTCCGTCGAATTCCCCTCGCAAAACGGCGTCATGCACGCCGTCGACGGCATCAGCCTGTCGCTGGAAGAAGGCGAAGTCCTGGGCATCGTCGGTGAATCCGGCTCCGGCAAAAGCGTCACCATGATGGCCTTGATGGGCCTGGTGGCCTACCCCGGCCGGGTCAAGGCCGACAAGCTGCGCTTTGCCGGCCACGACCTGCTCAAGCTATCGCAAGGCGAACGCAACAAGCTCATCGGCAAGGACGTGGCGATGATCTTCCAGGAACCGACGACCAGCCTGAACCCCTGCTTCACCATCGGCTTCCAGATCACCGAGACCCTGCGCCTGCACCTCGGCATGGACAAAAAAGCCGCCACGCGCAAGGCCATAGAGCTGCTCGAGCAGGTCGGCATCAATTCGCCCGAAAGCCGGCTCAAGGCCTACCCGCACCAGCTCTCGGGCGGCATGAACCAGCGCGTGATGATCGCCATGGCGATCGCCTGCAACCCGCGCCTGCTGATCGCCGACGAGCCGACCACGGCGCTGGACGTGACCATCCAGGCGCAGATCCTCGATTTGCTGCGCAGCCTGCAGAAGGAGCGCGGCATGGCCCTGGTGCTGATCACCCACAACATGGGTGTGGTGTCCGAAATGGCACAGCGCATCGCGGTCATGTACGCCGGCCAGATCATGGAAGAGCAGGCCGCGCACGCCCTCTTCAACACGCCCCAGCACCCCTATACCGAAGCCCTGCTGTCGGCCCTGCCCGAGCGCAGCGACGGCAGCGCGCGCCTGGCGACCATTCCCGGCATGGTGCCCGGCCTCTACGACCGGCCCAAGGGCTGCCTGTTCGCCCCGCGCTGCGCCTACGCCACCGAGCATTCGCGCAACGAGCGCCCGCTGCTGCGCGCCTGGAAGGACGGCATGGTGCGCTGCCACTACCCGCTGGGCGACCCCAGCCGGCAGGCCAACATCGAACGCGACACCCCGCTGGTGGAGGCCGCGCAATGAG
The DNA here is from genome assembly GCF_056406895.1 of Polaromonas sp. P1_A2. NCBI lineage: Bacteria > Pseudomonadati > Pseudomonadota > Betaproteobacteria > Burkholderiales > Comamonadaceae > Polaromonas > Polaromonas sp. P1_A2. Next base: position 223,360 of record NZ_JBFTZI010000002.1, on the reverse strand, counting down.
CACCACCGCCATCAACACTCCAGCCAAGCTGCCAACCGGCCCCGTCGTCGAGGCCAAAAACCTCAGGCAGGTCTATGAGATCCGCCGCGGTTTCATGCGCAAGTCCGACCACCTGCAGGCCGTGGGCGGCGTGTCCTTCTCGGTCCATGCCGGCAAGACGCTGGCCGTGGTCGGCGAGTCGGGCTGCGGCAAGTCGACGCTGGCCCGCATGGTCTCGCTGATCGAAACCCCGACCGGTGGCGAATTGACCATCACCGGCATCGATGCGGTGAACGGCGCCCAGGACGAACGCAAGGGCCTGCGCAAGGCCGTGCAGCTGGTGTTCCAGAACCCCTACGGCTCGCTGAACCCGCGCAAGAAAATCGGCGCCATCCTGGAAGCGCCGCTCGAAATCAACACCAGCCTCAATGCCGAGGAGCGCGCCGCCAAGGCCCGCGCCATGCTGGCCATGGTGGGCCTGCGCCCCGAGCACTATGACCGCTACCCCCACATGTTTTCGGGCGGGCAGCGCCAGCGCATCGCGATCGCGCGCGCGCTGATGCTCAACCCCACGGTGGTGGTGGCCGACGAGCCGGTCTCGGCGCTGGACGTCTCCATCCAGGCCCAGGTGCTCAACCTGCTGGCCGACCTGCAGCAGTCCATGGGCCTGGCCTACCTGTTCATCTCGCACGACCTGGGCGTGGTGCGCCACATCGCCCACGACGTGCTGGTGATGTACCTGGGCCACGCGGTCGAGCAAGGCGAGAAAAACGCCCTGTTCAACCGGCCCCTGCATCCCTACACCCAGGCCTTGCTGGCCTCCACGCCAGGCCTGGCCGGCAGCACCGGCGTCAGGCAGCGCATCGTGCTCAAGGGCGAGCTGCCCTCGCCGCTGAACCCGCCCACCGGCTGCGTCTTCTCGACCCGCTGCCCGCATGTCACCGACCGCTGCCGCGCCGAAAGGCCGCAGCTGCGCGAAGTTGCGGACCGGCAGGTTGCATGCCACTATGCTGAAAACTTTCTCACTGCGTGACCCAAAACCGTGCACACCCTGCATGGTTTCCAGGCCACGTTTTTTAATGACCAGAACGCTCAACGTCACAAATGTTGCGCAATCTGGCCGCAAGCCCCGCTGCGAAGCAGCATTAACCTCCAAAGGGATCGTCAAATGATTCAGACCAAACCAAGTGCAAGCCGGCTACGCCCGGTCAAGCGCGCATTGCTGTGCGCCGTCGCCCTGCCAGCGCTGCTGGCACTTTCACCCGTCTCCGCAAAGACGCTGGTGTTCTGCTCTGAAGGCAGCCCCGAGAACTTCTACCCTGGCGTCAACACCACGGGTACCTCGTTCGATGCCAACGAACCCGTCTACAACCGCCTCGTCGAATTCGAATACGGCGGCACCAAGGTCGTCCCCGGCCTGGCCGAAAAATGGGACATTTCCGCCGACGGCCTGACCTACACCTTCCACCTGCGCAAGGGCGTGAAATGGCACGCCTCCAACAAGGCCTTCAAGCCTACGCGCGACTTCAACGCCGACGATGTGCTGTTCATGTTCGAGCGCCAGTGGAAAGAAGACAACGCCTTCTTCAAGGTCACCAGCCCCAACCACTCCTACTTCAGCGACATGGGCATGCCCAAGCTGCTGAAGTCGGTGGAAAAGGTCAACGACCTCACCGTCAAGATCACGCTGGACAAGCCTGAAGCGCCTTTCCTGGCCAACCTGGCCATGCCTTACGCGGCCGTGCAGTCCAAGGAATACGCCGACGCCATGCTCAAGGCCGGCACGCCGGAAAAAATCGACCAGGACCCGGTCGGCACCGGCCCCTTCTACCTGGTGCAGTACCAGAAAGACGCGATCATCCGCTACAAGGCCTTCCCGCAGTACTGGGGCGGCAAGGCCAAGATCGACGACCTCGTGTACTCGATCACGCCTGACGCATCGGTGCGCTGGGCCAAGCTGCAAAAGGGTGAATGCCATGTCATGCCCTACCCCAACCCCGCCGACCTGGACGCGATCCGCAAGGATCCCAACGTGACCATCGTCGAGCAGGCCGGCCTGAACGTGGGCTACCTCGCCTACAACACGACCAAGAAGCCTTTTGACGACGTGCGCGTGCGCAAGGCCATCAACATGGCGATCAACAAGAAAGCCATCGTCGAGGGCGTGTACCTGAGCACCGGCGTCGCCGCCAAGAACCCGATCCCGCCGACCATGGCCGCGTACAACAACGCCATCAAGGACGACGAGTACAACCCCGAAGCCGCCAAGAAATTGCTGGCCCAGGCCGGTTTCCCGAACGGCTTCACCACCGACCTGTGGGCCATGCCCGTGCAGCGCCCCTACAACCCGAATGCCAAGCGCATTGCCGAGCTGATGCAGGCTGACCTGGTCAAGGTCGGCGTGACCGCCGAAATCAAGAGCTTCGAATGGGGCGAGTACCGCAAGCGCCTGCAGGCCGGCGAGCACCAGATGGGCATGCTGGGCTGGACCGGCGACAACGGCGATCCTGACAACTTCATGTACACCCTGCTCGGCTGCGCTTCGGCCCAGTCGGCCAGCGGCTCCAACATCGCCAAGTTCTGCTACCAGCCTTATGAAGACCTGGTCCTGAAAGCCAAGACCGTGACCAACCCCGCGGAGCGCAACAAGCTCTACCAGCAGGCCCAGGTCATCTTCAAGGAACAGGCTCCCTGGTTCACCATCGCCCACGCGGTGCAGCTCAAGCCCGTGCGCAAGAGCGTGATCGGCTACAAGAACAGCCCCTTCGGCCGCCACAACTTCTACGCTGTGGACATCAAGGAGTAATCCTGGGTGCACAAGGCGGCTTCGCGATGAAGCCGCCGCCCATAAAAAAGGCCGGGTCACCCCGGCCTTTTTTTATGTCCACAGGCTGGGCTACTGCTGCGACTGCTGCAACGCCCTGGCCAGCGCGCTTTCGGTGATGGACGACAGCGTGCCGCGCGTGGTGATGACTTCCGGGTCCAGCGTCACCTCGATCACCGTGCCTTGCTTGCGTTCCAGCGCCGCCAGCAATTCGGCCTCGAACTCGGCCGTGCGCGTGATGCGCACGCCGGCATAACCGTAGGCGCGCGCCAGGCCCGCGAAGTCCGGGTTGTTCAGGCGCGAGCCGCTTTCGTGCCGCGGGTACTCCCTTTCCTGGTGCATGCGTATGGTGCCGTACATGCCGTTGTTGAGCAGCACGATGATGCTTTTGGCGCCGTGCTGCACGGCCGTGGCCAGTTCCTGGCCGTTCATCAAAAAGTCGCCGTCACCCGCGATGGTGAAGGCCACCCGGCCCGTCGTAATAGCCGCCGCGATGCCGGCCGGCACGCCGTAACCCATGGCGCCCACCGTGGGCGCCAGCTGCGTCTTGTGGCCCTTGACCAGGCCGTGGTGTTTGAAGAAGCGATGCACCCAGCTCGCAAAGTTGCCCGCGCCGTTGGTCAGCACCGCGTCAGGCGGCAAATGTTTTTGCAGCAGGCCGACGATGGCCGGCATATCGATGTCGCCCGGCAGGTTAGCAGAAGGCGTGGGCTTGAGGTTCTCCAGGTAGTCCTCGTTGGCGGAAGCCGTCCAGGCCTCCCAGGCCACGCTCACCGGCGCCGTCAACACCTCCAGCGAGCGCGCCGCAGCATTCATGGTGGCATTGATCGCCAGGTCGGCCTGGTAGACACGGTTGAGCTCCTCGGCGCTGGCGTGGATGTGCACCAGTTTCTGCGCGGGGCGCGGCGCCTGCAGCAGCGTGTAGCCGCCGGTCGTCATCTCGCCCAGGCGCGGGCCTATGGCGATGATCAGGTCGCTGGACTTGACGCGCGCGGCCAGCTTGGGGTTGAGGCCTATGCCCACGTCGCCGGCGTACAGCGGGTGGTGGTTGTCAAAAGTGTCCTGGAAGCGGAAGGCATTGCCCACCGGCAGCTTCCAGTTTTCGGCAAAGCGCTGCAGCGCCTGTGCCGACTGCGGCGTCCAGCCGCCGCCGCCCGCGATGATCAGCGGGCGCTCGGACTTGAGCAGCATCTCGCGCAGCGTGCGCAGCGAGCCCGGGTCGCTCCAGGCCTGCACCGCCTCCACCCGAGGCAGCGGCTGCGCGGCCGTCATGCGCGTCAGCATGTCTTCGGGCAGCACCAGCACCACCGGGCCGGGGCGGCCGTTCATCGCGGTGGCAAAAGCGCGTGCCACGTATTCGGGAATGCGGTCGGCTTCGTCGATGCGCTCCACGCGTTTGGCAAAACCCTTGGTGCTGGGGCCGAAGAAATTGAAGTAGTCCACCTCCTGGAAGGCCTCGCGGTCGCGGCAGTCACTCGCCACGTCGCCCACCAGCAGCACCATGGGCGTGGAGTCCTGGAAGGCCGTGTGCACGCCGATGGAGGCATTGGTGGCGCCCGGGCCGCGCGTGACCATGCAGACGCCCGGCCGGCCGGTCAGCTTGCCGTGGGCCTCGGCCATGAAAGCCGCGCCGCCCTCCTGCCGGCAGGTGACGAACTGAATCTTGTCCCGGCGCGCATGCAGGCCGTCGAGCACGGCCAGGTAGCTTTCGCCGGGCACGCCGAATGCGTGGGTGACGCCCTGGGCCAGAAGGCAGTCGACTAAAAGATGGCCGGCAAGTTGTGCAGTCATCAGGCTATTGTGCCGTTGAATACAGCCCCCACGCTCCACCACTTCGTGTGAGTCGCCGCCCCCGAGGGGGCCGCTGCGCCTGCGGCCTGCCAAAGCCGGTTCCGCGGCCCCGGCCGGGATGAAGACCTCCAGGAGGTCGGTCGCTGTGCTTATTCTGGTGTTGCCGCGTCGCCGTCACCACCACCGGCTTCCAGGGCCTGGCGAGCCAGCTCTTCGTCACTGAGCGGCGGCGCCCCTTCCAGGGCCCGGAGCTCTTCGAGAAACTCTTCCGTGGGCTCCTCGTGCTCGAGCAGCACTTCTTCCAGCTTCTGCCGGCCGGTCTCCACATGCACCGAGGGAGAATGCAGCTCAGGCGGCGGCACCGGGAATTTTTCACCCAACTGAAATTTGAGCGCCTCGGCCTTCTGGTCTATCCAGTTTGCGAAGTCGCCGTCTTTAGGCGTGTCTGAATTGCTCATGGCCATCTCCTTTGCCCAGGGCGCCGGCGCGGATGGCCGGTACCTGTCCAATTATGGAGGTACCCTTCCACCCTGTGTACATCCGACGGCGCTATCGCTGGAAGATTTCTTGCCTTAATTCACCAAACAGTTAAATTCTCGCCATGCCGCCCCTCAAAACAAAGCCCGCCGAACCCCGCTCGCGCGATGCCGACCGCTCCCAACTGGCCATCCTGCTGGCCGCCCGCGACGAGTTCGCTCAGCACGGGCTGGGCGGCGCGCGGGTGGACCGGATCGCCGAGCGCGCGGACATCAACAAGCGCCTGATCTACTACTACTTCAAGAGCAAGGACGAGCTCTTCCTGGCGGTGCTGGAGAACGCCTACGCCGACATCCGCGCGGCGGAGACGGAACTGCACCTGCGCGACATGGAGCCGGCGCAGGCCATACGCCGCCTCACGGAATTCACCTGGGAGTACTACATCGCCCACCCCGAATTCCTGACGCTTCTCAACAGTGAAAACCTGCACCAGGGCCGGCACCTGGCCATGTCCAGCCGGGTGCAGGAAATGAACTCGCCGCTGGTCCAGACCCTGGCGGAAATCCTCGAGCGCGGGCGGGCGCAGGGGCTGTTTCGCGGCGGCATCGACCCGGTGCAGCTCTACGTGTCCATCGCCGGGATGTCGTATTTCTACCTGTCGAACAACCACACGCTGTCGGCCATCTTCGGGCGCGACCTGATGGCGCCCAAAGCCCGCCATGAGCGGCTCTCGCACATGTGCGAAGTGATCCTAGGGTATGTCCTTAGAAGCTGATCCTGGCCGTCATTGACGCGGCGACAAGGCTGTTTTTACAATTCGTAATTCACTTAATGGTGAATTAGGCGTAAACTGCGCACCGGTATCCCAACAACACCGGCGGCATGGACAGGCCTTTGGCAGCCCTTCAATGACCCCTTTCAGGAGACAAAGCACATGAACTTCACACGTCGCGCCGCCCTGGCCTGCCTGGCTTGCCTGGCGGCGCTGCCACCCCTGACGGCCGGCGCCCAGGGCGCCTATCCCAACAAGCCGATACGGGTCATCGTGCCCTTCGCCGCCGGCAGCACCACCGACATCATTGCCCGCGCCATCACCGACAAGATGAGCCAGAGCATGGGCCAGACGCTGGTGATCGACAACCGCGGCGGCGCCAGCGGCACCATAGGCCAGCAGGCCGTGGCCACGGCCGCGCCGGACGGCTACACCATCATGATCCACTCGTCCTCGCACACGGTCAGCCCCTCGACCTTCACCAAGCTGCCCTTTGACACCGCGGCCGACTTCGCGGGCGTGACACCGATTTCCAGCACACCCAATGTGCTGGTGATGTCGCCGTCCAAAAACATCAAGACGCTGCAGGAACTGCTGGCCGCCGCGCGCGCCAAGCCCGGCAGCATGAACTTCGCATCGGCCGGCCAAGGCAGCGCCACCCACCTGAACGCCGAAAAATTCAAGCTCGCCGCAAAAATCGAAGCCACCAACATTCCCTTCAAGGGCTCCGGCGAAGCGGTGACCGAAGTGATCTCCGGCCGTGTCGACTACTACTTCTCGCCCATCGCGCCGGTGATCGGCCAGATCAAGAACGGCCAGCTCGTCGCCCTTGCGGTCGGCTCGCCCAAACGCGCCAGCGCCCTGCCCCAGGTTCCCACCACGGCGGAAGCCGGCGTTCCGGGTTCGGAGTTCAATTTCTGGATCGGCATGATGGTCCCCGGCAAGACGCCGCGCGACATCGTCAACCGCCTGCACGACGAGGTGGCCAAGGCCCTGAACACCCCCGAAGTCAAGGAGCGCTTCGCCGCCCTGGGCGCCGATGCATGGACGCTCCCGCCCGAGCAGTTCGACGCCTACATCAGGGACGAAATCAAGAGCAATGCCGTGCTGGTCAAGGCCGCCGGCATGCAACCCACCCAGTAACACCCGGCAAGTTTCCCCGCAGCCTCCCCGCCCCCTTGAACACCCCTGGCCGGACCAGGGTGCGGCCGCCGCATTACCCAAACCCAAGAGAGAAGGACCCCATGGCCACCCAACGACTAGGAATCATCATGCACGGCGTCACCGGACGCATGGGCATGAACCAGCACCTGATCCGCTCCATCGTCGCGATACGCAAACAGGGCGGCGTGACGCTCTCCAATGGCGACAAGGTCATGCCCGACCCCATCCTGATAGGCCGCAACGCCGAAAAGATCGAGGCCCTGGCCAAGGCCCATGGCCTCTCGCGCTGGGGAACCGATCTCGACGAAGCCCTGAAAAACAAGGACGACACGATCTTCTTCGATGCCGGCACCACGCAGATGCGCCCCACCCTGCTGGCCAAGGCCCTACGCGCCGGCAAACATGTCTATTGCGAAAAACCGATCGCCACCAACCTCAACGAGGCGGTCGAGATCGCCCGCCTGGCTGAAAAGTCCGGCCTCAAACACGGTGCGGTGCAGGATAAGCTCTTCCTGCCCGGCCTGCGCAAGCTCGACATGCTGCGCCGCGCCGGCTTTTTCGGCCGCATGCTGTCGGTGCGCCTGGAGTTCGGTTACTGGGTGTTCGAGGGCGACCTGCAGCCCATACAGCGCCCCAGCTGGAACTACCGCAGCGAAGACGGCGGCGGCATGATCCTGGACATGATGTGCCACTGGCGCTATGTGCTGGACAACCTGTTCGGCGAGGTCAAGTCCGTCTCCTGCATAGGTGCCACCCATATTCCTGAACGCTGGGACGAAGCCGGCAAACCCTACAAGGCCACCGCCGACGACGCGGCCTATGCCACGGCCGAACTCACTGGCCACAACGGTGAGCCGGTCATCGCCCAGATGAACATGTCCTGGGCCACCCGCGTGCGCCGCGACGACCTGGTCACCTTCCATGTGGACGGCACACACGGCTCGGCCGTAGCGGGCCTCTCAAGCTGCCGCGCCCAATCGCGCGTGACCACGCCGCGCCCGGTGTGGAACCCCGACGAGAAGCAGATGATGAATTTCTTCGACCAATGGCAGGAAGTGCCTGACTCGCAAACCTACGACAACGGTTTCAAGATCCAGTGGGAGCATTTCATCCGCCACGTGGTCGAGAACGAACCCTACAAGTGGACGCTGCCCGAAGGCGCCAAGGGCGTGCAACTGGTCGAGGCGGCCCTGCAAAGCTGGAAAGAGCGGCGCTGGATAGACGTGCCGCCGCTGAAAGTGTGAGGGGCACGCCATGGCACTGACACTGACCTTGCCCCATGCCGGCGATAGCGGCGGCCTCAAGCCCTACACGCTGCGCGGCAGCACGCCCGTCAAACCCGCCGCGGGGCTGACGTTCAACCGCATCGCCTATTCCGCCGCCCACGTGGTGGCCGACCCGCTGGCGGCGGTGGACCCGTGGCTGGCCTGCGCCATCGACTGGGACGCCACCATCGCCTACCGCCGCCACCTGTGGTCGCTGGGCCTGGGCGTGGCCGAGGCCATGGACACCGCCCAGCGCGGCATGGGCCTGGACTGGCCGACGTCGCTGGAGCTGATACGCCGCTCGCTGGACGCCGCCAAGGACGTGCCGGGCGCGTTCGTCGCTTCCGGTTGCGGCACCGACCACCTGGTGCTGGAAAACGTCAGGACCGTCGATGAGGTCATCGCCGGCTACGAAGCGCAGATGGCCGCGATTGAGAAGCTGGGCGGCAAGCTCATCGTGATGGCTTCGCGCGCGCTGGCCCGCGTGGCCAAAAGCCCGGCCGACTACGAACGTGTCTACGACCGCATCCTCAGCCAGGCCAGGCAGCCCGTGGTGCTGCACTGGCTGGGCGACATGTTCGACCCCGCGCTGGCCGGCTATTGGGGAAGCGGCGATGTGGAAAAAGCCATGGACACCGCGCTCGGCATCATCAACGCCCATGCCGGCAAGGTCGACGGCATCAAGATTTCGCTGCTCGACAAGGACAAGGAAATCGCGATGCGCCGCAGGCTGCCGGCCGGGGTGCGCATGTACACCGGCGACGACTTCAACTACGCCGAGCTGATTGCCGGCGACGGCTTCGGCAACGAAGCGACGCACGGCCAGAGCGATGCCTTGCTGGGCATCTTCGACGCCATCGCACCGGCCGCCAGCGCCGCACTCGGCGAACTGGCGCAGGGCCATGTGGAGAAGTTCCACGCCATCCTGGGCCCCACGGTGCCGTTGTCGCGCCACATCTTTGCCGCGCCCACGCGTTTTTACAAAACCGGCGTGGTCTTCATGGCCTGGCTCAACGGCCACCAAAGCCACTTCACCATGGTGGGCGGGCAGCAGAGCACGCGTTCGCTGCAGCACTTTGCGGAACTGTTCCGCCTGGCCGATGCGGCCAACCTGCTTGAACACCCCGAACTCGCCACCCAGCGCATGAAGACGCTGTTGTCGCTGCACGGAATTCAGTAGGAAACATAGCAAAGAAGCCGCCAGAAGCTTCCGCCAGCCTCTCATTACAAACCCTGGAGACAAGCATGAAGACACGCACTTTCCTCAAGGCCACCCTGGCCGCCGGCCTGGCAGCCGCAGCCTTCGGCGCCGCGGCGCAGGCTTACCCCTCCCGGCCGGTCAAGGTCATCATCCCCTTCCCGCCCGGCGGCACGCTGGATGCGGTGGGCCGGCAGCTCGCGCAAAAACTCAGCGAACAGCTGGGCCAGCCCTTTGTGGTGGAAAACCGCGCGGGCGGCAACGGCACCATAGGCGCAGGCGTGGTAGCGCAGGCGCCCGCCGACGGCTACACCCTGCTCTTTAACGCCTCCACCTTCACGACCGCGCCCATGACCATGAAGTCCGTGCCCTATGGCGTGGTCAAGGACTTCACGCCCATCGCGCTGGTTGCCAAGGCGCCGCTGTCGGTGGCCATCAACAAAAACCTGCCGGTCACCGACGTGAAATCGCTGATCGCCTACGCCAAGGCCAATCCCGGGAAAATGACCTTCGCGGTCGGCTCCATAGGCTCGGCGGGCCATCTTTCGACCGAGCTGCTCAAGCGCGCGGGCGGCATCGAATACACCGTGGTGCCTTACAAGGGAACGGCACCCGCCTTCCAGGACTTGATAGGCGGCCAGATCGACGGCTTTATAGATCCCATACTCGGCTCGCTGCAGTACCACAAGAGCGGCATGCTGCGCGTCGTCGCCGTCACCGGCGACAAGCGCGCGCCCAGCCTGCCCGATGTGCCGACGGTGGCCGAAACCATTCCGGGCTTTGAGTTTTACAGCTGGTACGGCCTGTGGGCACCGGCCAGACTGCCGGCCGAAATCACGCACAAGCTCAACGCCGAGACCAGCAAGGCGCTGGCCGGCGAGATGCGCGAAAAACTCATACAGCAAGGTCTGGTGCTGACGCCCGGCACCCCGGAGGACTTCGCGAAATTCCAGAACACCGACATGGCGCGTTCGCAGAAAATCATCACGGACGGCAACATCCGTGTCGAATAAGGTTTCCCGCCATGGCCGCTGAAGAGGTGAAACGCGCACTCGTGACGGGCAGCAGCTCGGGCATAGGCCTGGCCATCGCCCAGGCCCTGCTGGACCGGGGCTGGGACGTGATTGGCCTGGACATCGCGCCCGCGCGCATCGTGCACCCGGCGTTTTCGTCCACCGAGGTCAACCTGTGCGAGGTTGAAGCCACGGAACGCGCCCTGCGCTCGGCGGGTACCGTGCAGGCCCTGGTCCATGCCGCCGGCGTGCTGCGCGTGGGCCGGCTCGGTGAGCTGTCCAGCGAAGATTCACAGCTGATGTGGCAGCTTCATGTCGATGCCGTCACGCGCATCGCCAACCGGGTGGTCCCTGCCATGGCGCAGGCCGGTGCAGGCCGCGTGGTGCTGGTCGGCAGCCGCGTGGCGCGCGGCATGGCCGGCCGCAGCCAGTATGCGGCGACCAAGGCGGCGCTGGTGGCCCTGGCGCGCAGCTGGGCCGCGGAAACCGCGGCTTCGGGCGTGACCGTCAATGTGGTGTCACCGGCGGCCACCGAAACCGCCATGCTGGCCGACCCAGCGCGCGCCGCGGTCCCGCCCAAACTGCCGCCGCTTGGCCGGCTGATACGGCCGGCGGAGATCGCCGCGCTGGTCTCTTTTCTGCTCTCGCCTGATGCGGCGGCCATCACCGGCCAGGACATCCAGATCTGCGGAGGCGCGTCGCTCGCGGCGTGAATCCATGGCAAAGGAAAACTCCATAGGCGTTGTCGGCCTGGGCCTGGTCGGCTCGGCACTGGCGCGGCGCCTGGCCGCCGCCGGGTTTAAGGTCACGGGCTTTGACCTGCATGAAGAAGCCCGTGCCGCTTTGGCGGGCCAGGGAGGGCTTGCCGCCGCATCTCTGGCCGAAGTCGCCGGCGCGGCCTCCTGCGTGGTGCTGGCCGTGTTTGATACCGCCGATGTGCTCAGCGTGGTTGAAGGGCCGGCCGGCCTGCTGTCCGTCCCCGGCGTTCGCAGCATCATCGACTGCTCCACCGGCATGCCGCATGAACTTGAGGCGCTGGCCGCTCGCTTGGCCGCGCGCGGCATTGCCTTTATCGAAGCGCCGCTCTCGGGCTCCAGCCAGCAGATTGCCGCGGGTGAGGCCACGCTGCTGCTGGGCGGTGAAACCCAGGCACTGCGGCAATACGAAGCCGTGCTGGCCGCCATGGCCGGCCAGCGTTTCCACGTGGGCGGCGCCGGCATGGGGGCCAGGGCCAAGCTGGCCACCAACCTGGTGCTGGGCCTGAACCGCGCGGCGCTGGCCGAAGGGATGGTCTTTGCCGAAAGCCTGGGTATCGCGCCCGAACAATTCCTGGCACTGGTGCTGGCCAGCCCCGCCACGTCCGGCGCGGCCCAGGCCAAGGGCCGGATGATGGTGGATGGCGACTTCGCGCCGCAGTCGCGCATACGCCAGCACCTCAAGGACCTTGCCTTGATGATTGACAGCGCCGCGGCCGCCGGGCAGCAACTGCCGCTGTCCGAAACGCATGCGGCCCTGCTGCGCGCGGCCGTCGCCGCCGGTGACGGCGAACTCGACAACGCGGCCATCATCCGCGAACTGCGCCGGCGCAAGACCGCGCCACCTCCCACCGATCCGAATCAAACTTCGCCATGAGAAACTTTTCCCAAGACCATCGCTGGCTCTCCATCAACACCGCGACCGTGCGCAAGCACCGCGGTGTCGAGCAGCCGCTGGCGGACATCCTCGAAGCCTGCGCGGCGCGCGGCATACGCGCGATCTCGCCCTGGCGCGACCAGGTGTCCTCCGCCGGCCTGCCGCTCATTTCAAAGCTGGTCAAAACCCATGGGCTGCAGCTCTCGGGCTACTGCCGTGGCGGCATGTTTCCCGCGGCGGATGCGGCGGGCCTCAAAGCCGCGCACGACGACAACCGCCGCGCCGTCGACGAAGCCTGCGAGCTGAACGCCGCCTGCCTGGTGCTGGTGGTGGGCGGCCTGCCCGGCGCGCTGGCCGGCAAGGCTGCGCACAAGGACATCGCGCTATCGCGCAGCCAGGTGTTTGACGGCATCGCCACCCTGCTGGAATACGCCAGGGCCTGCAACATGCCGCTGGCGATAGAACCGCTGCACCCCATGTACGCCGCGGACCGCGCCTGCATCAACACCCTGGAACATGCGCTGGACGTCTGCGATGCGTTGGACCCCGCCAGAAGCGGCGCGCTCGGCGTGGCGGTGGACGTCTACCACGTCTGGTGGGATCCCAAGCTTCAAGCCCAGATCCAGCGCGCCGGCAAGGAACGGCTATTGGCCTTTCACGTCTGCGACTGGCTGACGCCGACCACCGATTTGCTCAACGACCGCGGCATGATGGGCGACGGCGTGATCGACATCCCGAAAATCCGCGGCTGGGTGGAAGCCCAGGGCTTCGCGGGTTATAGCGAGGTGGAGATTTTTTCGGCGGGCAACTGGTGGCAGCGGGACAGCGGCGAGGTGCTGGATACCTGCATTGCCCGGCACAAGTCGGCGGTTTAGAAGGGCTCTTGAGGGACCGCTTACCTGAAGCGGTAGGACACCGCGATAAAGCCGGTATCCTGCGTGCGGCGGCTGATCAGCGGGCTGTTGCGCACCGAGGAGTCCAGCCATTTGCGGCGCACCTGCATGGTCAGCGTCCAGGGTTCGCCCAGCGGCACGTCCACGCCCAGCCCCAGCACCGGGGAAGTCGAGGCGCCGGCGTTGTAGACCGAGAACCCACTGGCGGCCGACTCCGCCGCGCTGACGCCATAAAGGTAGTTGTTGTATTTGGCGTTGCTGTACTCCAGCCCCAGCTGCGGGAAGAAGGACCAGCTTCCCACCTTGAACTCCGCCGCGTACGTGGCTTCCAGCAGGCTGCCGTGCGACTTGTTGGCATCGACAAAGGCGTTCAGGAACAAGGCGCCGTAAGGCGTTTCCTGGAAAGTGCCTATGCCCAGCGGAATCGGGGTCTTGCGGTCTTTGAGGCCCGACAGCGCGGCGGTGTCGGCGCGCCAGCCGTCCTGGCTGACGCGGCCCGCGAACTCCAGGTAGCCGTAGCCGAATTTGACGGTCTTCAGGCTCAGGGTGTCCACACGCACGGCGAGCCGGCCGTAGTCAAAAAAGCCGTAGGGCAGCAAACGGGTTTCACTGCCCTTGCTGTGGATCACGCTTTGCGTGCCGTAGACGGCGCCGCCCAGGTCGCCGGTCAATTCGTACTTCAGCGGCGCGATCTGTGCGGCGGCCAACGTGGGCAAAAGCAGGCCTGCGGCCAGCAAGGCGCAGGCCGAAAACTTGGTTGCATGCCTATCGAGAGTCATGCAAATCAGTATAGGCCTGGCCTCCTTTTCAGGCCACGGGTGCGCACAACTCCCCCCAAAAACCGTTGCTGCCGCGCACACAGGCCGCGGCCCGGCCCCGGCTTTCTAGACGGCCGTGGGCAGCCGGCCCGCCGCCGGCAGCGCCGTGCGGCGCACGCGGCGCACATTGAAGGCGCTGGCGATCAGCACCGCCTGCATCAGCGCCAGGCCCAGCAGCACGCCGCGGTACTGGCCGTGGTCCATCATGGCGCCGAAGACCAGCGGCGAAACGGCCTGGCCTATGTCCAGGCCCGCGTAGACCACGCCGTAGACCCGGCCCGAGGCGTTTTCAGGTGTGGAGCGCTTGACCAGCAAATCGCGCGAGGGCCCGGCGATGCCCGAGGCAAAACCCATAACGCCGAACAGCACCGGCACCACCCAGGCCGGGTAGCTGCCCAGGGCCAGCAGCAGCGCGAACACGGCCGCCACGCCAAAACCCATACCCACGATGCGCTCGCAGCGCGCCGGGTCCGAGGCGAGAAAACCGCCGAACACCATGCCGCCGGCGCTGCACACCATATAGATGGTCAGGCACATGGCAACCAGCGGCAGCGGCACCTCATGCAGGTGGCGCGCGGCTTCGGGCGCAAAGGCCTGCACCACGCTGAGCACGATCGCGTACCAGAAGAAAAAGGCAAAACACATCCAGACCGCGGGAATCTTCAAAAAGCCCAGCGAACTGTCGGCCGCCGGCGCGCCCTTGGCCGGTGCCGTCACGGTCAGGGTCAGCTTGTCGCGGTTGGCCACCAGCACGGCCAGCACCACAAAGGCTAGTACACCTGCACAGGCCAGCGCCACGCGCCAGGAAAACGCGAAGGTCAGCGGCACCAGCATGGCCGGGGCCAGCGCCCAGCCCAGGCTGCCGGTGATGCCGTGCACGCTGTAGGCATGGCCCAGGCGCGGCGCGCTGACCTTGCGGTTGAGCAGCGTGTAGTCGACCGGGTGGAACACGCCATTGCCTATGCCGGCAATTACGGCAAAGCCGGCCATCATCCAGTAGCTGGTGCTGATGGAATAACCGAAGGCCGCCAGGCCCAGCAAAGTGAGGCCGCCAAACAGGATGGGCCGCGGGCCGAATTTGTCGACCACAAAACCCGACAAGGCCTGCACCGCGCAAGAGGTGACGAAAAAGAGGGTCATCAGAAAGCCGAGCTCGGCATAGCTGACGTTGAAGGCCTCCTTGAGCCAGGGAAACAGCGGCGCCAGCAGCAGCTGGCTGAAGTGGCTGATCAGGTGGGCGGTGCCGACCAGGCCGATCACGCTGGCGTCCTGTTTGAGTGAAATCGCGTTGCCGGCGGGCGTGGCCGCTGTGCTTGAAGTATTCATGGCGCTATCGTAGTATTGGCCTTGCCTGCTGAAATGCGACAAATAGCCATGATTCATCGAATTTCAGACAAACCCCTTCAAGCCGCCCAAGCCGCGATCCACCATGCCGCGTAACGCCGCCCTTCGCTTGATGCCGGTAGGCGACACCGACAGCTTCACACCCAGCCCCAAGCGGCCGGTGCGCGTGCGCGCCCGCTCCATGCCGGCCGACACCCACTTCGAGCCGCATTCCCATGCCTGGGCGCAACTGGCCTACTGCGCCACCGGCGTGGTGCAGGTCACGGCCGAAAGCGACGGCGCGGGCGGCGAAATCACCTACATCGTGCCGCCCTCGCGCGCGGTGTGGATCGCCCCCGGCGCGCAGCACCACATCACCGTGCTGGAGGCCGCCGAGTTCCGCACGCTTTACATCGACGCCAGCGCCACGCCCAAGGGCTGGAGCGGCTGCCGCGTGCTGGTGGTGTCGCCGCTGCTGCGCGAGTCGATCAGCGCGCTGGACGCGGCCTCGCCAGGGAACCCACTGGCCCCCTCCCGCGAGCAACTGCTCAGCGGCCTGGTGCTGGACGAACTCACGCATGCCGACATCCAGGCGCTGGGCGTGCCCATGCCGCATCCGCAAACCGGCGACAAGAGGCTGCGCGCCCTGTGCGAGGCGGTACTGCGCGCGCCGTCCGAGCGGGCCACCCTGGCCGAATGGGCGGCGGACACCGGCGCCAGCGAGCGCACCGTCGCCAGGCTGTTCCGCGACGAGCTGGGCCTGAGCTACCAGCAGTGGCGCCAGCAAGCCATCCTGGCCCACGCCCTGCCCCTGCTCACGCGCGGGCTGTCGGTCAGCGCCGTAGCGGCGGCCAGCGGTTATGCCAGCGACAGCGCCTTCACCGCGATGTTCAAGGCGGCGATGGGGCAGCCGCCCAGTCACTTCCAGAAATAAGCGCAGCGGGCCTAAAGCTCCCGGGCCGCCTGCCACAGCCCCTGCTTGCCGACGGCGCCATACCAGGCCAGGAAGCGCCTGCGCTGGCTTTCAAAAGGCTCGGTCAGCGGCTGCCGCGGGTCCTGGCTCAGCGCATAGGCCATGCCCTCCACAAACCATTGCGGCTTGAACAGCAGGCGCAAGGTGCCCAGGCGCTCGGCCTGCGCATGGTGGATCAGTTCGTGGCGCACAAAAAAGGATTCCCAGGCGCGCGGGCCTATCACCGTGCCCCAGGTGCCCACAGTGACCGCCGCGCGCGCACCCAGGCCGAACGCGTCGGCGCAGGCTTGCGTCGCGCAAAAAATGACGCGGGGTTTGCTTTTGAAGGGACCCAGCAGCTCCGGCACAAAAGCCACGGCCTCCGCGTACAGGCCGGCGGCCTCTACCTGCCGGGTGGGGTCGTCGACGCAGACCGACGCATTCAGGCAGCTCACGCCCACCAGGCTTGGCGCGACCACCCGCACGGGCCTGACCGCGAACCAGGTGATCAAGGGGACCGCCGCCAGCATTACCAGCAGGCGGACTTTCAGCGAAGGGCGTCCCAGGCGCATGCAATGCCGGTCAGCGACAAGGCCCGGGCATGCGGCCTTCAGCGGCGGTCAAACGCCGCATTCAGCCGGCGCAGCAAGGGCTTGTTGAGCTCCCGGGTGTGCCGGTTCCAGCGGTCCATGGAGCGCTGCAATTCAATTTGCAGGCGCGCGCTGGTGGCGGTGTCGCCGGTGGTCGCGGCCCAGATGGCGTATTCGGCGCGGCTTTCGAAACTGCCGAAACGCTCCACGGCGGACTCGAATTCCGCCCTGGCATCCACGCCCCTGCCGGCGCCCGCCAGCGCCTGGGCCAGCAGCAGCGAAACCTGTTCCGCGCGGAAGCCAGCGTCGGTCTTGCGAATGAACTCCAGGTGGGTAATCGCCTCCGCATAACGCTCGCAGGCGAAATAAGCGCGCGAGGCACCCATCCTGATCTCCAGGTCGGATGCGAACGGGCCCTTGAGGCAGGCGTCGTAGCTCTGGGCGGCCTCCAGGGGCTGGCCGGCTTCGAGCAGCGCGGCGGCCAGCCGCATCTGGTTCTGCGCGGTCGGCGTGTAGTCGAAGGCGGCATGCGCCTCCTTGAGCTCGCGCGTGGGATTGAGCGTTTTCGCGGCAGCGGCCACCACCTTGCGCGCGCCGCGTTCCAGCCGCGAGTCCGGCAGGTAGACCGCCAGGAAGTAGACGATGCTGCCCAGCAGGGGGAAGGAGAACAGGATGATCAGCCAGTACAGCTGCTGGCCGCTGCGCAGGGCGTGGACGGCGAAGAACACCGCCACCATGAAATGCAATCCCAATCCGACAAAAGGCATGGCGCACCCCTCCAGGTTATTTTGGGGGCCATTCTAAGGGGCTGCCAAGACAGCTACCCCATGCTTTCGACCGCCGGTGGAGGTTCCGGGGATGATCGGTAGCCGGTGCGCATCACTGGCCGCCGATGCCGCCATCCTTGTTCCAGTAGCCGCTGGCCATCAGGCGCTCGCGCACCATGGCGCGCGCCCGGTGCAGCCGGCTCTTGACCGCCTCCACGCCCAGGCCCAGCTGCTGCGCCACCTCGGGCGCCGTGAGTTCATCGACGTCGCGCAGGATCAGCACCTCCCGATAGGCCTCGGGCAAGGCGGCGATGGCGCGGCTCAAATCCAGCCGCAGGTCCAGCGGCAGCGCCTGCGCCGCGACAGCTTCCACATCGACGCCCTCCTGGCCCTGCGCGGCCTTGCGGCCGCGAAACAGGCGAAAGCATTCGCGCTCGACAATGCGAAACAGCCAGACGGCAAAGGTCGCGGCGGTGCGCAGTGCGCCTATCTTGCGGTAAAGCTGCCACAGCGCGGCCTGCACCGCGTCTTCCGCGTCCTCGGCGCTGGAACAGGTGCGGCGCGCAAAGCGCTTGAGATCGGGCTGGCACTGCGTGAGCAGCTGGGCAATGGCCTGGGTGTCGCCGCCGCGCGCGGCGTCGACCAGTTGGGCGCTGGCTTTCATGGTTTGCCCTTGGCTGCGGGCTTGCGGCCGACGAGTGCGCAAGCGGGGCAAAAGCCGGCGATACCCGTCAGGCCCAGCCCCGCCGCGCTGGCCAGGGCAAGCGCCGTGGGCCAGCCTGCCGGCAGCCACAGCAAGCCGGCGCAGGCCAGCAGCAGCGCGCCGCCCAGGCGCAGAGCCCGCTCCCAGGCGGGAAGATTTCGTTGCAGGAAAAACATCAGGAACTCCTTGGCTGTGGTGAATACTGACAAAGAGGCCTGTTGGCGCAAAAAGGGTTCGGATTTTTCAAAATTATCTTATCGGCTCGCCGTGGCTATGCCGGGAACGCGTGCCGCGCGTGTGGCACGGCTGGCTATCATGGCCCATGCCTATCCAAAGCAGCTTGGGGAAAACACAGGGCGCCTGGCCATACGCGGCTGGCTGCGCGGTGCTGGCCTTTCTGCTGGCCGCCACCGGTCCGGCGCAGGCGCAGCCCGCGGCACAGGGCCACCCAGCGCTGCTGCACGCGCTGAACACTTTGCGCCAGGAAGGTTGCGCAAAAGGCAGCCGCCCGGCCGCCCCGCTGCGTGAAAATGCCGCGCTGTCGCAGGCCGCGGCGCTGGTCGCGGACGGCCGCAAGCTCGACAGCGCGCTCAAAACCGTGGACTACCGCGCCGTCAGCACCCTGCAGATCACGGTGCGCGGCGCCGGCGGGGCCGCGGCCCTGACACAAAAAGCACTCGGCAGCTCCTGCAGTGCCGCCCTGCATGCTGAACTGGTGGAGGCAGGCTTCCACCAGCGCGGCACACAAACCTGGGTGGTGCTGGCGGCGCCCTTTTCGCCGCCCGCGGCGGCGCAGGCGGGCGAAGTGCAGGGTCGGGTGCTGGCGCTGGTCAACGAAGCGCGCTCCCGGCCGCAGCGCTGCGGCGACAAGGCTTTTGCACCGGCACCGCCGCTACGGCTGAACCCCACGCTGTACGGCATTGCAAACGCCCATGCCGGCGACATGGCGCGCCACGACTACTTCAGCCACACCGGCCGCGACGGCAGCACGGTGGACGGCCGGGCCACGCGCGCCGGCTACGCCTGGCATGCCATCGGCGAGAACATCGCCGCAGGCCAGCTGAGCGCCGATGCGGCCGTGCGCGGCTGGATGAACAGCCCCGGCCACTGCGCCAACATCATGTCGCCGGATTTCAGCGAAATGGGGGCCGCCTTTGTGGTGAACCCGCAAAGCAGCGCGGGCATCTACTGGGCGCAGGTGTTTGGGACGGCGCCTTGACTAGATCAGGCGCTTGAGCAAGCCCATCACCTGCTCAAACCGCTTGCCATACGGCGGATAGAACAAATCCCCGCGCGCCCATTTGGACTGCAGCATCACCGGTTTTTGCTGCGACAGGCGCAGGAAGCCGGCTTCGCCGTGGTAGGCGCCCCAGCCGCTGTCGCCGACGCCGCCAAAGGGCAGGTTTTCATGGGCGATGTGCATCAGCGTGTCGTTCACCGTGACGCCGCCGCTCACGGTGCGCGCCAGCACATGGTCGCGCGAGCCGGCGTCGGTGCCGAACCAGTACAGCGCCAGCGGCCGCGGCCTGGCGTTGACGTAGCGGATCGCTTCGTCGATGGCCGTGTAGGGAATCACCGGCAGTATGGGGCCGAAGATTTCCTCGCTGATCAGTTTCGAGCCGGCGGGGGCGTCGAACACCAGCACCGGTGCCATCTGGCGTGACGCCGCACCCACGCCGGCCGTACCTGGGGCTATGGCCTGCACCCGCGCGCCCTCGCCTTCGGCCTGCGCCAGCAGCGCCTGCAGCCGCTCCAGGTGGCGCGGGCTGATGATGGCTGCGTAGTCGGGGTTGCCGACGATGGTCGGAAACAGGGTCGCCACGGCGCGGGCAAAAGCCTCGGCGAACGCAGTTTCGCTGCCCCGGGGCAGCAGCACGTAGTCGGGCGCGATGCAGGTCTGGCCGGCGTTGAGCAGCTTGCCGTGCGCGATCTTGATGGCGGCCTTGTCGATGTCGCAGGAGGCATCGATGATGCAGGGGGACTTGCCGCCCAGCTCCAGCGTGGTCGGCGTCAGGTTGGCGGCGGCGGCCTCGGCCACCTTGCGGCCCACGGCGGTGGAGCCTGTGAAAAACAGGTGGTCAAACGGCAGGCCGGCGAATTCGGCGGCCAGTTGGCCGTCGCCCTGCACCACGCAAAGCTCGTCGGGTGCAAAGGATTGCCCCAGCAGCGTAGCCAGCAGTTCCGAGGTGCGCGGCGTCAGTTCGCTGGGCTTGAGCATCACGCGGTTGCCCGCGGCCAGCGCGGTGATGACCGGGCCCAGCGAAAGCTGCACCGGATAGTTCCACGGCGAGATCACACCCACCACGCCCAGCGGCTGGCGCTGCAAATAGGCGCGCGCGGGCTGCAGATACAGCGGCGTGCGCACCTTGACGGGTTTCATCCAGCGGGACAGCTGCCTGAGCGTGCTGGACAGCAGCGAGCGCAGCACAAAAATGTCAGCGATTTCGGTGAGCTGCGGCGAGCGCACGCCGAAGTCGGCATTGACGGCCTGCGCCAGTTCGGCGCCGTGCTGGTCCAGCAAGGCGCGTATGCGCAGCAGGCGGTCCCGGCGCAGCGCCAGCGGCACTTCGGCCTGTGCGCGGCTGGCCTGGTGCTGGGCGTCAAACAGGGTGCGAAGTGCTGTCCGGGGGGTGCTGGAAATCATCCGGCCATGATAGGGAGCACCGGGCCCGCGCAGTAGGGGCGCAACTCCAGCGCGACTGCGGGTTGACCCTGAGGCCGCCGCCCCTATATAAAACCTGACGTATTCGACTGACAGCCGGGCCGGCGTTTATGCGCCAAGATGGCTGGCAGCTAACCCATCCCTGATGAAAGTGTTTCATGGAATTCAAGGATTACTACAAGGTCATGGGCGTGGAGCGCGACGCCACGCCCGATGAGATCAAAAAAGCCCATCGCAAGCTGGCGCGCAAATACCACCCGGACGTCAGCAAGGAAAAAAACGCCGAGGCGCGCTTCAAGGAAATCGCCGAAGCCTACGAGGTGCTGCGCGACCCTGAAAAGCGCGCCGCCTACGACCAGTTGGGCGCTGACTACCAGGCCGGGCAGGACTTCCGTCCGCCGCCGGGCTGGAACCCGGGGCGGGCTTCGGGCGGCGCCGCCGGCGGCCACTTTGGCGGTGCCGAAGGTTTTGACCACAGCGATTTTTTCGACGCCATCTTCCGCGGCATGGGCGGCGAGCCGCAAGCCCGGGGCGGCTTTGGCGGCATGCGCGGCGGCCACGGCTTTGACATGCACGGCCAGGACCAGCACGCCAAAATCCAGATCGACATCGGCGACTCGTACAGCGGCGCAACGCGCAAGCTGCAGCTGCGCATGCCGGTGGAGGACGAAACCAGCGTGACGATGCAGGACCGGACCATCGAATTCGTGATTCCCAAGGGCATACGCGCCGGCCAGCACATCCGCCTGGCGGGCCAGGGTGCGCCCGGCATCGGCAAGGGCAGCGCCGGCGACCTCTACCTGGACGTCGAATTCCTGCCGCATGCCCTGTACCGCGCCGAAAGCCACGACGTCTACATGACCCTGCCCGTCGCGCCCTGGGAGGCCGCGCTGGGCGCCGAGGTGGAAGCGCCCACGCCCACGGGCGAGGTGGAGCTGAAAATCCCGCCGGGCTCGGCCAGCGGGCGCAAGCTCAGGCTCAAGGGGCGTGGGCTGCCGGCCAAGACGCCCGGGGACTTTTATTTTGTGCTGCAGGTCGTCCTGCCGGCCGCCGACACGGAGGCGGCAAAGAAAGCGTATGAAAACATGGCGGCGACGTTCAAGGCCTTCAGGCCGCGCGCCGGCCTGCAAAACCCCGGAGGCAAGGCATGAACACCCCCACTCGCTACCTCGCCGGTTTCATCTTGGAAGAGCAGGAGGAACTCACGCTCGACGACCTCTGCCGGGCTTGCGCCGCGCAGTCGGAACTCATCATGGACCTGGTGCAGGAAGGCGTACTCGCGCCCCTGGGCCCGGCGCCTGAGGTCTGGCGCTTCACCGGCGTGCACCTGCACCGCGCCACGGTGGCCGTGCGCCTGCAGCGTGACCTGGGCGTGAATCCGGCCGGCGCGGCCTTGGCACTGGAGCTGATGGACGAACTGGACAGCCTGCGCGCGCAGCTAAGCCGGCTGGAAAACCTTTAAGCCAGGAAAAGCGCGCGGTGGCAGAATCGGTCGCCATGCCCGACACCGCCGCGCCCGCCCTCAAAAACATCTTCGATCCCGCGCGCTACCGCCACATCGCGGCGCAGACCGCGGCGGTTTACCCGCGTTTTGACGGCAAGCAATTCCTGGCACTGGCGCTGCCCGGACTGGACGCGCTGTCGCTGATGCAGCGCCTGCGGCGCACCAGCGAATGCCTGCACGCCACGCTGCCCACCGACTACCGCAAAAGCATCGCCATACTGCGCAAGCTCGCGCCGCGCATCAACAGCGGCTTTGTGACCCTGGTGCTGCCGGACTATGTGGGCCTGTACGGGCGCGAGGACTTTGACACCTCCATGGAGGCGCTCAAATTTTTCACCGCCTTCGGCAGCTCGGAGTTCGCCATCCGCGAGTTCATCCGCCAGGACCCCGAGCGCACGCTGGCCGTGATGAAAACCTGGGCCAAGGACCAGAGCGAGCATGTGCGGCGCCTGGCCAGCGAAGGCAGCCGCCCTCGCCTGCCCTGGTCTTTCAGGCTGGAGGCCTTGATGGCCGACCCTGAGCTGGCCGCGCCCATCCTGGAGGCGCTCAAGGCCGACGGCAGCCTCTATGTGCGCAAGTCGGTGGCCAACCACCTCAACGACATCACCAAGCTGCACCCCGAGTGGGTGCTGGGGCGCCTGAAAAGCTGGCCGCTGGAGAACCCGCATACCGCGTGGGTCGCGCGGCATGCGCTGCGCACGCTGATCAAGCGGGGCGACAAACAGGCGCTGGGCGTGATTGGCGCGGGCAAAAAGGCGGCCGTCAGCATCAGCGGATTTTCCGTCTGCCCGAAAAAACTCAGCCTGGGCGAGCGGCTGGAGCTGTCGTTCACGCTGCAGTCCACCTCGCGCCAGAGCCAGCGCCTGGTGGTGGACTACGCCATCCACTACGTCAAAAAGGCCGGCAGCAGCTCGGCCAAGGTCTTCAAGCTCAAGGAACTGGACCTGGCGCCGGGCCAGAGCCTGCGCCTTTCGCGCAGCCAGGTGGTGCGCGACTTCACGACACGCGTGCACCATGCGGGCCGCCATGAAGTGGACATCATGGTCAATGGCGAGCGCCTCGCCAGCGGCTTTTTTGAGCTTTTGAAGCCTTGAGCTGACATTTGCTTGCCCTTCTTGCACAGGGGCGGTTTGCACGGCGTGCGGGTTTTGTACATTAGAAACCCGGGCCGCGCGAGCCCACAGCATCCAACACATACCAGGAGGGATATCCCATGAGCACCCAATACCTACGGCACCTGCGCCCCGCATTCAGCACGCTGGGCCTGCTGCTGCTCCTGTCCGCCTGCGGAGGCGCGGGCGGCGAGGAAATCGGCGCGGTGGACACCGTGTTCAAGTTCATAGGCCCGGACCACAAGATCGTGGTCGACGCCTATGACGACCCCAAGGTCGCCGGCGTCACCTGTTATGTGTCGCGCGCCAAGACCGGCGGCCTCAAAGGCGCGTTCGGCCTGGCCGAGGACAAGGCCGAGGCCTCCATCGCCTGCCGGCAGACCGGCGTCATCAGCTTTGGCGACAAGCCACTGGACAAGCAGGAAGAAATGTTCAGCGAGCGCATCTCGCTGGTCTTCAAGAGGCTGCGCGTGGTGCGCATGATAGACACCAAACGCAACACGCTGGTCTACCTGACCTATTCGGACCGTGTCATAGAAGGCTCGCCGCAAAACAGCGTCACGGCCGTTCCGGTGCCGGCCGGTACCGTGATCCCGGTCAAGTAGGCCTGACTTGCGCCCCAGCCGTGAAACTTCTTTCCCACCCAATCCTGGTTTCCACGCTGTGCCTGGCCTTCTGCCAGGCCGCCCACGGGCAGTTCCCTGACGAGAACCAGCAAGTACGCCAGTTGCTGGACCTAAAGATCCAGAGGGGCCTGTTTATCGCCGGCGACAATGCATCGAGCTCACCACAGGTACCCGCAAGCGCGGCCGACTGCAGCCCCGATCGTGTGCCCGATGCGACGCTCGACACGCTGCGGGAGATTGCCTTTCGCTGCGCACACGTGCGGGAGACCTATATACCGGCCGTGGCCAGGCTCAGTTCACTGCCGCTGCCTGGGGTTCCCTCTATCGCACTCCAGAAAAAGCCGGAAGCCGGCCAGGCCTTGAGCGCAAGGCTGGAGGCCGACGTATTTTTCAACATCTTTGACGCCTACCCCCCGCCCACTGCTTTCGAAAAACTCGCCGAGCTGATTGCCGCGATCAACAAATCCTCGGCCGTGAACTCGGTCACGCTGATCACAGGCACCGACAGCCTGGAAAGCCTGCTCCCCTGGTCCGACAGCTTGGCGCAGGCGCGCGGCCACCTTGTACATCGCTACCTGCTGGAAGCGGGACTTGACCCGAGCATTCCTGTCGCCACGCGCTCGCGGCTGCAAGCCGGTGCGGACAGCGCGGATGGTCGAGCCAGAGACCGGGTTGTTGAAATCAAGATCGGCACGACGAAAGCAGGCTTGCCGTACCTGGCGGCAGCACAAAGCTACGGGGCAAAAATCTCGGCGGCCATCAAGTCGCATATCGTCCTGACGGGTCCCATCCAGGGAAATCCCACTACCCAGGTGCAACTGCGTCTCGCCGACGACGGCCGCATAGTGGAAACAAAACTGGTGGCATCGAGTGGGATTCAGGCGTGGGATGAGGCGGTATTGAGAGCCTTGCAGAAAGTATCAATCATGCCGCGGGACGCAAACGGAATAGTCCCGAGCCAGATGATTCTTCACCTTCGGCCCTACTGAGGCTCACTGCGGTCGCCCCCCGAACGGCTTCGCGCAGCAGCGTCGCGGCCGTTCCGGTCAAGTAAGCCGGGCGCTTGATCGGCTTATTAGCCTATTTCGAAGCGGCGTTGCGCTTGCGCGTCGCCGCAGCCTTTCTGGCCGAAGCCGAGCGCTCGGCCGCGCTGCGTGACGCAGCCGCCGCGCCGCCCAGCCGCCCGCCCTTGCGCGAAGGCGCATGGTTTTCCGCCTTGCCGCGACCCGAGCCGGACTTCTTGCCGCCGCCGGTTTCCTTGTTCACCGTGGCCCAGGCGCGCCTCTCGGCTTCTTCCTGGCCGACGCCGCGGTCCTCATAGCCTTCCTCGATGTGCTCCGCCTTGCGCTTTTGCTTGTCGGTATAGGCCGATTTGTCACCTCTTGGCATGTCAGCTCCTTTCATGTTGACAAGTGTCCAACTTAGCGCCGCGCCACCGGCACTCTGGCGGAAAGCGACTGAAATTCGCGTCGGTGCCGTCCTACTGTCCCGGCCGCGCCGTATGGGTGTATAACCGGAGACCCCCCCGGTCCCGCGGCGTGTGATTTACGCCTTGCCGCAGGGCCCACCCCGGATACAACAACAGCAAGGAAGAACAGACATGGGCGCGCAGTGGAAAGCAAAAGGCAAGGAACTGGCCGCGAATGCCAGGGGCCGCTTGTTCGGCAAACTGGCCAAGGAAATCATGGTGGCGGCGCGCAACGGCGCGGACCCGGCCTCGAACGCGCGCCTGCGCCTGGTGGTGGAGCAGGCCCGCAAGGTCTCCATGCCCAAGGACACCCTGGAGCGGGCCATCAAGAAAGGCGCCGGCCTGACCGGCGACACCGTGCATTTCGAGCATGTGATTTATGAAGGCTTCGCGCCGCACCGCGTGCCCCTCATGGTCGAATGCCTGACCGACAACCTCAACCGCACGGCCTCGGAAATCCGCGTGCTGTTCCGCAAGGGGCACCTGGGCACCTCGGGCTCGGTCTCCTGGGACTTCGACCACGTCGGCATGATTGAAGCCGAGCCGCAAGTTGCCGGCGCCGACCCCGAACTTGCCGCGATTGAAGCGGGTGCCCAGGACTTTGAGCCTGGCCATGAAGAAGGCACGACAACCTTTCTGACCGACCACGCCGACCTGGACATCGTGAGCCGCGCCCTGCCCGCGCAAGGCTTTACCGTGCTGTCGGCCAAGCTGGGCTACAAGGCCAAAAACCCCATCAGCCCGGCCAGCCTGAGCGCCGCCGAACTCGAAGAAGTCGAAGCCTTCCTGGCGGCCGTCGATGCCAACGATGACGTGCAGAACATCTTTGTGGGCCTGGGCGACTGAACCAGCTACTGCCGTCTAGTTCGCGGGCACCTCATAACGGGGCCGTATCCGGGTTTTCTGCACGACGCCTGCCGGCGTGAACAGGACCACAAACTCGGCGCCCGGTATTTCGCTTTTGGGAGGCTTCTCCCGGTAAGCCCAGACTTCGTAGCCGCTGTCAAAGCGGACCACAGTGGCGGGGCCCAGCGCGGCGCTGACCTCGGCTTTGCTGCTGGTTCCGGGGATCACCATGGCCTGCGCGCCCTGCATGGACAGCTGGCTGTCGCGAAAAGGCGGGCGCGTTTCCTCAGGCGTGGCCGCGCAGCCCGCCAGCACCGCCAGGCCGATGCAGGCCAGCAGCTTGCCCGGCACCATCATCCGCCCTCCATGTAGTCAAACTCGACCAGCGTGTCGTCTGGCCAGCTGCGGTCGCCCAGCGGCAGGAAGTAGGTGCGGTCCACCAGCACTTCGCAGTCGCAGTCGGGCAGGTCCTTGTCCAGCTTGGGGTCGTCGCTCGCGGCGGCGTACAGCATGGCCAGGGGCAGGACTTCCCGGCGCGCGCCGGCCGCCAGTGTGACGCTGAACAGCGGGCGCTCGGAAAAGAACAGGTAGAGCGGCACTTTTTTGTCGCAATAGGCCGGCGTGTCGAACACCGCGCCGGCAATGCGGTCCACCACACCGCCGCTGCGTGAGACCAGGCCGGCCTCCATGCCCACCCTGCATTCCAGCCGCAAATCGCCCAGGCGCCGCGTGCCCGGCGGCAGGCCAGGCGTGCGGATCTCGGTGCGCCAGGTCATGCTTTGCGCCTTGCGGTTGGGAATGACCTGCGCATCCTCGGCAAAGGCCTTGGCGTCGCGCGGCAGGCTGAAAGTCCGGTCGGGCGCGATGGCCACGGGAAAGTCCATGGTCGTGCCTATCACTTCGATGGCAATCGCGTTCATATTGGTCTCGCGCCGGCGCGGCAGCAGCTTGAAGCGCAGCGAGGCATTGGGCGCCAGGCTTTTTTCACGCTCAAAGAGATCCATGCCGCGAATCATTTTCCGGTAGGACTTCTCGACCGGGTCGCTGTTGGCCTTGGCGCTGACCGTCACCGGCCGAAGGGTGCGCACCCCCGGGTCCGGGGTGTCAGTGGCCTGGGCACCGGCCTGCGAGCCCGCAGCCAGGACCGCCGCCAGGCAGGCGGTGCGCAGCGCGGCGCGGGCAAGGCGGTTGGGCATGGCGTATCCAGTGGGTAGACGCCCATGGTAGGCCGCGCAGGGCGGCGCAGCTGTAGGACGATTCCAGCATTTCCCCCATGGCACAGACGTAAAAAAACCCGCCCCGGCGCGAGCCAGGGCGGGTTGTGAGGCTCACCATGAAAACGGTGGCCCGGAGCCTGTCAACAGGCCTCTAGTGAACCGTCGATTCAAACCTGAACACACCCGGCTCGCGGATAGGGTCCACGTCCACCGGTATCGTGCTCTTGGGCGGGAAACGCCCTTCCAGCAGCAGCTTGCTCAGCGGGTTCTCGATGCGCTGCTGGATGGCGCGCTTGAGCGGCCTGGCGCCGAACACCGGGTCGAAGCCGACCTTGGCGAGCTCGGCGATCGCCGCTTCCGACACGTCCAGCGTGAGGTCCATCTTCTGCAGCCGGGCGATGAGCACCTTGAGCTGTATGCGGGCGATGGACTCGATGTTCTTCGCATCCAGCGCGTGGAACACCACGGTCTCGTCAATCCGGTTCAGGAACTCCGGCCGGAAATAGTTCTTGAGCTCATCGGTCACCGCGTCCTTGATCTCTTCCGTCGGCTTGCCGACCATGGACTGGATGATGGGCGAGCCGATGTTGCTGGTCATGACGATCACGGTGTTCTTGAAGTCCACCGTGCGGCCCTGGCCGTCCGTCAGGCGCCCGTCGTCCAGCACCTGCAGCAGCACATTGAACACGTCGGGGTGGGCTTTTTCGACCTCGTCGAGCAGCAGCACGCTGTATGGCTTGCGGCGCACGGCCTCGGTCAGGTAGCCGCCCTCCTCATAGCCCACGTAACCCGGAGGCGCGCCTATCAGGCGGGCCACCGAATGCTTTTCCATGAATTCGCTCATGTCGACGCGTATCAGGTGGTCTTCACTGTCGAACAGGAAGCCGGCCAGCGCCTTGCACAGCTCGGTCTTGCCCACGCCCGTGGGGCCCAGGAACAGGAAGGAGCCGGTTGGGCGGTTCGGGTCACTCAGGCCCGAGCGCGAGCGGCGTATGGCATTGGCCACCGCGCTGATGGCCTCGTCCTGGCCGACCACGCGTTCGTGCAGCTTGCCTTCCATCTGCAGCAGCTTGTCGCGCTCGCCCTGCATGAGTTTGCTGACCGGGATGCCGGTGGCGCGCGCCACGACCTCGGCGATCTCTTCAGCGCCGACCTGGGTGCGCAGCAGCGTGGGCGCGTTGGACTTGCCCTTGCTGGCTTCGCTGTCCTGCGCTTCCTTCAGGCGTTTTTCAAGTTCGGGCAGCTTGCCGTATTGCAGCTCGGCAACCTTGTTGAAGTCGCCCTTGCGGGTGAATTCCTCGATCTGGAAGCGGATGCGGTCGATTTCCTCCATGACGTCCTTGGAACCCAGCGCCTGGGCTTTTTCGGCCTGCCAGATTTCGTCGAGGTCGGAGATCTCTTTTTGCAGTTTGGCGATTTCCTCTTCGATGAGCTCGAAGCGTTTTTGCGAGGCCTCGTCTTTTTCGCGGCGCACGGCTTCGCGCTCGATTTGCAGCTGGATCAGGCGGCGGTCGAGCTTGTCCATGACCTCGGGCTTGGAGTCCATCTCGATCTTGATCTTGGCCGCGGCTTCGTCGATCAGGTCTATGGCCTTGTCGGGCAGGAAGCGGTCGGTGATGTAGCGGTGGCTCAGTTCGGCCGCGGCCACGATGGCCGGGTCGGTGATCTGCACGCCGTGGTGCGCTTCGTATTTTTCCTGCAGGCCGCGCAGGATGGCAATGGTGGCCTCCACCGTGGGCTCGCCGACCAGGATTTTCTGGAAGCGGCGCTCCAGCGCGGCGTCTTTTTCGATGTACTTGCGGTATTCGTCGAGTGTGGTGGCGCCCACGCAGTGCAGTTCGCCGCGCGCGAGAGCGGGCTTGAGCATATTGCCGGCGTCCATCGCGCCTTCGGCCTTGCCGGCGCCCACCATGGTGTGCAACTCGTCGATGAAGACGATGGTCTGGCCTTCATCCTTGGCCAGTTCATTGAGCACGGATTTCAGGCGCTCTTCAAACTCGCCGCGAAACTTGGCGCCGGCCAGCAGCGCGGCCATGTCGAGCGAGAGCACGCGCTTGCCCTTGAGGGAGTCGGGCACTTCGCCGGCCACGATGCGCTGGGCCAGGCCTTCGACGATGGCGGTCTTGCCGACGCCGGGCTCGCCGATCAGCACGGGGTTGTTTTTGGTGCGGCGCTGCAGCACCTGGATGGCGCGGCGGATTTCATCGTCGCGGCCTATGACCGGATCCAGCTTGCCCAGGCGGGCGCGCTCGGTCAGGTCCATGCAGTATTTTTTGAGGGCTTCGCGCTGGCCTTCGGCGTCGGCGCTGTTCACGCCCTGGCCGCCGCGTACCGCGTCAATCGCGGCCTCAAGTGCTTTGCGGGTCAGGCCGTTCTCTTTGGCCAGGCGGCCGACGTCGCTTTTGCTGTCGGCCACGGCCAGCAAAAAGAGCTCACCGGCGATGAACTGGTCATTGCGTTTGATGGCTTCTTTTTCGGTGGCCTGCAGCAGCTTGGCAAGCTCGGAGCCGACCTGGATCTGGTCCTGGCCCTGCACCTGGGGCAGCTTTTTGACGGCGGCGTCGGCAGCCTGCGTGAGGCCGCCCACGTTGACGCCAGCCTTTTCCAGCAGCGCGCGCGGGCCATCGTCCTGGCGCAGCATGGCGGCCAGCAGGTGAACCGGCTCGATGTAGCCGTTGTCATTGCCCAGCGCGAGGGATTGCGCGTCGCTCAGGGCTTCCTGGAACTTGGTCGTGAGTTTGTCTTGTCGCATGGAGAGTGTTCCCAATGGTTGATCCCTACAGACATTGGGGGTATGGGCGCCTTTTCAAGGCCTGCCGGGGCCGCCCTAGGCCGTGGCCGCGCGGCGCAGGGCCTTGGCCCGCGACTCGACACCGCGCACGATCACGTCGACCCAGGCCTCGAAACCGCTGTCCAGCGGCTGGCCGTCTCCGCTGGACCAGCGCAGCACAAACGCCCGGTTCTGCATCGCGCCCAGGTGCCGCGCAAGCGCGGGCTGGCGGACGGCATCGACGCGGGCGATCTGGGCGCGGCAGGCACTTTCCCAGGCCTGGGCGTCTTCGGCCGGCGCGGTGGACAGCTCCATGGTGGCGAAACCACACATGGCGGCAAACACCACGTTGTAGGCATCGACCAGGTCGGCGCCGGCAAAACCGGCGTCTTCGAGCAACTGCACCAGGTGGTCCAGCATGGTGGCGTCGAAGGTCGCGTTGTAGATCAGTTCGCTGGCCACCAGGGGGGCCAGCCTGGGGTGGCGCCTGAGCACCTCGCGGTAGCGGCGCAGCAAGGCGGCCAACCTGTCCTGCCAGCGGCCCGTGACCAGGTCGTCGGCCACGCCGTTCATGGCCAGGGCCACCGCCCCCGAAATCAGCTCATTGCGGCTGGGCACATGCCAGTAAATCGCCGAGGGAAACACCTTGAGCGCCTGGGCCAGTTCGCGGATGTTGAAGGCCTGCGGACCCTGGCGGTCTATCAGCGCCAGCGCGGCCTGCAGGATGGACTCGCGGCTCAGCGCCGCGCCGCCCGCCGCGTCCCCGGTTTTGCGCGGGCGCCCGGCGCGGCGGGGTGGAGGCGGTTTGGTGGGCAAGGCGGTTTCCAGAAGCAGAAATAATGCGCCATTTTATGGCTTATTGAAAAGTGTTCAATTAATATTGAACTTCGTACAATTAATTCGCAAACTCCTCTTCCATCCCAAGTCAACCCAAGGAAAACCGCATGCGTGACGTCAAAACCAGTGAATTCGAGGGCGGCTGCGCCTTTGTCGAAGGCGAATTTGTGCCGCTGTCGGAAGCCAAGATATCCCTGTTTGACTGGGGTTTCACCCGCTCGGACGTGACCTATGACGTGGCCAGCACCTGGCAAGGCGCTTTTTTCCGGCTGGGCGACCATA
This sequence comes from Polaromonas sp. P1_A2, assembly GCF_056406895.1. Taxonomy (NCBI): domain Bacteria; kingdom Pseudomonadati; phylum Pseudomonadota; class Betaproteobacteria; order Burkholderiales; family Comamonadaceae; genus Polaromonas; species Polaromonas sp. P1_A2. The sequence goes on along the minus strand of NZ_JBFTZI010000002.1, from coordinate 191,875 downwards.
TCGAGCGCTTTTTCAACAGCATGGAAAAAATGCACCTGGCGATCCCCTACAGCCGCGGCGAGCTGCGGGACATCCTGCACGCCTGCGTGCGCGCCGGCGGCCTGCGGGACGCCTACGTCGCCATGGTCTGCACCCGCGGCGTACCGCCGCGCGGCGCGCGCGACCCGCGCCTGGCGCAGAACCGGTTTTACGCCTATGCCCTGCCCTATGTCTGGATCGCCTCGCGCGAAAAGCAGCTGGCCGGGCTGGACCTGCACATCAGCGACCGCCAGCGCATTCCGGCGGCCTCGGTGGACCCGACCGTCAAGAACTACCACTGGATGGACATGGTGCAGTCCATGTTCGATGCTTACGACCGTGGGCGCGACACCAGCTGCGTGGTGGACGCTGCCGGCAACATCACCGAAGGCCCGGGCTTTAACGTGTTCATGGCCAAGGATGGCACCGTGTACACGGCCGACCAGGGCGTGCTCCAGGGGATTTCGCGGCGCACCGCGATGGAGCTGTGCGCGCGCCTGGGCATCCCGCTGAAGACCGGACCGGTGCCTGCCGCGCTGCTACGCAGTGCCGACGAGGTGTTTTTAAGCTCGACCGGCGGCGGCATTTTGCCGATCGCCAAGCTCGATGGCGTGCCGCTGCCGCAGTTCCCCGGCCCCATCACGACACGGCTGTATGAGGCCTACTGGGCGATTCATGACGAGGCGGCGTACCGGGACCCGGTCAGCTACTGAGCGTCAGGCGTTGGATGCGCGTATGCCCCATTTGGCCAGAGCCGCGTCATCGGCCACACGCGCATCGACCCAGCGCGCGCCCTCTGGCGTTTGTTCTTTTTTCCAGAACGGCGCCTGGGTCTTGAGGTAGTCCATCAGGAACTCGCAGGCCCTGAAGCTTTCGCCGCGGTGCGCGGAGGTCACGGCCACCATCACCACTTGGTCCAGCGGCTGCAGCAGGCCGACGCGGTGGATCACACGCGCGCCGAAGATGTCAAAGCGCGCCATGGCCTCGTCGATCATGGCCTCTATGGATTTTTCGGTCATGCCGGGGTAGTGCTCCAGCTCCATGCTGCTGACGCTCAGGCCGTCATTGCGGTCGCGAACCGTGCCGGTGAAGGTGCAGACGGCACCCACCCGCTTGTCGCCGGCGCGCAGTGCGGCCACCTCCTCGGCGAGGTTGAAGTCAGCTGTGGTGATCAGGACGCGCGGTGAAGCCATAGTGGCAATTTTGCCACTCGCCCACCCGCAAAGCCGCCGCCTACGGTAAGATTTGCCGCATGACTGGCCACACCCACCGCTTCGCCACCCGGACGCACGACAGCGCCCGCGGCCTTGTGGCGTGCGCCAGCAAATCGAAAAAACCGTTGCTCATTTGACCGGGGCTGCGGTTCCGTCGTCGAATGAGCGATGGAACCGCCGGTTACTTTTCAAGTCTTTTGCGGACACCCTTCTCTTGTTCTGATGGCGGCCTTTCAAGCCGGTCAGTTTTTTGGGATGTGTCTTTATGCAAACAGCGCTCAGTGCCAACCCGGCCGATCAGGCCAACACCGATTTCTCGGGTCTCTGGATCCCTCTTGTCACCCCGTTTGACCAGGACAAGGTCGACCATAGCGCACTCAAGCGCCTGGTGGCGCACTACAAGGGCAGCGGCATCGCCGGGCTGGTGGTCTGCGGCTCCACCGGTGAAGCCGCCGCGCTGGACGAGGACGAGCAGCTGGCAACGCTGCAAACCGTGATGGCCGAGGCCCCCGGCCTGCCGGTGGTCATGGGCCTGTCGGGCTACCACCTGGGCAAGACGGCCGATCGCATCAAGGCCCTGGGCACACTGGGCCTGGCTGGCATCCTGCTGCCGGCGCCCAGCTATATACGGCCTTCACAGGCCGGGCTGATCGAATGGTTTACCGCCCTGGCCGACGTGAGCGCCGTGCCGGTGATCCTGTATGACATTCCCTACCGCACGGGCAGCCGCCTGGAGCTTGAGACCATTTTGGCGCTGGCCGATCACCCGCGCATCCAGGCGCTCAAGGACTGCGGCGGCGACCCGGCCAAAACGCGGGCGCTGATTGCCGATGGGCGCTTGCAGGTGCTGGCGGGCGAGGATGTGAATATTTTCGCGACCGCTGCGCAGGGCGGCCGGGGCGCGATTGCGGCGGCGGCTCATCTGCACACCGAACGTTTTGTGGAGGTGCTGCGGCGCATCCAGGCGGGCGACCTGGCGGGGGCCGAGGCCTTGTGGGCGCCGCTGCAGCCGCTGATTGAGAGCCTGTTCGCCGAGCCCAACCCCGGGCCGCTCAAAGCCGTCCTGGCCGGGCAAGGCCTGCTTCGCAATGAGCTGCGCAGCCCGATGACACGGGCCTCCGCCGAACTGGCCGAGCGCCTGCAGGGGCTGGATGCGCTGCTGGCCGCCTGAAGGGGCGGGATCAGCCGCCGGTCACAGGCGGAAAGAAAGCGACTTCGCAGCCTTCGCTGAGGGCGGCCGTTTCATCGCACATGACCTGGTTGAGCGCCATGCGCACCGACCTGCCGCGCGCCAGGCTGGCGGCGTGCGCGGGCGTGGCCGCGAGCAGCTCGTCGCGCAGGGCCGCCAGCGTGGTGGCGCGGGTATCACGCAGCTCGCTGCCCTGCCCTATGGCTTCGCGGATGGAGGCAAAGTATTTGACGGTGACTTTCATGGGAAGGCCTTGATGCGGCGCGTCAGGCCATCAGCGCCGAAAACGGGATGAACCGCACCATGTCGCCATGGGCAATCGCCTGGCCGGCCGGGTTGTCGATCAAGCCGTCGCCCCAGACTGCCGAGGTCAGCACGCCCGAGCTCTGGTTGCCGAACAGCTCCAGCCCACCGGCGGTATTGCGCCTGGCGCGCAAAAACTCGCGGCGCTTGTCGGCTTTGGGCCAGTCGAAATGCGCGGGCAATGCGATGGGGCTGGGGGCCACCTCGGCCGCGCCCTGCAGCTTGAGCAGGAAAGGCCGCACCAGCATCAGAAAGGTCACAAAGCTGGACACCGGGTTGCCCGGCAGGCCGATGAAATGCGCGCCGCCTAGCTTGCCGTAGGCGAAGGGCTTGCCGGGCTTCATGGCGATCTGCCAGAGGGCGAGTTCGCCCAGCGCCTGCACGGCCGGCTTGATGTGGTCTTCCTCGCCGACGGACACGCCGCCGCTGGTGAGGATCAGGTCGTGCGCCTGGCTCGCGCCCTTGAGCGCGGCGATGGTGGCGTCCAGCCGGTCGGGCACGATGCCGAGGTCGGTCACCGTGCAGCCCAGGCGCAGCAGCAAGGCGCGCAAAAAGAACCGGTTGGAGTTGTAGATGGCGCCGGGCTTCATGTCGGCCGGCGCAACCTCACCAGGCATGACGAGTTCATCGCCGGTCGAGAACAAGGCCACACGTACCCGGGGCGCGACCTGCAGTTTGTCAAAGCCTATGCTGGCGGCCAGGCCCAGCGAGGCGGGCGAGAGGCGTTCACCGCGGCGCAGCACCACCGCGCCGGCGGCTACGTCTTCGCCGCGACGGCGAATCCATTGGCCGGGTTTCGGCTGGGCCTTGATGCGCACGCCCTCATCCACGGCCTCGCAGTCTTCCTGCATGACCACGGCATCGGCGCCGGGTGGAATGGGTGCGCCGGTGAAGATGCGCGCCGCCGAGGCCGGCGCCAGGGCATGGCCGCTGCTGCCGGCCGGAATGCGCTGGCCGACCCGCAGCACAGCGCCTTCGGCCCAGTCGGCTGCGCGCACGGCATAACCGTCCATGGAGCTGTTGTCGTGCGCCGGCACGTCGAGGCTGGAGAGCAGGTCCTGCGCCAGCACGCGGCCGTCCGCGTCAAAAGTGGAGACCGCCTCAACACCGTGCAGCGGCGCGGCGCGGGCCAGCAGCTCGGCCAGCGCCTGGTCCAGCGGCTTCAGGGGCGCGCGGCCGGGCTGGGGCACAGGGTTGGCGGGCGTGGCGGTGGAGGCAGAACTCATCGTCGGGGTGTCCGGAACAAGGGCATGAACAGAACAAAGCTGGCTGGCTTGGGGCTGGCCTTTACCCAGGCCTAGCCGAAGCGGTCTTCGAAGGAATAGGCAAAGCGTTCCTGATTGTTGACCAGGTACTCGGCCACGGCATCGCCATCGTTCAAATCCAGCACAGGGCGCAAGGTTGCCTGGGGCAACTGGCCGGGGGCGTCGGTGGCGATGGCGACGATGAAATCGTCGTCCATGTAGAGGCAGGGCTTGCCGGCGTATTCGGCTGAAGGGCCGCGCCAGACCTCGATCTTGAGCAGGTCGCTGCTCTTGAAGCCTTCGACCAGCACCCAGTCCACACCGCCGTAAAGCTCGGCGATCAGCTGGTGTACCGTCATCTCGGCCGGCTTTTCAAACTCGCGCATCAGCGCCATCCGATTTTGCGAAGCCACCACCACCTCAAAGGCGCCGGCCACGCGGTGGCGGAAGGTGTCCTTGCCGGGATGGTCGATGTCGAATTTGTGGTGAGCATGCTTGACCACCGACACGCGCAGGCCGCGCGCCTTGAGCGCGGGGATCAGCTTTTCGACCAGCGTGGTCTTGCCCGAACCGGAGTAGCCGGCGAAGCCGATGACGTTCATGGCCGGGCTTTCCAGGCGGGGCCGCGGCCCGGATCAATGCACATGGTCGGCGATGTAGCGCTTGATCACGGCCGCATCGGCGGGCAGCAGCTTGACGCGCTTGGGCAGGTCCTCCATGCCTTCGAACTTGGCGGGCCGCTCGGGCACATGGCCCAGCGCCTCTTCAATCGTGGCCGCGAACTTGATGGGCAGCGCGGTCTCCAGCACGACCATGGGCACGCCAGGCTGAAGCTGCTCGCGCGCCACCTTCACGCCGTCGGCGGTGTGCGTGTCTATGGTGATGGCGAAGCGCTTGTGGGTGTCGCGAATCGTCGCGAGCCGGTCCGCATGGATGCTCTTGCCGCTCACAAAGCCGTAGCGCTGCGCGGCCGACTTGAAGGCCGGCTCGGCGCCGAGGTCAAAGCGGCCCTGGCTGCCGAGCTGGTCGTGGAACAAGGCCCTGGTCTTGGCGCCGTCGCGGCCCAGCAGGTCGAACACAAAGCGCTCGAAGTTCGAGGCCTTGGAAATGTCCATGGAGGGGCTGGAGGTCTCGTGCGTGTCGGCGCTGCTGCGCACGCGGTAGACGCCGGTGCGAAAGAACTCGTCGAGCACGTCGTTTTCATTGGTAGCCACCACCAGCTTGCCTATGGGCAGGCCCATCATGCGGGCCACATGGCCGGCGCAGACATTGCCGAAGTTGCCGGAAGGGACGGTGAAATCGACCTTGGCGGTGTTGCTGTTCGTGGCCTGGAAGTAACCGGCGAAGTAGTAGACCACCTGCGCCATGAGGCGCGCCCAGTTGATGGAGTTGACGGTGCCGATCTTGTACTGGCGCTTGAAGGCCAGGTCGTTGGACACGGCCTTGACGATGTCCTGGCAGTCGTCGAACACGCCTTCGATCGCGATGTTGTGGATGTTCTCGTCCTGCAGGCTGAACATCTGCGCTTGCTGGAAGGGGCTCATGCGGCCGTTCGGCGAGGTCATGAAAACGCGCACGCCTTTTTTGCCGCGCATCGCGTATTCGGCCGCGCTACCGGTATCGCCGCTGGTGGCGCCCAGGATGTTGAGCTCTTCGCCGCGGCGCACCAGCTCGTATTCGAACAGGTTGCCCAGCAATTGCATGGCCATGTCCTTGAAGGCCAGCGTGGGGCCGTTGGACAGGGCTTCAAGGTAGAGGCCGCCCTCGAGCTTCTTCAGCGGGACGATGGCTTTTGTGCCGAAGACCTCTTCGGTGTAGGTCTTGCGGCAGATCGCCCGGAGGTCGGCGGCGGGAATGTCGTCGACATACAGCGAGAGGATTTCGAAAGCCAGGTCGGCATAGGCCAGGCCGCGCCATCCGGCCAGCGTCGCCTCGTCAACCTGGGGGTAGCTTTCAGGCAGGTAGAGACCACCGTCCGGCGCCAGGCCCTCGAGCAGGATCTCGCAAAAGCGCTTGCGGTCGGCGTGGCCGCGGGTGGAGAGGTACTGCATCAGGCCAGCTCCTCCTTGCGGATGCGCGTGATGGGCGCCAGCACCGTGGGCAGCCCCTGCATTTGCGCCAGGGCGTTGTTCATCTTCGCTTCCACGCAGTCGTGCGTGAGGATGATGAGGTCGGTGTGGGTGGAACCCTCGCCGCCCACTTCATCGGCTTCGCGCTGCAGCACGGCGTCTATGCTGATGCCCGCGCTCGCCAGGATGCCAGTGACCTTGGCCAGAACGCCGGCCTCGTCGGCGACTTTCAGGCGCAGGTAGTAGCTGGTGACGACCTCGGACATGGGTACCACGGGCAGGTCGCTCATGGCGTCTGGCTGGAAGGCCAGGTGCGGCACGCGGTGCTCGGGGTCGGCCGTGTGCAGGCGGGCGATGTCCACCAGGTCGGCGATCACGGCGCTGGCGGTGGGCTCGCTGCCCGCGCCCTTGCCGTAGTACAGCGTGGTGCCGACGGCGTCGCCCTGCACCACCACGGCATTCATCGCGCCTTCGACGTTGGCGATCAGGCGTTTGGCCGGCACCAGGCTGGGATGCACGCGCAGCTCGATGCCGTTGGCGGCGCGCTTGGTGATGCCCAGCAGCTTGATGCGGTAGCCGAGCTGCTCGGCATAGCGGATGTCCTGCGCGGCCAGGCCGGTGATGCCTTCGACGTAAGCCTTGTCGAACTGCACCGGGATGCCGAAGGCGATGGCCGACATCAGGGTGACCTTGTGGCCGGCGTCCACGCCTTCGATGTCGAAGGTGGGATCGGCCTCGGCGTAGCCCAGGCGCTGCGCTTCTTTCAGCACGGCGTCGAAGTCCAGGCCCTTGTCGCGCATCTCGGACAGGATGAAATTGGTCGTGCCGTTGATGATGCCGGCGATCCACTGGATGCTGTTGGCGGTCAAGCCTTCGCGCAGCGCCTTGATGATGGGGATGCCGCCGGCGACGGCCGCCTCAAACGCCACCATCACGCCCTTGCGGTGGGCCGCCGCGAAAATCTCGGTGCCGTGCACGGCCAGCAGCGCCTTGTTGGCGGTGACCACGTGCTTGCCGGCCTCAATGGCTTCCAGCACCAGTTGTTTGGCAATGCCGTAGCCGCCTATGAGCTCGATCACGATGTCGACGTCGGGGCTGGCCACGACCTTGCGCGCGTCGTCCACCACCTGCACACCCGCGCCGACGGCCGCCTTGGCGCGCGCCACGTCAAGGTCGGCGACCATGGTGATTTCAATGCCCCGGCCGGCACGGCGGCGGATTTCTTCCTGGTTGCGCTGCAATACGTTGTAGGTGCCGCTGCCCACGGTGCCTATGCCCAGAAGGCCTACGCGGATGGGGCTCAAATTCGTCGGTTTCATAGTCGCTCGGGTCTTGCTTTACGTTGATCTTGGATGCCCGCACCCCAAGGGGTGCGAAAAAAGGAGAGGGGCCGAATACAGGGTCAAATTCGGTTGTTGCGGTAGTTCTCGAGGAACTTCGCAATGCGGCCTATGGCTTCGCGCAGGTCTTCCTCATGCGGCAGGAAGACGATGCGGAAGTGGTCAGGCTCGGCCCAGTTAAAGCCCGTGCCCTGCACCAGCATGACCTTGGTCTCCTTGAGGAGTTCCAGGAAGAACTGGCGATCGTCCTTGATCGGGTAGACCTCGGGATCCAGCCGCGGGAACATGTAGAGCGCGGCGCTGGGTTTGACACAGGTGACGCCGGGAATGGCGGTGATGAGTTCATAGGCCATGTCGCGCTGGCGGCGCAGGCGCCCGCCCTCGCAGGTCAGGTCGTTGATGCTCTGGTAGCCGCCCAGCGCGGTCTGTATGGCCCACTGGCCCGGCACGTTGGAGCACAGCTTCATGTTGGCCAGCATGTTCAGGCCTTCGATGTAGTCCTGCGCCTGCTTCTTGGGGCCGGACACCACCAGCCAGCCGGCGCGGTAGCCGCAGGAGCGGTAGCTTTTGGACAGCGAATTGAAGGTCAGCGTGAGCACGTCGGTCGACAGGCTGGCAATCGCCGTGTGCTTGACGCCGTCGTAGAGCACCTTGTCGTAGACCTCGTCGGCGAGGATGACCAGGCCGTGCTCGCGCGCGATGCCGATGATGCCCTTGAGCAGCTCGTCGGAATACAGCGCGCCCGTGGGGTTGTTGGGGTTGATGACCACGATGGCCTTGGTCTTGGGCGTGATCCTGGCGCGGATGTCGTCCAGGTTGGGCATCCAGCCATTGCCTTCATCGCAGCGGTAATGCACCGGCGTGCCGCCCGAAAGGCTGGTGGAGGCGGTCCACAGCGGGTAGTCTGGCGCTGGCAACAGCAGCTCGTCGCCGTCGTCGAGCAAGGCGTTGGTCGCCATGGAGATCAGCTCGCTCGCGCCGTTGCCCAGGTAGATGTCGTCCAGCGTGACGCCCTTGATGCCCTGTTTCTGGGTTTCGTGCATCACGGCCTTGCGCGCCGCAAAAATGCCCTTGCTGTCCGAATAACCGGCCGAGGCGGGCAGGTTGCGGATCATGTCCTGCTGGACTTCCTCGGGCGCGTCAAAACCGAACACCGCGAGGTTGCCGATATTGAGCTTGATGAGCTTCTGGCCCTCTTCCTCCATCTGCTTGGCGGCGTCCATGATCGGGCCGCGGATGTCGTACAGCACATTGGCAAGCTTGGCGGATTTGTTGATCGGTTTCATGAAACGTTAGGAAGACTTTGGACGGAGGCCGCGCCGCTCACCCTGCCGCCAACCGGGGCGATACGGCGCATTGCGGCGTGGAATTCGGGCGGAATCTATAATTTGACCACATAAAAGAGGCTTTTCGCTGGCAAAACAGCCGCGCACAAGCCCTCCGCGCACAGCCGCGCCACACCTCACAACGCCCGGACCCTTTCCGCATGAAACTTCAGCCAGACCGCCTCGATGTCCAGTCCATCCTCGGCTACGGCCCCGGCTGGGTGGGCCTGGGCCGCGAGGGTGTGGCCGAAAAAATCGAGCACAGCGTCGTGATCGGCTCGCGCGGCGAGAAATTCGACTGGAACTGCGCACGCTTTGAGCAGCTCACCGCCGAGCATTTCGCCCGGCTGGCCGAAACCCGGCCCGAACTCGTGATTTTCGGCAGCGGCGCCCGCCTGCGCTTTGTGCCCCCCGCGTTTCTGCGCGCCCTGATGGAGCAACGCATAGGCGTTGAAACCATGGATACGCTCGCCGCCTGCCGCACCTACAACATCCTCGCGGGTGAAGGCCGCCAGGTGATTGCCGCCTTGCTGATTGAAACAGAAGGAACAGAAGCCTGAAATGACCTCTCTTTCAGGGTAAAATCTAGGGTTGCACTTGGCACCACATCCCGGGATGACGTCCCGGGTCGGTTGTCAAAAGGCGCGGCCAATTACAACTACTTTCGTCAGGGTCTACTCAGTATGGCAGTCGTCGTCAATAAACCACTCCCCGAATTTGAAGCGATCGCCACCGGCGGCATCAAGGTTTCCAACCAGTCCCACCTCGGCAAAGTCGTGGTGCTGTACTTCTATCCCAAGGACAACACGCCTGGCTGCACCACCGAAGCCATGCAGTTCCGTGACCGCTACAAGGACTTCGTGAAGGCCGGCGCGACGGTCTTCGGCGTCTCCCGCGACAACATGAAATCCCACGACGAGTTCAAGTCCAAGCTTGAACTGCCGTTCGAGCTGATTGCGGACACCGAAGAAAAAATGTGCCACATGTTCGGCGTGGTCAAGAACAAGATCATGTACGGCAAAAAGGTCAAAGGCATTGAGCGCAGCACCTTCCTGGTGGGCGCCGACGGCCTGCTCAAAGAGGAATGGCGCGGCCTGAAAGTGCCCGGCCATGTGGACGACGTGCTCAAGGCCGTCAAAGCCCTCAAAAAAGCCGCCTGAAACCCCACTGAGGCCAGTTAGCAACAAAGGATTGCCCTGTCACTTGAGTTGTGCATAATGAACTCATGCTGTTGACCTTCGCAACTGCGCCAAAAGAAAAAGCCGCCCTGGTTTCAAGGCGGCTTTTTCGCTTCTGGAACCCCTCTTTTTTAGAGAGTTTTAAGCACTATGCCCCTCCCCCCCGCCCCGACCAAACGTGCCGCCCTGCTCTCGCCTGATGCGCTCGACGCGCCCGCCCGCTCGCCTTCGAAAGTCGCCCGGAAAACGGAGCGCACCGAATCCGCCCAGAAACCCCCGGTAATGGACCTGTTTGACAGCCGCGCGGCAGGAGAAGGCAGCCACCCGGTGGCATTCAAAGGCAAAGAACCTTCCAACCCGGACAGAACCCCCGCGAACAGCCGTAAAAAAGAGAGCATTGCCCTGCCCGAGCCGGCCAAGCCGAAAAAACCCAAACGCACGGGCCCGGCCAAGCTGTTCGTGCTGGACACCAATGTGCTGATGCACGACCCGATGTGCCTGTTCCGCTTCGAGGAACATGACATCTTCCTGCCCATGATCGTGCTCGAAGAGCTCGATGGCCACAAAAAGGGCATGACCGAGGTGGCGCGCAATGCCCGCCAGACCAGCCGCACGCTGGACGCGCTGGCGGGCGCCCAGGGCGCCGATATCGGCAAGGGCCTGAAGCTGGACACCACCGGCCACCCCGAAGCGGGCGGCAGCCTGTTTTTCCAGACCAAACCGCTGGATTACACGCTGCCCATGAGCCTGCCGCAGGGCAAGGCCGACAACCAGATCCTGGGCGTGGTGGAGGCCCTGCGCAAGGAATATGCGCCCCGCGAGGTGGTCCTGGTGTCCAAGGACATCAATATGCGTGTCAAGGCACGTGCCCTGGGCCTGGCGACCGACGACTACCAGAACGACAAAACCCTGGAAGACGGCGACCTGCTGTATTCCGGTTCGCTGGCCCTGCCGGCGGACTTCTGGACGCGCCAGAGCAAGACCATCGAGAGCTGGCAACAAGGCAGCCACACCTTCTACCGCATCACCGGCCCCATCGTGGGCAGCCTGCTGATCAACCAGTTCGTGTTCTTTGAGGCCCCCGGCGAGCCGCCGCTGTATGCCCGTGTGACGGAAATCCGGGCCAAAACCGCGGTACTCAAGACCCTGAAGGACTACAACCACCTCAAAAACGCCGTCTGGGGCGTCACCACGCGCAACCGCGAGCAGAATTTCGCCATGAACCTGCTGATGGACCCGGAAGTGGACTTCGTCACGCTGGCGGGCACGGCGGGCACCGGAAAGACGCTGATGGCGCTGGCCAGCGGCCTCACGCAGGTGCTTGACGACCGGCGCTACACCGAAATCATCATGACGCGGGCCACGGTCAGCGTTGGCGAGGACATCGGCTTCCTGCCGGGCACCGAAGAGGAAAAAATGGGCCCCTGGATGGGCGCGCTGGACGACAACCTCGAAGTGCTGGGCAAGACCGACAGCGGCTCCGGCGAATGGGGCCGCGCTGCCACCAACGAACTGATCCGTTCGCGTATCAAGGTCAAAAGCATGAACTTCATGCGCGGCCGCACCTTCCTGAACAAGTACGTCATCATCGACGAGGCGCAAAACCTGACGCCCAAACAGATGAAAACGCTGATCACACGGGCCGGCCCGGGCACCAAGATCATCTGCATGGGCAACCTGGCGCAGATTGACACACCCTACCTGACCGAAGGCTCCTCGGGCATGACCTTTGCCGTCGACCGCTTCAAAGGCTGGCCGCATGGCGGGCACATCACGCTGGCACGCGGCGAGCGTTCGCGCCTGGCTGATTTCGCGAGCGAAGTGCTCTGAGCCCAGGAAAAACAGCGCCCCAATGAAAAAAGGCCAAGTCGCAAGACTTGGCCTTTTTCTTCGTCAAATTCTGGTGGGCGGTGCAAGTTTCGAACTTGCGACCCCTGCAGTGTGAATGCAGTGCTCTACCCCTGAGCTAACCGCCCTATCGGTCAGCCTATGATTATATGGTGTTTTGGGCCGATTTTCCGGCCCATGCCCGGAATTGCGTTTCCGTTCAGGCCGCCAGGGCGCGCCAGACTGTTTTCCCCTTGCTGGCCTTGTCGATCCCGGCCAGCAATTTCTCATGTTCGGCGGCTTCCTGCTCATTGGCCGCCAGCAAGGGCAGTTCAAACACGCTCAGGTCTATCTGCGGTACGTTGTTGTCGCCCTCCTGGGCCGTGTCGCCAACGTCCATGACCAGCGCGTTCTGCCCGCGGGTCAGGTTGATATAGACGTCGGCCAGCAGTTCCGCATCCAGCAAGGCGCCGTGCAGGGTACGGCCTGAATTGTCGACCTCCAGCCGGTCGCACAGCGCGTCCAGCGAGTTGCGCTTGCCCGGGAACAGCTCCTTGGCCATCATCAGGCTGTCGGTGACCTTGGCCACGCAGTGCTTGATGGGCGGGCGGCCCATGAGTTCAAGCTCCTTGTTGAGGAAGCTCACGTCAAAGGGCGCGTTGTGGATGATGATCTCGGCGTCCCGCAGGTATTCCAGCAGTTCGTCGGCCACGGCGGCGAACTTGGGCTTGTCTTTCAGGAACTCGTTGCTGATGCCGTGGACCTTGAGCGCGTCCTCATGGCTGTCGCGTTCGGGGTTCAGGTAGAAGTGGCGGTTGTTGCCGGTGAGCTTGCGGGCCACCAGCTCCACACAGCCGATTTCGATGATGCGGTCGCCGTTTTCGGCGGAAAGACCGGTGGTCTCGGTGTCAAGAACGATTTGGCGCATGGCTCGATTATCGCCTCCGCGCAGGGCCGCCTTCGCCCGGTTTTTCCCGAAAACTCAGTGGTTTTCCTTGGCGTGGTTGATGGAGTATTTGGGTATTTCCACCGTCACGTCGGTCTGGGCCAGCACGGCCTGGCAGCTCAGGCGCGAATTGGGTTCCAGCCCCCAAGCACGGTCCAGCAGGTCCTCCTCGCTTTCGTCGAGCTCGTTGAGCGAGTTGAAGCCCTCGCGCACGACAACGTGGCAGGTGGTGCAGGCGCAACTCAGGTCGCAGGCGTGCTCGATGTTGATCTTGTTGTCGAGCAAGGCTTCGCAGATCGAGGTGCCGGCCGGCGCGCTGATTTCGGCGCCCTGCGGGCAGTATTCGGGGTGAGGCAGTATTTTGATGATGGGCATGGTTGTCTCAGTCAGTCGGCTCAAACCGCCTCGATGTTTTTACCGGCCAGGGCCTGTTTGATGCCCCGGTTCATGCGCTGGGCGGCGAAGGCCTCCGTGCCTTTGGCAAGGGCTTGGGTGGCCGCCTCTATCGCGGCCGCGCCGCCGTGCGCGCGCGTGTCGGCCAGGCCGGCGATCAGGCTGTCGATCTGTGCGCGCTCATCGGGACTCAGCAGATCGGCGTCCGCGGCCAGCGCGCTTTGCGTGGCCAAGATCATGCGATCCGCATCGACCTTGGCCTCGGCCAGGGCGCGGGCATTCATGTCCTGCTGGGCGGTGGAAAAGCTATCCTGCAGCATGCGCGCGATGTCTTCGTCGGACAGGCCGTAAGAAGGCTTCACGTCAATGCGCGCTTCGACGCCACTGACCTGCTCTTTCGCGTTGACGCTGAGCAGGCCGTCGGCATCGACCGTAAAAGTCACGCGGATGCGCGCGGCACCGGCCACCATGGGCGGAATGCCGCGCAATTCGAAGCGGGCCAGGCTGCGGCAGTCGGCCACCAGGTCGCGCTCGCCCTGCACCACATGCAGGGCCAGGGCGGTCTGGCCGTCCTGGTAGGTGGTGAAGTCCTGCGCCATGGCCGTGGGAATGGTCTGGTTGCGCGGCACGATGCGCTCGACCAGCCCGCCCATGGTCTCTATGCCCAGCGACAGCGGAATCACATCCAGCAGCAGCAACTCATCACCGGTGTTGTTGCCGGCCAGCTGGTTGGCGGAAATGGCCGCGCCCAGCGCGACCACTTCGTCGGGGTTGAGGTTGACCAGCGGCTCACGGCCGAAGAAACTGGCCACCGCCTTGCGCACCTGCGGCATGCGCGTGGAGCCCCCCACCAGCACCGCGCCCTGAATGTCTTCCTTGGCCAGCTTGGCATCGCGCAGCGCCTTGCGAACGGCTGCCAGCGTGCGCTGGGTCAGGTGGGCTGTCGCGGTTTCGAAGTCTTCGGCCTTCATCTCGAAATTGACGAGGGCTTTGGCCAGCTGCACCGAAAAAGGCACGAGGTCGGCGGCCGACAGGGCTTCCTTGCAGTTTCGCGCGGTGCGCAGCAGGGCCGCTTTGTCCGTCGGCGCGAGTGTGTCGGCCGCCAGGCCCGCCTTGGCCAGCACCCAGTCGACCAGCGCGCGGTCGTAGTCGTCGCCGCCCAGCGCCGAATCACCGCCGGTCGCCACCACCTCAAAAACGCCTTGCGTCAGGCGCAGGATGGAAATGTCGAAAGTGCCGCCGCCCAGGTCGTAGACGGCGTAAACGCCTTCGCTGGCGTTGTCCAGGCCGTAGGCAATCGCGGCCGCCGTGGGTTCGTTGAGCAGGCGAAGCACATTCAGGCCCGCCAGTTGCGCGGCGTCCTTGGTGGCCTGGCGCTGGGCGTCGTCGAAGTAGGCCGGCACGGTGATCACGGCGCCGTAGATGTCGTCGTTGAAGGTATCTTCAGCGCGGTAGCGCAGCGTGGCCAGGATCTCGGCACTGATCTCGACCGGGCTTTTTTCGCCGGCGACGGTCTGCAGCGTGACCATGCCCGGCTTGTCGTTGAGCTCGTAAGGCAGCTGGGTGCGGCTGCCGATGTCGTCAATGCCGCGGCCCATCAGGCGTTTGACCGAAGAAATGGTGTTGCGCGGGTCTTCGACCTGCGCCGCCAGGGCCTCATAACCGATCTGGCGCTTGTCGCCCTCCAGATAGCGCACCACGCTGGGCAGCAGCACCCTTCCCTGCTCGTCCGGCAGGCATTCGGACACGCCGTTGCGCACGCTGGCGACCAGCGAGTGCGTGGTGCCCAGGTCGATGCCGATCGCGATGCGCCGCTGGTGCGGGTCGGGCGTCTGGCCGGGTTCGGAAATTTGCAGGAGTGCCATGCGTGCTTGTCGTACTTTTTCTGTAATGCTTTATTGTCCCAGCAGGTCGATGCGCGCATCGACCTCGCTGGCAAAGCGCTCAATAAACATAAGGCTTCTGACCTGCCGGGCGGCTGCGGGAAAGTCCCTGTCCACGTCCAGCGATTGCGCTATTTTTGCCAGCTTCTCGCGCCCGCTCGACATGGCTTGCGAGGCGATTTCCTCAAAATCCTCGGCGGTCTCGGCCTCATCCAGCGCTTCACGCCACTGCATCTGCTGCACCAGGAAATCGTGCGGCATGGCGGTGTTTTTCTCGGCATCGATGGGTGCGCCATTGAGCTCGCACAAATAGCTCGCCCGCTTCAGCGGGTCCTTCAGGCGCTGGTAGGCCTCATTGATGCGCACCGACCACTGCATGGCCACACGCTGCGCCGCCGGGCCCTGGGCCGCGAACTTGTCGGGATGCGCCTCGCGTTGCAGGTCCTTCCAGCGCGCGTCCAGCGCGGCGCGGTCCTGCGCGAAACGCTGGGGCACGCCGAAAAGCTCGAAATCAGTGGATTGAAGGTTCATGCCGAGAAAAAGCCGCCAGCACCATCAGTGGAGGCGGCTTGGTTAGGGGAGCGGCACGCGTAAGACCGCCGGCCCGTCAAACCCGGAAACTTTCGCCGCAGCCGCAACGGTCACGCTCGTTGGGGTTGATGAACTTGAAACCTTCGTTCAAGCCTTCACGCACAAAGTCCAGCTTGGTGCCGTCGATGTAAGCCATACTTTTCGGGTCGACCAGCACCTTGACGCCGTTGTCTTCAAACACGATGTCTTCCGGCGCGATCTCGTCGGCGTACTCCAGCTTGTAGGCCAGGCCGGAGCAGCCGGTGGTCTTGACGCCCAGGCGCACGCCAACACCTTTGCCGCGCTTGGTCATGTAGCGGGTCACGTGCCTTGCGGCTGCATCAGTGAGGGTTACGGACATTTAAATCACTCGGAAATGAAACAGGTGACGGGTAAGGCGGTTTTGGTCAATGCGCGTGCTTTTGCTTGTAATCGTTCACGGCGGCCTTGATGGCGTCTTCCGCCAGGATGGAGCAGTGAATCTTGACCGGCGGCAAGGCCAGTTCTTCGGCAATCGCGCTGTTCTTGATGCTGGCCGCTTCGTCCAGCGTCTTGCCCTTGACCCATTCGGTCACGAGCGAGCTGGAAGCGATCGCGGAACCGCAGCCATAAGTCTTGAAACGCGCATCTTCGATCACGCCCGTCACCGGGTTGACCTTGATCTGCAGCTTCATCACGTCGCCGCAAGCCGGCGCGCCGACCATGCCGGTGCCTACCGATTCGTCGCCCTTTTCAAAGGAGCCGACGTTGCGGGGGTTTTCGTAGTGGTCTACCACTTTTTCGCTGTATGCCATTTTGTTTACCTCTTTAAGCTGTCGGGCGCGCTGCTCAGTGTGCAGCCCACTGGATGGTGGACAAGTCGACACCATCCTTGAACATCTCCCACAGGGGAGACAGTTCGCGCAGTTTCGCCACGTTTTCCTTGATGGTGGCGACCGCGTAGTCAATTTCTTCTTCGGTGCTCCAGCGGCCAATCGTCATGCGAAGGCTGCTATGCGCCAGTTCGTCGCTGCGGCCCAGGGCGCGCAGCACATAGCTGGGTTCCAGGCTGGCCGAGGTGCATGCCGAACCGCTGGAAACCGCCAGGCCCTTGATGCCCATGATCAGCGACTCGCCCTCGACGAAATTGAAGCTCATGTTCAGGTTGTGCGGCACGCGCTTGTCGGCGTGGCCGTTGAGGAACACCTCTTCGACGTCCTTGAGGCCGTTGAGCATGCGCTCATGCAGGGCACGTATGCGCTTGTTCTCTTCGTGCATCTCGGCCTTGGCGATGCGGTAGGCCTCACCCATGCCCACGCACTGGTGCGTGGGCAGCGTGCCCGAGCGCATGCCGCGCTCATGGCCGCCGCCGTGCATCTGCGCTTCCAGCCGCACGCGCGGCTTGCGGCGCACGTACAGGGCGCCTATGCCCTTGGGACCGTAGGTCTTGTGCGAGGTCAAGCTCATCAGGTCGACCGGCAAGGTGGCCAGGTCGATGTCAATGCGGCCGGTCGCCTGGGCGGCGTCCACATGGAAGATGATGCCTTTTTCACGGCACAGGGCGCCAATGGCCGGGATGTCCTGGATCACGCCGATTTCGTTGTTGACGAACATGACGCTGACCAGGATGGTGTCAGGGCGGATGGCGGCTCTGAGCGCTTCCAGGTCCAGCAGGCCATCGGCCTGCACGTCCATATAAGTCACCTCAAAACCCTGGCGCTCCAGTTCGCGGCAGGTGTCCAGCACGGCCTTGTGCTCGGTCTTGACCGTGATGATGTGCTTGCCCTTGGTCTTGTAGAAATGGGCCGCCCCCTTGAGCGCCAGGTTGTTGGACTCGGTCGCGCCGCTGGTCCAGACGATCTCGCGCGGGTCGGCGCCAATCAGGTCGGCAATCTGCCCGCGCGCCTTCTCGACCGCGGCTTCCGCCTCCCAGCCCCAGGCGTGGCTGCGCGAAGCGGGGTTGCCGAAATGTTCGCGCAACCAGGGGATCATGGCGTCCACCACCCGCGGGTCGCAGGGGTTCGTGGCGCTGTAGTCCATGTAGATGGGAAAGTGTGGGGTGTCCATGTGGCTAGCTCTTTTTATTCACGGGCTGGCTGGCAGCGCGATCCAGGGTCATGCAATCAGTTCGCAAAGGGATGGGGCCGGGCAAATGCCGGCCCGGCTCCATCAGGATTTGGAGAACGCGTTGCCCAGTGCGAAGACCGAATTGGGCGCATTCACGCGTACCGGCTTGACGGCCGGCGCCGTGAAGATGGCCTTCTTGACCTGCGGGGTGTTTTCGATCACCACGCCCTTGGCAAGCTGGTCTTCCACCAACTTTTGCAGGGTCACGGAATCCAGGAACTCCACCATGCGGCTGTTCAGCGATGCCCACAGTTCGTGCGTCATGCAGCGCCCGCCCTCGCCCAGGCAGTTTTCCTTGCCGCCGCACTGGGTCGCGTCGATCGGCTCGTCCACCGAGACAATGATGTCGGCCACGGTGATCTCCGAAGCCTTGCGGCCCAGGGTATAACCGCCGCCGGGACCACGGGTGGACTCCACCAGCTCATGGCGGCGCAGCTTGCCGAACAGCTGTTCGAGATAGGACAAGGAAATCTGCTGGCGCTGGCTGATAGCGGCCAAGGTGACCGGGCCGTTGTTCTGGCGCAGTCCCAAATCAATCATCGCTGTGACCGCAAAGCGGCCTTTGGTTGTGAGGCGCATAACAAGCTCCTTTAAATGGCTTGACTGTCGTTTTCACCCTGCAAACTTGTGGCTTACAGGGAACTCTTCCTCCAGCCGCCCAGGTCAGTCAACCGGTATCGCGGGGGCTTTTTGTTGTTCTGGTATTGTTCTTGACTGTTTTCGTCAAGTTTAACACAGACAGGGGTTTTCCCGCTGGGCGCCCCAAAAACATGAGGACTAACCCGTAGCCTCACCCGTCAAATGCACCGATATGGTGCATTTGGGGATTGGGGAGCGTCTCAAGCCCGGGCTTGGCCCGCAGCGGGCAAAGGCAGCACATTGTCGACGCCGGGAGCGCCAAAGGCCTGTTCCTTGAGGCTGTGCAGCTGGTCCCGCACCCGGGCGGCTTTTTCGAACTCCAGGTTCTTGGCGTGTTCGATCATCTGCTTTTCCAGGCGCTTGATTTCGCGGGCAATGTCTTTTTCGCTCATGTCCTCGACCAGCGCCTTTTGCATCTCGAGCTTTTCGGCTTCCTTGCCGGATTTCTCACTGTAGACGCCGTCGATCAGGTCGCGGATGCGCTTGACCACGCTGCGCGGCGTGATGCCGTGCTCGAGGTTGAAGGCGATCTGCTTGTTGCGCCGCCGCTCGGTCTCGCCCATGGCCTTTTTCATGGAGTCGGTGATGCGGTCGGCATACAGGATGGCGCGGCCATTGAGGTTGCGGGCCGCCCGGCCTATGGTCTGGATCAGGCTGCGCTCGGCGCGCAAAAAGCCCTCTTTGTCGGCGTCCAGGATGGCCACCAGCGAGACCTCGGGAATGTCCAGGCCCTCGCGCAGCAAGTTAATGCCCACCAGCACGTCAAAAGCGCCCAGCCGCAGGTCGCGCAGGATTTCCACGCGCTCGACCGTGTCCACATCGCTGTGCAGGTAACGCACCTTGACGCCGTTGTCGCTCAGGTAGTCGGTCAGCTGTTCGGCCATGCGCTTGGTCAGCGTGGTGATCAGCACCCGTTCGTTCTTCTCGACCCGAATGCGGATTTCCTGCAGCACGTCGTCGACCTGGTGGGTGGCCGGCCGCACCTCGACCTGCGGGTCGACCAGGCCTGTGGGCCGGACCACCTGCTCCACCACCTGGCCGGCATGCTCCTGCTCATAGGCCGCCGGCGTGGCCGACACGAAGATGGCCTGCCGCATCTTGGACTCGAACTCCTCGAACTTGAGCGGCCGGTTGTCCAGCGCGCTGGGCAGGCGAAAGCCGTACTCCACCAGCGTGGTCTTGCGCGCCCGGTCGCCGTTGTACATGGCGTTGAGCTGGCCGATCATGACGTGGCTTTCATCCAGGAACATCAGTGCGTCCTTGGGCAGGTAGTCGCACAGCGTCGAGGGGGGCGAGCCCGCCGGCGAGCCGCTCAGGTGGCGGGTGTAGTTTTCGATGCCCTTGCAGTGGCCGATTTCGCTGAGCATCTCCAGATCGAAGCGGGTGCGCTGCTCGATGCGCTGGGCCTCCACCAGCTTGCCGTCGGCGACGAACTGGGCCACCCGCTCGGACAGCTCCAGCTTGATGGTCTCCACCGCCGTCATGACCTTGTCGCGCGGCGTGACGTAGTGGCTCTTGGGGTAGACCACAAAACGCGGGATTTTCTGGCGAATGCGGCCGGTCAGCGGGTCGAACAGCTGCAGCGACTCGATCTCGTCGTCGAACAGCTCTATGCGTATGGCCAGCTCGGAATGCTCGGCCGGAAAGACGTCGATCACGTCGCCGCGCACCCGGAAGGTGCCGCGCGCGAAATCCTGCTCGTTGCGCGTGTACTGCATGCGGATCAGCCGCGCGATCACGTCGCGCTGGCCCATCTTGTCGCCTATGCGGGCGATAAAACGCATCTGCGTGTAATCCTCGGGCGCACCTATGCCGTAAATCGCGCTGACCGTGCCGACGATGATGGTGTCGCGCCGCTCCAGCACGCTCTTGGTGGCCGACAGCCGCATCTGCTCGATGTGCTCGTTGATGGCCGAGTCCTTTTCAATGAAAAGGTCGCGCTGCGGCACATAGGCCTCGGGTTGGTAGTAGTCGTAATAGCTGACGAAATACTCGACCGCGTTCTTGGGGAAAAACTCGCGGAATTCGCTGTACAGCTGTGCCGCCAGGGTCTTGTTGGGGGCGAACACGATGGCCGGGCGGCCCAGGCGGGCGATCACATTGGCCATGGTGAAAGTCTTCCCGGAGCCGGTCACGCCCAGCAGGGTCTGGAACACCTCGCCGTCCCTGACGCCCTCGACCAGTTGCTCGATCGCCACCGGCTGGTCGCCCGCCGGCGGATAGGGCTGGAACAGTTCGAACGGCGAATCCGGGAAACGGACAAACTGGCCCTCGCGCGGGGCCGGATCCGCCACCTCGGTTATGACTTCAATAGCTTCTGGCATAAAACCTCGATCAAGCCCCGTTAAAATTCGGGGCAACCAAACAGAATACGACATTCGGCCGAAAATGGGAATTGCAATCCCCCATCGCCCTCCGACCGCCGTGTTGATACCTCTTGTAGCCTTTTTTCCGGTCAGCTTGTGACCTAAATCCCCGTACCGTCGCTTTCGCCTTTTTTCACTTTTTCTGAGGATATTTCATGTCTTTGTTTACCGCTGTCGAAATGGCCCCGCGTGACCCCATCCTGGGCCTGAATGAGCAGTTCAATGCCGACACCAATCCCAACAAGGTCAACCTGGGCGTGGGCGTGTACTACGACGACAACGGCAAGCTCCCCCTGCTGCAATGCGTGCAGGCGGCCGAAAAGCAAATGATGGAATCGCCCAAGGCCCGCGGCTACCTGCCGATTGACGGCATCGCCGCCTACGATGCGGCCGTCAAAGGCCTGGTCTTCGGCGCCGACAGCGAACCGGTCAAGAGCGGCCGCGTCGCCACCGTGCAAGGCATAGGCGGCACGGGCGGCCTCAAGGTGGGAGCCGACTTCCTCAAAAAGCTCAGCCCCAATGCCAAGGTGCTGATTTCCGACCCGAGCTGGGAAAACCACCGCGCGCTGTTCAGCCAGGCCGGTTTTGCCGTTGAAAGCTATCCTTACTACGATGCCGCCAAGCGCGGCGTCAACTTCGACGGCATGCTCGCCGCCCTGAACGCGGCAGCCGAAGGCACCATCGTCGTGCTGCATGCCTGCTGCCACAACCCGACCGGCTACGACATCACCGCGGCCCAGTGGGACCAGGTGATCGCCGCCGTCAAGGCGCGCAAGCTCACACCCTTCCTCGACATGGCTTACCAGGGCTTCGGCCACGGCATTGCCGAAGACGGCGCCGTCATCGGCAAATTTGTGGCTGCCGGCCTCAGCTTTTTCGTGTCGACCTCGTTTTCCAAGAGCTTCAGCCTCTATGGCGAGCGCGTGGGTGCCCTGTCGGTGCTCTGCGAGTCCAAGGAAGAAGCCGACCGCGTGCTGTCGCAGCTCAAGCTGGTCATTCGCACCAACTACAGCAACCCGCAGATCCACGGCGGCATGGTGGTGGCCACGGTGCTCAACACGCCGGCGCTGCGCGCCCAGTGGGAGCAGGAACTGGCGGAAATGCGCGTGCGCATCAAGGCCATGCGCCAAAAGCTCGTGGACGGCCTGAAGGCCGCCGGCGTCAAGCAGGACATGAGCTTCATCACCGCCCAGATCGGCATGTTCAGCTATTCCGGCCTCAGCAAGGACCAGATGGTGCGCCTGCGCAATGAGTTCGGCGTCTACGGCACCGACACCGGCCGCATGTGCGTGGCCGCACTCAACAGCAAGAACATCGACTACGTCTGCGCGTCCATCGCCAAGGTCGTCTGATTTCCCTGGCGACTTCTAGCCGCGTCAGCCCGGATGGCTTCATCCGGGACGCCCTGCAAAACCGCCACAACCAGCGCATCCTGCAGCAATTGCCCACCCTGGGCCTGCCGGATGCCTGGCTGGTCGCGGGCTGCCTGTTCCAGACGGTCTGGAATGTGCGTTCGGGTAATCCGCCCGAAGCCCATATCAAGGACTATGACCTGTTCTACTTCGACCCCGCCGACCTTTCGGAGGCGGCCGAGGCCCGGGTCCATGCGCGGGTCCAGTCCGCTTTTGCCGGCCTGGGCATCACGGTGGAAGCCAAAAACCAGGCCCGCGTCCACACCTGGTACCAGGACTACTTCGGCTTTCCCTACCCTGCCCTGCGCAGTTCCCGGGACGGCATAGACCGTTTCCTGGTCACCAGCACCTGCGTGGGCTTGCAAGCCGGCGCTTCAGGCCTGACGCTTTACGCGCCGAACAGCCTGGACGCGCTCTACCAGGGCCGGCTCAGCCCGAATCCGCTGTGCCCGCACCGGCCGCTGTTTGAGAAAAAAGCCGGCGCCTACCAGGAGCGCTGGCCCTGGCTGCAAATCCAGGCTTGATCCGGGCTGATCAGCCCCAGACCGCGGAGCGCATCGAAATCGAACCGGCCTGGAAGCTGGTATTGAAAAAGCGCATGGCCTCCTTGCCGTCGGCGGCGCCGGCCGCATACAGCAAGGGCAGGTAGTGTTCATAAGTGGGGTGCGCCATTTTGGCGACCTGGCCCAGCTTCTGGAAGTTCTGCAGCGCATCAAGGTTGCCCTGCTGCAGATAGCCGCCCGTGATCTGGTCGAATTCCAGAGCCCAGTCATAGGCTTGGCTGCCGGTCGCGCCGCGCTGCATCTGGCGCAGGTTGTGCACGATGTTGCCGCTGGCGACGACCAGCACCCCGCGCTCGCGCAAGGCCTTGAGCTGCTTGGCCAGCGCATAGTGGTCCTCGGGCGCGCGGCCGTAGTCCATGCTGAGCTGGATCACCGGAATGTCCGCGTCCGGGAACATGGGCTTGAGCACCGACCAGGCGCCATGGTCCAGCCCCCACTCGCTTTCGTCCAGCCCCA
Source organism: Polaromonas sp. P1_A2 (assembly GCF_056406895.1). NCBI lineage: Bacteria > Pseudomonadati > Pseudomonadota > Betaproteobacteria > Burkholderiales > Comamonadaceae > Polaromonas > Polaromonas sp. P1_A2. The sequence goes on along the minus strand of NZ_JBFTZI010000002.1, from coordinate 168,834 downwards.
GCGGCGCCGAGGCCCGCTGGCGCACCAGCTGGCTGATGGCCTGCGCGGCGGCCGGGTCGCCCGGCGCCGGGTATTGCTGGTCGAACAGCTCCTGCGGAAAACCGCCGAAATCGTGGATGGTTTTGGGCTTGTCCATGGCGGTCAGCCACCAGCCTTCGGTCAGCCAATGGGCGGAAATACACAAAATCAGCTGCGGCCTGGGGTATTTGGCCCCAAATTCGGCGCCCAGCGCCTGCCAGCTGCGCCGGTATTCGTTGTCGCCTATGGCGTTCATGGGACTGCCGTGGCCCACAAAAACCACCGGCATCCTGTCGGATTTCTTCAGGGAGGCGATTCGGTCCAGTGCGGAGGCGTCGATAGTCGGGAGCATATTGTTGTTTCCTGTTCAGGGAGAGCGCCAAGGCGGGCAAAACCGCCGGCCGGAAGGCAAAATGGTAAGTGTTCCTTCAATTCCGCAGGTGGCGGCGGTTTATCGCCAAAACAAGCCCGGCCGCCGCCTCGTGGTGCTTTGGCACCAAAGCCGTGAAAAGAGCCCGGAATTGGTGGTTTTCCTCAAAACAGTGCAGCCAGCCCCTGTTATATTGCACTGCAACATACTACGATTTACCTGTCATAACGACATCACAACGACATAACCCAAGGTTGACCCCCGATGCTGTACCAAGTCTATGAAACCCAGCGCACCTTGATGGAGCCCTTTGTCGACTTCGCGCAGGCCGCCGCCAAGCTTTACGGCAACCCCCTGTCGCCCCTCGGGCAAAACCCCTTTGCCCAGCGTGTGGCCGCCGGCTACAGCCTGATCTACCGGCTGGGCAAGGACTACGAAAAACCGGCCTTCGACATCCGCACCGTCGACGTCAACGGCACCGAGGTCAGCATCCACGAACGCGTGGAAATCGACAAACCCTTTTGCGAGCTGCGCCGCTTCAAGCGTTTTACCGACGACCCGGCCACGCTGACAGGCCTGAAGGGCGAGCCCGCGGTGCTGATCGTCGCCCCGCTGTCCGGCCACTACGCCACCTTGCTGCGCGATACCGTGCGCACCATGCTGAAAGACCACAAGGTCTACATCACCGACTGGAAGAACGCGCGCACCGTGCCACTGTCCGACGGCTCCTTCCACCTGGACGACTACGTCAACTACGTGCAGGAATTCATCCGCCACATCCAGGGCATTTACGGCAATTGCCACGTCATCAGCGTGTGCCAGCCCACCGTGCCGGTGCTCGCGGCGGTGTCGCTGATGGCCTCGCGCGGCGAAACCACGCCGCTGAGCATGACCATGATGGGCGGCCCCATCGATGCGCGCAAGTCGCCGACCGCCGTCAACAACCTGGCCATGAACAAGAGCTACGAGTGGTTTGAGAACAATGTGATCTACCGCGTGCCCAGCAACTTCCCGGGCGCCGGGCGCCGCGTCTACCCCGGCTTTTTGCAGCACACCGGCTTCGTCGCGATGAACCCCGACCGCCACGCCAGCAGCCATTACGACTACTTCAAGGACCTGATCAAGGGCGACGACGCCAGCGCCGAGGCGCACCGCAAGTTCTACGACGAATACAACGCCGTGCTCGACATGGACGCCGATTACTACCTGGACACCATCAAGACGGTGTTCCAGGAGTTCAAGCTGGTCAACGGCACCTGGGACGTCAAGAACGTGGACGGGGAACTGGAGCGCGTGCGGCCCCAGGACATCAAGACCACGGCCCACTTCACCGTCGAAGGCGAACTGGACGACATCTCCGGCTCAGGCCAGACCGAAGCGGCCCACAGCCTTTGCCACAACATCCCCAAGGCCTTGCAAAAGCACCTGGAAGTCAAGGGCGCGGGCCATTACGGCATCTTCAGCGGCCGCCGCTGGCGCGAGATCGTCTACCCGCAGGTCAAGGCCTTTATCCAGGCGAACAACCGGCCTTCGGTTCCGGCCAAACGGGCAGCGGCGGCAAAAACCACCGCAAAATCCACGGCCAAGTCCGTTGCGAAACCGGCGGCCAAAAAAACGGCGCGCGGCAAACAAGCCTGAAAGCCTGTACGGCGCGGCCGGGCCGCAAGGCCGTAACTGGTAGGACAATAGGCCGGTGAGCTCCCCCACCGACTTGCGCCTTTTCGAGCGCCTCAACGCCGCCCTGCCCCAGACCCAGTGCACCCGCTGCGGCTACCCTGACTGCGCGGCCTACGCGCAGGCCATGGCCTCGGGCGAGGCCGCCATCAACCAATGCCCGCCCGGCGGTGCCGAAGGCGTGCAGCGCCTTTCAGCCATCACCGGCCTGCCCGTCCTGCCCCTGAACCCCGCCAACGGTACGGAAGGCCCGCGCGCTGTGGCCGTCATCGACGAGAACTGGTGCATAGGCTGCACCCTGTGCCTCAAGGCATGCCCGACCGACGCCATCCTGGGCAGCAACAAGATGATGCACACCGTGATCGAGCCTTGGTGCACGGGCTGCGAGCTGTGCATCCCGGTGTGCCCGGTCGATTGCATCAGCCTGGAAAACGTCACCGGCGCACGCACCGGCTGGCAGGCCTGGTCGCAGCAGGAGGCCGACACGGCCAAGGCACGCTATGAGCGCCATCGGACCCGGCACAAGAAGGAAGGCAAGCCTCCCAGCGTGGACACCGGTTCGACATCCCTCGCGCCCCCGGCCTCCGCCGCACGCCCCGAGTCCGATCCCGCCGTGGCGGACCGCAAACGCGCCGTGATCGAAGCGGCGCTGGCCCGGGCCCGGGCGCAGCGCGCAAAAGAGTAAGCCGGCTTTTCAGCCCAGGGCCGAAAACGCCTTGACCACTTCGGGCGGCGCCTGCACCAGCTCGATCAGCACACCCTCACCCGCGATCGGGAACTCCTCGTTGGCCTTGGGGTGCAGAAAGCAGATGTCAAAACCCGCAGCGCCCTTGCGTATGCCGCCGGGCGCGAAGCGCACACCTTTGGCCGCCAGCCATTCCACGGCCTTGGGCAGGTCGTCTATCCACAGGCCCACATGGTTGAGCGGCGTGGTGTGCACCGCGGGCTTTTTGTCCACATCCAGCGGCTGCATCAGGTCGACCTCGACCTTGAAGGGGCCGCTGCCGATCGCGCAGATGTCCTCATCAACGTTTTCGCGTTCGCTCACAAAATTGCCGGTCACTTCCAGGCCCAGCATGTCGACCCACAGCGTACGCAGTCGGTCTTTACTTGTGGCGCCGATGGCGATCTGCTGGATTCCGAGAACTTTAAAGGGACGTCCGGGGCTCATTACTGGAACTCCACAATCGGTTGGTCCACGCTCAGCGACTCACCCTTGGCGGCCAGCACCTTGCCGACAACGCCGTCGGCCACGGCGAACAACACGTTTTCCATCTTCATGGCCTCAATCACCGCCACACGCTCGCCGGCCTGCACTTTCTGGCCCACCTGCACCGCCACGTCCACCAGCAGGCCCGGCATGGGAGAGAGCACATAGCGGCTCATGTCGGGCGGTGCCTTGTAGGGCATCAGGGCATGGAGCTGCGCCGCGCGCGGCGTCAGCACCAAGGCATCAAGCCGGGTACCGTTGTGGGCGACGCGGATCGCCAGCGGATTGCGTCCGACACCGCGCTCAACTTGCGCGGCAAAAGGCTGGCCGTTGACGGTGCCGCGAATGCGCGCGCCGCCCAGATGCCAGCTGCTGCAAATCTCATAACTCCTGGCACCTACCTCCACCGTGCCGGAACCGGTTTGCGCCTGGTAGTTGCCCACCGTCACCGGGTGCGGCGTGTTCTGCCCCGCCGCGCCCAGGCTGACGACGACGAACTCTTCGCCCACCGTCACGCCATGGCCCGGCAACTGGCCGCTGATGCCGGCCGCGCGGCCCAGCATGCGGCGGTTCACGTAGGCCGCCAGCGCCAGCAGGAAGGACGGGTCTTCATGCGGCACATCTTCGGCATGGAAACCCTTGCTGTAGTTCTCGGCGATAAAGCCGGTGTTGAAATCACCCGAAACGAATTTGGGATGCGCCAGCAAGGCAGCCTGGAAGGGAATGTTGCTGGAGATGCCGCGGATCACAAAGCCGTTGAGCGCCTCGCGCATTTTGGCGATCGCTTCCTTGCGGTCCTTGCCGTGCACGATGAGCTTGGCGATCATCGAGTCGTAAAACATCGGGATCTCGCCGCCGTCCTCCACGCCGGTGTCGACACGCACGCCGTACAGCTGCGCGGTGTCGGCCGCGAACATGGTTTCCTTGGGCGGCTGGAAGCGCACCAGCCGGCCCGTGGAAGGCAGGAAGCTGCGGAAGGGGTCTTCGGCGTTGATGCGGCATTCGATGGCCCAGCCATTGCGCTGCACGTCTTTTTGCGCGATCGGCAACTTCTCGCCGGCCGCCACGCGGATCATCAACTCCACAAGGTCCAGCCCGGTGATGCATTCCGTCACCGGGTGCTCCACCTGCAGCCGGGTGTTCATCTCGAGGAAATAAAAGCTCTGGTCCTTGCCGACCACAAACTCCACCGTGCCGGCGCTCTGGTACTTCACCGCCTTGGCCAGCGCCACCGCCTGCTTACCCATGGCCTTGCGCGTTGCGTCGCTGATGAAGGGGGACGGCGCCTCTTCAATCACCTTCTGGTGGCGCCGCTGTATCGAGCATTCGCGCTCGTTGAGGTAGACCACATTGCCGTGGCTGTCGCCCAGCAGCTGGATTTCGATGTGGCGCGGTTCCTCGACAAACTTCTCGATAAAGACGCGGTCGTCGCCAAAGCTGTTGCGCGCCTCGTTGCGGCAGGAGGTAAAACCTTCCAGGGCCTCCTTGTCGTTGAAAGCCACGCGCAAACCCTTGCCGCCGCCGCCCGCGCTGGCCTTGATCATCACCGGATAGCCGATGCCCTTGGCGATTTCCACAGCCTTCTCGGCGCTGTCAATCGCGTCGTTCACGCCCGGGATGCAGTTGACGCCCGCCGCGCCGGCCAGTTTTTTCGATTCGATCTTGTCGCCCATGGCGGCAATCGAATAGTGCTTGGGGCCTATGAAGATGATGCCCTCTTCCTCCACCCGCTTGGCAAAACCCGCGTTCTCGCTCAAAAAGCCGTAGCCGGGGTGCACCGCCTGCGCGCCCGTCTGCTTGCAGGCCGCGATGATCTTGTCGGCCTGCAAATAGCTGTCGCGGCTGGGCGCCGGGCCTATGTTGACGGCCTCATCGGCAAGCTCGACATGGCGTGCGTCCTTGTCGGCGTCGGAGTACACGGCGACGGTCTGGATGCCCATCTTGCGGGCGGTCTTGATGACCCGGCAGGCGATTTCACCGCGGTTGGCTATGAGAATTTTGGTAAACATCATTGAACCTGTTTTTGTTGGCCGCTTCAGCGGTTGATAAACATGGAGTAAGTCGGTGGATTCTGTGAGTGATCAACGAACACATAGGCGGTGCCGTCCGAGCAGAAGTTGGCGACCTCGGCCGTGCCACCCCCTTCCAGTTCCACCCAGTTGTCGATTTGCAGCAGCATCCTGCCGGGCGGGCTTTGCTGCACACCGTTGGCCGTCCAATAGGGAACGCCACCGCTCTTGGTACGCCAGGCACTGGCCCAGTTGTGCGGATGTGCGATTTCGTCTGGCAACTCGAAATAGCGGGTGTTGTCGTAGAAGGCTTCTTCAAGCTCGGGCGGCGCGCCGTCGTCGTCAGCACGCCAGCCCACGACACCCAACTCGGACAGCACGGCCGGCGGCCCGTCCTTGGCGTCGGCGGGCGGCTCGGTCGCAAGCGCGCCCAGCTCGCTTTGCGGCACCGTGAAAGCGGTGTTGGCGCCGGCATCGGACTCCCAGAAGCTGCAGACGCTGTCCCACTCGCACTTGAACAGAAACAGCACTTCGCCTTGCGCGATCGGCAGCTCGGGCACGGCGGCCGGCAGCTGCGCAAGATGGCTCATGGGCCGCCCGCACTCCTTGCAGGCGGGCCAAAGGCGCGCGGGCAGCCCCCAGGGCAGGCCGCCCAGCTTGGGCACCAGGCCGGTCGCCGCGCCTTCGCGGAATCGGGGGTAGTGGCTGATCACGGCGCGCTCACAGCGGAATGTTGCCGTGCTTGCGCCACGGGTTCTCGATCTTCTTGTCGCGCAGCATCACCAGCGAGCGGCAGATGCGCTTGCGCGTTTCGTGCGGCAGGATCACATCGTCGATAAAGCCGCGCGCGCCGGCCACAAAGGGGTTGGCGAAGCGGGCCTTGTATTCGGCTTCCTTGGCGGCCAGCTTGGCCGGGTCGCCCTTGTCTTCGCGGAAGATGATCTCCACCGCACCCTTGGCGCCCATCACGGCGATCTCGGCGTTGGGCCAGGCGAAATTGACATCGCCGCGCAAATGCTTGGAGGCCATCACGTCGTAGGCGCCGCCATAGGCCTTGCGTGTGATCACGGTGATCTTGGGCACGGTGCATTCGGCGTACGCGTACAGCAGCTTGGCGCCGTGCTTGATGATGCCGCCATATTCCTGGCTGGTGCCGGGCATGAAGCCGGGCACGTCGACAAAGGTGATCACCGGGATGTTGAAGGCATCGCAAAAGCGCACAAAGCGCGCGGCCTTGATGGAACTCTTGATGTCCAGGCAGCCGGCCAGCACCAGCGGCTGGTTGGCGACGATGCCCACGGTCTGCCCTTCCATGCGGGCGAAGCCGATGATGATGTTTTTCGCGTATTCGGGCTGTATTTCGAAGAAGTCGCCGTCGTCCACCGTCTTGACGATGAGCTCCTTCATGTCGTACGGCTTGTTCGGGTTCTCGGGCACCAGCGTGTCCAGGCTCAGGTCCATGCGGCCGGCCGGGTCGGCGCTGGGACGCACCGGGGCTTTTTCGCGGTTGTTCAGCGGCAGATAGTTGTAGAGGCGGCGCAGCATCAACAGCGCCTCGACGTCGTTCTCGAAGGCCAGGTCGGCCACGCCGCTGCGGGTGGTGTGGGTGGTGGCGCCGCCCAGCTCCTCGGCCGTGACTTCTTCATGGGTCACGGTCTTGACGACCTCGGGGCCCGTGACAAACATATAGGAGCTGTCCTTGACCATGAAGATGAAGTCGGTCATGGCCGGCGAATACACCGCGCCGCCGGCGCTGGGTCCCATGATCATGCTGATCTGCGGAATCACGCCGCTGGCCATCACATTGCGCTGGAACACGTCGGCATAACCGCCCAGCGAGGCCACGCCTTCCTGGATGCGGGCGCCACCCGAATCGTTAAGGCCTATGACGGGCGCGCCCACCTTCATGGCCTGGTCCATGACCTTGCAGATTTTCTCGGCATGGGCCTCGCTCAAGGCGCCGCCGAACACGGTGAAGTCCTGGCTGAAGACAAACACCAGGCGTCCGTTGATCATGCCGTAGCCGGTGACCACGCCGTCGCCGGGAATCTTGTTGTCCTGCATGCCGAAGTCGGTGCAGCGGTGCTCGACAAACATGTCCCACTCTTCAAACGTGCCTTCGTCCAGCAGCAGCTCCAGCCGCTCGCGCGCCGTGAGCTTGCCTTTGCCGTGCTGCGCGTCTATGCGCTTCTGGCCGCCGCCCAGGCGGGCCGCGGCGCGTTTCTTTTCGAGTTCTTCAAGGATTTCTTGCATGGTGTGTTCCGCTATTTGGACGAAAAAATTTACCGGGCTGGTTCAAACAAAAGGCGCGCGGCGGCCTGGCTCATGCGGCGCGAGTCGTGCCCCACGCCCGGCACGGTGACGCGCTCCCAGGCCAGCGGCGTTCCCAGCTTCTGCGCCTGCGCCTGGGCCTGCGCGAAGAAGTTGCTGCCGCGCTCGAAGCGGTTCACGCCCTGGGCCGTGGCCTGCCTGGCCTTGGGCAGGTTGGCTGCGTCGGTCTGGATGTCGGCCTCGCCGAGCAGCACGACCAGCTTGCGCGCGAAGACCTGCTTAAGCTTGTCCGGGCTGACGATGCTTTCGTTCAGCGCATAAGGAAACTTGTCGTCCATAAGGCCGGGGTAACTGGGCATGGTGTAGCTGCCGGCATTGGCCGCCACCGCGACGGAAACGCGCGGCGCCTCCGTCAACAGCATGAAGCGGTGCACAAACTGCCCGCCCGCCGAATGGCCGAACAGCAGGTAGTCGGTGGCCGACAACCCCTCATCGGCACGGACAAAATCAAACAGGTGCTCGACGATCTGGAAGGACCACTGGCTGCGGTCACGGCTTTCAATGCCGCCCATGTTGAACAGCCGCGAGGAAAACCGCGCCTCGTCGAATTCCGGGGCCAGCACGATGAGCTTGTTTTTCTCGGCAAAAGGCAGCCAGTTGTCGCGCATGCGCGAGCCTTGGCGCTCGGCGCCGTGGATCACCATCATTACCCTGGCATCGGGCCCGGCGCTACGCGCCTTGTAGTAATACACGGTGACAGGCTTGTCCGCGAAAAAGCCTTTGTCGGTGAAGACAAAGCTGCCCGGCTCGCCGGCCGCCATGCCGCCGGCCCAGGCGATGCAGGCCTGCAGAAGCAGCGCGCAAAGAACGAGTGTCTTTTTCATGCTTTCCCTCCTTTGGCCGCCAGGGCCAGCAAGCTGCGTGCGGCAGTGGATGCCGCGACTTCGCCGCGCGCCACCTCGGCGATGAGGCCGGGCAAGCGCTCGCGCACCTGCGGGTCCTGGCGAAAGGCCTGCTTGAGCCCCGCGTCTATGCGCTCCCACATCCAGGAAAGCGACTGCTGCTGGCGCCGCGCGGCGAACTGGCCGTTGGCGGCCTGCAGGTCCTTGAACCGCGTCACGGCCGCCCAGAACAGGTCCACGCCCTTGTTGTGCAGCGCGCTGAGCTGTATCACCTGCGGGTGCCAGTTTTTGTCGAAATTGGCGGCCTGCTCGCTGCTCATGGCGTTGTTGACCAGGCCGAACAGGCGCATGGCCGAAGTGATCTGGGCTTCGGCCCGCATGGCCGCATCGGCGTCGATGTCGGCCTTGTTGATGATGACCAGGTCGGCCAGCTCCATCACGCCCTTTTTGATGGCCTGCAGGTCGTCGCCGGCATTGGGCAGCTGCATCAGCACAAACATGTCGGTCATGTTGGCAACGGCGGTTTCGCTCTGGCCCACACCCACGGTTTCCACAATCACCACGTTGTAGCCGGCGGCTTCACAGACCAGCATGGCTTCGCGCGTTTTTTCGGCCACGCCGCCCAGGTTGCCGCTCGAAGGGCTGGGCCGGATGTAGGCGCGTTCATGCACCGAGAGCTTTTCCATGCGGGTCTTGTCACCCAGGATGGAGCCGCCCGAGACGGAGGAAGAAGGGTCGACGGTGAGCACCGCGACGCGATGGCCTTGCGCAATCAGGTACAGGCCCAGCACCTCGATAAAGGTGGACTTGCCGACGCCGGGTACGCCGCTGATGCCCAGTCGCATGGCTTTGCCGGTGTGCGGCAGCAGGGCCGTGAGCAGTTCGTCGCCCTGGGCGCGGTGGTCGGCACGCGTGGATTCGAGCAACGTGATGGCCTTGGCGATCGCACGGCGCTGGGCCATGGCGTCCGGGCCCAGGATGGCCTGGAGGAAATCAGGCGCGGCCATCACGCCACGCGCTCCGCTGCGGGCCATTCGTAGTGCAGGTCCACGCCCTCTTCGCCTCGCAGCACAAAACCGTGGCGCAGATAGAAACGGTTGGCGTCGCTTTCTTTCAGCGCGGTCAGCTTGACGGCCAGGCCGCGCTCGCGCGCCTGGGCCAGCACCTGGCGCAGCACCCACGAACCTATGCCCTGGCCGCTGGCGCTGCTGCGCAGGTAAAGGTGGTCAAGCCGCAGGGCCATTTCACCTGCGGCGCCTTCGGGCTTGAGCGTGAAAAAACCCACGCGCTGGCCGTCCAGCAGGATGTGCTGCATGTAAGCCGGAAAAAAGCCTGCCGCCAGCCGCTCGCGCGAGCGTGCCAGGTCAAAGCGGCCGACGCGCTCCAGGCTGGGCCGCATCGCGTCTATGCGCAAGGCCAGCATGTCCTCGAAGTCAGCGGCAACAACCGGCTGCAGGGACAGGCGCACACGGATGTCGGTCACCGCCGGCTCACTTCGCAACAGCGGCGCGGATCTGTTCCAGCACATCCTTGGCGCTGGCCGGGATCGGCGTGCCCGGGCCGTAGATGCCCTTCACGCCGGCCTCGTAAAGCATGTCGTAGTCCTGGCGCGGGATTACACCGCCCACAAACACGATGATGTCGTCAGCGCCCTGCTTCTTGAGCTCGGCGATGATGGCCGGCACCAGCGTCTTGTGGCCGGCAGCCAGCGTAGAGACGCCCACCGCATGCACGTCGTTTTCAATCGCCTGGCGGGCGCACTCTTCGGGTGTCTGGAACAGCGGCCCCATGTCGACGTCAAAGCCCAGGTCGGCGAAAGCCGTGGCCACCACCTTGGCGCCACGGTCGTGGCCGTCCTGGCCCAGCTTGGAGATCATCACGCGCGGGCGGCGGCCCTGCTCTTCGGCAAAGGCATTGATTTCGGTCTTGAGGGTTTCCCAGCCTTCGGCCGAGTCATAAGCGGCAGCGTACACACCGGTCACCTTTTGTGTATCGGCGCGGTGGCGCCCGTAGACTTTCTCGAGGGCATCGCTGACCTCACCCACCGTGGCGCGCAGGCGCACGGCCTTGATGCTGAGGTCCAGCAGGTTTCCATTGTTGTTTTCGGCCGCCGCCGTCAAGGCGTCCAGCGCGGCCTGAACCGCCGTATTGTCGCGGCCGGCCTTGATGGCCTTGAGCCTTTTGATCTGGCCTTCGCGCACGGCCACGTTGTCGATGTCTCGCGCCTCGATGGCGTCTTCGGTTTTGAGCTTGTATTTGTTGACGCCGACGATGACGTCCTTGCCGCTGTCGATGCGCGCCTGCTTTTCAGCCGCGGCCGCCTCGATCTTGAGCTTGGCCCAGCCGCTGTCCACGGCTTTCGTCATGCCGCCCATGGCCTCGACTTCCTCGATGATGGCCCAGGCGGCGTCGGCCATGTCCTGGGTCAGCTTTTCCATCATGTAGCTGCCGGCCCAGGGGTCTATCACCTGAGGGATGTGGGTTTCCTCCTGGATGATGAGCTGGGTGTTGCGGGCGATGCGGGCGCTGAACTCTGTGGGCAGGGCAATCGCTTCGTCGAAGGAATTGGTGTGCAGGCTTTGCGTGCCGCCGAAGACAGCAGCCATGGCCTCTATGGTGGTGCGCACCACGTTGTTGTAGGGGTCCTGCTCGGTCAGGCTCCAGCCCGAGGTCTGGCAGTGCGTACGCAGCATCAGGCTTTTCGGGCTCTTGGCGTTGAAGCCCTTCATGATGCGGCACCACAGCAGGCGGGCGGCGCGCATCTTGGCGACTTCCAGGTAGAAGTTCATGCCTATGGCCCAGAAGAAGCTCAGGCGCCCGGCGAATTCGTCCACGTCCAGGCCCTTGCCCAGCGCGGTTTTTACGTACTCTTTCCCGTCGGCCAGGGTGAAGGCCAGCTCCAGCGCCTGGTTGGCGCCGGCTTCCTGCATGTGGTAGCCCGAGATCGAGATCGAGTTGAACTTGGGCATGTTCTGCGCCGTGTATTCAATGATGTCGCCGATGATGCGTATGCTGGGCTGGGGCGGAAAGATATAGGTGTTGCGGACCATGAACTCCTTGAGGATGTCGTTCTGTATGGTTCCGCTCAGCTTGTCCTGGCTCACGCCCTGCTCTTCGGCCGCCACCACATAACCCGCCAACACCGGCAGCACCGCGCCGTTCATGGTCATGGAGACGCTGACCTTGTCCAGCGGGATCTGGTCGAACAGTATCTTCATGTCCTCGACCGAATCGATGGCCACGCCAGCCTTGCCCACGTCGCCGGTCACGCGCGGGTGGTCGCTGTCGTAGCCGCGGTGCGTGGCCAGGTCGAAGGCCACCGAGACACCCTGCCCGCCGGCGGCCAGCGCCTTGCGGTAGAAGGCGTTGGACTCCTCGGCGGTGGAAAAGCCCGCGTACTGGCGAATCGTCCACGGCCGCACCGCGTACATGGTGGCCTGCGGGCCGCGAATAAAGGGCTCAAAGCCCGGCAGCGTGTTGGTATGGGGAAGGTCTTTGACGTCCTCGGCGGTGTACAGCGGCTTGACGCTGATGCCGTCCGGCGTTTGCCAGTTGAGCGCGCCCAGGTCGCCGCCGGGCGCCGACTTGGCAGCTGCCTTGGCCCAGGCCTCAAGACTGGCGGCGGGAAATTCAGGTTCGGGATGGGGCTTGGACATGGGATGGTGTTTACCGTACAGGGCTTGGAGCCAGGGCTGCGATGCCAGCAGCATAGGCTCAAGCCGAGGTGAATACATGAATCGGGGGCAAGTTTACATCATTTATAATTATTGATGCAAAATTCAGTTTGAGTTAAGATAGCGCCAGCGCTGACAGGAAGCAGCGCCCGCTGAAGCTTCCTGCCCCACCCAAAAAACACCCTATGTCCATGGCCGCCGTGTCCCTGACTCCCCGAGCGCTTTATGAAGAAGTCGCCGAGCTCTTGCGCCAGCGTATTTTCAGCCGCGAGCTGGCGCCGGGCAGCTGGATAGACGAGCTCAAGCTGGCCGAGGAATACGGCATCAGCCGCACGCCGCTGCGCGAGGCCCTCAAGGTGCTGGCCACCGAGGGCCTGGTCACCATGAAGGTCCGGCGCGGCGCTTATGTGACGGAAGTCTCCGAACGCGACCTGGCCGACGTCTACCACCTGCTCGCCCTGCTCGAAAGCGACGCGGCCGGCGTGGTGGCCACCCAGGCGACGCCGTCCCAGCTCAAGGAACTGCAGGGCCTGCACGAGGAACTTGAAAAAGCCGCCGGCAACCGCGAGCGCTTTTTCGAGATCAACGAGGCCTTTCACATGCGGCTGCTGGAAATCGCCAACAACCGCTGGCGCGACCAGATGGTGGCCGACCTGCGCAAGGTGATGAAGCTCAACCGCCACAACTCGCTGCTCAAGAGCGGCCGTATCGAAGAGTCGCTGGCCGAGCACCGCGCCATCATGCAGGCCCTGGCCGCGCGCGACGCCGAGGCCACCGCGCAGCGCATGCGCGAACATTTCAGGAACGGGCTGGAAGCGGCAGCCTGACAGGCCCAAGGCAGGCGTCAGGCCTGCGGCTGCGCCTCCCAGTGCTGCACCACCTTGCCGTGCTTGTCCACGCTTTCAAGCAGCACGCGAAAACCCCAGAGGCGCGCAACATGCTTGATCACTTCCTGGACGTCGTCGGTGAGCGTCCTGTCGTTGTGGCGGCTGTGGCGCAGCGTCAGTGAGCGGTTCCCGCGCACGTCCACGTCCCAGACCTGGATGTTGGGCTCGCGGTAGTTCAGGTCATGCTGGCGCGACAGCGCCTCGCGCACATGCCGGTAACCGTCGGCGTCGTGGATGGCCGCCACCTCCAGCTCAGGCTGGCCGGCATCGTCCACCACGGAAAAAAGGCGGAACTCGCGTATCAAATGGGGCGACAGGTATTGCCCGATGAAACTCTCATCGCGGAAATGCCGCATCGCGTAATCCAGCGTCTCCCGCCAGTCCGAGCCCGCGACATCCGGCAGCCACAGCCGGTCTTCATCCGTGGGCGACTGGCAAATACGCTTGAGGTCGGTGAACATGGCAAACCCCAGCGCATAGGGGTTGACGCCGCTATAGGCCGGGTGTGTCACCGGCGGCTGGTAAATGACGTTGGTGTGCGACCGCAGGCATTCGATCATGAATCCGTCGGTCAGCAAGCCCTCTTCGTACATGGTATTGAGCAGCGTGTAATGCCAGAACGTGGCCCAGCCCTCGTTCATGATCTGGGTCTGGCGCTGCGGGTAAAAGTACTGGCCTATCTTGCGCACGATGCGGATCACCTCGCGTTGCCAGGGCTCCAGCAGGGGCGCATTTTTTTCGATGAAATACAGGATGTTTTCCTGCGGCTCCGGCGGAAAACGGCGACTGGGCTTTTCTGCCGGCTTGTCGGCTGATCTGGGCACCGTACGCCACAAGTCGTTGAGCTGCTGCTGCAAATAGGCCTCGCGGTCCTTGCGCCTGCTCTCTTCTTCCGCGAGCGACAGCTTCTGCGAGCGCTGGTAGCGGTCCACGCCATGGCTCATCAACGCATGGCAGGAGTCCAGCAACTGTTCGACGGGCTCCCAGCCGTGGCGCTCCTCGCACTCGCTGATGTAGGCCCGCGCGTAGACCAGGTAATCGATGATGGCGGCGGCATCGGTCCACATCTGGAACAGGTAGTTGCCCTTGAAGAAGGAGTTGTGGCCGTAGCAGGCATGGGCCATCACCAGCGCCTGCATGGGCATGGTGTTTTCTTCCATCAGGTAGGCGATGCAAGGGTTGGAATTGATCACGACCTCGTAAGCCAGCCCCATCTGGCCGCGGCGGTAATTTTTCTCCGTCGAGATGAACTGCTTGCCGAAGGACCAGTGCCGGTAATTGACCGGCATGCCCACCGACGCATAGGCATCAATCATCTGCTCGGCGGTGATGACTTCAAGCTGCACCGGATAAGTGTCCAGGCCGAAGGACTTCGCCGTCCGCGCAATCTCGCCGTGGTAGAGCTCGATCAACTCGAAGGACCAGTCGGACGGGCTGGGCAGGCAGGCGCGCCGGCGCCCTGTACCGGATACACCGGACAAGCCCGGGGCCGCGACTTCGGCAGGCTTTTTCGCACTGGTCTTTGTCATGGCTTGACGCCTTTTTTGAACAGTTCCCTGAACACCGGAAAGATCTCGTCGGCGGCGGCGACTTTGCGCATCGCGAAGTTCCGGTTGTCCTCCTGCACCTGGGTGTACTCCTCCCAGAGGTTCTGGTCTTCTTCACCGACCTGGACATAGGCGAAATACCGCGACACCGGCAGCAGCTTGCCGACCAGCAGTTCGCGGCAGCGGGCCGAATCCTGGTGCCAGTTGTCGCCGTCCGAAGCCTGGGCGCCGTAAATGTTCCAGTCGCCTGGCGGGTAGCGCTCCTGGATGATCTGGTGCATCAAGGCCAGGGCACTGGACACCACGGTGCCGCCGGTCTCGGTCGACTGGAAGAACTCTTCTTCGGACACCTCGGTCGCCTGGGTGTGGTGGCGGATGAAGACGACGTCTGTCCTCTCGTAATGCTTTTTGAGGAACAGGTACAGCAGGATAAAAAACCGTTTGGCGATGTCCTTGCGTGTTTCATCCATCGAGCCCGAGACATCCATCAGGCAGAACATAACCGCCTTGGCGCTGGGCTGCGGTACCCTGACCCGGTTGCGGTAACGCAGGTCGAAGGGGTCAAAAAACGGGATGGTCTTGAGCCGCCGGCGAAGCACGTCGATCTGCGTTTTCAGGGCCAGAATCTCGCCCGGCAAGGCGGGCGCCCCGCGCTCGGCCAGCGCCAGCTGCGCCTCCAGCTCATGCAATTGCCGCCGGGTTTCCCCGCCTATGGCGATGCGCCGGCTCAGCGCCACCCGCAGCGAACGCACGATGTGCAGGTTGGTCGGCGTTCCGTCCGAGATGAAACCGGCGCGGCGCGACTTCCATTCCGGCGCATCGGGCAGAAGCTGGGTGCGAATCAGGTCGGGCAGCGCGAGGTCGTCAAAGAAATACTGCATGAACTCTTCGCGCGTGATGCGAAAGACAAAGTCGTCTTCGCCTACGCCGTCGGGGCTGGCCTCGCCGCCCGAGCCGCCGCCGCGGCCACCCTGCGGCTTGGCGATGCGGTCGCCGCGCACGTATTCGCGGTTGCCGGGATGCACGCTCTCGCGCGTGCCGCCGGTGTGCTCAAACACCGGCTGGTACACGTCGCGCCGCGGCAGGGTGACGTCTTCGCCCTGTTCGATGTCATGGATGCTGCGGCCGGCGACGGCGCGGCGCACGGTATCGCGTATCTGCTCGCGAAAGCGGCGCAGGAAGCGCTCGCGGTTGCCTATGGACTTGTTCTTGCCCGACAACCGCCTGTCAATGACTTGCTGGAGCACGGTGATCTCCGGTCAGATACACATGACACATGGCGCACCCGCCGCGGCGCGCCATGGACTCAGGAACTCTTGCGCACCCGCAGGTACCAGTCGCACAGCAGGCGGACCTGGCGCGTGGTGTAGCCCTTGGCGACCATGCGGTTGACGAAGTCCTCGTGTTTTTGCTGCTCGTCCGCGCTGGCCTTGGCGTTGAAGGAAATCACCGGCAACAGGTCCTCGGTATTCGAGAACATTTTTTTCTCGATCACGGTCCTCAGCTTTTCATAGCTGGTCCACAAGGGGTTCTTGCCGGCATTGTTGGCGCGCGCGCGCAGCACAAAATTGACAATCTCGTTGCGGAAGTCTTTCGGGTTGCTGATGCCGGCCGGCTTCTCGATTTTTTCGAGCTCGGCATTGAGCGCCGAGCGGTCGAAAATTTCCCCGGTATCGGTGTCACGGTATTCCTGGTCCTGGATCCAGAAATCGGCATAAGTCACGTAGCGGTCGAAAATATTCTGGCCGTATTCCGAATAGGACTCCAGGTAAGCCGTCTGGATTTCCTTGCCGATGAACTCGGCATACCGCATGGCCAGGATTTCCTTGATGTAGGCCAGGTACTTCTGCTCGGTCTCCGGCGGGAATTGCTCACGCTCTATCTGCTGCTCCAGCACATACATCAGGTGCACCGGGTTGGCCGCGATCTCGGTGGAGTCGAAGTTGAACACCTTGGACAGGATCTTGAAGGCAAATCGCGTCGAGATGCCGTTCATGCCCTCGTCGACGCCCGCGTAGTCGCGGTACTCCTGGTAGCTCTTGGCTTTCGGGTCGGTGTCCTTGAGGTTTTCGCCGTCATACACCTGCAGCTTGCTGAAGATGCTGGAACTCTCGGGTTCCTTCAGGCGCGTCAGCACGGCAAACTGCGCCATCATCTTCAAGGTGCCGGGCGCACAGATGGCCTCGCGCAGCGAGGAGTTGTGAATCAGTTTTTCATAGATCCGGATTTCTTCCGACACGCGCAGGCAGTACGGAATCTTGACGATGTAGATCCGGTCCAGGAAAGCCTCGTTGTTCCGGTTGTTCTTGAAGGCCTTCCACTCGCTTTCGTTGGAGTGCGCCATCACGATGCCGTCGAAGGGAATGGCGCCGAAGCCTTCCGTGCCCTTGAAGTTGCCCTCCTGGGTGGCTGTCAGCAAGGGGTGCAGCACCTTGATGGGTGCCTTGAACATCTCGACAAATTCCAGCAAGCCCTGGTTGGCCAGGCACAGGCCGCCGGAATAGCTGTAGGCATCGGGATCGTCCTGGGCATAGGTTTCCAGTTTGCGGATGTCGATCTTGCCGACCAGCGAGGAAATGTCCTGGTTGTTCTCGTCCCCGGGCTCGGTCTTGGAAATGGCGCATTGCTTCAGGATGGAAGGAAAGCGCTTGACCACGCGAAAACGCCGGATGTCGCCGCCGTATTCCTCGAGGCGCTTGACCGCCCACGGCGACATCACCCGCTGCAGGTAGCGCGGCGCAATGCCGTACTGCGCTTCGAGCAGGGGGGCGTCCTCGGTGTTGTTGAACAGGCTGAGCGGCGACTCATTGACCGGCGAGCCTTTCAGCGCATAAAAGGGCACCTGCTCCATCAGCTGTTTAAGCCGCTCGGCGATCGACGACTTGCCGCCGCCCACGGGGCCCAGCAGGTACAGGATTTGTTTTTTCTCTTCCAGGCCCTGCGCGGCATGGCGGAAGTAGGAAACCACCTGCTCGATGGGATCCTCCAGGCCGTAGAAATCCTTGAATGCCGGGTAAATCTTGATGACCTTGTTGCCGAACACGCGCGACAGGCGCTGGTCGTGCCGGGTATCCAGCAGCTCCGGCTCGCCGATGGCAGCGAGCATGCGCTCGGCCGCGGTGGCATAGACGAGGGGATCTCGCTTGCAGGCATCGAGGTAGTCCTCGATGGACAGTTCCTCTTCTCGCGTCTGTTCATAACGCGTCAGAAAATTACGGACGACATCCATAAATCCTCCTTTGCGCGCGGGTACCGAAGAACCCCGACTCGAGATGGAAACCTGCTCCAGATTCCGCGCTATGCATCGAACTTTTGTCTCACACCAGCTGACTGATAGATCGAGACTTCAATGGAAAGTTCCAACGAACTATCGACTCCATTATTTTCCAAATGCGCGAATAGGTACAGCGTATTTTTTAACGAATGCGACTGATGTGTATGCGTGTGTGCACATGCCGGTAGCGGTGTGCGCTTGTCATGCCGGCCGTTGAGCTTGCTATATTTTCAATAGCTGATCATGCAGATGATCAGACAGCTCCGGGAGATTTTGTTGAGAACGCGATTTGCTTGCCGCTATCCATTTCAAGATGCGGCCGCATTCAAAAGACAAAACTCATGCACACACGTTGCGCGAACAAACAGCAGGACGCAAGCCGAAGTCGCCAACGCGTGTCAGGAATTTCAAGTTCCTTCTGTCAGTATGGGCCTTGAATGTTTTTTCGTCAGCCCCTTGCCGGCGCCCGTTACAAAAAATACGCCGGGCAAGATCAATGCAGCGCCCACCGCGTGGTGCCAGCCCAACGGTTCGCCCAACACACCCCAGGCGGCCAGCCCCGCATACAAAGGCCCGAGATACAGCGACACCGCCACGCGGCTGGCGCCCAGGATTTTTTGCGCCCAGCCGTAAATCCAGTAGGCGCCCAGCCCCGGCACAATCGCGGCCACCACAATCAGCCACAGGCCGTAGCCGGTCAGCGGCAAGGCTTGCGGCCGTGACATTTCCCACACCGTCAAGGGAAGCAGCACCAGGGTGCCACCTATGCAGATGGCGGCCAGGCGGGCCGTGGCGCCCAACGGGCTGGGCCACTGCTTTTGCAGCAAGGCATAAGCCGCCCAGGACACCGTGGCGGCCACGATCCACAGGTCTCCGGCCGAGAACTGCACGCCGGCCAGCGCGGTCCACTGGCCTTTGACCACCACATGCACCACGCCGGCAATGGCCAGCACCACGCCCAGGCCCTGGCGCAGGCTCAGGCGCTCGCCCAGCCAGACCACCGCGCCCAGGCCTATCAGCACCGGCGAGGCCGAATAAATCAGCGCGATGTTCATCGCCCCCGTGGAACGCGCCCCCTGGTAAACCCAGGCGCCGCAAATCACCATGCCCAGGGTGCCCAAGACCAGGTACTGCCACCACATCTTGGCGATGTGGCCGCGCTCGCGCCACAGCTCGGACCGGGTCAGCAGCAGCAGGAGCAGCGCCGCCAGGCCCCAGCGGCCAAAAGCCAGTAGATAGGGGCCTATCACGCCCGGCGCCTTGCGCGCCACGATGTAGTTGACCGTCCATAGCGCCGGCACCAGCCAGAGCAGGGCCAGCGCCCGGCGCGCCTGTTTTTGTGCGGAATCAGGCATGGGCCATGGTGGCGGCATCGGCCAGCGCCGATGGCGATACAGCCGGCATTTCATGCGCCAGCGCCATCACGGCATGCGGCGGCATATCGCGCAGGCGATGGTCGCTCCAGACCTGGCGCCAGCGCCGCGCGCCTGGCAGGCCGTTGCGCAGGCCCAGCATGTGGCGCGCGATGGCGCTCTTGGGCGTGCCATGCTCGGCGGCCTCGCGCACCATGTAGTCGCACATCTGCGACTCCACGGCCTCGCGGCTCAGCGGGGATTCGGCGGCGCCGAAGAATGCGCTGTCCCAGGACGCCAGCCACCAGGGGTTGTGATAGGCCTCGCGGCCTATCATCACGCCGTCAAGCGCGGCCAGGTGCCCGGCCACCTCTTCCTGCGTGTTGATGCCGCCGTTGATGCAAATCCCCAGGTACGGAAATTCGCGCTTGAGGCGGTGCACGAGTTCATAACGCAGCGGCGGGACCTCGCGGTTTTCCTTGGGCGAAAGGCCCTTGAGCCAGGCGTTGCGGGCATGCACGATAAAGACCTTGCAGCCGGCCTCGCTGACCGTGCCCACAAAGTCGCGCACAAATTCGTAGCTCTCGCCCTTGTCGATGCCTATGCGGTGCTTCACGGTGACCGGCACGTCCACCACGTCGACCATAGCCTTCACGCAATCGGCCACCAATTGCGGCTCGGCCATCAGGCAGGCGCCGAAGGCGCCGCGCTGCACGCGTTCACTGGGGCAGCCGCAGTTGAGGTTGATTTCGTCATACCCCCATTGCTCGCCCAGCCTGGCGCACTGCGCCAGGTCGGCCGGTTCGCTGCCGCCCAGTTGCAGGGCCACGGGATGCTCTTCGGCATTGAAGCGCAGGTGGCGCTCCACGTCGCCGTGGATCAGTGCGCCCGTGGTCACCATCTCGGTGTAGAGCAGGGCATGGCGCGACAGCAGCCGGTGGAAGTGGCGGCAATGCCTGTCGGTCCAGTCCATCATGGGGGCCACGCTCAGGCGCCAGGGATGTCCGGCGTCCGGAGAGTGCGAGAAAGAAGGGGTGGAAACCGCAAGAGGCATGGCGACATTTTCCCAGAAAGGCCGCGGCCCGCGGCGGCAAGGGTTTTGCGCCGGCGCCGGCGGCGCCGTTACATGTGCGGGCAACCGCCATTTTTCATCAAACCACCACGCGGCCGGGGCGGCAAGCCGGGTAATATGAGCGCTCCATTCTTTGTAGCACCAGGCCATGCTTGAGACGCAAAAATCCATGACGACCACCATGCCGCGAACCCGGACCACGCAACGCCCCGCCCCCTACGTTCACCGCCTGCGCCCGCTGGCCCTGCTCGCGCCGCTGGCCCTGCTGGCTGCCTGCACCTCGGTTCCGCTGCCGCCATGGACACCGCCTTCGGCACAGCCCGCCGTTGTCGCTCCGGCTCCCGCCGCGCCGCGCCCGGCCCCGCCGGCTGCCGTGCAGGTAACGCCCGTACCGGCAGCCCCGGCCGTGCAGCCCTCCCCGCCCGCCGCCCAGGGCGAGGCGCCCGCCCCTTACAGCGCCGCCGTTGCCGCCCGCTTCCCGGCGCCTTCGGTGACCTACAACACGCCCGGCCTGCAGGCAGGCCGCAGCAGCTTCACCACCCAGGCCGAAATCCAGGCCTGGCTGCGCGAACAGGCAGCGGCCGCCACGCGCACGCCGGGCCTGCGGGCCAGCGTGCTGCCGATAGGCCGCTCGCAGCGCGGCGAAGCGCTGGAGGCGCTGGTGCTGACGCGCGCCGGCGGCACGGACCCGGCCGTCATGCAGGCCGCCGGCAAGCCCACGGTGCTGCTGGTCGGCCAGCAGCACGGCGACGAGCCGGCCGGCAGCGAGGCGCTGCTGGTGATTGCGCGCGAACTCGCGCAGGGCCTGCTGCAGCCGGCGCTCGAGCGCATCAACGTGGTCATCGTTCCGCGCGGCAATCCCGACGGCGCCGCCATCGACCAGCGCGCCACCAGCGGCGGCCTGGACATGAACCGCGACCACCTGCTGCTGAACACACCCGAAGCCCAGGCATTGGCCCGGCTGGCCCGCGACTACAAGCCGACTGTGGTGGTCGATGCCCATGAATACACGGTGGTGGGCCGCTACCTGCAGAAATTCGGCGCGGTGCAGAAGTTCGACGCGCTGTTCCAGTACGCCACCACCGCCAACCTGCCCGAGTTTTTGACCAAGGCCGCCGAAGAGTGGTACCGCCGCCCGCTGCTGGCCGCGCTCAAGGGCCAGAACCTCAGCAGCGAGTGGTACTACACCACCTCCGGCGACCTGGCCGACAAAAAAATCTCCATGGGCGGCACGCAGCCCGACACCGGCCGCAACGTGAACGGGCTGAAAAACGCCATCAGCCTGCTGGTCGAGACGCGCGGCGTCGGCATAGGCCGGCTGCACATCCAGCGGCGCGTGCACACCCAGGTCACGGCCATCACCAGCGTGCTGGCCAGCACCGCCCAGCGCGCCAATGAATTGCAGCAGCTGCGCCCCTACCTCGACAAGGAAGTCAGCGCCCAGGCCTGCAAAGAGCAGGCCATCGTCGAAGCCGCCCCCACCGCCGCCCAGTACGAACTGCTGATGCTGGACCCTGTCACCGGCGCCGACAAGGCCCTCAGCGTGGACTGGGATTCCGCGCTCGCGCTGCGCACGCTGAAAGCCCGGGCCCGTCCCTGCGGCTACTGGCTGTCGGCCGCGTCCACCGTGGCCGTCGACAGGCTGCGCCTGCACGGCGTGCAGGTCATGCGTGTGGCCGAGCAGGGCTCCATGCTGGGCGACAGCTACCGCGAAACGGCCAGCACCTCGGGCGAACGCCAGGACGTGCGCGGTACCATCGCCGACGGCAACGCCATCATCAAGGTGCAGGTCAGCCTGGCGCGCGGCGTGGTCGACGTGCCGCGCGGCAGCTACTACGTGCCGCTCAACCAGCCCATGGCCAATCTCGTGATCGCGGCGCTGGAGCCCGACACCCAGAGCAGCTTTTTCGCCAACCAGCTCCTGCAAGGGCTGCAAAGCACGGTGCGCGTGATGGCCGAGCCCAGTGTCAAGCTTGAAGAGCTGAACTAGGAATCAGGCCCCCACGGTCGCTCACTGCGTGTAGCTCCCTGCCCCCCGAGGGGGCCGCCCGCCTGCGGTCTGGCAAAGCCAGTCCCGCGGCTCATGCTGAGTTGAAGAGTTCTTTGATCGCGATCGGCGATGGAGTGTCTTGCCAGCGGGGGCCACGGGTCCGGCTTTGCCGGCCCCAGGCGCCGCCCCTTGAGGGGGAACAGGCTACACGCAGTGAGCCTGGACGGGGGGATTGACGTTCACGTCTTACAGGAAGAGGATGTAAGCGCTGACCGGAAATACCCAGTTTCCGCGCCTTAATGATTCGTTATTGCAACGCAATGCATGAAAGGACTCGCCATGAAGCACTTTGAGCTGACCAAAAAAATGCTCAGTATGGGCGGTGTGTTTTACCCCACCGGATACGCCTTCATCATGTTCCCGGACGCCGAAGACGCCAGACATGTGGCGCACGAGCTGGAAGTGGCCAGCGACGGCGTCATGCTGCTGACGCCCGAAGACATCATCGCCGACATCAGCCGCGCCGACGGCCATTCGGACGTGCGCCTGCCGCGCGTCGGCACCGAAGGCGCCACCGTCCACAAGTATGTGGACCTGGCCCGCGAAGGCCACCATGCGCTGATGATTCCCGTGCCCAACAAGGACGCCACGGAGCGCATCATGGAGGTGGTGCGCAAAGTGCCTTTCTCTTACGCGCAGAAGTACCACAGCCTGGCCATCGAAGACCTCGAATAGAGAGGCTGCCCCGCAAGATGCGGGGGCAATCCTTGCCGATTGAAAGCCCTGGCGGGTTAAGAACCTGTTTACGGTCTAAACGGGACCGCGTTGGGGTGCAATCGGGATGAGTGGGCCGACCGGGCACGCCGCATGGGCTAATGCCCATGCAAGGGCCTGGGTGGCTCAATCGCCCGACCGCCCAGCCGGCCGGCCGGCTGGGCGTCGTGCGGCTGCCCCAACGGGGATGCAAACGCGACCGCGTTTGCGTCACCCCAACCCGGAGGGCAAACCCTTTCTCGGGCGGTCTGCGGCGTTGCGGCGCTAGCCCATAGGTGAACTATGGGCGCCGCGCCGCGCCTTGCATCCCATCTCGAGAAGGGGTTTGCGCGGCCCCGTTTAGACCGTAAACAGGTTCTCAGGCACACTGCGCCTCATGCCATCGACACCGACGCCCCGCACCCGGCAACTGATTGAACAGCTGCAACTGCAGCCCCACCCGGAAGGCGGCTGGTACCGCGAGGTGTTCCGCTCCGCGGGCCAGGTCATGCCGCAGGACGGCAGGCCCGCGCGCAGCGCCCTGACCTCGATTTATTTCCTGCTCGAAACCGCGCAGCACTCGCGCTGGCACCGCGTGCTGTCCGACGAGGTGTGGGTGCACCTGGAAGGCGCGCCGCTGGAGCTCTGGACCTGGGACGCGGCGGACGGCCGCCTGCACAGCGCCGCCCTGGGCCCCGTGAGCGCCGCCGCCCTGCCCCAGCATGTAGTGGCGGCCGGCTTGTGGCAGGCCGCCAGGCCCAGGGCCGGTGATGCCGCGGGCTACACACTGGTGGCCTGCATGGTCGGGCCGGGCTTTGATTTTTCGGACTTCAGCATGATGGCGCCGGGCGGCAGCGAAGCGCGGCGTCTCGCCGCCGGCCACCCGCAGCTGGCGTACCTGACCTGACGCACTTCACTTTGGAGGATTCCCATGATTGACCTGCACTACTGGCCTACGCCCAACGGATGGAAGATCTCCATCATGCTGGAGGAATGCGGCCTGCCCTACCGCCTGCACCCCGTCAACATCGGCAAGGGCGAGCAGTTCGCGCCGGACTTCCTGGCCATCAGCCCCAACAACCGCATGCCGGCCATCGTCGACCATGCGCCCGCCGGCGGCGGCGCACCCGTGGCGGTATTTGAAAGCGGCGCCATCCTGCTTTACCTGGCCGAAAAAAGCGGCCGTTTCCTGCCCACGGGCCTGCGCGAGCGCTACCAGGCCCTGCAGTGGCTGATGTGGCAGATGGGCGGGCTGGGCCCCATGGCCGGGCAAAACGGCCACTTTCTTTTGTACGCGCCCGAGAAAATTCCCTACGCCATAGACCGCTACGGCAAGGAGGTGGACCGCCTTTACGGGGTGCTCGATGCGCAGCTGGCACGCACGGGCGCGTTTGTGGCCGGCGCCGATTATTCCATTGCCGACATGGCCATCTTCCCCTGGGTACGCACCCACAAGGCGCAGCAGGTGGACCTGCAAAAATTCCCGCATGTGCAGCGCTGGTACGACGCCTTGTTCGAGAGGCTGGCCGTCAAACGCGGGCTGGACCTGGGCAAGGAGCTGCGTGCGCCGGCCCTGACCGAAGAGGCGCGCAAAGCCTTGTTCGGCCAAACTTCGCAAAGCGTGCGCGAGGGCGCGCACAAGATGTCCTGACCTCCCCCACAAAAAACAGCCCCCAAGAGACACACCATGATTGAATTTTTCTTCGACTGCTCCAGCCCCTGGACCTATATCGCCTTTCGCAACATCCAGCCGCTGGCGGCCGAACTCGAGGAGACCATCAACTGGAAACCCGTGCTGGTGGGCGGCATCTTCAACAGCGTCAACAAAGGCATTTACGCGGCGCGCGAAGACATGGACACGCCCAAGAACCGCTACATGCTCAAGGACGTGCGCGACAACGCGCGCGAAGCCGGCCTGAAGATCGCCTTCCCGCCCAAAATATTCCCGGTCAACAGCGTCAAGGCCATGCGCGGCTGCCTGTGGATTGCGCAGGATGCCGCGGCGCAGCCGCATTACCTCGCTTTCATCGAAGCCACTTTCGCGGCCTATTTCACGCGCGAGGAAGACATCTCGCAGGACGAGGTGCTAGCCGCGATTTGCCGGCAGGTGGGCATTGATGCCGAGGCTTTCCTGGCAGGCATCGCCCGGCCCGACATCAAGGAGCAACTCAAGGCCAACACCGACGAAGCCATACGCCGCGGCGCCTTCGGCTCGCCCACCTTTTTTGTGGGCGAAGACATGTATTTCGGCAACGACAGGCTGGCACTGGTGCGCTCGGCCGTGCTGCGGGCCAGGGCGAAGAACTAGGGCCTCACCAGGCTTGCGCGTCTACCGCGTGCCTGACTTTTTGCAGCGCCTCGCGCAGCGTTTCCAGCCCCACCGATCCCAGGGCCAGGCGGATGGCATGCGGCACCTGGGCGGTGGTCGCGAAGGCTTCGGCCGTGGACACCGATATCCCCTCGCGCATGAGCGCCGCGGCAAGCTTGTCGGCCCGCTGTTCCTCCGCCATCGGAAGCCAGACGAAATAAGAGGACGGATGGCGCACACAGCGCAGCCCCGCGAAGACCTCGGCGGCAATCGCCTGGCGGGCTTCAGCGTCGCTGCGTTTTTCCGATTCGAGGCGGGCGACCGTGCCGTCTTCCAGCCAGCCGCAGGCCAGCGCCGTCATCACGCCGGGCGTATTCCAGGTGCTGGCCCTGATCGCACGCTCCAGCCTGGGAACGTCCCCAGCCGGTGCGGCAACAAAGCCGACACGCAAGCCGGTTGCCACACTCTTGGAAAGCCCCGACACATAAACCGTAATTTCGGGGGCCAGCGCCGCCAGCGGGGCTGGCGGGTCCTGGGCGAGAAAAGCATAGGCCGCATCCTCGATGATGAGCAGGCCATGCCGCCGGGCAATGGCCACCAGCTGGCGCCGGCGGCTCGGACCCATGACCCAGCCCAGGGGGTTGTGCAGCGTCGGCATCGCATAGACGGCGCGTACACGCCGGCGCCGGCACAGGCGCTCCAGCGCGTCCAGGTCGGGGCCGTTGCCGGCCGCCGGAATCGGCGCGAGCTCCAGGCGATGCGCTTGGGCCAGCACCTTGAAGCCCGGATAGCTGAGCGCATCGGCCGCGACCACATCGCCCGG
This sequence comes from Polaromonas sp. P1_A2, assembly GCF_056406895.1. Lineage (NCBI taxonomy): Bacteria > Pseudomonadati > Pseudomonadota > Betaproteobacteria > Burkholderiales > Comamonadaceae > Polaromonas > Polaromonas sp. P1_A2. The sequence goes on along the minus strand of NZ_JBFTZI010000002.1, from coordinate 142,700 downwards.
CTGCAGCAGCGCCATGGCGGTGATGGCCAGGCCTTGCTGGGCGCCGTTCACAATCACCACCTGGTCCGCACTCACACTTAAGCCCCGGGATGCGAGGTGGCGCGCCATGGCCGCGCGCTCATGCGGGCGCCCTCCGTGCGGCTGGTAGCGCAACAGGGCCTCCAGGTCGCCGGAGGCGGCGAGCTGGCGCAAGCCCTCTCGCAGCAGCTCGGCCTGGCCCGGCAGCGACGGGTAGTTGAAATTCAGGTCCACCATGCCCGAGGCCACGACGTGCTGGTCTATGCCCAGTTCGCGCGCAAGCGTGCTCTCCCGCACAAAGGTGCCGCGGCCGGTTTCGCCGCTGACCAGACCCATGGCCCCGAGCTCCGCATAAACGCGCGTCGCCGTCACCAGCGCCAGGCCATGCTCTTCGGCAAGCCCGCGGTGGGTGGGCAGGCGCGTGCCCGGCGGCAGTCGCCCCGCGCGAATGTCCGCTGCGAGCGTATCAACCAATTGTTTGTAGCGGGCCTGGGCCATAGGGCGATGTATCCATGACAATCATTTGATTGTATTGCGTAGCATGTCTACGATGGTTCCACCTGAATCCATACACCACGGAGAAACCGCCACCATGCACATCGCCATCCTCACCTTTGAAGGCTTTAATGAACTCGACTCGCTGATAGCGCTCGGCATCCTCAACCGCGTCAGGAAGCCGGGATGGCGCGTGTCGATTGCCAGCCCCACCGCGCGCGTGAAGTCCATGAACGGCGTGGTGCTTGAAGCGCAGGCATCGCTGGCCGAAGCCAGCGCCGCCGACGCGGTCATCGTCGGCAGCGGCATGCGTACGCGCGAGGTGGTGGCCGATTCGGCCTTGATGGCGCAGTTGCGGCTGGACCCTTCGCGGCAGTTGCTGGGCGCGCAGTGCTCGGGCACGCTGGTGCTGGCAAAACTCGGGCTGCTTGCCGGCGTGCCGGCCTGCACCGACCTGACGACCAAACCCTGGGTCGAGGAAGCCGGCGTCACCGTGCTGAACCAGCCTTTTGTGGCCAAGGGCAATGTGGCGACGGCCGGCGGCTGCCTGGCCTCGCAATACCTGGCCGCCTGGGTCATTGCCCGCCTGGTGGGCCTGGCGGAGGCGCACGGCGCGATGCATTACGTCGCGCCCGTGGGCGAGAAGGAAGACTACGTCGCGCGCGCGATGCGCAACATCAGGCCTTTCATCGACACGCCGCTCGCCACGGCCTGAGGCACTAGTGGCTTGCGTCCGGCGCTGCGGCCGCGCCGGAACGCTCCAGCACATGGCGCGTCATGGACTGCGCCAGCTCCTGCTCGCCGAGGAAGACCTTGCCGGCCTTCTCGCTGTCGAGCAGCCGTGCTTCGGCCTCGTTGTGGGTACGCACCACGATTTCAATGGCAGGATTGAGCGTGCGCGCCGTCGCCACCATCTGCCGCACGTCCAGGGTGTCGGGCGTGGCGATCACCAGCATGCGCGCCTGCGCGATATGAGCCTGCACCATCACTTCGGCTTCCACGGCGTCGCCTGACACGGCGGCCGTTCCCTCGGCCCGTAGCCGCTCCACCGCCTCGCGATTCTGCTCGGCCACCACAAAGGGGACGTGGTGCGCTTTGAGCGCCTCGGCAATGCGCCGCCCCACCCGCCCATAACCCACCAGCACCACGTGGTTGGACAGATATTTTTCGTCGGTGCTGGCCGGCAGTTCGGCGGTCGGGTCGTCGCGCGCCTCGAGCTTGCGCGCCAGCGGCGACTTCGCCAGTATCCATTGCTGCAGCGGCTGCACCGCCTTGAACACCAGCTGGTTGAGCGCGATGGAGATCAGGGCGCCGGCCAGCACCAGGCTTTGCCCCTCGGGCGGCAGCAGGCCCAGCGAGGCACCCAGGCCGACCAGGATGAAGGAGAACTCGCCGATCTGCGCCAGGCTGGCCGAGACCGTAAGCGCCGTGTTGAGCGGGTAGCGGAAAGCCAGCACCAGCGCGCCGGCCGCGAGTGTCTTGCCGACGATGATGATGGCCACCACGGCCAGCACCTGCAGCGGCCGCTCCAGCAGCACCCAGGGGTCGAAGAGCATGCCCACCGACACAAAAAACAGCACGGCGAAAGCGTCGCGCAGGGGCAGCGACTCCTCGGCGGCGCGGTGGCTGAACTCGGACTCGCGCATCACCATGCCGGCGAAGAAGGCGCCCAGCGCGAAGGACACGCCGAACAGCGCCGTGGCGCCGAAGGCGATGCTCACGGCGGCGGCCACCACGCACAGCGTGAACAGCTCGCGCGAGCCGGTGCGCTGTACCTGCCACAGCACCCAGGGGAAAAAGCGCCGCCCCACCACCAGCATCAGGACCACAAAGCCGCCCACTTGCAGCAAGGTGATGCCCAGCGTTTTCCACAGCGCGTTGACGTCGGCATCGACCTTGCCCGACAGCCAGCCGCCCAGCGGCGGCAGCAGCACCAGCACAAGCACCATGGCCAGGTCTTCGACGACCAGCCAGCCCACGGCGATGCGCCCGTTGACCGAATCGAGGATGCCGCGGCTTTCCAGCGCGCGCAGCAGCACCACAGTGCTGGCCACGGAAAGCGAGAGGCCGAACACCAGCGCGCCGCCCAGGTTCCAGCCCCACCAGTGCGCCAGGCCCATGCCCAGCGCGGTGGCCACCGTCATCTGCACAACGGCACCGGGCACGGCGATCTTGCGCACCGCCAGCAGGTCGTCGAGCGAAAAATGCAGGCCCACGCCGAACATCAGCAGCATCACGCCGATTTCGGCAAGCTGGCTGGCGATCTCCGCGTCGGCCACAAAGCCGGGCGTGAAGGGTCCGATGATCACGCCCGCCAGCAGATAGCCCACCAGCGCGGGCAAACGCAGCCGCACGGCAAGAAAGCCAAAGATCAAGGCCAGGCCCAGGCCGGCGGCGATGGTGCTGATCAGGGAGACGCTGTGGGGCATGCGGGAGGGATTCCTTTTAGAAAACGGTTAAGAGCCCATCAAGACTCCAAGGAAGGCCTGCGACGCAGCCCGGCAGGCGGGCTGTCCCCGTAGAACACGTCCGTTCAATTTACTACAGTTGCCTGGGCGCCCAGCTGCCAAATCCCCACGCGCCCGCGGGATGTTTGCGAGGGCTGGCCCCAGCAGGCCCCGGGACGGCAGCGTTGAAGCGCTTGCATTGAGGGTAAAACCAGGGGCCCGGCCGCAGGCCCATGCCTACAATGGCCGCATGCCGAACCCCACGTCTTCCGTCAAACGAAATCGGTGGATAGGCTACTGGTGGGCGCCCTTGACGCTGATCGCCCTGGCGCTGGCGGTGATCGCCTACCTGCATCCCTACCAGCCGCTGGCGCTCTCGGATCTTTCGCCCCAGGTGGTCGCCAACGCGGCCGCGCTGGACCCTTCGTTCGGCAAACCCGTCACGCGCTCATTCAAGTACGCCACCCGGCGCAGCTATTCCTCGCCGTCCGGCCAGCTGGAAGTGGAGATTCGCGTGACCCTGCAACCCATGGGAAACGGACTGGTCATGCGCCAGGACGACTGGTTCGACCTGGGGGGCCGCAGCGTGGTCTACCAGGAGCGCTACGTGCTGTTTCGCAACCTGTTTTCGGTGCACACGCGCAGCCGCGAAGTCGCGCCGCTGGTGCACGACCTGATGGGCCGGGTCGGTTGGTACAACGACTCGGTGCAAGCCCTCAAAAGCACGCAGGAAGGCGGAACGCCCGACGCAGCCGCATGGAAGCTGGACCTCACCATGGACAGGCTGTCCGACACCGACGGCAAGAGCCTGACGCTGCAGACCACGCGCTACCAGAGCAGCCGGCACTGCGAGCGTTCCGGGCAGGTGGACGGTTCAGCGATCGGCACCGGCTTCACCGGCTCCTACGCCAGGGTCAATTGCACCAGCCATGCCAGCGAGCAGGCCGCCGAGCGCCGCTCGGACTATGTCTGGCTGCCGGAACACGGCATCTTCCTGTCGTTGGGATTCCAGCAGGCGGCCGAAGCGACCGAGAAGCCCGGCACCGTGCTGGACGTGAAGGGACGCTATGTTTCTTTCGAGCCTCTGCCCTGAGTTTTTCGCGTCCTTCCTTCTTTGCGCTGAGCCATAAAAAAAACCCGCCGAGGCGGGTTTTTTACCAAGCGCCTGGAAGGCGATCAGCCCATGTGCAGGCCGCCATTGAGCGAGAAGTCCGCGCCGGTCGCATAGCCGCCTTCTTCGGACGCGATCCACGCAATGATGGAGGCGATTTCTTCGGGCTGGCCCAGGCGCTTGGCCGGCACACCCGCGACGATTTTTTCGAGCACGTCGGGGCGGATGGCTTTCACCATGTCGGTGCCGATATAGCCCGGGCTCACGGTGTTGACCGTCACGCCCTTGGCCGCGACCTCCTGCGCCAGCGCCATGGTGAAGCCGTGCAGGCCGGCCTTGGCGGTGGAGTAGTTGACCTGGCCGAACTGGCCCTTCTGGCCGTTGACCGAGGAGATGTTGATGATGCGCCCGAAGCCCGCTTCAATCATGCCCTCGATGACCTGCTTGGTCACGTTGAACATGCTGTTGAGGTTGGTGGAAATCACCGCGTCCCAGTCGGCCTTGCTCATCTTGCGGAACTGGCCGTCGCGCGTGATGCCGGCGTTGTTGACCAGTACCGACACCGGGCCGTGCTCGGCCTTGACCTTGTCGAAGGCCGCGACGGTGGAGTCCCAGTCGCCGACATTGCCCACCGAGGCGTAAAAGGTGTGGCCCAGCGCCTTCTGCTCATCGAGCCACTTGGCATAGTCGCGCGTGGGGCCGCAGCCCGCGATCACCGTGAAACCGTCTTTAGCCAGGCGTTGGCAGATGGCGGTTCCAATGCCGCCCATGCCGCCCGTGACGTACGCTACTTTTTTTGCCATTGCGATCTCCTTGATTGATTTTGTGAACTGTCTTTAACGCTTTTTAACTGCCTGAAAACCGTTGAATGTCCCAACGCGTGCCATGGCTGCGATCACTGCGTATGCAGGATGTGTGCCGGTTGGAGCATTGTGACCCCGGGCTCAGCGCTCCAGGGTCAGGGCTACCCCCATGCCGCCGCCTATGCACAGGCTGGCGATGCCTTTTTTCGCGTCGCGGCGCGCCATCTCGTGCAGCAGCGTCACCAGAATGCGGCAACCGGACGCACCAATCGGGTGGCCGATGGCGATGGCGCCGCCGTTGACGTTGACCTTGCTGGTGTCCCAGCCCATTTCCTTGTTGACCGCGCAGGCCTGGGCCGCGAAGGCTTCGTTGATTTCGAGCAGGTCCAGGTCCTGGGCTTTCCAGCCCGCGCGCTGCAGCGCCTTGGTCGAGGCCGGCACCGGGCCCATGCCCATGTAGGCCGGGTCCAGGCCGGTGGTGGCGTAGCTGGCAATGCGCGCCAGCGGCTTCAGGCCCAGCGCGGCGGCCTTTTTGGCCGTCATGACCATCACGGCGGCGGCGCCGTCGTTCAGGCCCGAGGCATTGCCGGCCGTCACGCCGCCGGCCTTGTCGAAGGCCGGGCGCAGGCCGGCCAGGCCTTCGGCGCTGGTCTTGCGGTTGATGAACTCGTCGGCGGCGAACACCACCGGGTCGCCCTTCTTCTGGGGAATGGTGACGGGGATGATTTCGTCCTTGAACTTGCCGGCGTCCTGCGCGGCCGCGGCCTTGGTCTGGCTGGCCAGGGCCAGCGCGTCCTGCGCGGCGCGGTCAATGCCGTATTTTTTGGCGACGTTCTCGGCGGTGATGCCCATGTGGTACTGGTTGTAGACGTCCCACAGGCCGTCGACGATCATGGAGTCGACCATCTTCCAGTCGCCCATGCGCTGGCCGTCACGCGAGCCGTTGAGCACGTGCGGTGCGGCGCTCATGTTTTCCTGGCCGCCGGCGATCACGATTTCGCTGTCGCCCGTGGCCACGGCCTGGGCCGCGAGCATGACCGACTTGAGGCCAGAACCGCAGACCGCGTTGATGGTCAGGCCCGGGATGCCGTTGGGGAAACCGGCCTTGATGACGGACTGGCGCGCCGGGTTCTGGCCGACGCCGGCCGTGAGCACCTGGCCCATGATGACTTCACCCAATTGCTCGGCGCTCAGGCCGGAGCGCTCCAGCACGCCCTTGATGACGGCCGCGCCGAGTTCGGTCGCGGGGATCTTGGCCAGCGAGCCGCCGAATTTGCCCACCGCGGTGCGGCCGGCTGCAACGATAACGATGTCTTCCATGATGTGTTCCCTTTTTGAAGTTTCTGGAGTGGTTTTTAAACTGTGATGACAGGGCCGCGCGTGCCGGCGCTCAGGCCTTGGCCTTGACGTAGCGGCCCGGCGCGGGCTCTATGACGGTGTATTTGCGGCTGCCGTAGGCCTTGGGCGCTGCGACCTGCTTGCCGGCATGGCCTGTGAGCCAGTCCGACCAGTCCGTCCACCAGCTGCCGGGGTGCTCGGTCGCGCCCTTGAGCCATTCGGCCTGGGTGGCCGGGAATTTGCCCTGCGGCAGCTTGTCACGGGTCCAGTAGCTGCGTTTTTTCTTGGCCGGCGGGTTGATCACGCCGGCGATGTGGCCTGAAGCCCCCATCACAAAACGCTTGGGGCCCGGCAAATGCTGGGTGGAAGCATAAGCGCCACCTATGGGCACGATGTGGTCTTCGCGCGAGCCGTAGAGGTAGACCGGGATGTCGACCTTGCGCAGGTCGACCTTCTGCCCGCAGACCACGGCTTTGCCGGGCTTGACGAGGTTGTTCTCGAAATAGGTGTTGCGCAGGTACCAGGCGTAAAAAGGCCCGGGCAGGTTGGTGGAGTCGCTGTTCCAGTAGAGCAGGTCAAAGGGCGGCGGCGTTTCGCCCTTGAGGTAGTTGCCCACCACATAGTTCCAGACGAGGTCGTTGGGCCGCAAAAAGCTGAAGGTGGAAGCCAGGTCCTGGCCCTTGAGCAAACCGCCCTGCCCCATCTCGGCCTCGCGGTACTTGACCGAGGTTTCGTCGATGAAGATGTCCAGGATGCCGGTGTCGGTGAAGTCCAGGAAGGAAGTCAGCAAGGTGGCGCTGGCCACCGGTTTTTTGCCGCGCGCGGCCAGCACCGACAGCGCCGTGCCCAGGATGGTGCCGCCCACACAAAAGCCCAAGGCGTTCAGCGTTTTGGCGCCGGTGATGTCCTGCACCACTTCGATGGCCTTGATGGCGGCGTGCTCGATGTAGTCGTCCCAGGTCTTGCCGGCCATGGACTCGTCGGGGTTGCGCCAGCTGACCACAAAAGTGCGGTGGCCCTGGCTGACCGCGTAGCGGATCAGCGAGTTCTCGGGCTGCAAATCAAGAATGTAGAACTTGTTGATGCAGGGCGGCACCAGCAAAAAGGGCTTTTCATAGACCTTGGCCGTGAGCGGCTTGTATTCGAGCAGCTGGAAGAATTCGTTCTCGAACACCACCGCGCCTTCGGTGGTGGCGACGTTCTTGCCGACCTCGAACACACGCTCGTCGGTCATGGACACATGGCCCTGCTTCATGTCGTGCAGCAGGTTGGTGATGCCCTGGGCAATGCTTTCGCCCTGGCTCTGGATGGCTTTTTGCTGAGCCTCGGCATTGAGCGCCAGGAAATTACTGGGCGCGGTGGCCGCCATCCATTGTTCGACGGCAAAACGCACGCGCGCGCGCGTCTTGGCGTCGGCCTGCACCGCGTCGGCCAGTTCCATCAGGGTGCGGGCATTGAGCAAATAGGTGGAAGCGGAAAATTTCGAGACCGGGTTGGCTTTCCAGGCTTCATTGGAAAAGCGGCGGTCCGAGGCCACCAGGGTGTCGGCACCGTCCTGCAGGCCCTGGTTCCAGAGGGCCGAGGCATCCGCGATGTAGCGCTGCTGCAGTTCCTGGAGCTTGGCCGGGTCGAACTGCAGCAGGGGCTGGCCCTGAGCACCGTTCGCGCCACTCACGCCGTTGGGAAAACCAAAGCCCGCCGGCATGCCGCTTGCCATGGCCCCCATGGCCTGTTGCAGGCCCGCGGCAAAAGTCTCTTGCATCTGACGGGCCGCCTGGGCCCGGTTTGCGTCAGAATCCATTTATATCCCCGATCATGTTGAGTCTCGGTGACTCTTTTGAGCACACCACCAGTATCGTAGGATTTGCTTTAAAAATTTCCGACTGCACGCCCAGTTTCAAGTATTTATGTATTTGGTTGTCATCGCCTGGATTTACGTTGTGCTCATGATGAGCGTTGCCGAAGCGACAAACAGCAACGGTACGGTCCTCGGGGCTGTGGTTACCTTTGTACTCTATGGACTGGGTCCTGTGGCATTGGTGGTTTACCTGATGGGCGCTCCCGCGCGCAGCAAGGCGCTCAAAAAACGCGCGGAGCAGGAACGCCTGCAGCAAACTGCAGCAAAGGATTCACCGCGCGAGAACGCTGCGGAAGAAGCACCGAAGGGCTGAGAACTGCGCGCCCATACGCCGGGTCGATCGCACCAAAAAGTGGCATACGCATGCGGCCGCACAGCGGATAAGGCAGCGCTTCAATCGCGCCAGATGCAGGCTGCCATGCGTCCCGTTGTGCCAAAGCCATTGCCGGCGGGGCCGGCATCGCGCCTGTGCGAGAAAAACCGCGAGGGATTGCGCACGGTGCACCAGGCATCGCTGCCGTCATTGCCGTAGATCCGGGTGATACCCAGCGCATGGAGACGCAGCCGCGCCAGGCCAGGCAGGTCGGCCAGGTATTTGCCCGAACCGGTGGGTTTGAACAGGCGGCCGGCTTCGGATTGCGCGGCTTCAAATGCGGCTTTGACTTCAGGGCCGACTTCAAAGGCCGAGGGCCCTATGCACGGGCCCAGCCATGCCACGGTGTCCGCATCGGCGCCCATCGCGGTATGCACCGATTCAAGAACGCCTCTTCCATTTTTGCCGCCCGCCAGTCCACGCCAGCCCGCATGCGCGGCAGCCACCGTCACACCATCCGCAATAGCCAACAAAACAGGAAGACAGTCGGCCACCATGATGGTGCAGGCGATGCCGGCTTCTTTCGTCACACACGCATCGGCCTGCAAGCCGTCGTCGGTAGCGGCGTCGAGCGCCAGCACTTCATTGCCATGCACCTGCTGCAGAAAAACCGCGCGGCCGCCCAGGGCCTGGCGCAACAAGGCGCGGTTGGCCGCGACCCTGGCCGGCAGGTCGCCGACATGGTCGCCCAGGTTCAGGCTGTCATAAGGCGCGGCCGACAGGCCGCCCGCCCGGGTGGTGAACACCGCACGCACACCGGCGGGTGCCGGCCAGTCGGGAATCAGCCAATCCGCATGCACAGGCAGATCAAGCCTCGTTGTCGGGGCAAGCCGAAGGCTGGGCCTTCTGGAAGGCCGGCAGCGCCATGCAGGCGTCAAACGCGGCCATGGTGCGCGGCAGGCCGTCAAAGCTCACATTAAAGCGCTTGGCATTGAAGATTTGCGGCACCAGGCAGCAGTCGGCCAGGGTGGGCGTGTTGCCGTAGCAATAGGTCGATGGCGGCAACTGCGCCAGCTGGCGTTCAAAGGCCTCCAGCCCTTCGCGGCACCAGTGCACATACCAGGCGTTTTTGGCCGCCTCGTCAAGCTTGAGCTCCTTGACCAGGTATTTGAGGATGCGCAGATTGTTGACGGGATGGATTTCACAGGCAATCGACTGGGCCAGCGCACGCACCTTGGCACGGCCCAGCGCGTCGGCCGGCAACAGGGCCGGCGTGGGGTGTTTTTCGTCCAGGTATTCGATGATGGCCATGGACTGCGAGAGTTTTTCACCGTCGACTTCGAGCAGCGGCACCAGGGTGTCGGCGGCCAGGGCGGCATACGGCGGCTGCTTGTGTTCGCCCTTGGCGATGTGCACGGGAATGTAGTCGTAGCTCAGGCCCTTGAGCTCCATCGCGATGCGTACACGAAACGACGACGATGAGCGGAAATAGTTGTGGAGTTTCATCTCTAAAGCATAAACGATGGCCCCCACGCTCGTCACTTCGTGAGCCTGCGGCATCTCGCTGCCCCTTTCATCACGAAAGGGGGCGCTGCGCCTGCGGCCCGGCAAAGCCGGTTCCGCGGCCCCGGCTGGATTGAATACCTCCTAGCCGTCGCACATCTCGTGTGGCTTCAAGCGCCCCCTGTGGCAGGGCAGGGCAATCGCCTGCGCGACTGACGCCGGGCCGCCCCGCCGCTACCATGCCTGCGAACCCCTCTCAACAGATACAGCGGAGACACCCCATGAGCGCCATCACCAGCCTGAGCAACCACCAGATTCGCCTGGCCAGCCGCCCCGTCGGCCTGCCCACACGCGACAACTGGAGCTTCACCACCGAACCCGTGGCCGAACCCGGCCCGGGCGGCGTGCTTGTCAAGACTTTGTACCTGTCGCTGGACCCGGCCATGCGCGGCTGGATGAACGACGCCAAGAGCTACATCCCGCCGGTGGAAATCGGCGCGGTGATGCGCGCCGGCGGCGTGGGCAAGGTGATCGCCTCGCAAAACCCGGCTTTTGCCGTGGGCGACTATGTGAATGCCGCGCTCGACGTGCAGGAGTACTGCCTGATCCCGGCCGACCAGGTCAAGCGCAGCGGCATGTTCAAGATAGACCCGCGCCTGGGCCTGACGTCCTGGCTCAATGTGCTGGGCCTGCCCGGCATGACGGGCTACTTCGGCCTGCTGGAAGTGGGCCTGCCCAAGGCCGGCGAAACCGTGGTGGTGTCGGGCGCGGCCGGCGCCGTGGGCCAGACCGTGGGCCAGATCGCCAAGCTCAAGGGCTGCCGCGTGATCGGCATCGCCGGCGGCAAGGCCAAGTGCGACTGGGTGGTCAAGGAGCTGGGCTTCGACGCCTGCATAGACTACAAAAACGGCGACGTGCGCGCCGGGCTCAAGGAGCACTGCCCCAAGGGCATAGACATCTACTTCGACAACGTGGGCGGGGAGATCCTGGACATGGTGCTGGCGCGCCTGGCGCGCGGCGCCCGCATCATCATCTGCGGCGCGATCAGCCAGTACAACAACACCACGCCGGTGAAGGGCCCGGCCAACTACCTGTCGCTGCTGGTGAACCGCGCCCGCATGGAAGGCATCGTGGTGTTTGACTATGCCGACCGCTACCACGTGGGCGTGGCCGAGATGGCAGGCTACCTCAAGGCCGGCACCATGAAAAGCAAGGAAGACGTGGTCGTCGGCCTGGATACCTTCCCCGAGACCCTGCTCAAGCTCTTTAACGGCGAAAACTTCGGCAAGCTGGTGCTGCAGGTGGCGAAAGAGTAGTTCTTACTTCCCGCCGCGCACCAGGCGCACCGCGGCGGAGGTGGCGCGCGGGGCTTCGCCGGCGCTGCCGTCGCTGAAACCGACAAAGGTGAAATAGCCGGGGCCGGTGCTGCTGGAAGTCCAGAAGCGGGCCACCGGCGTGGCGGGGAAGGCATTGGGATCTATCGCGGCCTTGTTTTCCTCCGCCTCACGCGCCGACACAATGCTGGAGAGCTCCTTGAGGATGGGCAGGCGCCATTCGGCCCCCGGCCCGGAAGCCGCCTTGGCGCGCGCGGCCGCATCGGGCTGGTTCAGGAAAGCCGCCTGACCGGTGCAGGTTTTGCCCTTGAAAACCATGCCTTCGGCGCAACGCTTCCAGATCAGGCCGGTGCGGCTGTCGGTGACTTCCTGGCCGTCGGCTGAGGGCGTGAAGCGATCCTGCGCCAGGCTGGCGCCGGCCGATGACAGCAGCAACAAGGCAAATCCCAGGGTGCGGAACGGAAGGCGGTGCATAGTCATTCTCCATGGCCGGGAGCGGCCCCATATGGGAATGCTAGGCAGGTCCAGGGCCGGCAACCATAGGGAAAGCTATCTAGTGGCTTGTACCTAGCGGGTACTACCTAGGAGGCCCGGAGCGCTCAGGGCAGGTAATCCGGCCCCACGCCGCCGGCATCGAGCACTTCCTGGGTGACTTGCTCCACCAGGAAATCCAGCAGCACGCGCACGCGCGCCGGCAGGCGGCCGCCCCGGCCGACAAACACCGCATGGATGGGTTCGCGCTCACCCGGGTTGAGGTCCTCGGCCACGGCCACCAGGCGGCCCGCGTCCAGGTCGCGGCGTATGTGGAACAGGGACATGCGGGCCAGGCCCGCGCCCGCCAGCACCAGGTGGCGCAGCGCCTCGCCGTCGCTCGCGCGTGCGTAGCCGGTGATGGGCAATTGCTGGATCTGGCCGTCCACGCGCACCGGCCAGTAATGCATGTTGCGCTTGAAGGTATGGGCCAGGCGCTGGTGCGCCTCCAGCTCCTGCAGCGTGCGCGGCGTGCCGTGGCGCGCCAGGTAGGCCGGGCTGCCGACGATGTGCTGCGCCGTATCGCCCAGGTGCCGCGCCACCAGCTGGGACGAGGCGAGCGCGCCCCAGCGTATCGCCACGTCGGTGCGTTCGTCCAGCAGGTCGACCACGCGGTCGGTCAGCGTGATGTCCAGCGAAATGTCGGGATAGCGCTCGTGGAAGGCCGGCACCAGCGGCAGCAGCAAGCAGTGCGCGGTCGGCATGCTGGCGTTGATGCTGACTCGCCCGCGCGGCATGGCGCCGGCGGCCGCACCGCGCTCGGCCTCGTCCATGTCGGCCAGCACGCGCGTGCTTTGTTCGTAAAACGTCGTGCCCTCGGGCGTGAGCTGCAGCTTGCGGGTGGAGCGGTTGACCAGGCGCGTGCCCAGCCGCGCCTCCAGCCGGGTCACCAGCTTGCTGACGGCCGAAGGCGTCATGCACAGCTGGCGCGCGGCGGCTGAAAACCCGCCTTTGTCCACGACCTGGACAAAGGCTTCCATTTCGCCGGAGCGGTTGACGTCTATACGGGGCATGGTGCGGTTATTGTGACCGGCTTATTGTGAATTGAATTCACAAATGATTGTCTCCAGGCCATTCTAGTCAAGATGCCGCTGCGTCTCCACACTAGCCGCATCCTCACTTTTCTGGCGACTTCCATGGCTGCGCAAAAATCACCTCCCTCACTTCCTCTAGGCCTGCTGGCCCTCACCGTCGGCTCCTTCGGCATAGGCACAACCGAATTTGTCATCATGGGTCTGCTACTGCAGGTGTCCGCCGACCTGGGCGTCAGCATCGCTTCGGCCGGGCTGCTGATTTCCGGCTACGCCCTGGGCGTGGCGGTGGGCGCGCCGGTGCTGACGCTGGCCACGCGCAAGCTGCCGCGCAAAACCGTGCTGCTGGCGCTGATGGCCATCTTCACGCTGGGCAACCTGGCCTGCGCGCTGGCGCCCGATTACGCCAGCCTGATGGCCGCGCGCGTGATCACCTCGCTGGCGCACGGCACTTTCTTCGGCGTGGGCTCCATCGTCGCCACCGGCCTGGTCGCACCCGAGCGCAAGGCCTCGGCCATCGCCGTCATGTTCAGCGGCCTGTCGCTGGCCACCCTGCTGGGCGTGCCGGCCGGCGCCTGGCTGGGCCTGCACCATGGCTGGCGCGCCACCTTCTGGGTGGTGGCGCTGATAGGCCTGCTGGCCTTCCTGGTGCTGGCGGTCTTTGTGCCGCGCAGCGCGGCGGAAAACGGCGGCGCCTCGCTGCGCCAGGAACTGGCCGGGTTGGCCCGCCCGCAAGTCATGCTGGGCCTGTTGATGACGGTATTCGGCTTTGCCGGCGTGTTCGCGATCTTCACCTACATCCAGCCCATCCTGACCCGGCTCACCGGCTTCAGCGAAGCCGCGGTGTCGCCCATCCTGCTGGTGTTCGGCGGCGGCATCTTTATCGGCAACCTGCTGGGCGGGCGCCTGGCCGACCGCGGCCTGCGCATGTCCCTGCTGGTCACGCTGGGCGCGACGGCGCTGGTGCTGGGCGCCATGGGTTTTGTGCTGCACTCGCCGGTGGCCACGGTGCTTTTCGTCGGCTTGTTGGGCGTGGCCTCTTTCGCCACGGTGGCGCCGCTGCAGATGCGTGTGCTGCAGCAAGCCCACGGCGCAGGCCAGAACCTGGCGGCCAGCCTCAACATAGGCGCTTTCAACGTGGGCAATGCGATGGGCGCCTGGCTGGGCGGCCTGGTCGTGAGCAGTACCTTCGGCCTGGGCGGCCTCAGCTGGCTGGCCGCGTTGATCACGCTCGCGGGCATCGCCGTCACGCTGTACAGCCTGTCGCGTGACAAGGCCGAACCGCAAGCCATTCCCGCCACCTGCTGAGCGGCATTGCCATGAGTACCTTGATGAAACTCCGCGCCTTGAAGTCCGCCCTCTCCATCGCCTTGCTGTGCGCCGCGCTGGCTCCACCGGCGCAAGCGGCCGATGGCGCCTGGCTTCCAGGCTGGACGGCCAGCCCCCAGCCCATCTGGGCCGGCGATTTCGCCCTGCCCCTGGGGCTTCCGGCCAGCCTGGGTGACCAGACGGTGCGTCAGGTCGTGCGCGCCGGCGTGGGCGGCTCGCGCGTGCGCATTGTGCTGTCCAACGAATACGGCACGCAGCCCCTGCGGATAGGCGCGGCCTACATCGCGGCGGCAGGCGACGCCGCGGGCAGCACCCGCGGCCCCGGCCTGGCCTTGACCTTCGGGGGCCAGGCCACGGCCACCGTGCCGGCAGGCGCGCCCATCGTCAGCGATCCGGTCGCAATGGAGGTCGCAGCGCTGCAGCGCCTGGCCGTCAGCCTGTACTTTCCGCAAACCACGCCGGTCACGACCATCCACTGGGACGGCCTGCAGCCCGCGCAGATCGCGGCGGGCAATGTGGCCGGCGCAGCCAGCGTGAAAGCCGACAGCGTGGTGAACAGCCGCCTCTTCCTGAGCGCGGTGCTGGTGGAGGCTGCGCCCGGCACGCGCAGCGTGGTGGCCTTTGGCGATTCCATCACCGACGGCGCGGCCTCCACGCCGGGCAGCGACAGCCGCTGGCCCGACTTCCTCGCGCACCGCCTGGCCGGGCAAAAGGTGGCCGTACTCAATGCCGGCATCTCTGGCGGGCGGGTGCTCAAGAACCACATGGGGCCGAATGCGCTGGCGCGTTTTGAGCGCGACGTGCTGGGCCAGCCCGGCGTGGCCGGCGTGGTGCTGCTCATGGGCATCAACGACATCAGCTGGCCCGGCAGCACGTTTGAACCTGCGGAGCCGGCCACGCAGGCCGATGCGCTGATAGCCGGCTACCGGCAGCTGATCACCCGGGCCCGCAGCCGCGGCGTGCGCATCGCCGGCGCCACGCTGACACCGTTTGAAGGGGCATTGACCATGCCGGGCTCGCCGATCGCAAACTACTACAGCCCCGAGAAAGACGCGCTGCGCCAGCGTATCAATGCGTGGATACGCGGCAGCGGCGAATTCGACGCGGTGCTGGACTTTGATGCGGTGGTGCGCGACCCGCAAAACCCGCTCAGGCTATTGCCGGCCTACGACTCGGGCGACCACCTGCACCTGGGCGACGCCGGTAACAAGGCCGTCGCCGATTCGGTAGACCTCAAGCTGCTGCTGGGGAATTAACCGCCGACCACAAGGCGCAAACCCGGCAACACACTTTCGGTTTCGGCGCGCCGCTCCAGTGCCATGCGCATATTCATTTGCGCCACCTCGGTGTGTTCCACGGCCAGGGCCTGGGCACGCGCGCCCTCGCCGGCCTTGAGCGCCGCGAACAGCATGTGGTGCTGCCGGTGCGCGTAATGCATCCAGTCGCGGTCCTGCTCCAGCGTGGACTGCATGGGCAGCATGGCCGAGGCTGATGCGAACGGCAGTTTGTCGTTGAGTTCGACGGCGCGCTGCAAGGCGCGGTTGCCGCTGGCCTGCAGGATCAGCGCGTGGAAACGGTCGTTCATGGCCGCATAGGCCGCGTAGTTCTCATAACCCAGCGGGTTGGCTGCCAGCGCACGGTCGCCTTCGTCCAGGCAGGACTGCAAATCGAGCTGCAGCTGGCGCGACACGCCGTGCTCGGCCACCAGGCGCGCCGCCATGCCCTCAAGGTGGCCGCGCACCGCGATGGCGTCGGACACTTCGCGCGGCGTGAACTGGCGCACCAGGTATTTGCCGGTGTCGTTGGCCTCGACCAGCCCCTCCTGCTCCAGCGTGACCAGCGCGGCCCGCACCGGCGTGCGCGAGGCGCCCAGGCGCTCGGCCAGTTGCTGCTCGGCCAGCCGCTGGCCGGGCTCGAACTCGCCGCGCAGGATCAAGTCGCGCAACTGCATCAAAACGGTTTCTTGCAAGTTCATGGCAGCGAATGTACACTGAATTTTAAATTTGGGATACCGTTTTTAGATTTACCCTGCATGACAAGGCCCCGCCATGAACGCTGAACAAAACCAACTGCTGACCCGCATCACCGCCGGCACGCCCTGCGGCAAGCTGCTGCGCCAGTACTGGCAGCCCGCCGCGCTGGTCGACGAGTTCAACCCGGCGCTGGACCCACGCATGGCAATCCGCCCGGTCAAGGCGCTCAAGCTCTTCGGCCAGGACCTGGTGCTGTTCAAGGATGCCTCCGGCGCCTGGGGCCTGCTGGACCGCGACTGCGCGCACCGCGGCGCCGACCTGTCCTTCGGCCGGCGCGAAAGCCTGGAACAAGGCGGCGGCCTGCGCTGCCCTTTTCACGGCTGGAAGTTCGCGACCGACGGCCGCTGCCTGGAAACACCGGCCGAACCCACCGGCAGCAAGCTGTGCGAGCGCATACGCCAGCGCAGTTACCCCGTGATGGAAAAGGCCGGCGTGCTGTTTGCCTGGCTGGGCGACGAGGGCAGCACGCCGCCACCCTTCCCCGCGTTTGACTGCTTTACCGCGCCGGCCACGCACAGCTTTGCCTTCAAGGGCTTGTGGAACGCCAACTGGCTGCAGGCCTTTGAAGTGGGCATAGACCCGGCGCACCCATCCTTTTTGCACCGCTTTTTGCAGGACGACCCGCTGGAGCAAATCGGCGAGAACCCGGCCGGCAAACAGTTTCGCAGCGCCAGCGCCGGCAGCAAGGACGGCGAGCAGTGGCCGATGACGCGCATCATGCGCGAGTTCGCCCAGCCCGACATCAGCTTCGAGAACAAACCCTGGGGCATGCAGCTGACCGCGCTGCGCGCCATGACCGACAAGCTCACCCACGTGCGCGTGACCAACGCCATCTTTCCGGCCACCTTTGTGATCCCGCTGTCGGAGACCATGACCATCACCCAGATGCATGTGCCGGTGGACGACACCCACACCTACTGGTACACCTTCTTCACGAGTTTTGCCGGCCCGCTGGACCGCGAAAGCATGCGCGCGCAGCGCCAGCAGTTCATCGCCCTGCCCGACTACATCCCCAAGGCCGGCCGCCACAACAACTGGGGTTTTAATGCCGAGGAGCAGATGAGCACCACCTACCTGGGCATGGGCGAGGAAGACATCAATGTGCACGACCAGTGGGCCGTGGAAAGCATGGGCGCGATCCAGGACCGCACGCGCGAGCACCTGGCCACCTCCGACAAGGTCATCATGGCCAACCGGCGCGTGCTGCTCAAGGCGATTGAGACCGTGCAGAACGGCGGCGTGGCGCCCGGCATCGCCGATCCCGCGCAGGCCGCGATGATCACAGGCCCGGACACGGTGGACGGCATCGCCCCGGCCGGCGAATGGGCCCAGTGGTGGCAGCAAAATGCCCGCGCCAAACGCGAGGGCGCGCCCTGGCTGGACGCAAAAGCGCCCTCGACCGCTTCGGCCGACACTGCCACACAGCCATGAGCAGCTTCGCGGTGCAATGCGGCGTGCACGACGCCGCGCGGCAAGCCGCCCAGGCCGAGGCGCTGCGGCGCATCGAGGCCGGCGGCCTGGAGCTGGTGCGTTTTGCCTGGTGCGACCTGCACGGCATGCTGCGCGGCAAGACCTTGGTGGCGGCCGCCGCGGCGCAGGCCCTGACCGACGGCGTGGGCATGGTCAGCACGCTGCTGCTCAAGGACACGGCCGACCGCACCGCCTACAAGGTGTTCGAGGCCGGCGGCGCGGCGGGCCTGCCGGGTTTTGAATTCGGCGGCAATGTGATGCTGCTGGCCGATCCGGCCAGCCTCCAGCAACTGCCCTGGGCCGAAAAAACCGGCTGGCTGCAGTGCCAGCCCTGGTTTCCCGACGGCAGGCCGGTCGCACTCGACACGCGCCGCGTGCTGCAAAGCGCGCTGGCCAAGCTGGCCGAGGCCGGCTACGGCATGAAGTGCGGGCTGGAAATCGAATTCCATATCTACCGCATCAACGAGGGCGGGCTGAATCCGCAACTGGACCCCGAACTGGCCGGCTGGCCCGGCCTGCCGCCGCAGGTGAGCATGATCCACCCCGGCTACCACCTGCTGTCCGAGCAGTGGGCAGACATGGCCGAAGAGCCGCTGCGCATCGTGCAGCGCACGGCGCAGGCGCTGGGCCTGCCGCTGCTGTCGCTGGAAATCGAGCTCGGCCCCAGCCAGGTCGAGGCGGTGTTCGAGGCGACCGATGCGCTGGCGGCGGCCGACAACATGGTGCTGTTTCGCAGCGCGGTGAAACAGGCGCTGCGGCGCGCCGGCTACCACGCGACCTTTATGTGCCGCCCGCCCTTCCCCAACATCATGTCCAGCGGCTGGCATCTGCACCAGTCGCTGGTGGACCTGACAACCGGCGCCAACCTGTTCAAGCGCGCCAGCCCGGCCGCCGGCAGCGCGCCGGCCGACGCGCAATACACACTCTCGGAAACCGGCGAGCACTACCTGGCCGGGCTGCTGGCGCATGCGCGCGGCATGACGGCTTTTTGCACGCCCACCCTCAACGGCTTCGGGCGATTCCGGCCCAATGCGCTGGCGCCGCAAGCGATTTTGTGGGGCCGCGACAACCGCGGCGCCATGCTGCGTGTGGTCGGCCAGTGCAAGGACAACAGCACGCGCATCGAAAACCGCCTGGGCGAGCCCGCCGCCAACCCCTATCTCTATCTGGCCTCGCAAATCCACGCCGGGCTGGACGGCATCACGCGCCGCCTCAAGGCCCCGCCGGCCACCGACGCGCCCTATGGCGGTAGCGCCGAGAAAATCCCCACCAGCCTGGACGAAGCCCTGGAGGCGGTCAAAGCCGACGCCACGCTGGTGGCGGGTTTTGGCGATACTTTCATCAACGGCTTCACGCACATCAAACAGGCGGAAATCAGCCGCCACGACAGCGCCGAAGACAAGGACGACTGGCAGCGCCGCGAATACTTCAGCCGCATCTGACGGCATCACACTCACCCATGATCACGATTCATTTCATCGCGGCCGACGGCCGTGCCACCTCGGCGCAGGGCAAGCCCGGCAAAAGCCTGATGGAGGCTGCCGTGGCGGCCGGCATAGACGGCATCGCCGCCGACTGCGGCGGCCTGCTGACCTGCGCCACCTGCCATGTGCATGTCCAGGAGCCCTTCGCGTCCAGCCTGCCGCCGCCCGACGGCGAGGAACTGGGCATGCTGGAATTCACCGCCGCGCCGCGCACTGCCGCCAGCCGCCTGAGCTGCCAGATCAAGCTCACACCGGCGCTGGACGGGTTGACGGTACAGTTGCCGCTGACCCAATACTGAGCCAATACTGAGACATCGAAGCAAAGGAGTGTTTTTTCATGATTCTCGAACTCGCCGACATCCGCATCCACCCCGGCCAGCAGGCCGCTTTTGACGAAGCCATACAGCGCGGCCTGCGGGACGTGATTTCCAAGTCCAAGGGCTTCCAGGGTTTCAAAGTCAACAAAGGCATTGAAAGCCCCGAGCGCTACATCCTGCAGATATTCTGGGATACGCTGGAAAACCACATCGTCGACTTCCGCCAGTCGCCGGCTTTTGCCGACTGGCGCGCCATCGTCGGGCCGTTTTTTGCCGGCCCGCCCACGGTGGAGCATTTCGACCTGCTCGCCAAGTCGGCTTGAGATTTCGCCGAATCCCATAAAAAACGGGGCTGAAAAGCCCCGTTTTTTATTGACGTGCCGGCTTAGCGGCCGTCGTTCTCGTGGCCGGTGACCAGCTTGGCCAGCAGCTGGTTGAACTGGACCCGCTCGTTCTCGTCCAGCGGGGCCAGGATGCGCTGTTGGGTCTTGCTGACGGCGCGTTTCATCTGCAGCGCGATTTTTTCGCCCTCGGGCGTGGTCCACAGCAGTTTGCGGCGCTTGTCGGCGGGGTCGGCTTCGCGCTTGACCCAGCCCTTGGCTTCCAGCCGCCCTATCACCGAGCCGAAGGTGGCGGGGTCGAAGGCCACCCGGCCCGACAACGTGATCTGGTCTTCGCCGGGGTCGTCCATCAAGGCATTCAGGATGGCAAACTGCACCGGCGTCGCATCAAAACCGGCCGTCTCCTCCATGAAAATCGCCACCGCGAGCTGTTGCGCGCGGCGGATCAGGTGCCCGGGAGCTTCGCTGAAATTAAATGTTTTTGCCATGTGCGGAGTTTAACGGCCCACTTTGCAATTCAGGGTAACTACCAAGGCACCAAACGCCCTATTGATAAGTATACTTATCATAAAGGCGTCCGACCCAAGCCCTCCCTGGTTCAGCCTTCCACCCATCCTCCGACCTATGGCACACACATCCGCACTTCCTCTTCTCGTCTCGGGCGGCGGCATCGGCGGGCTGGCCGCGGCCATGGTGCTGGCCCAGGACGGCCACCGCGTGACCCTGTTCGAGCAGGCGGCGAGCTTCGGTGAAATCGGCGCGGGAATCCAGCTGGGCCCCAACATCTTCCGCATGTTCGACTACCTGGGCCTGACCGAGGCGATCAACCGCGTGGCCTTCTTCCCCGCCGGCCTGGGCATGAACGACGTGCGCACCGGCGAAAAAGTCGTGCGTGTGCCGCTGGGCGACCTGGCCCGCGCGACTTATGGCTTCCCCTACGGCGTGATTTACCGCGCCGACCTGCACCAGGTCTTCCTGGACGCCTGCCGCGCCCAGCCCGGCATCACCCTGCGCACCAGCGCCAAGGTGGAGTCCTTTGACCAGTCGGCGGACGGCGTGACGCTGCGGCTCGAAGGCGGCGAAACCGTGGAAGGCAGCGCGCTGATAGGCGCCGACGGCATGTGGAGCCGCATCCGCGAGGCCGTGGTCGGCGATGGCAAGCCCCGTGTGTCCGGCCACATCGCCTACCGCGCAGTGCTCAAACGCGAGGATGTCCCGGCCCATTTGTGGAGCGACGACGTGCTGCTCTGGGGCGGTGAAAAAACCCACCTGGTGCACTACCCGCTGCGCCGCGGCGAGCTGTTCAACCTGGTCGCGGTGTTCCACAGCAACAAATACGACGAAGGCTGGAACACCTTCGGCGACACAGCCGAGCTCAACGAGCGTTTCGCCGGAGCCTGCCCGCAGGTCAAGGAACTGCTGGGCAAGATAGAGACCTGGAAAATGTGGGTGCTGTGCGACCGCGAGCCGGTCAAGAACTGGACCGACAGGCGCGTGACTCTGCTCGGCGACGCCGCCCACCCCATGCTGCAGTACCTGGCCCAGGGCGCCGGCCAGGCCATAGAGGACGCGGTGGTCTTGCGCGAAGCGCTGCGCCATACCCGCGGCGACGTGGAAAAAGCGTTCCAGAAGTACCAGCAAAAGCGCTACCTGCGCACCGGCCGCGTGCAGCTGACCGCGCGTTTTTATGGCGATATCTACCATGCGGCCGGCGTACAGCGTGAACTTCGCAACCAGATGTTCCAGAGCGGCACCGAAAGCACGGGCTTCGCGGGCCTGAAGTGGATGTACGACGGAATCGAGCCGTCAAAACTGTTCCAATGACACTTTTAAAGTTTCAGGGACTGTTGTGATGAAGCCTTTCGCCAGCGTGTATTCCACCGTGTTCTCCGCCGTGTTTCTGGCCGCCTGCGCGCAGTCCGCCGCGGCCGCGGCCCCCACCGCCTGGCCGACGAAGCCGGTGCGCATCATCGTGGGCTTTCCCGGCGGCTCCACACCCGACATGGCGGCCCGCACCCTGGCCGAACCACTGAGCCGCGCGCTGGGCCAGCCGGTGGTCATCGACAACAAACCCGGCGCATCGGGCAATATCGCGGCCGACCAGGTCGCCAAGGCCACGGACGACCACACGCTGGGCGTCGTCATCAACGGCAACCTGACCTCGGCCAAACTGCTGTATCCCAAGCTACCTTACGACCCCGCCAAAGATTTCACGCCCATCTCGCTGCTAGCCACCGCGCCGCTGGTGCTGGTGGCGCCCGCGAACGAGCCCGGCGGGGCCGACTTCTTCACCGCCGCGCGCCAGGGCGGCGCCCAGTGGAACTACGGCTCGGTCGGCAACGGCTCGGTCGCCCACCTGGGCATGGAGCTGCTCAAAAGCCGCGTGCCCGGCCTCACCCCCGTGCATGTGCCCTTTGCCGGCAACCCACAGGTGGTCACCGCCATGCTGGGCGGCCAGATCCAGATGGCGCTGATCCCGCCCGGCGTGGCCATGCCGCATGTGCGCGCGGGCAAGCTCAAGGCCATAGGCCTGGCCGGCGGGCGCTCATCGCTGGTGCCGGAGGTGCCGCCGCTGGCCGATGCCGGCGTGACCAAGGTCAACCTTGAAGTGTGGACGGCGCTGATAGGCCCGGCCAACCTCTCCAAAGCCGCGCAAGCGCGGCTGGCACAGGAAGTGCCGCGCATCATCCGCGACGCCGACACCCGGCAAAAACTGTTCAACCAGGGCTGGCAGGCCGTGGGCACCTCGCCCGACGGCCTTAAAAGCCGCGTGAAGGACGAGGCCGCCATCCTGGGCGGCATCATCCAGTCGCGCGGCATCAAACTTGAATAAGCCACCGAAAACAGCCATGTCCTCCATCACTGAACCCGCGCGCACCCTGCCCGTTTACGGGGAGTACGACGTCGTTGTCGTGGGTGGCGGTCCCGCCGGTCTGGCCGCCAGTGTCAGCGCGGCACGGCATGGTGCGCGCACCTTGCTGGTCGAGCGCTACGGCTTCCTGGGCGGCATGGGCACAGCCGGCGGTGTCACCAATTTCGCGGGCCTCTATGGCCGCAAGAATGGCGAAATGCGGCAGGTGGTGCGCGGCGTTGCCGACGAGCTGCTGCAGCGCATAGACACGCTGGGCGGCCTGAACGCGCCGCAGGACGGCATGCAGGGCCGCATACGCGTGCGATCCTACGACGTGTCGGCCTACAAATGCGCGGCCGACCAGCTGCTGGTGGCCGCCGGCGTGCACATCCTCTTTCATGCCTGGGCCGCGGCCGTGGTGATGGAGGGTGATCGCATCAGCGCCCTGGTGGTGGAGACCAAATCCGGCCGCCAGGCCATACGCGCCACGCGCTTTGTCGACTGCTCGGGCGACGCCGACGTGGCGAACTTCGCGGGCGTGCCTTTCGAGCTCGGCGACGGCCACGGCAGCGCGCTGTTTCCCTCGACCATGTTCCGTGTCGGCCATGTCGATGCGCCGCGCGCGCTGGCGGCCGTGGGCGAGTTCAAGGCCATCAACACCCTGATGGCCGAGAGCCAGGCGCGCGAACCGGGCCGCTACAAGTTTCCGCGCGAGGGCGCCATCCTCAGGCCGCAGAAGAACCCGGCCGAATGGCGCGCCAACGTCACGCAGATCCGCAACGCCCAGGGCACGGCCATGGATGCCACCGACGCACGGCAACTGAGCGAGGGCGAACTCGAAGGCCGGCGCCAGATCACCGAATACTTCCGTTTCCTGCGCAATGAGGTACCGGGCTTCGCGGATTCCGCCATCGTGGACATCGCGCCCCAGGTCGGCATACGCGAGACGCGCCGCATCCAGGGCCTGTATGCGCTGAGCGGCGAAGACATCCTCTCCTCGGCCCGCTTTGACGACGCCATAGGCATCAACGCCTGGCCCATGGAGCTGCATGCCGACGGCCGCATCGACTGGCAGTTTCCGCGCAACGTCGACGCCGCGCAGGGCCGCGCCTACAACGAGCTGCCCTGGCGCATGCTGGTGCCCCAGGGCCTGGCCAACCTGCTGGTGGCCGGGCGCTGCGCCTCGATGACGCACGAGGGCCAGTCGGCCGCGCGCGCCAGCGGCGGCTGCTTTGTGATGGGCCAGGCGGCCGGCACGGCGGCGGCCGTGGCGGGCGCGGGCCTGAGTTTTGCAGAGACCGACGTGAGGCGGCTGCAGCAGTTGCTCAAAGGGGACGGCGTGTATTTCGACAACGACGGCGATCTTTAACCAAAGAAGGACACCATCATGGACATGATGCCCCCTCCCGCCCACGGCCAGAGCGCAGTGCCGGGCGGCGCCGCGCGCAAGGCTTTTTATGAGGCCATTTCGGCGCACAGCATGACGCCGCTCTGGGAAGTGCTGCATGCGCTGGTGCCGCAGTCGCCGAACACGCCCTGCCGGCCGGCGCTGTGGAAATATGCCGACGTGCGTCCCTTCCTGATGCAGTCCGGCGAACTGATCACCGCCGAAGAAGCGGTGCGCCGCGTGCTGATCCTGGAAAACCCCGGCCTGCGCGGGCAATCCTGCATCACGCAGTCGCTCTACGCCGGCCTGCAGGTCATCCTGCCCGGTGAAATCGCACCCAGCCACCGCCACACGCAAAGCGCGCTGCGTTTTGTCGTCGAAGGCCACGGTGCTTTCACCGCCGTCGACGGCGAGCGCACGCTGATGAAACCCGGCGATTTCATCATCACCCCCAGTTGGACCTGGCACGACCACGGCCATGAAGGCCGCGTCGAATCCGACGCAGCGGTGGTCTGGCTGGACGGCCTGGACATTCCCATGCTGCGCTTTTTCGACGCGGGTTTTGCCGAGAACGGCGGCGCCAAACAGCAGGAAGTCACCAAGCCCCTGGGCATCAGCAGCCACCGCTACGGCGCCAACATGCTGCCGGTACGCTACGACGCGCCCTTCGGCCAGACCTCGCCCATCTTCAGCTATCCCTACGAGCGCACGCGCGACACCCTGCACCAGCTGGAAACCCATGGCGACATCGACGCCTGGGACGGCGTCAAGCTGCGTTATGTGAACCCCGCCACGGGCGGCTCGCCCATGCCCACCATGGCGACCTTCATGCAACGCCTGCCCGCCGGCTTTGCCGGCAAGCCCTGGCGCCAGACCGACGGCGCCGTGTTCAGCGTGGTCGAGGGCTCGGGCTCGGTCGACATCACGCAGGGCGGCGAAACCCGGACCTTTGAATTCGGCCCGCGCGACCATTTTGTGATTCCGTCGTGGCACACTGCGCAATTGCGTTCGGCGCAATCTTGTGTGCTGTTCAGTTTTTCAGACCGCCCGGTGCACCAGGCCCTGGGCATACACAGAGAAGAAAGGTTGTCATGAGTTTTGTCATCACCCCACCGGCCACGGTGTCCATCCCCGTCGTCGGCAGCAAAGAGCGGTTTCCCGTGCACCGCATTTACTGCGTGGGCCGCAACTACGAAGAGCACGCCAAGGAAATGGGCTTTACCGGCCGCGAGCCGCCCTTCTTCTTCCTGAAACCGGCCGACGCCATCGTCGCGGTGGACGCCGGCGGCACCGGCACCATCCCCTACCCGAGCCTGACCAAAAATCTGCACCATGAGATCGAGCTGGTCGTGGCCATAGGCACGGGCGGCAAAAACATCAAGGCCGCCGATGCGCACAAACACATCTACGGCTACGCCGTGGGCCTGGACATGACGCGCCGCGACCTGCAGGGCGAGATGAAAAAACAGGGCCGTCCCTGGTGCATAGGCAAGGCCTACGACCACTCCGCGCCCATAGGCCCGATCACGCCCGCGGCCCAGGCCGGCGACGTGAGCCATGCCGAGCTGTATATCCAGGTCAACGGCACGGACCGCCAGCGCAGCAACGTGTCCAAGCTGATCTGGAACATCGCCGAAACCATTGAGCACCTGTCGACCGCCTGGGAGCTGCAGCCCGGCGACCTGATTTACACCGGCACGCCCGAAGGCGTGGCGGCGGTGGTCTCCGGCGACACCATGGTCGGCAGCGTGGCCGGCCTGGGTACGCTGACCATCAAGGTCGCCTAAGCGCGCTTTTACCCATGTCCGCGCCCACACCACAGGCGGCGGCGACAAGCATGAACGGCCGCCTCGCGCGGCCGTTTTTCATGGCAGGCGGTTTGCGCGATGAACGCGCATCTGTTGTAATCACCGCGCAAATACCCCGGCCTCTTCGGGTAAGCCGCCTGCCCGGATGACGCCGCAATTCTGATAATCGGCCCATGCGGTCCGGGGACGTTCCCGAGATCCTGTCCTGCTTTTCGGAGACCCTTCTTGAAAATCCTGCAGTTCCTCGCAAAACTCTGCGCCGTGCTGGCCGGCGTGCTGCTCACGGCCATCACCTTGATGACCTGTGCCAGCCTGATAGGCCGCAACCTGCTGGGCGCCACACTGGTCGGCGACTTCGAGCTCACCGGCGTGGTGACCGGCGCGGCCATCGCGCTTTTCATGCCGTTTTGCCAGATCCAGCGCGGCAACATCATCGTGGACTTTTTCACGGCCAAACTCAGCCAGACGTCCAACGACAGGCTGGACCGTTTCGGCGCGGCGCTGCTGGGCATCCTCTTCGGCCTGCTGGCCTGGCGCACGGTGCTGGGCGGCCTCAACTCCTACACGACACATTCGGAAACCCAGATCCTGGGCTTTCCGGAATGGACGGTGTACGCCGCCATGGTTCCGCCCTTCGTGCTGACCTGCGTGATCGGTTTTTACCAGGCCGTTTTCGGCTTCGGCGCCCCCCATGAAGCACACGACGCGCTGGACGAGCTGGAGGCGCACATATGAGCTCCATCACGCTTGCCCTGGTCATATTCGGCATCATGCTGGTCTTCATGGCCATCCGTGTGCCCATTGCGGTCGCCATGTTCGCCGCGGGCGCCATTGGCTACGTGATGCAAACCGGCTGGGGCCCGTTTTCCAGTTTCCTCAACTCCCAGGCCTTCGCGCGCTTTGCCAGTTATGACCTGTCGGTGATCCCCCTCTTCATCCTGATGGGGCATTTCGCGACGCAGGGGGGCATCAGCCGCGCGCTGTTCAGCTTCGCGGCCGGTGTGATGGGCCGTTTCAAGGGCGGGCTGGCCATGGCCTCCATCCTCGCGTGCGCGGCCTTCGGCGCCATCTGCGGGTCTTCGGTCGCGACGGCCGCCACCATCACCGGCGTGGCGCTTCCCGAGATGAAGCGCCACGGCTATTCGGGCCGGCTGTCCACCGGCACGCTGGCGGCCGGCGGCACCCTGGGCATTTTGATCCCGCCGTCCGTTCCGCTGGTGATTTACGCCATCCTCACCGAACAGAACATTGCCAAGCTGTTTGCCGCGGCCATGGTGCCGGGCATCATCGCGATGTTCGGCTACATGGTGGCCATTGCCATCTATGTGCGAATGGTTCCGGGGCAAGCACCCGAAGTAGACAACGACAGGCCACCGCTGACGCTGGCCTCCCTGCTGGGCATACTGCCCATCGCCATCATCTTCATGATCGTCTTCGGCGGCATCTATGGCGGCTGGTTCACGCCCACCGAAGGCGCGGCCGTGGGCGCGGCAGCCACCTTTGTGGCCGCCCTGCTCAAGCGCGAGATCACCTGGGCCAAGTTCAAGCTGTGTTTTTATGCCACCGCGGAAAGCTCGGCCATGATTTTCCTGATCTTCATAGGCGCCGACCTGATGAACTCCGCCCTGGCTTTGACCCAGGTGCCCAACCAGCTCGCCGGCGTGGTCGGCGGCTGGGGCCTGTCGCCCCTGATGGTCGTCACGGCCATCCTGCTGTTTTACGTGGTGCTGGGCGCGGTGATGGACGAGCTGTCCATGCTGCTGCTGACCATACCGATCTTTTTCCCCATGGTCATGGGCCTGGACTTCGGCATGGCCAAGGAATCCACCGCGATCTGGTTCGGCATCATGGTGCTGATGACGGTGGGCTTCGGCATGCTGGCGCCACCGGTGGGGCTGAACGTCTATGTGGTCAACGGGCTGGCGAAAGACGTGCCTATCAGCGAAAGCTACAAGGGTGTCATGCCCTTCCTCATCAGCGACACGATACGCACCACGGTGCTGCTGCTGTTCCCCGGCATATCGCTGTGGCTGGTGAAATACATCGGCTAGGGCTTTCACCGCTTCTCAAACCTGCTCGCTTGCCTTAAGTTATCCCCATTGCCCACAGGAGACACGCCATGATTCAAAGACGAACCCTTCTTAAAACCGGCGCCGCCGCGGCCCTGGGCACACCAGCCCTCTCCAGCCTGGCCCAGCAGGCCGTGACCCTGAAGTTCCACACCTTCATGTCGCCCTCGTCCAATGTCTGGCTGGCCATGCACAAGCCCTGGATGGAAAAAGTCGAAAAGGAATCGGGCGGCCGCATCAAATTTGAAGGCTACCCGGCCATGCAGCTGGGCGGCACGCCCGTGCAGCTCTATGACCAGGTCAAGGACGGTGTGGTCGACGTGGTCTGGACCTTGCCTGGCAACACCGCCGGGCGCTTTCCGCGCATCGAGGTGTTTGAGCTGCCTTTCATCATGTCCAACGCCGAAGCCACCTCCAAGGCCTATTGGGAATACGTGCAGACCGTCGCACCCGACGAGTTCAAGGACACCCAGGTGCTGGCGCTGCAGGTGCACGGCCCCGGCGTGATCCACACGGTGGACAAGCCCGTCAAATCGATCGCCGACATGCGCGGCCTCAAGTTGCGCGCCCCGACCCGCCAGGTGACCAAACTCATGGGCGTGCTGGGCGCCACGCCGGTCGGCATGCCGCTGCCGCAGATTCCCGATGCGCTGAGCAAGGGCACCATCAACGGCTGCGTGATTCCCTGGGAGGTCGTGCCTTCGGTCAAGGTCAACGAACTGACCAAGTTCCACGCCGAGTTCGACCCCGCCGGCGGCAGCCTCTACACCACCACCTTTGTGATGGCCATGAACAAGGCCAAGTACAACTCGCTGGCGCCCGAGCTCAAGAAGGTCATCGACAACAATTCCGGCATGGCGACCTCGGCCTGGCTGGGCAAGGTGCAGCAGGGCAACGACGTGCCCGGCCGCAAGACCGCCAGCGACCGCGGCAACACGATTTACACCGTGAGCGCCGCCGAAGCCCAGGACTTCCGCCGCAAGTCGCGCACGGTGGAAGTCGAGTGGGTGGAAGACATGAACAAAAAGGGCTTCGACGGCAAGAAGCTGCTCGACACGGCGCGCAGCCTCATCGAAAAGCATACCAAGACGACCAAGGCCTGAGCCCTGTCGGCGTTTAGGCGCACACCCACAAAAACCGGGACAAGAGCCCGGTTTTTTTTTATGGCCTTGAGCGCCCGGTCCACCGAGTCGCCCATCCGCGAGCAGGGGATTGCCGAAAACAGCGGGCGAAAAATCCGCCCAGCCCCTACATTCACACGCGTTTCGACAACATCCACAACACAGCAACAACTCAAGGGGAATTTCATGCCACGTCCTTTCACTTTCAAGCATCTCGCCCTCAGCGTCCTGCTGGCCGGCGCCGCGCTCAGCGCCATTGCCGCCGGTCCCATGGTCAAGACCCAGGCCCCGGGCTACTACCGCGTCATGCTCGGCGACTTTGAAGTCACCGCGCTGTCCGACGGCACTGTCAAGCTGCCCGTCAAGGACCTGCTGACCCGCACCACGCCGGCCAAGGTCGATGCGGCCCTGAAACGCGCCTTCCTGGACGACAAGGTGGAAACCTCGGTGAATGCCTACCTCATCAACACCGGCAGCAAGCTGGTGTTGATAGACACCGGCGCCGCGGGCCTCTTCGGCCCCACGCTGGGCAGCCTGCAGGCCAACCTCAAGGCGGCCGGCTACCAGCCCGAGCAGGTCGACGAAATCTACATCACCCATATGCACCCCGATCATGTGGGCGGCCTGGCGGCTGGGGGCGCTGTCGCCTTTCCCAACGCCATCGTGCGCGTGGACAAGGCCGACGCCGACTTCTGGCTCGACGAAGCCAAGATGAACGCGGCGCCCAAGGAGTCGCAGGGCTTCTTCCAGGGCGCAATGGCCTCCATCAAGCCCTACGCGGCGGCCGGCAAGCTCAAGACTTTCGAGGGCCGCACCGAGCTCGTGCCCGGCATCAGCGCGCAACCCACCCACGGCCACACGGCCGGCCACAGCGTGTATGTGGTGGAAAGCAAGGGCGAGAAGCTGGTGCTGTGGGGCGACCTGATGCATGTGGCGGCTGTCCAGTTCGACGATCCCGGCGTCACCATCAAGTTCGACAACGATTCCGCACCGGCCGCCAAAGAGCGGGCTCTGGCCTATGCCGCAGCGGCCAAGGGCGGCTACCTGGTCGGCTCGGCCCACATCGCCTTCCCAGGCCTGGGCCATGTGCGCAAGGTGGCCGGCAAGTCCTACGCCTGGGTACCGCTCAACTACTCCTCGCTCAAATAGGCGAGCCCTGAGGGCGGCCGCGTGCCCGGGCGGTTTGGGCCGGGCACGAAGCCGCTACACTCATTTGATGCATCGCCTTCCCCTGAAACACTGCCGCGTCTGCGGCACCGCCGTGGCCTACAGGCTGCCGGATGACGGCGACACCAAGGAGCGCGCGGTCTGCCCGGCCTGCAATACCGTCCACTATGAAAACCCGCTGAATGTGGTCGGCACCGTGCCCACCTGGGGCGAGGACGGCGCGCAGGTGCTGCTCTGCAAGCGCAACATCGAACCGCGCTGGGGCAAGTGGACCTTGCCCGCCGGTTTTATGGAGCTGGGGGAAACCACCGCCGAGGGCGCGGCCCGCGAGACCGATGAAGAGGCCGGGGCGCAGTTTGAAATGCTGGGCCTTTTCACCGTGATGAACGTGGTGCGCGTCGGCCAGGTCCATCTGTTTTACCGGGCGCGGCTTTTGAGCACCGAGTTCAATCCCGGCCACGAAACCATAGAAGCACGGCTGTTCACCGAAGCCGAAATTCCCTGGGATGAAATCGCCTTCAAGACGGTCAAGGAAACGCTGGAACGTTATTTTGAAGACAGGCGCAAGGGCGCCTTTGGCGTTCATACCGCCGACATCGCCTGAGCGCCGGCGGAGCGCGCAAGCCCGTGCCGGCAGACCCGGTAGAATTTCCCGCATACCCGCGAATCCCCCACAAGGCCTTCGCTTTCACCCGGCCCCGCGGCCAGGCTCTTTTCCCTGTCTCCCACACCCTCCCCGGAATCCATGTTCAATACCGCGATCTTTTTCCGCATTGCCGATGATTTTGTGTTGCCGCCCCTGGAGGCACTGGAAGAAATTTTCCAGTCCCACCGCTTTGTGCCCTGCGGCGCGACCGAGCCGGAGTCCAGCGGCTGGGTGCCGCCGCGCGGCAACAAAAGCACCGTGCTGCTCGAGAGCGTAGGCCGCTCGGTGATCGCGCGGCTGTGCACCGAGCGCCGGCCCGTGCCCTCCTCGGCCGTCAAGGCCGCGGTGGACGAACGCATTGAGAAGTACAAGGAAGAAACCGGCCGCGAGCGCGTGGGCGCCAAGATCAAAAAAGAGTTCAAGCAGGAAGCCATGCTGGACCTGTTGCCGCGCGCCTTCACCAAACGATCCACCACCACGCTGTGGATAGACCCGGTGAACAAATTCCTGGTGGTCGATTCCGGCAATCTCACGGGCGCCGACAAAGTGATCAGCTACCTGGTGGAGGCGCTCAGCGAAATCCCCGGCGCCCTGCCCGGCCTCAAGGCCAGCCCCATACAGACGCAGATGTCGGCCGCCGCCGCGATGTCGCACTGGCTGTCGACGCGCGAAGCGCCCTACAACTTCACCGTGGACCGCGACTGCGAACTCAAGACGCCCGACGACCAGAAAGCCACGGTGCGCTATTCGCGCCACACCCTGGACATCGACGAGGTAGCCCAGCACATCGCCGCCGGCAAGCTGCCCACACAGCTGGCCATGACCTGGAACGAGCGCGTGTCCTTTGTGCTCACCGAAACCGCGCAGCTCAAAAAACTCAAGCTGCTCGACGTGGTGCTGGACGGTGTGCAGGAAAGCGGCAAGGACGACGACGGTTTTGACACCGATGCGGCCATCATCACCGGCGAGCTGTCCTCGCTGATCCCCGACCTGCTGGATGCGCTGGGTGGTGAACTGGGCGAAGGCGAGGCCGCTCCCGGGCAGGCCACGGCGGCCGAACCGGTGCCCGAGCCGGCCTAAAACCGCACGCCGTCTTCCTCCAGGAGGCGCAGCATGCTGTCCAGGTGCGCCCGCGCACTCGCAGGGTCGCCCACCCGCATCTGCTCGTAGGCGCGCTGCGCCACCTCATGCGGAATGCCGCGCAGCGGCCGCCCTGTGCTCATGGCCTTGAGCTGGACTTCGGCGGCGCGCTCCAGGTAATACAGGTCATCCCAGGCTTCGGCCACCGTGAGACCGGTCACGATCACGCCGTGGTTCTTGAGAAACACCACGTCGGCGTCGCCCAGCGTGGCGCTGATGCGGTCGCCCTCGGAGTTGTCGAGCGCCAGGCCGTTGTAGTGCTCGTCAACCGCGACGCGCCCGTAGAACTTCAGCGCGGTCTGGCCCAGCCACAGCAGCGGCGGGCCTTCCAGCATGCTGAGCGCCGTGGCGTTGGGCATGTGGGTATGAAAGGCGACGCGCACGCGCGGCTGCAGGCGGTGCAGGCGCGCATGGATGAAAAACGCGGTCGCCTCGGGCTGGCCCTCGCCGTCCAGCACATTGCCGTCAAAGTCACAGACCAGCAGGCGCGACGCGGTGATTTCCCGGAAGGCATAACCGTAGGGGTTCACGAAGAACAGGCCTTCATGGCCCGGCACGAGCGCGGAGAAGTGGTTGCAGATACCTTCTTCCAGGCCGAACCTGGCCGCGAGCTGGAAGCAGGCGGCCAGCTCCATGCGGGTTTGCCGGACGGCGGCTGAAGACAGGTCCAGACGCCGGCTCTTTGCCGCAGGCGCCGCCACTGAAAGGGTATGGGCCATCTGAAAATCTCCTTGGTATTTACCAGCCGAGCTTCTGCAACAGGCCCGGCACCTGGTCCAGCGTGGACAGTGTTGCATCGGGCGTGTAGTCCGGCAAGGGGGCCCTGACGCCGCGGTCTATCCACACGCATCGAAACCCGATGTCGCGCGCCGCCGCGTGGTCGAGGTGCGGGCTCGCGCAGATGTGCACGACGTCGTCCTTGCCGACCCCGAGTTCGGCATGGGCGTAGTCGAACAAGCGCCGGGCCGGCTTGTAGGCGCCGGCCTGCTGGGCCGTGATGACGCGATCTATGGTCCCGCCCAGTTGCGCCACATTGCCGGCGATGATGTCGTCGTCCGTGTTGGAAACGATGCAGAGCCTGAAGCCAAGCGCCTTGAGCCGCTTCAGCGTGGCGACGACCTCGGGAAAAGGCGGCATCGCGCCTATGCCGTCCGTCAGGATGCGGCCGTCGTCCGCGCCGCTGCGCAGGCCCAGCGCCTCGAGTGCCATGCGCAGCGACTGGCCGGAGACCTCGCGGAACGAACGGTGCGGCTTTTCCTGCTCAAGCTGGTGCTCGTAGCGGTCGTGTAGCGAGATCAGGCTTGCGGGATCGACATCGGGCGCGCCCTTGAACCGCAGGATTTTCCCGACTGCCGCCCGCAGGCCTTCGTCCCACTGGATCAGGGTTCCATAGCAATCAAAAGTGAGCCAGTCCGGCCGGGGTGTGTTTTCAAGTGTCATGTCGGGAACTATGCGATCCCAGCATGATATTTACAAATTAAATTACTATCTGAGTATCAGTTGATTTATAAATAAGTAATCCATGCTGGATCTCGAACTCCTCAAAACCCTGGTCTGCGTCGTCGACGAGCGCAGCTTCACGCGGGCCGCTGAGCGCGTGCACCGCACCCAGTCCACCGTGAGCCAGCAAATCAGCAAGCTGGAAGACAACGTCGGCCGCGCCCTGCTGGTGCGTGACAGGACAGGCAAGCGCGTCAACCCCACCGAGCATGGCGAGATCCTCGCGGCCTATGCGCGCCGCCTGCTTGCCATCGCCCAGGAGGCCGAAGACATGCTGTCAGCCCCCACGGTGCTGGCGCCGGTGCGCGTGGGCGTGCCCGAGGACTTCAACGCGCAGCGCATGTCGGCGATGCTGTCGGACTTCCTGGCCCTCCACCCGGGCACACGACTGGACACCGTGAGCGGCATGAGCACCGACCTGCACCACAAACTGCACCTGGGCGAGATCGACATCGCGCTGGTCAAGCGGGAACCCGGCAGCGGAGAATGCATCGCGTCCTGGCCTGAATCCCTGGTATGGGTCGCAGGGATAGCCGCCATGCACAAAGAAGAAGAGGTGCCGCTAGCGGTGTTTCCGCAAGGCTGCGTCTACCGGCAGCGCGCCATCCGGGCGCTGGACAAGATCGGCAAACGCTGGCGCGTGGTGTTTGGCAGCCACAGCCTCACCGGCATACAGGCCGCCGTCGCGTCGGGCCTGGGCATCAGTGTGCTGCCGACGACGGCCGTCCTGCCGGGGCATCGCGCGCTGGGCGAGGCGGACGGGTTCCCGCCGTTGCCGGCCACCGAGCTGGCCTTGGTCTCTTCGCCCATGCCCCTGAACACTGCGCAACGCCAGCTGGTCGCATTTCTTGCCGACTCCATCGGAAAATAAACAAAACAGGCAACCGCGCGCTCAGGGTTTTCCGGGGGATTGAAAACACGCAACAGCGGCGCTAGCTGATCAACATGGCGCCAGCAAACAGGCCTTCGCACATCAATACCCACCCAAGCCCATGAACCCCAGCACCAAACCCCAACACATCGGCATCGTCGGCTGCTCCGCGGAAGGCGCGGCGCTTTGTTACCAGACCATCTGCACCGAAGGCGCCAAGCTGCTGGGCCCGCATGCCCATCCCGAGGTATCGCTGCACACGCCCTCGCTCTCCGACTACATGGCCTGCATTTACCAAAACGACTGGCGCGGTGTGGGCGACATCATGCTGGCCTCGGCCCATAAGCTCAAGGCAGCGGGCGCCGACTTCCTGATCTGCCCCGACAACACCATTCACCAGGCCTTTGCTCACGTTGAGGCGCGCTCGCCCCTGCCCTGGCTGCATATTGCCGAGGTCGTCGCCGCGCAAGCCGCGCAGCGCGGATTTTTGCGCCTGGGCATCACCGGCACCCGCTGGCTGGTGGACAGCGAGGTCTACCCTGAAAAACTCCGCGCGCGCGGGCTGGACTACCTGCGGCCCACCGACGCCGAACGCGACGAGATCAACCGCATCATCATGGACGAGCTGGTGTACGGCGTGTTCAAACCCGAGGCGATCACCTGCTTCCAGCAAGTCATGTCGCGCATGAAAGGCGCTGGCTGCGATGCCGTCGTGCTGGGCTGCACCGAGATTCCGCTGATCATGAGCGACGCGAACTCGCCCTTGCCGACCCTGGACTCGACACGCCTGCTGGCGCGGGCCGCGCTTCACCGGGCGGTGCAAGGCGCCGTCGCCGCGGCGTAATCGCAAGCAGAAACAAAAAAGCCGGTTAGCTAACGCTAACCGGCTCTCTGCTGGTTTTAATGGTCGGTGTGAAAGGATTCGAACCTTCGACCCCTTGCACCCCATGCAAGTGCGCTACCAGGCTGCGCCACACACCGACAAGCCTTAGATTATAGCCTGCTGCAAAGCACTTCTCAGTGGTTGTTGCTCAGGAGATCACGGATTTCGAACAACTCGCGGCGCACCAGCAGCAACCTTTGCTGCGCGGCAGCCCCTGTGGGCAGGTCGGCGCCCTCGGGTTCGCTGTCTTCAAAGTCGGCGTGATCGGTGGAATCCTCAAAATCCTCGAGCAGCGAATCGCCGCCTTCAAGCACTTCAACACCGTCGAGCATGACCTCCCCGTTGCGGCGCTTGTCGCGTTCGATCTGGACGATTTCCTGGAGCTTGTTGCGCGCACCGCTGATCGTGAAGCCCTGGTCGTAGAGCAGGTCGCGGATGCGCCGGATCATGAGCACCTCATGGTGCTGGTAGTAGCGCCGGTTGCCGCGCCTTTTCATCGGGCGCAGCTGCGTGAACTCCTGCTCCCAATAACGGAGCACGTGAGGTTTGACGCCGCACAAATCGCTGACTTCACCGATAGTGAAATAGCGTTTCGCCGGAATGGGTGGAAGAGTTTTCTCCAATTAAATCAATGCGCTAAGGAGGAAACCTCCAAATCTACTCTAAGTCGAAAGTTAGCGCAAAGAGTTGCTTGGCTTTTTTGAAATCTGTTGCTCCGTCACACAAGTAACACGAAGTTACCAACTCATCGCTGCGGTGCAATAAGACGGGTGTCTGTGCTACCGGAGCGCGGGCCCAGCTTATTCGGCCGGGTTTTCGCCCTGGATCTGGTCTTTGAGCTTGTGGCTGGCGTGGAAAGTGACCACGCGGCGGGCCTGGATGGGGATGGCTTCGCCAGTGCGGGGGTTGCGGCCGGGGCGCGGCGCCTTGGTACGGATCTGGAAATTGCCAAAACCGGAAATTTTTACATCATTTCCGTCCACCAGGCTGTCTGAAATCAGGTCGAAAAACGCGTCGATCATGTCTTTCGATTCGCGTTTGTTGAGCCCGATCTGCTCAAACAGCAATTCGGCAAGGTGCGCCTTGGTCAGCGCCGGGGTCTCCAGGCTTTCTACAGAAAATTCCATACGGCAGTGCTCCTGGCGTTTTTTATTTTGGAAGGTTCGTGGAAGCCTCAGGCACGCAGTCGCGCCCCGAGTTGACCTTGCAGATTCGCGAGAACCGCCTGAACGGCCGCCTCAATCTCCTCGTCGGTCAGTGTAGCGGTGTCGCTCGAAAGCACCAAGCGCACGGCCAGGCTTTTTTCACCCAGTTGCATGCTGGCGCTGGC
Organism: Polaromonas sp. P1_A2; assembly: GCF_056406895.1. Classification (NCBI taxonomy): domain Bacteria; kingdom Pseudomonadati; phylum Pseudomonadota; class Betaproteobacteria; order Burkholderiales; family Comamonadaceae; genus Polaromonas; species Polaromonas sp. P1_A2. The sequence continues at coordinate 106,171 of NZ_JBFTZI010000002.1, read as the reverse complement.
CTGCTGCGGCCTGTAGACGTCAAACAAGGTGGCGTCCTTGAGCAGGCCTTGCGTGGCCGCGCCGTGGATGGCCGCCATGAGTGCGGCGTGCGTGGCGCCCTCCGGCACGATGACGGCGATGTCGCGCTCCACGGGCTGCAGTTTGCTGACCGGCTTGAACTCAGGCACCGGGCGCTGCAGGACCGCGTCCAGTTCGAGCTCGAACAGCAACGGCGCCTGGGCCAGGTCATAGCCCTGGCGCCACTGCGGATGCAGCTCGCCCACAAAGCCTATGGCCTTGCCGCCCACCGACACGCTGGCGCAGCGGCCGGGGTGCATGGCGGGATGCGCGGCGGGCGCAAAGACGGCCTGGAGCGGTGCGAGCAAAGCCTCGACATCGCCCTTGGCGTCGAAGAAATCCACCGCCTTGTCGGACTGGCTCCAATTGAGGGCAGCCCGCGGCCCGTAGGCCAGGCCGGCCACGCGCATGGGCTGGTTGAAGCCGGCTACGCTGGTGTCGGTGTTCTGGGCCCGCGCATCACGCAGGAAAACACGGCCCAGCTCAAACACGTTCACACGGGAGGCTTTACGGTCCAGGTTGAACTTGAGCACCTGCAGCAGCGAGCCCAGCAGCGAAGAGCGCATGACGCTCATCTGGCTGGCGATCGGGTTGAGCAGCTTGATGGGGTTAGCGTTGCCGGCGAGTTCGTGCTCCCAGCGCTCTTCCACAAAGCTGAAGTTGATGGTTTCCTGGTAACCCAGCGAAGCCAGCGCGCGGCGCACGGCAAAGGGGCTGCGCTCGGCCTCAAGACGCAGCCGCGCCGTGATGGGCGCCAGCGGCGGCATGTCGGGCAACTGCTGGTAGCCCACCATGCGCACCACCTCTTCGATGAGGTCTTCCTCGATTTGCAGGTCAAAGCGGTAGCTGGGCGGCGTCACCGTGAGGATGCCCTCGCCTTGCGTCACCGGCAAGCCCAGGCGCTGGAGCGAGTCCAGGCACTGCGCCTGGGTCAGCGGCATGCCGATCACCTTGGCGGCACGCGCCACGCGCAGGGTGACGGGCGCCGCCTTGGGCACATTGACCTGCTGGTCGTCCATGGGGCCGCACACGGTTTGTGGCGTGCCGCAGATGTCGATGATCAGCTGGGTGATGCGCTCGATGTGCTCCACGGTCTGGCCGGGGTCAACGCCGCGCTCGAAACGATGGCCTGCATCGGTCGAGAAGTTGTAGCGGCGCGAACGGCCGGCGATGGACTTGGGCCACCAGAAAGCGGCTTCGACGTAAACATGTTTCGTGTCGTCGGACACCGCGGTGGCGTCCCCGCCCATGATGCCGGCCAGGGACTCAACCTGGGCATCATCGGCGATCACGCCAACCTTTTCGTCGACCGTCACGGTATTGCCGTTAAGCAGCTTGAGCGTCTCGCCGGGCTTGCCCCAGCGGACGTCGAGCGCGCCGTGGATCTTGTCGAGGTCAAAGATATGCGAGGGGCGGCCCAGCTCGAACATCACGTAGTTGGAGATATCGACCAGCGCGGTCACGCTGCGCTGGCCGCAACGCGCCAGGCGGTCCACCATCCATTGCGGCGTGGCGGCTTTGGTGTTGACGTTGCGCACCACGCGGCCCGAAAAGCGGCCGCAGAGATCGGGGGCACTGATCTTGACCTGCACTTTGGTGGCATCGACCGCGGCCACGGCCGGGATGGACGGTGTGTGCAGCGGCGCGCCGGTGAGCGCGGCGACTTCGCGCGCGACGCCGTAGACGCTCAGGCAATGCGCGAGGTTGGGCGTGAGCTTGAGGGTGAACAGGGTGTCGTCCAGCCGCAGGTGTTCGCGGATGTCCTGGCCCAGCGGCGCATCGGCGGCCAGTTCGAGCAGGCCGCCGTGGTCTTCGGAGAGCTTGAGTTCGCGCGCCGAGCACAGCATGCCCTGGCTCTCGACGCCGCGCAGCTTGCCGACCTTGATCAGGAAAGGTTTGCCGTCTTCGCCGGGCGGCAGTTCGGCGCCGACCAGGGCGCAGGGCACCTTGATGCCGACGCGGGCGTTGGGCGCGCCGCAGACAATGTTGAGCAGGCTGCCCTGCCCCACGTCGACCTGGCAGACGCGCAGGCGGTCGGCATCAGGATGCTGCACGGCCTCCTTGATTTCACCGACGACGATCTTGGTGAAGGGCGGCGCCACGGGCTTGAGTTCTTCGACCTCCAGGCCGGCCATGGTGAGGGTGTCGGCGAGCTGCTGGGTGTTGAGCGGCGGGTTGCAGAATTCGCGCAACCAGGATTCTGGGAATTGCATGGTGAGACCTTGTTGTTCTTGTTCTTGTGGCTTATGACTGGAACTGCGAGAGAAAACGGATATCGCCGTCGAAGAACAGGCGCAGGTCGTTGACGCCATAGCGCAGCATGGTCAGGCGGTCCGGGCCCATGCCGAAGGCAAAGCCGATGTATTTTTCGGGATCCAGGCCCATGTTGCGCACCACGTTCGGGTGCACCTGGCCGGAGCCGGCCACTTCCAGCCAGCGGCCGGCGAGCGGGCCGGTCTGGAACTGGATGTCGATCTCGGCGCTGGGCTCGGTGAAGGGGAAAAAGCTGGGCCTAAAACGCAGCACCAGGTCGTCGCTTTCAAAGAAGGTGCGGCAAAAATCGGTGAAGACGAACTTGAGGTCCTTGAAGCTCACGTTCTCGCCTATCCACAGGCCTTCGCACTGGTGGAACATGGGCGAGTGGGTGGCATCGCTGTCGACGCGGTAGGTGCGGCCCGGCGCGATGACGCGGATCTCGGGCATGCGGCCGCCGGCATCGATCAAGGCACGGTGTTTCTTGACATGCTGCACCGCATAGCGGATCTGCATGGGGCTGGTGTGGGTGCGCAGCAGGTTGGGCGCGGCCTCGGTGCCGCCTTCGACATAAAAGGTATCGTGCATGGACCGTGCCGGATGGTCTTCCGGCGTGTTGAGCGCGGTGAAGTTGAACCAGTCGGTCTCGATCTCGGGGCCCTGGGCCACGTCGAAGCCCATGGAGCCAAAAATGCCTTCGATGCGCTCCAGCGTCAGCGACACGGGATGCAGGCCGCCCTGCACGCGCTGGCGGCCGGGCAGGCTCACGTCGAGCGCTTCGGCTTTGAGCTGTTTTTGCAATTCGGCATCAGCCAGCGCCTGGCGGCGCGCGTTCAGCGCGGCTTCAATGGCCTGCTTGGCCAGGTTGATGGCCGCGCCGCGGGATTTTTTCTCTTCGACGCTGAGGGCCGCCATGCCCTTCATCAACTCGGTAACGCGGCCAGTCTTGCCCAGGAACTGCGCTTTGGCGTTTTCCAGGTCGGCGGGCGTGTTGGCCTGCGCAAAGCTGGCTTGGGCGCTGCTGACCAGTTCTTGGAGGGCATCAGGTTGGGTCATACGTTCTCTTGTTCGAAATACAAAACGGCAAAGGCGCTTTCGGCAGTACTCCCATCACGCCAGCTAGGAGGAAGCGCTGCGGAAAAAACCATAAAAAAGGGCCAGAGCCTTTTCAAGCTCCAGCCCTTATTTTCTTGCGTAGGCAGTGATTGAATAGCGTCAATACTGCCTGGCCTGAAAATCAGGCGGCCAGCTTGGCTTTCACCTGTTCAACGATGGCGCCGAAAGCAGCGCTGTCATTGATGGCCATGTCGGACAGAACCTTGCGGTCGATCTCGATGCCGGCTTTCTTCAGGCCGTTGGCGAACTGGCTGTAGGTCAGGCCGAATGAACGGCTTGCAGCATTGATACGGGCGATCCACAACTGGCGGAACACGCGCTTCTTGGTACGGCGGTCACGGTAGGCATATTGCCCGGCCTTCATTACCGCTTCTTTGGCGATACGGAAGACATTGCCGCGGCGGCCGCGGAAACCTTTTGCAAGGGTTAAAACTTTTTTGTGGCGGGCGCGAGCCGTTACACCACGTTTGACGCGAGGCATGTGTGTACTCCTTGTTCGTCGTTAATTAAATGCCCTGGCCTGGGAGCATCTGTGCCATGTGACCCATATTGGTCTCATGGACAGTCACCGCACCACGCAGATGGCGTTTGTTTTTGGTGGTCTTCTTGGTCAGGATGTGACGTTTGAAGGCTTGGCCGCGCTTGACGGTACCACCCGGACGAACGCGGAAACGCTTTTTAGCGCCGCTCTTGGTCTTCATTTTGGGCATGTAAATGCTCCTTTTCATTTGTGCTCGTGAGGCGCCGCGAACCTTCCGCAGACTTGATGGCCCCGAGCCACTTGTCAGTGGCCAGTGATGACACTTGCCACTGCCGGCGGATGTTTTGCAACATCCGCTGGTCGCGACGGGTTTGATCCCACCGCTTTCGGAAAGCAGGCTTGTCGCCCACCCTCACAGGAAACGCCTTGCGGCATCCCCTCAAAGGTCCGCCGGATCAATCCGGCAAACCCGTATTTCTTCTGGCTACCCTCAGGCCGTCGCCGAGGGCGCTGCCGCAGTTTCCGCAGCCGGCTTGCCGCCGGGCTTCTTGCGGCCCGGCGCGATCATCATGACCATCTGCCTGCCTTCAAGCTTGGGGAACTGCTCCACCACAATCAAATCCGCCAATTCGTCGCGAATCCGCGCCAGCAGGGCCAAACCCAGTTCCTGGTGCGTGATTTCGCGGCCGCGAAAGCGCAAGGTGATCTTGCACTTGTCGCCCTCTTCCAAAAAGCGCTTGATGTTGCGCAATTTGATGTTGTAGTCCCCATCGTCAGTGCCGGGCCGGAATTTAACTTCCTTGATCTCGATCACTTTTTGCTTGGACTTCGCTTCCGCCGCCTTCTTCTGCTCGGCGTACTTGAACTTGCCGTAATCCATCAACCTGCACACGGGCGGAACCGCCGTGGGGGAGATTTCAACAAGGTCAACGTCGGCTTCACCTGCCAGGCGCAAGGCCTCCGCGATGCTGACAATGCCTAAAGGCTCGTTGTCCGGCCCGGTCAGACGCACTTCGGGGGCCATGATTTCACGGTTCAAGCGGTGCTTGCGTTCTTCACGGTGACGGCGGTCACGAAATTCAGTAGCGATGGTTCTATCCTTTAACTCTTGCTATAAAAGCTATAGCGGCTTGCGCCCGTCCCACAAGGACGAGAAGCTCAATCCCAGCAAACTCTGGTGAGTTTGTCAGCGATTCAGGCTTTTTGTGCGATGTCAGAGGCAATTTGCCGGGCAAACGCATCGAGAGGCATCACTCCAAGGTCTTTGTTACCCCGGGCGCGCACTGCAACGGCTCCGGCTTCCTTCTCCTTGTCGCCCACGACCAGGATGTAAGGCAGCTTTTTCATCGAGTGCTCCCGTATTTTATACGTAATTTTCTCATTGCGCAGGTCCAGGTTGACCCTAAGCCCTTGATTTTGCAGCGTTTTGGCAACTTCCCGGGCATATTCGGCCTGGGAATCGGTGATATTGAGGACTGAAACCTGCTCTGGGGCCAGCCAGGTCGGCAGCGCGCCGGCGTGTTCCTCGATCAAAATCCCGATAAACCGCTCCAGGCTGCCCACAATCGCGCGGTGCAGCATTACCGGCCGGTGGCGGTTTCCGTCCTCGCCGACGTATTCGGCATCCAGGCGCTCCGGCATCGAAAAATCGACCTGCATGGTGCCGCACTGCCACTGGCGGCCTATGGCGTCTTTCAGCGTGTATTCGATCTTGGGGCCGTAAAACGCACCGTCGCCGGGGGCGATCTCAAACTCGCAGCCGGACGCGCGCAGGCTTTCCATCAGCGCGTGCTCGGCCCTGTCCCAGCTCTCGTCTGAGCCGATTCGCGCCTCGGGGCGCGTGGCGACCTTGTAGATGATGTTCTTGAAGCCGAAATCGGCGTAGACCTTTTGCAGCAGAGTCGTGTAGTCCACGCATTCCTTGAGGATCTGGTCCTCGGTGCAGAAGATATGGCCGTCGTCCTGCGTGAAGCCGCGCACGCGCATGATGCCGTGCAGCCCGCCCGAAGGCTCGTTGCGGTGGCACTGGCCGAATTCACCGTAGCGCAGCGGCAAGTCGCGGTAGCTCTTGATGCCCTGCTTGAAGATCAGGATGTGGCCGGGGCAGTTCATGGGCTTGAGCGCGTATTCACGCTTTTCGCTCTCGGTCGTGAACATGTTGTCGCGGTATTTGTCCCAGTGGCCGGTTTTTTCCCACAGCGTCTTGTCGATGATCTGCGGGCCCTTGACCTCCTGGTAGCCGTTGTCCTGGTAGACCTTGCGCATGTACTGCTCCACGCCTTGCCAGACCGTCCAGCCCTTGGGGTGCCAGAACACCAGGCCGGGCGCATGGTCGTCGATGTGGAACAGGTCCAGTTCCTTGCCGAGCTTGCGGTGGTCGCGCTTTTCGGCCTCCTCCAGCATCGTCAGGTACTGCTGGAGCTCATCCTTGGTGGCCCAGGCCGTGCCGTAGACGCGCTGCAGCATCTCGTTGCGGTGGTCGCCGCGCCAGTAGGCACCGGCCACTTTCATGAGCTTGAAGAATTTCAGCTTGCCCGTGCTGGGCACGTGGGGGCCACGGCAAAGGTCCTCGAAAGCGCCCTCGCGGTAGAGCGAGACGTCTTCGTTGGCGGGGATGCTGGCGATGATCTCGGCCTTGTAGTGCTCGCCTATGCTCTTGAAGTAGGCCACGGCCTCATCGCGCGGCAGCACGCGGCGCGTCACTGGCTCGTCCTTGGCGGCAAGCTCCGTCATGCGTTTTTCGATCGCGACCAGGTCTTCCGGCGTGAACGGGCGCTTGTACGAAAAATCGTAGAAAAAGCCGTTTTCAATCACCGGGCCAATCGTGACCTGCGCATCGGGGAACAACTCCTTCACGGCATAAGCCAGCAAGTGCGCCGTGGAGTGGCGGATCATCTCCAGCCCGTCGGCATCCTTGGCCGTGATGATGGAAACCGCGCTGTCCTTGGCGATCAGGTAGCTGGTGTCCACCACCTTGCCATCGACCTTGCCGCCCAGGGCGGCCTTGGCCAGGCCGGTGCCTATCGAGGCGGCGACTTCGGCGACCGTGACGGCTTGCGGATATTCGCGCTTGGAGGCATCGGGGAGCGTGATCTGAATCATGGGATGAGTTTTTAGGAGAAATGGGAAAACAAAAAAGCGCGGAACATGCCGCGCTTTGATGAAGGGGTATTTGGATTTAAGCTATGAAATATGTAGCTAACAATCACCAAGGGGTGCGGACTAGCGCCCTGGATGACTCCAGAAAACGGACAAGGGCCTAGTTCGCGGTGTCATAACCCGAACGATCCTTCCTGTTTCCAGTTTGATTGATTGCATGCGCGTATTTTACGGCAGGTTGGCTGGGCACCGCCCACACCGCGCATCCGGTGGTGGCGAAACGCTATTGCGGTGAGCTCGGCGGCAGAAAACCCAGGCCCAGGCAACGCGGGCATTCGGTGATGACGGTCTGTTTCTCGACCTCGAAGTGCTCGTTGATGTTTTCGCTCTCGATACGCAGTTCACCGGAACCCTCGCAATCAGGACAGGAAATACGCTTGAAACCCACGGTTAAGTCCGACACGGCAGCCCCTCCAGTTGATGTTCAAAGTCGTGTTTTATGTAACAAACATCACTCTACGCCAAAAAGCACCCGCAAAAAAGCCCGGACAGGCCCTAAGTTCCTGTCCGGGCTGAAAGCTGCGCCCGTGAAGGCTCCAGCGTCTGGGTAATCGTTGGAATGAAAGCAGTTCAGTGGAACTGTTCTTCTTCGGTGGAACCGGTCAGCGCGGTCACGCTGGACTTGCCGCCCTGGATCACCGTGGTGACTTCATCGAAGTAGCCGGTGCCGACTTCCTGCTGATGCGACACAAAGGTGTAACCGCGGTCGCGCGCCGCGAATTCGGGCTCCTGAACCTTCTCGACATAGGCCGACATGCCGCGTTTGACGTAGTCCTGGGCCAGGTCGAACATGTTGAACCACATCGAATGGATGCCGGCCAGGGTGATGAACTGGTATTTGTAGCCCATCGCGCCCAGCTCCTTCTGGAACTTGGCAATGGTTGCGTCGTCGAGGTTTTTCTTCCAGTTGAAGGACGGCGAGCAGTTGTAGGCCAGCAATTTGCCGGGGTGCACCTTGTGCACGGCCTCGGCAAACTTCCTGGCGAACTCCAGGTCGGGCGTGCCGGTTTCGCACCACACGAGGTCGGCGTAGTGGGCGTAGGCGATGGCGCGGCTGATGGCCTGGTCAATGCCTTTTTTCGTCTTGTAAAAGCCTTCGGACGTGCGCTCGCCGGTGATGAAAGGCTTGTCGTTTTCGTCGTAGTCGCTGGTCAGCAGGTCGGCCGCTTCGGCGTCGGTGCGGGCAATCACCAGCGTGGGCACGCCGCAGACGTCGGCGGCCATGCGGGCAGCCACCAGTTTTTGCACGGCTTCAGCGGTAGGCACCAGCACCTTGCCGCCCATGTGGCCGCATTTCTTGACCGAGGCGAGCTGGTCTTCCCAGTGCACACCGGCGGCGCCGGCCTTGATCATGGCCTTCATCAGTTCGAAGGCGTTGAGCACGCCGCCGAAACCGGCTTCGGCATCGGCCACGATGGGCGCGAAGTTGTCGATGTAGCCCTTGTCGCCGGCGTCTATGCCCTTGGAGTGCTGGATCTCGTCGGCGCGGCGGAAGGTGTTGTTGATGCGCTCAACCACGGTGGGCACGGAGTCGACCGGGTACAGCGACTGGTCGGGGTACATGGAGGCATAGCTGTTGTTGTCGGCGGCGACTTGCCAGCCCGAGAGATAAATCGCTTTGACGCCGGCCTTGACCTGCTGCATGGCCTGACCGCCCGTGAGCGCGCCCAGGCAGTTCACATAAGGCTCGTTGTTGACCAGGTTCCAGAGTTTTTCGGCGCCGCGGCGTGCCAGCGTGTGCTCAATCGGAAAGGAGCCGCGCAGGCGCACCACGTCGGCCGCGCTGTAACCGCGCTTGATGCCCTTCCAGCGGGGGTTGGTGGCCCATTCTTTTTCGAGGGCGGAAATCTGCTGGTCGCGGCTCAGTTGTTCAGTCAGGGTTTGTGGCATGGTGGGCTCCTTGAGTTGAAAGAATTGAAGAAGGGAAAAAGTGGTGACTGCGATGGACTCACTTTAAGTCTTCTACAAGACCTTGTGAAGCTCTTATGTCTTATATAAGACAAAAATAAAATTCAATAAAATCAACAAACTATTAATAAAATATCGCAATATAAAATCATATTTCTCGGATTGAGAAATATTTGCGCAGCGCAGCATTTACGATTTTTGTATTGTGAAATTAATTTATTGGATCGTGAAATATGCGGCACTGCCCGCGCAGGGCGAAAACGGCGCAGCGGCAGCGCGCTTGAGCCAGGAGCAAAGAAGGGCCTGGGCGCTTGCAGCAGGCGCCCTGAAATTCAGGCCTGGCGGCCGGTGCGGTGCAGCACCCAATCGCCACCGGCAATGACGGGTTTGCCCAGGGTGCGCTCCGGCGAAATTTCATAGAGCACACACAGCAGTTCGCGCGCCGGCGTGGTGTCCAGTTGCACCATCACTTCGCGCTTGGTGTATTCACCGGTTTGCTGCGGCCAGACCTCCTCGATCTCATCGAGCACCCGCTCCAGCTCCGGGCTGACGGCATAGACTTCGCCGTGTACAACACCTGTCCCGCCCAGCACAAGGCCCGGGTAGCTTCCGAGGTGATGCATGACGCCGGCCAGTTGGGCCCGCCCCACCCACTGCGGCGCGGGCCGCAGGCGGTTGATGTCCCGCTCTTCCCCTCTGCGCAGGGTGCCGTAGACAAAAACATGGCGAGTGGCGGGAGCGGTCATCGCTTGGAATCCTGAGTATCGGAAGGTGGGGAGATCCGGTCCGAAAAAACTAAGGCATGATTTCGGCCTGCGCCGGCATCCCTGCCGGCCTGTGCAACCGACGGGCAGCAGAGCCGCTGCAACAGGAACTCCCAGTTTAATGAACCGCATTGTGGCTTACGCCTGTCTCGGGCTCAGCATGTCCTTGGTGGGCAGCTATGTGGCGCTGTCCAAGCCCCTGGTCGCCGCCCTGCCCGTCTTTTTGCTCGCCTGGCTGCGTTTTGGCATAGGCGGCGCTGCCATGCTGCGCTGGCTTAAAAAACCGGCTGGAGAGGTTCCCATGAGCCGGCAAACCGCCCGCCTGCTGTTCCTGGAGTCCTTCCTGGGCAACTTCCTGTTTTCCCTCTGCATGCTGTTCGGCGTGAGCATGACCAGCGCGGTCGCGGCCGGCGTGATCATGGCGTCCATCCCGGCCGCCGTCGCGCTCATGAGCTGGCTCTTCCTGCGCGAGCGCATCAGCCTGCGGGTATGGGGTGCGGTGGCCTGTGCCGTGGTCGGCATCGCGCTGGTGTCGCTGGCCAAAAATCCTGCTGCGGGCCACGCAGCAACGGGGCCGCAAACCGAGCTGGCGCCAAGTTACGCCTGGCTGGGCAACCTGCTGCTGGTGGGCGCGGTGCTGTGCGAGGCCTTCTATGCGGTGATCGGCAAGAAGCTGACCGGCGTGCTGAGCCCCAAACGCATTTCGGCCCTGATCAACCTGTGGGGTTTTGCGCTCGTCACGCCGCTGGGCCTGTGGGCGGCCTGGCGTTTTGACTTCGGCGGGGTCACGCCCTCCCTCTGGCTGTTGCTGGTGTTCTATTCGCTGGCTGCCAGTGTCTGGACGGTGTGGCTCTGGATGACGGGCCTCAAAACCATCCCGGCCAACGAAGCCGGCGTGTTTGCCGTGCTGCTGCCCATCAGCGCCGCCGCAGTCGGCGTCATGGTGCTGGGCGAAACACTGAACCCCACCCAGATCGGCGCCTTCGGCATCGCGCTGGCCGGCGTGGTACTGGCTACTTTGCCGGGACGGGGTCTGGAAAAGCCTGCTCCGGTCGAGCCGCCGCACTGATCTCGCGGTCCAGCCGCTTTTGCCGGCGCATCACATAGATGCTGTAGCTGATGATGCCCAGCGACACCACCGTGATCAGGATCGTGGCCGCCGCGTAAATCGACGGGTTCACGCCGCGGCGGGCGTAGCTGAAGATCACCTGCGGCAGGGTCGTCACGCCCGGGCCCGATAAAAACTCCGAAATCACCACGTCGTCGAATGAAAGCGTGAACGTCAGCAGCCAGGCCGACACCAAGGCCGGCGCGATGTTGGGCAGGGTCACCAGGAAAAACACCTGCATGGGCCGGCAGCCCAGGTCCATCGCGGCCTCTTCGAGGGTTCGGTCCATTTCGCTCAGGCGCGACTGGACCACCACGGTCGCGTAGGCCATGCCCAGCAAGGTGTGGCCGGTCACGATGGTGATGAAGCCGCGGTCTGGCCAGCCCACGGCGCGCTGCACCGCCACCATCAGCAGCAGCAGGGACAGTCCGATGATGACCTCGGGCATGACCAGGGGCGCGTTGACCAGCCCGTAAAACAGCGTGCGCCCGGTAAAGCGCAGGTAACGCACCAGCACAAAGGCGGCAAAGGTTCCCAGCACCACCGACAGCGTGCCGGTGATCAGCGCCACCTTGAGCGACAGGAAGAAACCTTCGACCAGCCGCGAGTCCGCCAGCAGTGCCTCGTACCAGCGCGTGGAAAAACCGGTGAAGACACCGTCCTGCCGCGTGCTGTTGAAGGAAAAGACGATGAGGAAAAACAGCGGGATGTAAAGAAAGAGGTAGACCAGCCCCATCCAGAGCCGGCCCACGTTGCTTTCCACCAGGCGCGAAAAACCCCTCAGGCTGAGCTTCATCTCAGTGCCCTCCCCGCGCATCGCGGTCGCTGCTGGAGCGGTAATAAAAAGCCAGCGGCACCAGGATCAGCAAAATCATCACCACCGCGAGCGCCGACGCGCGCGGCCAGTTGTTGCTGCTGAACATCTCGTCCCAAACCACGCGGCCGATCATGATGTTTTCGGCGCCGCCCAGCAGCGAAGGAATCACGAACTCGCCGACACTGGGAATGAACACCAGCATGGAGCCGGCCACGATGCCCGACTTGCTGAGCGGCACGGTGATCAGCCAAAAGGCCTTCCAGGCGCTGGCGCCCAGGTCGTGTGCGGCCTCCAGCAGGCGGAAATCCATCTTCACCAGGTTGGCGTAGAGCGGCAGGATCATGAAGGGGCAGTACACATAGGTCATGCCCACCAGCATGGAGACATCGGTATAAAGCATCACCATGGGCTCCTGGATGATGCCCAGCGACAGCAGCAGGTTGTTGAGCACACCCTGGTCGGCCAGTATGCCCTTCCAGGCATAGACACGCAGCAGGAAGGAAGTCCAGAACGGCAGCATCACCAGCATCAGCAAGGCCGGGCGTATCGAGGGCCGCGAACGCGCGATGAAGTAGGCAAAGGGATAGCCTATGACCAGGCAGGACAGCGTGGTCAGCAAAGCGTACTTCAGCGAGGTCTTGTAGGCCTCCATGTAAATGGTGTTGCCGAAGCCGCCCACGGCGTCCTGCGCGTTGTCGATGAAGATGGACGCGTAGTTGTTGTAGCGCAGCAGGACGTGCCAGGAGCCCTTGACCGTCTCTATCAGCGGCGCGAAAGGATCGACGCCGCCTCCCATGTCCGTCACGCTGATGCGCAGCAGGATCAGGAAAGGCAGCACAAAAAACAGCAGCAGCCAGACATAGGGCACGGCGATCACGAAGCGCCGCCCGAGGTTGAGCTGAAGCCAGGAGGGGATGTTGTTCATCGCCGGGATTGAATCGTTAAGGCCTGTGGGCTGCGCCTACTGCGTCAGCACCACCGGCGCGGAGCCGTCCCACCAGAAGAAGACCTGGTCGTCCCAGGTGATCGTGTCGCTGTCGTGGCGCGTGGTGTTGGTCTCGGTGATCTTGAGGGTGCGCCCGCCGGCCGCTTCCACGATAAAGGTGTTGTAGCTGCCGAAATAGGCAATCTCGCGCACCTTGCCGGTAAACAGGTTGCTGCTGACCCCAGATGGACGAGCCTTGACGATATGGATCTTCTCGGGCCGCACCGCGATGGCCACCGCCATGCCCAGCGTGCCGCTGATGCCGTGCCCCACACTGACCACGCCCTGGTCGGTGGTGACTTCGCAGCGGTCGGCTTCGTCCAGCGTGAGCTCGCCTTCCAGCATATTGACGTTGCCGATGAAGTCGGCCACAAAACGGCAATTGGGGTGCTCGTAGATTTCCTTGGGCGTGCCGACCTGCAGCACGCGGCCGTGGCTCATCACGGCGATGCGGGAGGCCATGGCCATGGCTTCTTCCTGGTCGTGCGTGACCATGACGCAGGTCACGCCCACCGATTCAAGAATGTTGACGAGTTCGAACTGCGTGCGTTCGCGCAGCTTTTTATCCAGCGCGCCCAGGGGTTCGTCGAGCAAAAGCAGCTGGGGGCGCTTGGCCAGGCTGCGCGCCAGGGCCACACGCTGCTGCTGGCCGCCCGAAAGCTGGTGCGGCTTGCGTTTGGCGAAGGCCTCGAGCTGGACCAGCTTGAGCATCTCCTGCACGCGGGCCTCGATCTCGGGCTTGGGCATGCCTTCGCGCTTGAGGCCGAAAGCGATGTTGTCCCAGACCGTCAGGTGCGGAAACAGCGCATACGACTGGAACATCATGTTGATGGGCCGCTCGTAGGGCGGGAAGGACGCGATGTCCACGCCGTCCAGGAAGACCGCGCCGGAGGTCGGTTTTTCAAAACCCGCCAGCATGCGCAGCAGGGTCGACTTGCCGCAGCCGGAGCTGCCCAGCAGCGCGAAGATTTCACCCTTGTGGATGGACAGCGAGACATCATCGACCGCTGCCACGCCATCAAAGCGCTTGACCAGCTGGTCGGTCCGCAAAAACCCGTCGCCGGCCGAGAGAGGTAGATTCATGAACAGGATTTCCTGCCTTCATCAAAATGAAAAAAAGCTGTGCACACAACACATTGCATGCACAGCCGGGTTCACACTGAAATCAGCGCTTGCCAGAGATCAGTAAAACGTCACTTGCCTTTTTTGAAGGCGGTGAACACATTGCTCATGGATTCGCGGGCTTCGTTGCTGAAGCTGGCCGGCGACACCATCTTCTTCAGGTTGTCGGCATCGGGGAACACCGCCTTGTCCTTGGCGATTTCGGGCTTGACGTTGGCCAGGCTGGCCTTGTTGGCGGTGGCGTAGCCCAGCTCGTTGGTCAGGGAGGCGGACACTTCCGGGCGCAGCGAGTAGTTGATGAAAGCCAGCGCATTGTTGGGGTGCTTGGCATCCTTGGGGATGGCCAGGGTGTCAAAGAAGATCAGGCCGCCGGTGCTGGGCAGCAAGGCCTCGACTTCGTTGCCGCTCTTGTTTTCAAGGGCGCGGCCGCGGGCGATGTTGATGTCGCCGGCCCAGGCCAGGGCCACGCAAGCCTTGCCGCCGGCCAGGTCGTCAATCATGGTGCTGGAGAACATGCGGATGTGCGGGCGCACCTTGGCCAGCATCTCGGCCGCCGCCTTGTGGTCGGCCGGGTCGTTGGAGTACGCGTTCTTGCCCAGATAGTGCATGGCCGGCGGCAGCACTTCAGTGGGCGAGTCGAGGTAGGCGATGCCGCAGGCCTTGAGCTTTGCGGTGTAGACCGGGTTGAACACCAGGTCCCAGGCGTTTTCCGGCATGGGGGTGGAGCCCAGGGCCTTGGTGACCTTGGCCTTGTTGATGCCGACCGTGGTGAAGCTCCAGGCCCAGGGCACGAGGTAGGCATTGCCCGGGTCAATGGTGCCCAGCTTCTCCATGATGGCCGGATCCAGGTTGCCGTAGTTGGCGATTTTGGTTTTGTCGAGCTTGGCGAGCAGGCCGCCGTCGATCTGCGGCTTGGCGAACACGGCGCCGGGCACGACGATGTCGTAGCCGGTGTTGCCGGCGACCAGCTTGGCGTGCAGGGCCTCGTTGTTCTCGAAGGTCTGGTAGTTGACCTTGATGCCGGTTTCCTTTTCGAAGTTGGCGACCATGTCCTTGGCGACGTAGTCAGGCCAGTTGTAGACATTGAGTACCTTTTCCTCGGCGGCCACGGGGGCCGGCGCGCTCGCGGCGGCGGCCGGGGCGGCGGCGGCAGGCGCTTCGTCTTTTTTACCGCAGGCGGTCAGTGCCGCAACCAGCATGGCCGAAAACGCCCAATACCCAAGATGCTTTTTCATAATGTCCTCAACTCCTCTTATAAAAACTTGGAAGTAAAAACCAGGAAACACTAGCAAAAATCAGACCGGAGCAATTGTATAAGAGGGCCGCAAGCGCGGGAACCTTTCTTGCCCGGGCTTTGCGGGAAGGCCAGCTGCCCGGCAAATCCGCCTACAGCGACACGGGGTGAACGGCGCTAGGCACCCCGCCGTGCCCCTCGTAGGCTGGGGGCAAGCTTTCACTTCCCTTCCGAAAGACACCCCCATGGGATTTTCCAGCTGGCTGGGCCGGGCCGCCATGAAACCCTTTGCCCGCGCATTGCCTGTGATGGGCGACACAGAGCGCGCCGCGCTCGAAGCGGGTACTGTCGGCTTTGAAGGCCGGTTGTTCTCCGGACGGCCCGATTTTGACGCCCTGCTGGCCGCCGGGCCCAACGTGCTCAGCGCCGCGGAACAGGCCTTTCTGGACAAGGAAGTCACCACCCTGTGCGCCATGCTGGATGACTTTGCCATCGACCAGGCCGGGGACCTGCCCGCCGGGGTCTGGGCTTACCTGCGCGAACACCGTTTCTTCGGCATGATCATTCCCGAGGCGCATGGCGGGCTGGGCTTCAGCCACTATGCCCATGCCACCGTGGTGACGCGCATCGCCACGCTGAACATCTCCGCGGCCGTGACCGTCATGGTGCCCAACTCCCTGGGGCCGGCCGAACTGCTGCTGCGCTACGGCACGGATGCCCAGAAGCAGCACTACCTGCCGCGCCTGGCCGACGGCCGCGACCTGCCCTGCTTCGGGCTGACCTCGCCCTATGCGGGCTCCGATGCGGCTTCCATCCCCGACAGCGGCCTGCTGGTCGAGCGGGAGTTTGAAGGCCGGGTGGTACGCGGCTTCAGCCTGAACTTCTCCAAGCGCTATATCACTCTGGCGCCGGTGGCCTCCGTCGTGGGCCTGGCCTTCAATGCCATCGACGAAAGCTTGCCCGAAGGCCAGCGCGAGCTGGGCATCACCTGCGCGCTGATCCCGGTGCCGCAGCCCGGCATGGACATAGGCCGGCGGCACCGGCCCATGGACGCGGCATTCATGAACGGCCCTATCGAAGGCCGCGAGGTCTTCATCCCCATGGACTGGGTCATAGGCGGTGAGGCCCGGGTCGGCCAGGGCTGGCGCATGCTCATGGAATGCCTGGCGGCCGGGCGAGCCATTTCGCTGCCGGCACTGGGCTCGGCCATGCAACAGACCGCGCTCTTCGTCGCCAACGGCTACGGCCAGGTGCGCGAGCAGTTCGGGCTCCCGATCGGGCGCTTCGACGCGATCGCCGGCGTGATCGCCGGCATGGCCTGCGAGCTTTATGCAACGGACGCCGCGCGCCGCTACACCGCCGCGGTGCTGGACCACGGCGAGCAGCCCAGCGTGGCCAGCGCCATCCTGAAAGTGCATTTGACCGAAGCCGGCCGCCGCGCCGTCAACCACGGCATGGACATCCTGGGCGGCAAGGGCATCATCCAGGGCCCTTCCAACCTGCTGTCCGTGGCCTACCGCGGTGCGCCGATTGCCATCACGGTAGAAGGCGCCAACATCCTGACCCGCTCGCTGATCATCTTCGGCCAGGGCGCGGTGCGCTGCCACCCTTACGTGATGAAGGAGATGCAGGCGGTGCGGGACAAGGACGCCCAGGCGCTGGGCGAGGCGCTGGTGGGCCATGGCGGGCACGTGCTGCGCAACTTCTGGTACAGCATCGCGGGCGCGCCGCTGCGGGGCACGCCGCCCGCGGGCCTGGAAAAAGAAGCCCGGTTGATCGCCCGCCTGAGCAGCCAGTACGCGCTCACCTGCGACCTGGCCATGGGCTTGCTGGGCGGCAAGCTCAAGCGCATGGAATTGCTGTCAGCCCGGCTGGGCGACGTGCTGGCCCACCTTTACATGGCCAGCGCCTGCGCCTGGCGCTATGCGGTGGAAAAGGACGGCGACATGCTGCCGGTGGCCAAGGCCGCGATTCGCGTCCAGCTTGACGAAGCCGGTAATGCGCTGGAAGCGCTCTATGCCAACTTTCCATCGCCGCTGCGCCGCGTGGTGGGGGCCATGGTGCTCAACCGCAGCACGCGGCTGGCGCCGCTGCGGGATGTCCAGCTGCTGGACCTGGCCAGGCTGCTGCGCACCCAGCACGCGCTCATGCGGCGCCTGTGCCCCGACCTGGCCACGCCGGCCGGCGGCGGCTTGCGGGATTTGATGGATGCGCTGGCCCTGGCCGAGCAGTTGGGGGAAGAAACGGTGTCGCTCAACAAGGCCGTGCGCCGCAGCGCGTCCATGGAGCGCGCCGCGCAGGCGTCAAGCAAGCCTGAACTGGCCTTGGCCTACCTGCGCGCGGCTGACAAGGTCATCCAGGTCGACGACTTCGCGCCCTAGCCTGTTTTTAAGCGAACAGGCCCTTGTACTGCTCGCGCAGCAAATTCTTTTGCACCTTGCCCATGGTGTTGCGCGGCAGTTCGCTGACCACAAAACACTGCTTGGGAATCTTGAAGTTGGCCAGCCTGGACTTGAGCTCGCCCACAATCCGGCCGCCTTCCAGCGAGGCGCCGGGCTTGGCGATCACGACGGCCACGCCCACTTCGCCAAAATCCGGGTGCGGCACGCCGACCAGGGCGCTTTCGGCCACGCCCGGCATGTCGTTGATATAACCCTCGATCTCGGCCGGGTAGACGTTGTAGCCGCCGCTGATGATCAGGTCCTTGCTGCGGCCCACGATGACGATGTAGCCGCGCTCGTCAATCTTGCCGACGTCGCCGGTCTTGAAGTAGCCGTCCGCCGTGAACTCTTCCTTGGTCTTTTCCGGCATGCGCCAGTAGCCCTTGAAGACATTCGGCCCCTTGACCTGGATGCCGCCAATCTCGCCGGCCGGCAGGGACTGCCCGTCATCGCCCTGCACGCGCAGGCTGACGCCCGGCAGCGCAAAGCCCACGGTGCCGCCGCGCCGCTCAGCGCCCTGGTAGGGGTTGGAGGTCAGCATCACGGTTTCGGACATGCCATAGCGCTCCAGAATCGTGTGGCCGGTTCGCTCCTTCCATTCGTTGAAGGTTTCGATCAGCAAGGGGGCCGATCCCGCGACAAAAAGCCGCATGTTACGGCAGGCCTCACGTGTCAGGCCGGCTTCGGCCAGCAGGCGCACATAGAGCGTGGGCACGCCCATGAACACCGTGGCCTCGGGCAGCTTGCTGACCACCAGCTTGGGGTCGAACTTCGCGAGCCAGATCATCTTGCTGCCGTTGATCAGCGCACCGTGGATGGCGACAAACAGGCCGTGCACATGAAAAATCGGCAAGGCGTGGATCAGCACGTCACCCTTCTTCCAGCCCCAGTAGTCCTTGAGCACCAGCGCGTTGCTCAGCATGTTGCCGTGCGTCAGCATGGCGCCCTTGCTGCGGCCCGTGGTGCCGCTGGTGTAAAGAATGGCGGCCAGGTCGTCGGCCTCCCTCTGCACGGGTTCATGCCGGTCGCTGCAATGCGCGGCGCGCTCCAGCAGCGAGCCCGTGCGGTCGTCGTCCAGCGTGAAAACGTTGCGCGTGCCAGCCTTGAAGGCGATCTTGCTGACCCAGCCGAAGTTCTTGCTGCTGCATACCATCACCGAGGGCTCGGCATTGCCGATGAAGTACTCGATCTCGGCGCTTTGGTAGGCGGTGTTGAGCGGCAGGAACACATAACCGGCGCGCAAGGTCGCCAGGTACAGCATCATTGCTTCCACCGATTTTTCGACCTGCACCGCCACCCTGGCCCCCGCGGGCAAGCCCAGCGAGGCCAGCAGGTTGGCCATCATCGCGGTGCCGCGTTCAAGGTCGCGCCATGAATAGCGCAAGCCGTTGTCGGTTTCGATGGCGACGTCGTCCAGCGAGGAAGGAAAGGCGGCTCGCAGTGCCGCGAACAGGTTATGGTTTTTCATGGCTCAGGCTGTCAGTGGTCATAGATTCAGCGGCCCGGCCGTCAAACCGGGGCTGGCGTTTTTCAGTAAAGGCCGTCACGCCTTCCCGGTGTTCGGGCGAGGCAGCATAGCGGTAAGCGCTCGCTGCCAGGTCCGTCACGGCTTGCTCGCTGCCGGCCTGGGCCAACGCCCGCAAAGCCTGCTTGTTCAGCCTGGCGGCGCCGGGCGCCAGGGCGGCGCAGCGTTCCACGCAAGCCATGGCTGCGGCGCCCGCTTCGTGAGCCGGCAGTACCTGATTGAGGAAACCACGCTGTTTCATCTCGGCTGCGTCCAGCACGGTAGCCGACAGCAGCATTTCGCGCGCGGTCAGCTCGCCCGCCGCGCGCAGCACCAGCGCGGCTTCGCGCGGCGCCATCGGAAAGCCAAGCTTCGCGATGGGCGCGCCGAACTTCGCGCTGTCGCCCGCGATGCGGATATCGCAGCAGCTGGCGATCTCCAGGCCGGCGCCCATGCAGTTGCCGTCGATCTGCGCAACCATGGGCAGGTCGCAATCAAGCATGGCCCGCAAGCCGCTCCACACATCGCACTCGTGAAATTCACGCAGGGCGGATTCTTCAAACCGGAAGCCGGCGTATTCGGAAATGTCGCCTCCCGCGCAAAAATGCCCGCCCTCGCCCCGCACCAGCACGCAGCGCACATAGTCGGCCCGCTGCAGGCCTTCGAAGGCCGCGCGCAGCTCGCGCCACATGGCGCGGCTCATGGCATTAAATTTGCCCGGATGGGACAGGGTCACAAAGGCCAGGGAGCCCTTCACCTCGAGTAAAACAGCTCCAGCCATCAAGCGGTCATTCGAGTTTGGCGCCGGAGGCTTTCACCACGGCCGACCAGCGCTTGACCTCGCTGCTCACAAAAGCGCCGAACTGCTGCGGCGTGAGGTTGCCGAAGTCCGCGCCGTTGTTGGCCCAGATCGCCTTGAGTTCATCGGTGGTGGCGGCCTTGCGCAGGTCCTCGACGATGCGCGCCTGCACATCGGCCGGCGTGCCTTTGGGTGCCCACATGCCGTACCAGGTGGTCACGGTGTAGTCGGGCAGGCCCAGTTCGCCGGCGCAGGGCACATCCGGGAATGCCGGGTTGCGTTTGGTGCCGGACACCATAAGCGCTTTGATCCGTCCGCCCTTGATGTGGTTGGCCGAGGAACCCAGGCCGTCAAACATCATGTCGACATTGCCCGAGATCAAGTCCTGCAGCGCAGGGCCCGCGCCGCGATAGGGAATGTGGGTGATGAAGGTCTTGGTCTGCTGCTTGAACAGCTCACCGGCCAGGTGGTGCGAGGTGCCCGCGCCGGCCGATCCGTAGTTGTACTTGCCCGGTGCCTTGCGTACAGCTTCAAGGTAGGCCTTGAAATCGGGGAACGGCAGGTTGCGGGGGTTGACCACCAGCACCTGCGGCACGTTGGCCATCAGGGCCAGCGGCACAAAATCTTTCTCGATGTCGTAGTCGAGCTTGGGATACATCGAAGGCGCGATGGTGTGGTGCACCGCGCCCATAAACAGCGTGTAGCCGTCGGGCTGGGCCCTGGCGGCAATGCTGGCCCCCAGCGTGCCGCCGGCGCCGCCGCGGTTGTCGATGATGAGCTGCTTGCCGGTCAGCTTCGCGAACTGGGCGGACAGGGGGCGGGCGAAGGCGTCAGTGCCGCCGCCCGCCGGGAAGGGCACGATCATCGTCACAGGCTTGGTGGGCCAGGCCGACTGGGCTTGGCTGCCGAAGGACAGTGTCGCGGCACCGGCGGCCGCGGCGCGCAAGATGTCGCGCCGGGAAGCCCGGGCATGAAAACTGAAAGTCATTGTTGTCTCCTGTCGTTGTCGAAATCAGAAAAGCAAACCGGAAGTTCATGTGCAGCGAACCCGGCTTGCCGCCACCCCAATCCATTGAAGTACACGTTCTTAAGTACACATTCAAATATACAAATCTTCGATGTCCCCTGACACGGGGATTTCCCCCTGTGCGAGCTGCGCGCGGTGCCTGTCCAGGCGCTTGAGATCGTAGAGGTAATTCACCATGAGGCCGTAGGACTGCTTGAGCCCTTTCGGTGTGGGGTCGCCCGCCCAGTTGATGCGTTCTATGCGCGCGCCATTGCCCAGGTGAAAGCGCGCCACCGGATCCAGCGGCTTGCCCTCTTCCAGGGTCCGCCCAAGGTAGTGGGCGGCGCAGTGCAGCAGCATTTTGCGCACCGGCGATTTTTCGCTTAGCGCGAGCGGGTTCTCAATGGCCGTGAGCAAATGCCCGGCGCCGGGCGGCTCGAAGCCCACGGCCCGGCCCAGCGCCGTGAGTTCTTTTTCGCCCAGTTTTTCGAGCATGGCCCCGGCGTTCTTGCCCAGCCAATTGCGAAAACCCGGAATCGGCGAAAGCGTGGCAAAAGTCTTGAGCTTGGGAAATTCTTCCTTCAGCGTCTCGACCACGCGCTTGATCAGGGAGTCACCGAAACTCACGCCGCGCAGCCCGGCCTGGGTGTTGCTGATCGAATAAAAGATGGCCGTGGTGGCGCGGCTCAGGTCCGAAGGCGCGGCCAGTTCGTCGAGCAGCGGCATGATGTCGCCCGCGATCTGCTCGACCATGGCAACCTCCACGAAGATCAGCGGCACCTCGGGCAGGCGCGGGTGGAAAAAGCCGTAGCAGCGCCTGTCGCTGTCGAGCCGGTTCTTCACGTCGGCCCAGCCCTTGATGTCATGCACCGCTTCGTACTTGATGAGCTTTTCGATCAGCGAGGCCGGCGAATCCCAGGTGATGCGACGCAGGTCCAGAAATCCCACGTCGAACCAGGTGGAAAACATGTATTCCATTTCCACGTCCAGCGCCAGCAGGCGCTTGTCGGACTTGAGGCTGGGCTGCATCTCGGCCCGCATGTCGACCAGGAACTGGATGCCGCCCGGGTAGACGCTGAAGCGCTGCAGCAGGCGCCGGCGCGGCGACACCGTGGCGCGCCGGTAACGCACCTCGGCCACCGCCTCCTCGGGCGTGCCCACCGCCGCCGCGAACTGCGCCTGCGCGGCCTTGACCTTTTGCGGGTTGGCGACGAATTGCTCGCTCATGAGCATCCACAGGTCGCGCCGGCGCGCTGGTGTGGCGCCCTCGTACCAGGCCGCGATGGCCATGGCGCGGCGCCCGCCCTCGACCTCGCTTACGCGCGGGTCGATGATGGCCTGCAGTTCCTGCAAGGTGCGGCGCAGCACGCGCGGCGACAGCGCCTCGTCTTTCTGGCTCAGCGTCGCCTGCAGCCGCTCATGCGTGCTGCGCGCGGGCAGGCTTGCGCCGGGCGCCGATTTTTTGGCTGCCGCCGGGGCGGCTTGCGCCGCCGCATTCCCCGCGGCGCCCTTGTCGCTGGTAAAGCGCGAGACGTTGCGGCTGAGCCACTCGGCGGCGCTCATGATGCCACCCTTGAGCGCTGGTTGCGGGCCAGTTCGCGCAGCGCTTCGCGCTGGCGTGTCAGGTGCGTGCGCATGGCGGCTTCCGCGCCTTCACTATCGCGGCTCTTGAGGGCGGCGAACACCGTCATGTGCTCCGACAGACTTTGCGCCAGCCGGCCCGGCGCGTGAAGCTGCTGCAGCCGCGCGAGCTTGAGGATTTTGCGCAGGTCGGCAATGGCCTGCGCGAGCCAGCGGTTGTCGGCCAGCAGGATGATGGCCTCGTGGATCGCGAAGTTGGTGGCGTAGTAGTCGTTGATGCGGCCGGCCGCCGCATGGCTGTTGAGGCGCTCGTGCAGGGTGGTCAGCGCCGCGAGGTCGGCGTCGGTCGCGTTGCGCGCCGCCTCGTAGGCGCAGCGCCCTTCCAGCAGCGCGATCACCGGGAAGATGTCGTCGAGGTCTTTTTCGGTCACTTCGTTGACGAAGCAGCCGCGCCGGGGCTCATGGCGCAGCAGCCCCTCGGAAGTCAGCACCTTGAGCGCCTCGCGCAGCGGCGTGCGCGAGATTTCCAGCCGCTCGCACAGCGCGACCTCATCCAGAAAGCTCCCGGGCGCCAGCTGGCCCGCGAAAATCTGCTCGCGCAGGGTATCGGCGACCTCCTGGTGCAGTGAATTCTGGACAAGACGCATGGCATGACCCTTTGACTGACCCGGCCCGCCGGCATGGCGAACCCCTGCTGAAAACCTGCTTTACCGCGGGTACTTTGACGCCCAATTCCGCGGTAATTTCAAGTAATTACGTGTAATTATGAGAAATAATCCAAACACCATCAAGAGCTTGTGCTTGAAAACGACAGGGGGAAACCCTAGTGGAGGCTTGCGGATTGCGGACGCGAACAGCATGCGCCGCCCCGGTAGCGCCCCTTGTGACGGTTTTGCCGGGCCTCAGGCCGGCTCAGCGCGTTTTGTCGCCCACACCCAGAGCCAGGCGCCGCCAATGATCATGGGAACGCAAAGCCATTGGCCCATGCTCATGCCCAGGGCCAGGATGCCGAGGAACTCGTCCGGCTCGCGGAAAAACTCGGCAATAAAGCGGAACACGCCGTAGCCCAGCAGGAAGGCGCCGGAGACCTGGCCCGTCTTGCGCGGCTTGCGCGCGTACAGCCACAGCAGCACGAACAGCAGCAGGCCCTCGAGCAGGAACTGGTAGACCTGCGAAGGATGGCGCGGCAGCGGGGAACCGCTGCCCGGAAACACCATGCCCCAGGGCAGGGCCGGGTCGCTGAAACGCCCCCACAGCTCACCGTTGATGAAGTTGCCGACACGCCCCGCCGCCAGCCCCGTGGGCACGCAAGGCGCCACAAAATCCATCACCTGCAGCCAGGGCCGCCGGCGCGAGCGCGCAAACCACCACTGCGAAGCCAGCACCCCCAGCATGCCGCCGTGAAAGCTCATGCCGCCCTGCCACACAAAAAAGATCTCCAGCGGATGCGACAGGTAGTAGCCGGGCTTGTAGAAAAGGCAATAACCGAGCCGCCCGCCTATCACCACTCCCATCACCCCCAGAAACAGCATGTCCTCAATATCCCTGCGCGACCAGGCCCCCGGCCCGGTGATGGAGGCAAAAGGCTGGTGCCGCAGCCGCCGCGTGGCCAGGAAGAAAAACAAGCCGAAGGCCGCCAGGTAGGTCAGGCCGTACCAGTGGATGCCCAACGGGCCGAGTTGGAGCGCGACAGGATTGATTTGCGGGTGGATAAGCATGGGCGGTATTTTGCACGCATGCCTCGTAGGAAAGGGCTTACGCGAAGACGGCATTGGATTAGACTGCCGGCAACACCGTCACGGATACCGCCCATGCGCTACGCCCTTCACCCTGCCCTTTCTCTCAGCCTGCTGGGCCTGTTCTTCATGCAGCCCGCCACCGCCCAGGTCTACCAATGCCTGGACGCGAACGGCAAAAAAGTGTTTTCGCAAATACCTTGCGCGGCCCAAGGCGGCAGCGAAAAGCTCATCATGCAGGCGCCTACGAGGTCCGCCGCGCCCCCGATGCCGGCCGAGGGCGGGCCCTATGGCAATGGCGCTGCTGCTGCCGCTGCCGCGCCAAAAGACTGGGCGGCGGAAAACGCAGCCGCCGACGCGCGGGCGGCCGCGGACGCCTCCGCCAACACATCGCGCCAGGGCTCGTCCCCGGCATCGGGCGGCTTGCGCAAAGGCGCTGCCCAGGCCCCGCTCACCGACAAACAAATCATTGCCAACTGCGAGGCCAACCATGGCGCGCGCTGCAGCAGCCCCGGCGAAATAGCCCAGCGCAGGATGGAGCAGCGCGAACTCACCGCGTCGGAAAGACAGCAGCAGCAAAGCGCGGTGGCGGCGCGCCGGCAACGCGAACAGGACGAAGCCTTTTACCGGTCTACTCGCCGATAAAAGCCGCGAAGCGCGCGAGCGCCGGGTTGGCGCTGGCACCCGGCCAGACCAAGCTGGTCTCGCAGCCGGGTACCGCGACTGAAGCCCCCCGAGCCCCACCGCGCGCGGAAGGCCTGCCGGCCGGCAGGCTGCGGTACACCACGCCGGGCCGCTGGAATTGCCGCACGCTCTCGGGCACCCAGGCCACGCCCAGCCCGGCGGATACCAGGTTCACGATGGTCTGCATCTGGATGGCTTCCTGCGCGACCTGCGGCAATTGCCCGGCCGCGTGATACATCGCAAAAATCGCGTCGTAGAGCGAAGGAACGATGCGCCGCGGAAAAATCACCAGCGCCTGGTCCAACAGGTCCGCAAGGGTGAGTGCAGCCTTGTTTGCCAGCGGGTGCTGCTCGGGCAGCGCCACCACCAGCGGATCCTGGCTGATGCGCCGGCAGGCCAGGCCGGGCGGCGCAAAACCAGGGGAATGCAGCATGAAGCCCGCGTCGATCTCGCCGCGCTCAAAGGCCTGCAATTGCACGTCGCCGGTCGCCTCCAGCAGTTCCAGCTGCACTTTCGGGTAGTGCTCGCGAAAAGCGCGCACCCAGCGCGGCAGCAACTCGAAACCCACCGTGGAGACAAAAGCCAGCCGCAAGCGCCCCGCCTCGCCGTCGGCGCTGGCGCGCGCATACGCCGGCAAGGCCTGGGCGCGCGCCAGCAGGTCGCGCGCCTCGGGCACCAGGGCGGCACCCGCCGCCGTGAGCTGCACGCTGCGCTTGGTGCGGTCGAACAACTTCAGGCCCAGCAAGGCCTCCAGCTGGGCAATGGCTTGGGTGAGCGGCGGCTGGGTCATGCTCAGGCGCAGCGCCGCGCGGCCGAAGTGCAATTCCTCGGCCACGGCCAGGAACTGGCGCCATAGGCGAAGCTCGATCAGGGGTGGTTTGCGGGACGCCGTGTGCACGGCATTGAGGGCATCATTCATATGCATTACATATTAATAGATCATAAATAATGGATTGGAAAGAATCAATCAAAGCACGCATACTCTGCATTCCTGAGTGCCACGGCGCAGCCCGGCCACACCCAAACAGACATCCACCACGAGACGCACCATGAACACCAAAACCGTCAACATCGTTGCCAACCCGCGCAGCAAAAACATCACCGAGGGCAAATCGCGCGCGCCCAACCGCTCCATGTACTACGCCATGGGTTACGAGGCCGACGATTTCAAAAAGCCCATGGTCGGCGTGGCCAACGGCCACAGCACCATCACGCCCTGCAACAGCGGCCTGCAAAAACTGGCGGATGCGGCGATTGCCGGCATCGAGGAGGCCGGCGGCAACGCCCAGGTCTTCGGCACGCCCACCATCTCCGACGGCATGGCCATGGGCACCGAAGGCATGAAATATTCGCTGGTGAGCCGCGAGGTGATCTCGGACTGCATCGAAACCTGTGTGCAGGGCCAGTGGATGGACGGCGTGCTGGTGGTCGGCGGCTGCGACAAGAACATGCCGGGCGGCCTGATGGGCATGCTGCGCGCTAACGTGCCTGCAATCTACGTTTACGGCGGCACCATCCTGCCGGGCAGCTACAAGGGCAAGGACCTCAACATCGTCAGCGTGTTCGAAGCCGTGGGTGAAAACGCCGCCGGCCGCATGAGCGACGAAGACCTGCTGGAGATCGAGCGCCGCGCCATCCCCGGCACCGGCAGTTGCGGCGGCATGTACACGGCCAATACCATGTCCAGCGCCTTCGAGGCCCTGGGTATTTCGCTGCCCTACTCCAGCACCATGGCCAATCCGCACGACGAGAAAATGAACTCGGCCAAGGAGTCGGCCAAGGTTCTGGTCGAGGCCATCAAAAAAGACATCAAACCGCGCGACATCGTCACCAAGAAGGCGATTGAAAACGCGGTCGCCGTGATCATGGCCACCGGCGGCTCCACCAACGCCGTGCTCCACTTCCTGGCCATCGCCCACGCGGCCGGCGTGGAATGGACGATCGACGACTTCGAGCGCGTGCGCCAGCGTACGCCGGTGCTGTGCGACCTCAAGCCCTCGGGCAAATACCTCGCTGTGGATCTGCACCGCGCCGGCGGCATTCCCCAGGTCATGAAAACACTGCTGGCCGCCGGCCTGCTGCATGGCGACTGCCTGACGATTTCCGGCCAGACCATTGCCGAGACGCTCAAGGACGTGCCCGACGTGCCGCGCGCCGACCAGGACGTGATCCGCCCCATCGACAAGCCCATGTACGCACAGGGCCACCTTGCCATCCTCAAGGGCAACCTCTCGCCCGAGGGCTGCGTCGCCAAGATCACCGGCCTGAAAAACCCGGTCATGACCGGCCCGGCGCGCGTGTTTGACGACGAGCAGTCGGCCCTGGCCGCGATTCTGGCAGGCAAGATCAAGGCCGGCGACGTGATGGTGCTGCGCTACCTCGGCCCCAAGGGCGGGCCCGGCATGCCTGAAATGCTGGCCCCCACCGGCGCGCTGATAGGCGCCGGCCTCGGTGAAAGCGTGGGCCTGATCACCGACGGCCGTTTCTCCGGCGGCACCTGGGGCATGGTGGTCGGCCACGTCGCACCAGAAGCCGCGGCCGGCGGCAACATCGCCTTCATCAACGAAGGCGACTCCATCACCATCGATTCCAAGCAGCTCTTGCTGCAGCTGAACATCAGCGATGCCGAACTGGCCAAACGCAAGGTCGGCTGGAAGGCTCCGGCGCCGCGTTACACCCGCGGCGTACAGGCCAAGTTTGCCTTCAATGCCTCCAGTGCCAGCAAGGGCGCGGTGCTGGACGACTATTGAACTGACCCCGGTCCACTGAAACGACAAGAGCCCGTGAAGTTACAGACTTCACGGGCTCTTTGCTTTGAACTGCCTCGCCGTTTGCGAACAGCGGATAAATTGGTGTCGTACCTTGAATAAAGAACTTGCGGCGGCTCGGGCTTACTTCTTCCTCTTTTTGGCCGAAAGCATACCCATGGCTTCACGCTGTTTTTCAATCCGGTCGTCCTTACGCTTGGCCATCTTTTCAACTTCCTTGCGCTTGGTATAACCCGACGCGTCGGCCCAGGCCCACCAGGCGACGGCCATTGCAAAGGGAGACAGCACGATGAACCAGTTCAAAGTGGCGACCGGCCCGATCTCGAAATATTTGAGGGCCAGGGCCACAATGCCAAGCAATAAAAAAAACATGAAACTTCTCCTGAATATGCCACCTGCGCCAAGGGGTATCCCCTTGAAACAAGGGTCAACCGGCACCACTACAATCACGTTGATTGACTGTAACCGAATCCACAACTTCCCCCACGAGGACAATCCATGAAACGCATTCTTTCGGTAATCGCTTTTGTGACCGCGGGTTTTGCCGTGTCGACGCCAGCCCTGGCCGACCTGCAATTGGCTACCGCCAAGAACTGCATGGCCTGCCACGCCATCGACAAAAAGCTGGTCGGCCCCTCCTACAAGGATGTCGCCGCCAAGTACGCCGGCCAGAAAGACGCCGCCGACAAGCTGGCCGCCAAAATCATCAAGGGCGGTTCCGGCGTCTGGGGCCCGGTCCCCATGCCCGCGAATGCACAGGTCAACCCTGAAGAAGCCAAGAAACTGGCCGCCTGGGTCCTGGCAACCAAATAAGCGGCTCGCAAGCCCGCAAAAAAGCCCGTCGATGACGGGCTTTTTTCATTGGCGCCTCCAGTTACTGCTTTTCAGCCAATTGCTCCAGAATCGCCGGATTCTGTGGCCACATCACATCGCTTCGCGATATGAGTGTCCCCCAACCCCGCCACAGCTTCGCTGGCGCGGCTTCGCCGCCCTCGATCACTGTCTTTCCGACAGCTGATCGAGGATGGCGGGGTTTTCTAAAGTCGACGTGTCCTGCGTGATGGCCTCGCCCTTGGCGATGCCGCGCAGCAGGCGGCGCATGATCTTGCCGCTGCGTGTCTTGGGCAGGTTGTCGCCGAAGCGGATGTCCTTGGGCTTGGCGATGGGTCCGATTTCCTTGCCGACCCAATCGCGAAGTTCCTTGGCGATGGCCTTGGCCTCCTCGCCCGTGGGGCGCGCGCGCTTGAGCACCACGAAGGCCACGATGGCTTCGCCGGTCAGGTCGTCGGGCCGGCCCACGACGGCGGCTTCGGCCACCAGCGCGGAATGCGCCACCAGTGCCGATTCGATTTCCATGGTGCCCATGCGGTGGCCCGAGACGTTGAGCACGTCGTCAATGCGGCCGGTGATGCGGAAGTAGCCGTTGTCGGCGTTGCGCACCGCGCCGTCGCCGGCCAGGTAAATCGTGCCGCCCATTTCTTCGGGGAAATAGCTCTTCTTGAAACGATCCGGATCGTTCCAGATGGTGCGGATCATGGACGGCCAGGGGCGTTTGACGACCAGCATGCCGCCCGAGCCGTTGGGCAGGTCCTTGCCGGTTTCATCGACGATGGCGGTCATGATGCCGGGCAGCGGCAGGGTGCAACTGCCGGGCACCAGCGGCGTGGCGCCGGGCAGCGGCGTGATCATGTGGCCGCCGGTTTCGGTTTGCCAGAAAGTGTCCACGATGGGGCAGCGCTCGCCGCCCACGTTTTTGTAGTACCACATCCAGGCTTCGGGATTGATGGGCTCGCCCACCGAGCCCAGGATGCGCAGGCTGCTGAGGTCGGAGCGCGCCGGGTGCACTTTCTCGTCGGCCTCGGCGGCCTTGATCAGCGAACGGATCGCCGTGGGCGCGGTGTAGAAAATCGTGACCTTGTGCTTTTCGATCATCTGCCAGAAGCGCCCGGCGTTCGGGAAGGTGGGGATGCCCTCGAAGATGATCTGCGTCGCGCCAGCGGCCAGCGGGCCGTAAGCCACATAGGTGTGGCCGGTGATCCAGCCGATGTCGGCCGTGCACCAGAACACGTCGGCGGGCTGGATGTCGAAGGTCCAGTCCATCGTGAGCTTGGCCCAGAGCAGGTAACCACCGGTGCTGTGCTGCACGCCCTTGGGCTTGCCGGTCGAGCCCGAGGTGTAAAGAACGAACAGCGGGTGCTCGGCACCGACGAATTCGGGCTCGCACACCGGCGCCGCCTTGGCCGTGATTTCGTGCATCAGGCTGTCGCGCCCGGCCACCATGTCGCAGGCCGTGGCGGTGCGCTGGTAGACGATCACGTTTTTGATCGACTCGCAGCCGCCCATGGCGATGCCTTCGTCGACGATGGCCTTGAGCGGCAGCTCCTTGCCGCCGCGCAGCTGGTAGTTGGCGGTGATGACGGCCACGGCGCCGGCGTCCTGGATGCGCTCCTGCAGGCTCTTGGCCGAGAAGCCGCCGAATACGACGGAATGCGTGGCGCCTATGCGCGCGCAGGCCTGCATGGCCACCACGCCCTCCACCGTCATCGGCATATAGATGATGACCCGGTCGCCCTTCTTGATGCCCGCGCCTTTCAGCGCGCTGGCGAACTGGCTGACCTTGGCGTGCAGTTCCTTGTAAGTGACGTTGGTGACCTTGCCGTCGTCGCTTTCGAAAATGATGGCCTTTTTGTTCTCGGTCGGCGTGCCCAGGTGGCGGTCCAGGCAGTTGTAGGAGGCGTTGAGCTCACCGTCGGCAAACCATTTGTAGAAGGGCGCCGCGGATTCGTCCAGCGTCTTCGTGAAGGGCTTTTTCCAGCTGAGGTTGTCACGCGCCAGGCGCGCCCAGAAACCCTCAAAATCCTTTTCAGCCTCGGCGCACAAAGCCTGGTAGGCCGGCATGCCCGAAATGCGCGCGGCCTTCACGGTGGCGGCGGCGGGCGGAAAAATGCGGTTCTCCACCAGGGTTGATTCAATCGCGGAATTGGGGGCGCTCATTTGGCTTTGTCTCCTGTTTGTCACTGAATGCGTGGTACTGTCTTCTGCCGCACTTACAAGCCACTGACTGGCTTGAACCTTACAAATGCATCAAATCCGGGGATGGCAGGCCGCCCTCTTACAATGCCGCAACCCTCCCAGCTTACGCCATCATGACTGAACCTACAAAAGCCCAACCCTCTGGAGAAATCTCCCCGCTGCGCCCGCTGCCCAACCTGATTTTCGCCAGCCGCTGGCTGCAATTGCCGCTCTACCTGGGCCTGATTGCCGCACAGGCGGTGTACGTGATGCACTTCCTGGTCGAATTGTGGCACCTGATAGAAGCCGCCTTCGGCAGCCAGGCCGCCCTGCAGTCGCTGATCACCAGCATAGGCTACAAAACCGCCATACCCGTCGCGTCCCTCAACGAGACGGTCATCATGCTGGTGGTGCTGGCCCTGATCGACGTGGTCATGATCTCCAACCTGCTGATCATGGTCATAGTCGGCGGCTACGAAACCTTTGTGAGCCGCATGAACCTTGAAGGCCACCGCGACCAGCCGGAATGGCTGAGCCATGTGAACGCCTCGGTGCTCAAGGTCAAGCTGGCCACAGCCATCATCGGCATCAGTTCCATCCACCTGCTCAAGACCTTCATCAACGCCGACAACTACACCGACAAGGTCCTGATCGCGCAGACCGTGATCCACATCACCTTCCTGCTGTCGGCCATTGCGATCGCCTACACCGACAAGATCATGTCGGGCATCGCCGCGCAAAAGCACTGAGCCTCAGGCGGGCGTTTTCACCGCCTCCACGGCGCTGCTGCTGCGCAACAGCATCAGCGCGCCCAGCGCGCCGGACAGCAGCGAGCCGCAGAGCACCCCCAGCTTGAGCTGCGTTTCATAGGCGGCATCCTGGCCGGCAAAGGCCAGCGCGCCTATGAAGAGGCTCATGGTGAAACCCACGCCGCAGAGCAGGCAGACACCGAAAAACTGCCGCCAGCCGGCGCCTGCCGGCAGGCGCGCGCCGGCAAAGCGGATCAGCAGCCAGGACGCGCCGAACACACCTATCGCCTTGCCCACCAGCAGGCCCAGCGTGATGCCCATGGGCACGCTTTGCAGCAAGGTCGCCGGCGTCACGCCCTGCAGCGACACCCCGGCGTTGACAAAGGCGAACATGGGCAGCACCGCAAACGCCACCCAGGGATGCAGCGCGTGCTCGGCCGCCTTGAGCGGCGAGCCGCCCTTGCCGTCGGACAGCGGAATCGCCAGCGCGGTGACCACCCCGGCCAAGGTGGCGTGTATGCCCGATTTGTAGACAAAGAGCCAGATCACCAGCCCCACCGCGACATAAGGGCTTATCGCCATGACCTTCGCGCGGTTCAGGGCCAGCAGCACCAGCACGCCCGCGCCCGCGGCGGCCAGGGCCGACAAGGAAAGCTTGTCGGTGTAGAAGAAGGCAATGATGAGGATGGCCCCCAGGTCGTCAATGATGGCGACGGCCGTCAAAAACACCTTGAGCGAGGCCGGCACCCGGCTACCCAGCAGCACCAGAATGCCCAGCGCGAACGCGATGTCGGTGGCCGCCGGAATGGCCCAGCCGCGCAGCGCGACGGGATTGCCGGCATTGATCGCCACATAGATGAGCGCCGGCGCCACCATGCCGCCCAGCGCCGCGCCCACCGGCAACAGGGCCTGGCTGCGCGAAGCCAGTTCGCCGTCCAGCAGCTCGCGCTTGATCTCCAGCCCCACCAGGAAAAAGAACACCGCCATCCACAGGTCGTTAACCCAATGCAGCAGCGACTTGGACAGCAGCAGCGCGTCGGAGCCCAGGCGCAGCTCGCCGGGCAGCTCCACAAAACGCACATAGGCCTCGCTCCACGGCGAGTTGCTGGCGACCAGCGCCAGCACGGCCGCCAGCGCCAGCACCACGCCCGACAGCGACTGCGAGTTGATGAACTGGTTCAGTGTGCGGTGGACAAATTTGAGCATCGCCTATTGTCCCAGACACACAGACTCACGACCGTGTACTCCCCCATCAGCAGGGGCCGCGGAACTGGCTTTGCCAGGCCGCAGGCGCCGCCCCCTGCAAGGGGGGAAGGCGCTACACGAAGTGAGCGTCCGACGGGGGTGTGCCTACCTCCCCTGGACGGGGGTCAGACCATATTCCCGGGGACAACCCACTGGTCAAACTGCTCACCCGTGACAAAACCCGAGGCCAGCGCCGCGTCGCGCAGGCTACTGCCTTCCTTGTGCGCCTTCTTGGCGATGAAGGCGGCCTTGTCATAGCCGATATGGGTGTTCAGCGCCGTCACCAGCATCAGCGAGCGATCCACCAGCTCGGTGATGCGTTCGCGGTTCGGCTCTATGCCCACGGCGCAGTGGTCGTTGAAACTCACCATGCCGTCGGCCAGCAGGCGCACGCTCTGCAAAAAGTTGTGCGCCACCATGGGCCTGAACACATTGAGCTCGAAGTTGCCCGAAGCGCCGCCGAAGTTGATGGCGACGTCGTTGCCGAACACCTGGGCCGCCAGCATGGTGACGGCTTCGCTCTGCGTCGGGTTGACCTTGCCCGGCATGATGGACGAGCCGGGTTCGTTCTCGGGAATGCTGAGCTCGCCGATGCCACTGCGCGGGCCGCTGGCCAGCCAGCGCACGTCGTTGGCGATTTTCATCATGCTGGCCGCCAGGGTTTTGAGCGTGCCGTGCGCATGCACCAGGCCGTCGACCGAGGCCAGCGCCTCGAACTTGTTGGGCGCTGTGACAAAAGGCAGGCCCGTGAGCGCGGCCAGCTCGGCCGCCACCTGCACTGCGTAACCCTTGGGCGCGTTCAGGCCGGTGCCGACGGCAGTGCCGCCCAGCGCCAGTTCGCACAGGTGCGGCAAGGCGGCGCGCACATGTTTTTCGCCATGGTCCAGTTGCGCCACATAGCCCGAAAACTCCTGGCCCAGCGTGAGCGGCGTGGCGTCCTGCAAATGGGTGCGGCCAATCTTGACGATGCCGTCGAAGTCCTGGGCTTTTTTCGCCAGCGTGGCGCGCAGCTTCGCAATGGCCGGCAGCAGCTTGTGGGTCAGCGCCTCCACCGCGGCGACATGCATGGCGGTCGGGAAGACGTCATTGGAGGACTGGCTGCGGTTGACATCGTCGTTGGGGTGCACCAGCCGGCCTTCGCCGCGCTCGCCGCCCAGGATTTCGCTCGCGCGGTTGGCCAGCACCTCGTTGACGTTCATATTGGTCTGCGTGCCTGAACCGGTCTGCCAGACCACCAGCGGGAACTCGTCCGCATGCTTGCCCGCGATCACCTCGTCCGCCGCGGCCACGATGGCCTGGGTTTTTTTCTCGTCCTGCAGGCCCAGCGCATGGTTGACCCTGGCCGAGGAGCGCTTGACCTGGGCCAGCGCCTTGATGATCTCGCGCGGCTGCTGCTCACCCGAGATGTCGAAGTTCTGCAGGGAACGCTGTGTCTGCGCGCCCCAGAGTTTGTCGGACGGCACCGCGATGGGGCCGAAGGTGTCGCGCTCGGTGCGCGTGCTGCTGCTTGTCGTCATGGAATGTCCTGCGCTGTCAAAAAAGGGGAAAACTGAAGTATGACCGCAGACGAGAAGAATTCTCATCTGAGGGGTTTTGCGAAGACGGATAATTACGAGGTTTGCCCGAATTCCCCAAAACGACGACCCCACCCCATCATGACCACGATCAAGCAAGCCGACCTCATCGAATCCGTAGCCGCCGCGCTGCAGTACATCAGCTACTACCACCCCACGGACTACATCGCCCATCTGGCGCGCGCCTACGAGCGCGAGCAAAGCCCGGCGGCCAAGGACGCGATCGCGCAGATCCTGACCAACAGCAAGATGAGCGCCACCGGCCAGCGCCCCATCTGCCAGGACACCGGCATCGTCAACGTGTTCCTCAAGATCGGCATGGACGTGCGCTGGGAAGGCTTCACCGGCAGCATTGACGACGCCGTCAACGAAGGCGTGCGCCGCGGTTACAACCACCCCGACAACACGCTTCGCGCCTCGGTCGTCGCCGACCCGCAGTTCGAGCGCAAGAACACCAAGGACAACACGCCGGCCGTGATCTTCACCGAGCTGGTGCCCGGCGACAAGGTCGACGTCACCGTGGCCGCCAAGGGCGGCGGCAGCGAAAACAAAAGCAAGCTCGTGATGCTCAACCCCGGCGACTCGGTGGTCGACTGGGTGCTCAAGACCGTGCCCACCATGGGCGCCGGCTGGTGCCCGCCCGGCATGCTGGGCATAGGCATAGGCGGCACCGCCGAAAAAGCCGTGCTGATGGCCAAGGAAAGCCTGATGGACGACCTGGACATGTACGAACTGCAGGCCAAGTCGTCCTCGGGTGCCCAGCTGAGCAAGACCGAAGAGCTGCGCCTGGAGCTGTTCGAAAAAGTCAACGCGCTGGGCATAGGCGCGCAAGGACTGGGGGGCCTCACCACCGTGCTCGACATCAAGATCAAGATGTACCCCACACATGCGGCCAGCAAGCCGGTGGCCATGATCCCCAACTGCGCCGCCACGCGCCACGCCCACTTCGTGATGGACGGCAGCGGCCCGGTCTACCTGGACCCGCCTTCGCTGGACCTGTGGCCCAACGTGAACTGGGCACCCGACTACAACAAGAGCAAAAAGGTCAACCTCAACACGCTCACCAGGGAAGAAGTCGCCAGCTGGAAACCCGGCCAGACCCTGCTGCTCAACGGCAAGATGCTGACCGGCCGCGACGCCGCGCACAAGCGCATTCAGGGCATGCTGGCCAAGGGCGAAAAGCTGCCGGTCGATTTCACCAACCGTGTCATCTACTACGTCGGCCCGGTCGACCCGGTGCGCGACGAAGCCGTGGGCCCGGCCGGCCCGACCACCGCCACGCGCATGGACGGCTTCACGGAAATGATGCTGGCTGAAACCGGCCTGATCTCCATGATCGGCAAGTCCGAGCGCGGCCCGGTCGCCATCGAGGCCATCAAGAAACACAAGAGCGCCTACCTGATGGCCGTGGGCGGCGCCGCCTACCTCGTCAGCAAGGCCATCAAGACCGCCAAGGTGATCGGTTTCGCCGACCTGGGCATGGAAGCGATTTACGA
Source organism: Polaromonas sp. P1_A2 (assembly GCF_056406895.1). Lineage (NCBI taxonomy): Bacteria > Pseudomonadati > Pseudomonadota > Betaproteobacteria > Burkholderiales > Comamonadaceae > Polaromonas > Polaromonas sp. P1_A2. Next base: position 70,571 of record NZ_JBFTZI010000002.1, on the reverse strand, counting down.
ATTCGACGTGGTCGACATGCCCGTGACCGTGGCGGTGGACTCGGGCGGCACCAGCGCCCACATCACCGGCCCGGCCGAATGGCAGAAAAAAATCGCCAGCGGCGAATTCAAAAACATTCCCGTCGCGGCGGCGTGAGCGAAGGACAGGCCGGCGCCGATCGGCCCGTCGGTGTTTTTGACAGCGGTGTGGGCGGCCTGAGCATCCTCAAGGCGCTGCGGGCGCAACTGCCCGCCGAGTCTTTCGTCTACCTGGCCGATGCGGGCTTTGCGCCCTATGGCGAACGCGGCGACGCTTTTGTCATAGAGCGCACGCGCGCCGTCGTGCACCAATTGCGCGACGAGCATGCAATCAAGGCGCTGGTGATCGCCTGCAACACCGCAACGGCGGCCGCCGGCCATCTTGTGCGCGCCGAGCACCCGGACCTGCCGCTGGTCGGCGTGGAGCCGGCACTCAAGCCGGCCGCCGCCTTGAGCAGGACAGGCCGCATAGGCGTGATGGCGACACACGGCACGGTGGCCAGCACCAAGCTGCGCACCCTGCACGACTCATTGAAAGGCCAGGCCGAGTTCATCCTGCAGCCCTGCGACGGGCTGGCCGATGCGATACAGAACCATGACCTTGCGCGGGTCCGCGCGCTGTGCGAGCAATACACGCGGGCGATGGGGCCCTTCGGCAGCCAGGCCGGCCAGATGGATACCCTGGTGCTGGGCTGCACGCATTACGCTTTCGCGTGGGACACGCTGCAGGCGCTGGTGGGCGCCGATGTCCGGCTGGTGGAAACCGGCGAACCTGTCGCGCGGCAGGCCCGCCGTCTGCTGCAGGCCGCCGGGCAGTTGCAGCCGGGCGATTTGCCCGGCCACACCACCTTGCTGACCACAGGCGCGCAAGAGGCGCTGCAGGCGGCCGCGCAACGCTGGCTGGGCCTGTAGTGCTGTCGCGCCGGGTGCCGCTTATTGCGGCTTGAGGCCCACGTTGCGGGCCAGGGTGCGCCAGCGCTCGGACTCCGAGCGCAGGAAGCCGCGCAACTGGTCGCGCGAGGTGCCCTTCATTTCCACGCCCAGGGCCGACATGCGCTCCACCACCTTCAAATCCGACATCGCGGACAGCAGTTCCAGGCGAAGGCGCTCGGTGACTTCCAGAGGCGTGGTTGCCGGAGCAACCAATGCCCACCACTGGGCGACGTCCATGTTTTTCAGGCCGAGTTCGGTCATCGTCGGCAGCGAGCGCAGGATGGGAACGTCGGAGCGCTTGCGGCCCGTGACGGCCAGCGCCTTGACCTTGCCCGAAGCCATCAGGCTGGAGCCGGTTGCCAGCGTGGCGAAATAGGAACCCACCTGGCCGGCAGCCAGGTCCACCATGGCCGGCGCGCCACCGCGGTAAGGCACCATGTTGAACTTGATTTTGGTTTCCTGGGAGAACAGCTCGCCGACCAGGTGGCTGATCGATCCCGTGCCGCTGTTCGCCATGGCGGGCGGTCCGCCCTTGGTGTTCGCGGAGGTTTTCAGGAAGGTCTTGAAGTCGGTGACTTCAGGGCCGGTGAACAACACCATGGGCGAGGTGCCCACCAGCGTGATCGGCGTGAAGTCGCGCAGCATGTCGTAAGGCAGGTTGGCGACCACCGCGGGTGCGTACACATGGGACAGCTCGACGATCGCCAGCGTGTAGCCATCGGGTGCCGACTTGGCGGCCTGGTCAATGCCGACGTGGCCCGCGCCGCCCGGCTTGTTGTCGACGATCACGGGCTGCTTCAAGCCGTCGCTCAGGCGCTGCGCAAGCACACGGGTGATGGCGTCAGTGCTGCCGCCGGCCGCCCAGGGAACGATGATCTTGATGGGTTTGTCGGGATAGGCGGCCCATGCGGGTGCGGCGCCAAGCGCCAGGGTGGCCGCGGAACCAGCAAGCAGCGTGCGCCGCTTGATGGGGAATTTTGAAACAGACATTAACTCTCACTCCTTGCATGTGTTCTCATACACGTCCAATGACCTCGGCCCATGCCGGGCATCACCAGCGTCCGGCAAGCGTACACCGTGGCGGTGCAAGTCCCGCATCTGTTCGCGCGATTGGCCTCTTCATGTGGCTTGCGTCCAACAATTTGTTACGGCCTCATGGTTACGAGAACCACGACCGCTATTGATTGGCGCAAGTGCTCTTGAGCAAGTAAGTAGAAAGTAGAACACCGGCAATTCGCCGGCGATGCGCTAGTCGCCCGGCATCGACCCTGCCCTGCCCGCAGGCGAGGCCGGGTCCGCCGCGCTGCGGATCAAACCGAGGTTGGCCTTGAGCATGTCGAAGACTTTGCGCGTGACCGGGTTGATGACATTCCTGCGGATGAACAGGTAATAGTCGAGGTCGGGCAGCCGCGGCAGGCCGTCGTTTTCACCGAGCACGCGCAGCTCGGGGCCCGCCGTTTCGATGCCGCGCGCGGTCACACCCAGGCCGGCGCGCAACGCGGCCTTGATGCCGATCAGGCTGGAAGCCGTGTAGTTGGGCGACCATGCGATGCCGGCCGCATCCAGCGCCTCGCGCGCCAGCCGGTGATACACGCTGGGCCCTTCCACGAGGATCAAGGGCACCGGCTTGGAGCGGTCGTGCACATAGTTGGCCGAACACAGCCACACCGTGGGCGAGGTGCGCAACACCACGCCATCCAGCCCCGGATCGTTGCGGTTGGAAATACTCATGTCGATCTCGCCGCGCTTGAGCGACTCCATCAGGAAGGGGCTGCGCCCCACATGGATGTCCAGTTGCAGCAGCGGCGATACGCGCGCCACCTGCGCCAGCAGCGTCGGCAGCAAGTTGTCGGCGACATCGTGCGGCGCGCCTATGCGCAGCACGCCCTCCAGGCTGCCCTGCTGCAGGCTGCGCAGCGCATCGTCGTTGATGGCCAGCAGGTGGCGCGCGTACTCGAGCAGCTTGTGCCCGTGCGGCGTCAGCCGCTTGCTGCGCCCCTGTTTTTCAAACAGCGGGTGGCCGATCTGGTCTTCCAGGCGCTGCATCTGCTGCGTTACCGCCGACTGCGTCTTGCCCAGCTGGACCGCGGCGCCGGCAAAGCTGTCCTGCTCGTCGATGGCGACCAGCGACCTCAGCAATTCCAGGTCAAGGGTTTTCATGCGAGGACCTCCTCGGGGCTGTCTTCATATTACGAATGCTAATGTGTTTATCTCTATTTCTGAGTTGTTTGAAAAATATGACTTGACTATATTAAGCCCTTCAAACCGGAATTTCACCCAGGAAACGCCTATGAACACCGCAAAAGCAGAGCGCAGCCAGGCCGTTGGCGCCGCCATTGAAAACATTAAACTTATTGTTGGAAGCGGCGAAGCCACCCGCCAGTCCCTGGCCAAGGTGCTGGCGGTGCTGAACCAGCTGGCCGACCGCAAGGACCTGTGGAGCGAGGCCGAGTTCAACGCTCCCGTCAGCCCCGAACTGCAGGCGCGCTACCTGATTGCCGAAGACGCCGACCAGAGCTTTGCGCTCTACCTCAACGTGATGCGCCCCGGCAAGCGCATCGTGCCGCACAACCACACCACCTGGGCCTGCATCAGCGCCGTGGAAGGCACGGAACTCAACCGCGTGTACGAACGCCAGGACGACGGCTCGGTGCCGGGCAAAGCCCAGCTCAAGGAAGTCAGCTCCGTCGTGGTCGAGCCCGGCACGGGCATCGCACTGCTGCCGGAAGACATCCACTCGGTGGAAATTCCCGCGGGCCAGGTAATACGCCACCTGCACATGTACGGCCGCGCGCTCGAGACCCTGACCTCGCGCACCAGCTACGACCTGGAAAAAGGCACCTACGAAACCATGGGCATAGGCGTGCAGACCCGCCGCTGAACGCCCAGTACGTCTGATCCCCTCGAATCTCCCGAACCCACACGCATTTACTCCATGACACGTTTTGTAGACGCGGCCACGCTCAAAGCCTGGTTGCACGACGGCGAAGAAATCGCCTTGTTCGATGTGCGCGAGCACGGCCAGTACGGCCAGTCGCATTTGTTTTACGGCATCACCCTGCCCTACAGCCGTCTCGAGCTGGATGCGCCGCGCCTGGCGCCGCGCAAAGGCGTGCGGCTGGTGGTCTATGACGACGACGGCAAGGGCGCCGCGCCCCTGGCCGCGCGCCGCCTGGCCGCGATCGGCTACAGCGATGTGCAGGTGCTGCAAGGCGGCACCGCCGGCTGGCAAGCGGCCGGCTTTGCGCTGTTCGCGGGCGTCAACGTGCCGTCCAAGACTTTCGGCGAACTGGCCGAGCAGGTCTACCACACGCCCCGGGTCAGTGCGACCGAACTGGCGGCCATGATAGAGCGCAAGGACGACGTCGTGGTGCTGGACGGGCGGCCGTTCTCGGAGTTCCGCAAGATGAACATCCCGACGGCGATCAGCTGCCCCAACGGCGAGCTGGCCCTGCGCATACGCGACCTGGTACCCAGCGAGAGCACCCACATCGTGATCAACTGCGCGGGCCGCACGCGCAGCATCATAGGTGCGCAGACGCTGATCAACCTGGGTGTGCGCAACCCCGTGTCGGCACTCGAAAACGGCACGCAGGGCTGGTACCTGGCCGACCTCAAGCTCGAGCACGGCGGCACGCGCCGCTACCCCGAATCGGTGCAACCCCAGGGGACCGCCGGCATGCGCGAGGCAGCCCAGGCGCTGGCAAAGCGCTTCAACGTACCTGTCGTCGACGCGCAGACGGTTCGCGGCTGGGCCGGTGACACGCAGCGCACGCTGTTTTTGTGCGACGTCCGCAGCCCCGAAGAATTCGCGCAGGGCAGCCTGCCCGGCGCGCAGCACACACCGGGCGGCCAGCTGATCCAGGCCACCGACCAGTATGTGGGCGTGCGCAAGGCGCGCCTGGTGCTGTTCGACACCGACGGCATGCGCGCACTCACGGTGGCAAGCTGGCTGCGCCAGCTGGGCCACGATGCCAGCGTGCTGGGCCAGGGCCTGGCCAGCGGACTGGCCCTGCCCGCCGCGGCACCCGTGGGCCTGCCCGCGCTGCCCGCCACCAGCGCGCAGGCGCTGAAAGACGGCCTGGCCGACGGCAGCGTCTGCGCCATCGACCTGCGCCCCAGCATGCAGTTCCGCCAGAAACACATCGCAGGCACGCGCTGGTCGATACGGCCGCGCCTGGCGCAGGCCCTGGCCGGTGAGCACCGCCCGGTGGTGCTGATTGCCGACGAGCCCGCCGTGGCGGCGTGCGCGGCCGTGGACCTGCAGGCACTGGGCCTGAAACCCAGCCTGCTCGAAGGCGGCCTGGACGGCTGGCGCGCCGCCAGCCTGCCGCTGCAGGCCTCTGAAAACATTCCGGCCGACAGCGACTGCATCGACTACCTGTTCTTCGTGCACGACCGGCACGACGGCAACAAGGAAGCAGCCCGCCAGTACCTGGCCTGGGAAGTCAACTTGATCGGGCAGCTCGACGCGCAGGAACTCAAGGCCTTTCATCTGCCCGAAGCCGTCGCCCACGCCTGATCCCGCCGGCCCGGCGCCCTCGCTCTTCTTTTTTCATTTTTGCATCCATCCATTCAGGAGCCCCCATGCTTGCCCAGCTGAAATTCACCGCCGCCTCACTTTGCTGCGCCCTGCTCGCCGTGCACGGCGCCGCCTCCGCGCAGCCCATGCCCCAGGTCGGCGGCTTCCCCAACCAGGCCATCAAATTCGTCTCGCCCTTCCCGGCCGGCGGCGGCAATGACGCCACCACGCGTTTTGTGACCACCCGCCTGTCCGACATCACCGGCCAGAGCGCCATCGTCGACAACCGCGGCGGCGCCGGCGGCAACATAGGCGCCAAGGCCGTGGCCGACGCCAAGCCCGACGGCTACACCGTGCTCACGGGCCAGGTTTCGCTGATGGCCGTCAACCCCACGCTCTACGCCTCGCCGGGATTCGATCCGCTGAAGAACTTCCTGCCCATCACCCAGATCAACGCCGCGCCGCTGGTGCTGGTGGTGCCCAGCAACTCGCCCCTGAAAAGCTTTGCCGACCTGGCCGCGCAAACCAAGGCCCCCGGCGGGCGCGTCACCTACGCCACGCCCGGCAACGGCACGCTCTCGCACCTGGTCGGCGTGGTGCTGGAAAAGGACAGCGGCATCGGCATGACCCACGTGCCCTACAAGGGCGCGGCGCCTGCCATCACCGACCTGCTGGGAGGCCAGGTGGACGTGCTCATCACCTCCACCGCCTCGGTATCCAGCTTCATCCAGAACGGCAAGATGCGCGCCCTGGCCGTCACCAGCCCGCGCCGCATCGGCGTGTTCACCAAGGTGCCCACCTTGGAAGAGCTGGGCTACAAAAACACCACCTTTGAAGACTGGTACGGTTTCTTCGCGCCGGCCGGAACGCCCCCTGAGCGCGTGGCCTACCTGCACGACAGCATCGTGCGCGCCCTGAAGACGCCGGAAGTCAGCAAGCTGATCACCGAGGGCGGCAGCGAAGTGGTCGGCAACACGTCGGCGGCCTTCGCCGCGCAGCTCAAGGCGGACATCGCCCGCTGGTCGCGCGTCGTCAAACTCTCGGGCGCCAAGCTAGACTGATCGCTCATCCACCAAGGCTTTCCCGACATGAACAAAAAATCGCCGCCGGCCGACTTGCCCACCAGCCCATCCGCCCTGACCCGCCTAGTCCATGCCGGCAAGCTGCCGGCCTATGAGGGCGGACGGCCGGTCAACCCGCCGGTGGTGCGCGCCAGCACCGTGCTGTTCGACAGCACGGCGCACCAGCGCGAGATGCGCCAGCGGCGCGGCGAGGAGCGCGTGTTCACCTACGGGGCCCGCGGCAACCCGACGAATTACGCGCTGGAAGACATGGTCAGCGAGCTTGAGGGCGCCTACCGCACGCGGCTTTTCCCCACGGGCCTGGCCGCCATCGCGATGACGCTGCTGGCCTACCTCAAGCCCGGCGACCATGTGCTGATGTCCGACGGCGTCTATGAGCCGGCGCGCAAGCTGGTCGAGTCCTTCCTCACGCCCTACAACATCCGCTGCACTTTTTTTGCGGCCGACGGCAGTGACGTGGAAGAAAAAATCGAGCCGGGCACGCGCATGGTGTACACCGAGTGCCCGGGCTCGCTGGTCTACGAGATGTGCGACCTGCCGCGCCTGGCCGCCATCGCCCATGCGCGGGGCGCGCTGCTGGTGGCCGACAACACCTGGGGATCCGGCTACCAGTACCGGCCGCTGGCGCTGGGCGCCGACGTGTCGGTCATGGCCGCCACCAAATACCTGTCGGGCCATTCCGACGTGATGATGGGCACCGTCGCCACCACACAAGCCGCCTGGCAGGCGCTCAACGAGCGCAGCGACGCCTTCGGCATGACGGTGAGCCCCGACGACGCCTTCCTGGTGCTGCGCGGCACGCGCAGCATGGCCGCGCGCCTGGCCGTGCACGAAAGCGGCGCCCTGAAGGTGGCGGCCTGGCTGCAGGCGCGCAGCGAAGTGGCGACCGTATTCTGCCCGGCCCTGCCAGGCCACCCGGGCCATGCCATCTGGCAGCGCGACTGCAAGGGCACCAACGGCCTGCTGTCTTTCGAGCTGCAGCGGGGCTTCGACCAGGCCGCCGCCGAGCGCCTGATCGACAGCCTGCGGCTGTTCGGCCTGGGCGCGTCCTGGGGCGGCTATGAAAGCCTGGTCACGCTGGCCAACCTGCGCAATGCCCGCAGCGTGACCGACTGGTCGGGCCACGGCCAGATCATCCGGCTGCACATCGGGCTCGAAGACTCGGCCGACCTGCTGGCCGATTTGCAGCAGGGCTTTGCCGCGCTGCAAGCCTGACTCCGGGGGGCCTCGAGCCCCCTGTTCCATGCCTTGCGCGCCTTCGAGGCGCCTCCTCCCTTCGCTTCTTCCCTTCGTTTCTTTTTCCACGAGGTTTGCACGACCATGCCCAGCGCTGCGCGTCCCTGGCTTCTTCGCACCCGCAGCCTGTGGCCTGGCCTGGCCCTGCCGCTGCTCATCATGCTGGGCGCGACCTTTCTTTCCGAGCACTACGGCGGCCCGCAGCTGCTCTACGCCCTGCTGTTCGGCCTGGCCTTTCACTTCCTCTACCAGGACGCGCGCTGCCGGCCCGGCATCGAGTTTTGCGCCAGGACGCTGCTGCGCATTGGCGTGGCCCTGCTGGGTGCGCGCATCACGCTGGCGCAAATCGGGCAGTTGGGCGTGGGGCCGCTGGCCACCGCGGTGATCGCCGTCGCCAGCGCCATCGCGCTGGGGGCCTGGCTGGCGCGGCGCCTGGGCCTGGGCACCGACTTCGGCCTGCTGTGCGGCGCGGCAGTGTCCATCTGCGGCGCATCGGCGGCCCTGGCCGTGGCAGCGGTCATGCCCAAAACGCCGGACAACGAGCGCCACACGCTGCTGACCGTGGTCGGCGTCACCGGCCTGTCGACGCTGGCCATGGTGGTCTACCCGCTGCTGGCCAGGATTTTGCGGCTGGACGACAGCGGTGCCGGCATCTTCCTGGGCGGCACCATCCATGACGTGGCGCAGGTCGTGGGCGCGGGCCTGATGATGTCGCACGAGACCGGCGACGTCGCGGTCATCGTCAAGCTGTTTCGCGTCACGCTGCTGGTGCCCGTGGTCGCCGTGCTGGCCTGGTACTGGCGCAGGCGCAGCAGCACCGGCAATGCCGGCCCGCGCACGCCGCTGCTGCCCTTCTTCCTGGTCGGCTTCATGGCGCTGGTGCTGGCCAACAGCCTGGGCGTGGTCACGCCGCGGCTCAACGAGGCGCTGGGCCAGGTTTCGCGCGTCTGCTTGGTGGTCGCCATCGCGGCGCTGGGCATCAAGACCTCTTTCGAGGAGCTGGTCAAGCTGGGCTGGCGGCCCATGGCGCTGATGCTGGTCGAGACGCTGTGGCTGGTCGCCATCTTCGCGGTCTACCTGTGCGCCCTCCGGTGAAAAGGTTCTAGGAGCCTAGGCCAGCAGGCAGGCCGCCTCCGTCTCATCGCTCAGCCGTCGCAGCGCCGGCACCTCCTCGGCGCAGCGCGCAATCGCTAGCGGGCAGCGCGTGCGGAACACACAGCCCGAAGGCGGCGCCATGGGCGAAGGCAGGTCGCCCTGCAGCAGCTGGATCACCTTTTTACGCTCCAGCACCGGGTCGGGAATCGGGATGGCCGACAGCAAGGCCTGGGTGTAGGGATGGCGCGGCGACGCGTACAGCGCCTTTTTGTGCGCCACTTCCATTTCATGCCCGAGGTACATCACCAGGATGCGGTCGCTGATGTGTTTGACGACGGCCAGGTCGTGCGCGATGAAGATCAGCGCCAGGCCCATGGATTTTTGCAGCTCCTTGAGCAGGTTGATGATCTGCGCCTGGATGGACACGTCCAGCGCCGACACCGGCTCGTCGCAGATGATGAGCTTGGGCTCCAGGATCAGGGCCCGCGCAATGCCTATGCGCTGGCACTGGCCGCCGGAGAACTCGTGCGGGTAGCGGTTGATCTGCTGCGGCATCAGGCCGACGCGGCCCATCATGGCCTTGACGCGCTGCATCACCTCGGCCTCGGGCATGGCCGGGCGATGCGTGCGCAGCGGCTCGGCAATGATTTGCGCGATGGTCATGCGCGGGTCCAGCGAGGCCAGCGGGTCCTGGAAGATCATCTGGATGTCCGCCCTGGCCGCCTGCCAAGCATCGCTGGAGGCCGTTGTCATCTCCCGGCCCATCCAGGCAATGCTGCCGGCGGTGGCCGGGATCAGGTTCAGCACCGCGCGCGCCAGCGTCGATTTGCCGCAGCCCGACTCGCCCACCACGCCCAGGGTTTCGCCGGCATGGATGTCGAAGGAAATACCGTCCACGGCCTTGAGGATGCGGGCCGGCGACCAGGGCCAGGCGCCGCCTGCCTTGATCCTGAAGTGCACCTGGAGGTCGCGCACCGACAGAATGGGTTTGGCGGCCTCACGCATGGCTGGCCTCCTTCGCCGCGAGTTCCGACACAGCCTGGACAGAGCGGTGGCAGGCCCTGAGCACGGCCGCGTCGTGTTCGGCAGGCAGCAGCGCGGGCAGCAGTTCCACGCATTGCGCGCTGGCCAGGGTACAGCGCTCGCTGAACGGGCAGCCCCTGGGCAGCTTCGCCATATTCGGCGGCGCGCCGGGGATGGCAACCAGCGTTTCGCCCTCCGCGTCCAGGCGCGGTATGGCGCCCAGCAGGCCCACGGTATAGGGATGCGAGGCGCGGTAAAAAACACTGTCGGCGCTGCCCTGCTCCATCACGCGCCCGCCGTAGAGCACCATCACCTCGTCGCAAAGGCCCGCCACCACGCCCAGGTCGTGGGTGATCATGATGATGGCGGTGCCGAAATCGCGCTGCAGCTCGCGCAGCAAGGCGATGATCTGCGCCTGCACCGTGACGTCCAGCGCGGTCGTGGGTTCGTCGGCGATCAGCACCTCGGGCTCGCACAGCAAGGCCATCGCGATCATCACGCGCTGGCGCATGCCGCCCGAAAACTCATGCGGGTACAGGGTGATGCGGCCCGCCGCATCGGGAATCTTGACAGCATCAAGCAGCTGCACCGAACGGGCGCGCGCCGCCTTGCGGTCCAGGCCCTTGTGGAACTGCAGCACCTCGGTCATCTGCCGCTCCACCGTGAGGTAAGGGTTGAGCGAGGTCATCGGGTCCTGGAAGATCATGGCCACGCGGTTGCCGCGTATCTTGTTGAGATCGGCCGGCTTCATGGCCAGCAGGTCGCGGCCCTGGTACAGGGCCTGGCCGGTGGCTTTGCCGTTGCTGGCCAGCAGGCCCATCATGGCCAGCACGCTCTGGCTTTTGCCGGAGCCGCTTTCGCCGACGATGCCCAGGGTCTGGCCCCGGTCCAGCGAAAAGTTGATGCCGTTGACGGCGTAGACCAGCCCGTCCTGGGTCTGGAACTGGACGCCGAGATTGTTGACTTCGATCAGGCTCATGATGCGGCTCAGCGTTCCTTGGGGTCCAGCGCATCGCGCAGGCCGTCCCCGATGTAGTTGAAGCAGTACAGGGTCAGCGACAGCAGGCCGGCCGGGAAAAGCAGCATCCAGGACGACACCTCCATGACGGACGCACCATCGTGGATCAGCACGCCCCAGCTTGTCATAGGCTCCTGGATGCCCAGCCCCAGGAAAGACAGCACCGACTCGACCAGGATCACGGCCGGCACGGTGACCGTGGTGTAGATCACCACGATGCCCAGCAGGTTGGGAACGATGTGCTGGAAGATGATGCGCCGCGTCGGCACGCCCAGCGCCCTCGCCGCCTCGATGAACTCGCGCGAGCGCAGCGACAGGGTCTGGCCGCGCACCACACGCGCCATGTCCATCCAGGAGAACACCGTGATGGTGATCACCACCAGGTAAAAGGCGCGCCCCAGAATGGTCACCATCAGGATGGCGATCAGCAGATAGGGCACGGCGTACATCATGTCGACGACGCGCATCATGAAGGCATCCACCTTGCCGCCAATAAAGCCCGCCGTCGCGCCCCAGACAATGCCCAGCGTGACGGCCGACAGGGTGGCCAGAAAACCCACCAGCAGCGACACGCGGCCGCCGACCAGGCTGCGCACCAGCAGGTCGCGACCCGACTCGTCGGTGCCGAAAAAATGCGCGTTCTTGAGCGTGGGCGGCAAGCTCATGGCGTCCCAGTCGGCGGCATCGAAGGCATGCGGCAGCAACCAGGGGCCGGCGATACAGCACAGCGTGATCAAGGCCAGCAGGCCCAGGCTGAACACCGCCGCCTTGTTGCGCAGAAAACGCACGCGCGCGTCGGCCCAGGGGCTGCGCCCCGCGATGTCGGCCGGCGCTGCTTGCAGCGCATTACCCAGCGCCGCGGCCAGCCGGTCCTGTTTGTTTTTGTTTCTGAACAGCATGGCGTCCCGCCTCAGTAACGGATCTTGGGATCAAGCAAGGCATAAGCCAGGTCGACCAGCAGGTTGAGCGTCACGGCGATCACGGTCACCAGCACCACCAGGCCCAGCACCAGGGTGTAGTCGCGGTTGGCGGCGCCGTTGACGATGAGCTTGCCTATGCCCGGCAGCGAGAACACCGATTCGGTCACGATGGCCGAGGTGATCGAGGAAATCGCCAGCGGGCCCATGACGGACACCACCGGCAGCAGCGCGGGCTTGAGGGCGTGGCGCAGGATGATGGTGTGCGTGGGCAAGCCCTTGGCGCGCGCGGTGCGTATGAAGTTGCTGTGCAGCACCTCGATCAGGCTGCCGCGCATGACGCGGCCTATGGTGGCCACGTTGATGAAGATCAGCAGCAGCATGGGCAGCACCATGAAGCGCGGTGAAAAGTCGTCCCAGCCGCCGGCCGGCGCGACCTTGAGCCAGACCGCGAACACCAGGATCAGCACCGGGCCGATCACAAAAGACGGGAATACATGGCCCGCGTTGCCCAGCAGCATGACCCCGTAGTCGATAGCGCTGTTCTGCCGCAAGGCGGCCATGGTACCGAGGAAGACGCCGACGAAGAGCGAGATGACGATGGCGCCCCCGCCTATCGCCGCGGAAACCGGCAGCGCCTTGGCCACCAGCTCGTTGACCGACCAGTCGGCATAACGGAAGGAGGCGCCCAGGTCGCCGTGCAGCAGGCTGTTGAGGTAATACAGGTACTGCTGCCACAACGGAAGGTCGAGGTGGTACTTGGCCTGCAGGTTGGCCAGCACCGCGGCGGACACCTTGCGCTCCTCATCGAAGGGGCCGCCGGGCGTGCCGTGCAGCAGCAGGTAGCAGACGGTGACCACGGCCAGCAAGGTCGGAAGGGTCGCCAGGACGCGCCTGAAGGCGTATGACCACATGAGGATATCTCCGGGCTAGTCAGTGTGAACGCATGAGCGCATGAAGGCCTGGGCCGGGTACAGCTTGGCCCTGAACGGCCGGCATGGCGTCAGAAAGATCTTGGAAAGCGGTGAATAGCAGGCCAGGGACAGGCAGGCGCGCGGCGGCGCCCGCCCGGCCCGCCCTCAATGCTTGATGATGTACAGGTCCTTGCCGCGGTAGCGGTCCAGCGCGTTGGTGGTCGAGTAACCGCCCACATAGGGCTTGACCAGTCGCGGCACGGTGTACTGCAGCAGCGGGATGATGGGGTAGTCTTCCATGATCATCTTCGCCGCCTGGGTCAGCAGGACCTTGCGCTTGGCCGGGTCCAATTGCTGGTTGCCTTCATCGATCAGCGCGGAGGCCTTGCGGTTGCAGCTGTTGTGGTAGTTCTGGTCGGAGTCGCACTGCACCAGGGTCAGCCAGGTGGTGGCGTCGTTGTAGTCGGCGATCCAGCCGTTGCGGGCGATCTGGTAGTCCTTGTCGGTGCGCTTCTTGATCAGCACCTTGAATTCCATGGCTTCCAGTTCAACGTCCAGGCCCAGCTTGGTCTTCCACTCGGAGGCCGCGAAGATGGCCATCTTCTTGTGGTAATCGCTGGTGTTGTAGGAGAACTTGAGTTTGGTGCCGGGCGGCAGCGCGGCTTCATTGAGCAGCTTCTTGGCTTCGGCAATGCGCTTGTCGGCGGGCCATTTGGCCCAGTCGTAGGCGGTCACGTCGGCGCCGGAAGTGCCCTTGACGATCACGCCGTAAGCCGGTGTCTGCCCGTCGGCGGTGACCCGCTGCGCCAGGATGTCGCGGTCCAGCGCCATGGACAGCGCCTTGCGCACGCGGATGTCCTTGAGGGCCGGGTCGGCGTTGTTGAGCGAGTAGTAGCGCAGGCCCAGCATGTCGGTGTTGCGGATCTCCTTGGGGTACTGCGCCTTGTACTTGTCGTAGGTGCCGGGGGGGAGCTGGTAGACCCAGTCGTTTTCGCCCGACTCATAGAGCTTGACGTCGGCATTGCCGTCCTCGACCGAGAGGTAGGTGACCTTGGTCAGCTGGACGTTCTTCGCATCCCAGTAAGCGGGGTTCTTGGCCAGGATGATCTTGCTGTTGACCTGCCAGTCCTTGAGCGAGAAGGCGCCGTTGTTCACCATGTTGGCGGGCCGGGTCCAGTCCTTGCCGAATTTTTCGATGGTGGCCTTGTGCAGGGGCGCGAGCTGGGGGTTGGACACGACCTCGGGCAGGAAGTTGACCGGGAAAGGCGTCTTGATTTCCAGGGTGTAGGGGTCGATGGCCTTGACGCCTAGCTCGGTGACGGGCTTCTTGCCTTCGATGATCTCTTTGGCATTGAGCAGGAAGACGCCGTAGGTGGAGGCGTATTTGGAAGCGGTCGCCGGGTCGACGAAGCGGCGCATGCTGTAGATGAAGTCGTCGGCGGTCACAGCGTCGCCGTTGGACCACTTGGCGTTCTTGCGCAGCTTGAAGACCCAGGTTTGCGGGTCGACCTGCTTCCAGCTTTCCGCCACGCCGGGCACGATCTTGCCGTTGTTGTCCGCGGCGCACAGGCCTTCGAACATGTCGCGGATCACGTTGTTGGCCGGCACGCCCGTCGCCAGCGCGGCGTCCAGGGTTTCGGGCTCGGAGCCGTTGTTGCGGACCAGTTCCTGGGTCTCATGCAGTTTCACGCCGGCGGGCACGTTGGCAGCGGCGGCCAGGCCGGCACAGGCCAGCAGCACGGCGCCGGCCAGGGTTTTCATCGTCCAGTTTGAGTTCATGCTTGTTTGCACTCCCGAATAAAAAACCGGCGGGCTTATGGCCCGCCGTGGTGGATGGAGCATCTCGCCTCCCATCGGAGGCTAGACGTTTGGCCTGTCGGTCGGCGCGAATATACCGCCGCCCCCGAGGCCGCTTCGTAGGGAGTAACCCTTCAGCAATTAGCATGCCGTGTCGCTTAAGAGACCTCGCAGGGCAAGGCTTGCGTGGATACATTCGGCACACTTGCTCACAAATAAAGATGGGGTGCATGGCGGCGTCGCACCGCGGCCGGGAAAACCGGCAAAAAAAAGCCCGCCCCCAGAACGGGGAGCGGGCGGCCGGGATTTAACGGCGGACGGGTTTAGCGGCTGAGCTGGGTATCGGCCTTCAGGCTCAGGGCTTCTTCAGGGGGCGGCTCCTTCCAGCCGCCACCCAGCGTCTTGTACAGCGTGACCTGGCTTTGCAGCTGAGCCAGGCGGGTCTGCACCACGGCCTGGCGCGCGGTGAACAGCGCGCGCTGGGCGTCGAGCTGGTCCAGGTAGCTGGCCACGCCGTTCTGGTAGCGCAGGTCGGCCAGCTTGAAGCGCGTGGCTTCGGCGTTGGCTTGGGCCTGCTGGGCGCGCAACTGCTCGCCCAGGGTGGCTCGGCCGGCCAGGGCATCGGCTACTTCACGGAAGGCCGTCTGGATGGATTTTTCGTACTGGGCGATGGCGATGTCGCGCCCGGCGTTGGCCGAATCCAGGCCGGCGCGGTTGCGGCCCGCGTCAAACAGCGGCAGGATCAGCTGCGGCGCCATGGTCCAGCCGTAGGAGCCGCTCTTGAAGAGGCCGTTCAGGTGCGAGCTGGCGCTGCCGGCGCTGGCCGTGAGCGAAATGCGCGGGAAAAATGCCGCGCGCGCCGCGCCTATGTCGGCGTTGGCGGACAGCAGCTGCTGCTCGGCCTGGCGCACGTCGGGGCGCCGGGTCAGCAGGTCGGAAGGCAGGCCGGCGGGCACGTCAACCATCATGGGCGCGTCGGCCAGTCCTTTGTCGGCCGGCAGGGCCACGGCCAGCTCGCCGGTGAGCGGCTGGCCTATCAGCAAGGTCAGGGCGTTCTGGTCCAGCGCGCGCTGGCGCACCTGCTGGGCCAGCGAGACGCGTGCGGCCTCGGTCAGCGACTCGGCCTGGCGGAAGTCCAGTTCGGAGCTCACGCCGTTGTCAAAACGCAGCTTGCTGAGCTTGAAGGACTCCTCGCGCGTGACCAGCGTCTGCTGCGTGATCGCCAGCAGTTCCTCGTCGGCCAGCAGGCTCAGATAGGTGTTGGCCACCGCGGCGATCAGGCTGATCTGGGTGGTCTTGCGCCCTTCTTCCGTCGCCAGGTACTGCGCCAGCGCCGACTCCTTGAGGGCGGCGACGCGGCCGAAGAAGTCCAGCTCGTAGGAGGTCATGATCAACCCGCCGGTGTAAGCGCTGGTGATGCTGCCGTTGCCGTTGGCATTGGGCTGGCGCGAACCGGTGATGCCGGCGTTGATGGTCGGGAACTGGTCGGCGCGCCGTATCCGGTACTGCGCGCGCGCCTGCTCGATGTTGAGCACGGCGATGCGCAGGTCGCGGTTGTTGCGCAGAGCCGCATCGATCAGCTTGCGCAGCTGTGGATCGCTGAAGAAGGTCTGCCACTCGATGTCGGCCGCGGCCGGCGTGTTGGCGGTGGCGGAACTACCCGTGGTGGTCTGCGCCGACCCGGCGATCCAGCCCGAGGCGGTGGGGTATTGGTCGGCCACCGGGGCGGCCGGCCGCTCGTACTTCGGGATCATGGAGCAGCCGGCGAGCAGCGCCGCCGCGCCCAGCGCCAGAAGCTGCGGGAACCTGGATGGGGATTTACTCATGGGCCTTACCTTCATTTCCTTCCTCTCCGGTGATGCCCGCCGCCTTGGCATGCTCGGAATACATCCTGTTTTGCCGTTCGCTGCCTTTGAAGAGGCCGCGCACCACCACGAAGAACACGGGAACAAAAATCACCGCCAGGGCCGTGCCGGTGACCATGCCGCCTATCACGCCGGTGCCGATGGCGCGCTGGCTCGCCGAGCCCGCGCCCGAGGCGATCACCAGCGGCACCACGCCCAGCCCGAAGGCCAGCGAGGTCATGATGATGGGACGGAAACGCAGGTGGGCCGCCGCCAGGGCGGACTCGATCACGCTGCGGCCCTGGGCCTGCAGGTCCTTGGCGAACTCGATGATCAGAATCGCGTTCTTCGCCGACAAGCCGATGATGGTGATCAGGCCGACCTGGAAGTACACGTCGTTCGCATAGCCGCGGAACAAGGTGGCCAGAAGCACGCCGATCACGCCCAGCGGCACGACCAGGATCACCGCCAGCGGGATGCTCCAGCTCTCGTACAACGCGGCCAGGCAAAGGAACACCGCCAGGATGGCGAAACCGTAGAGCAGCGTGGCCTGCGAGCCGGCGAGCTTTTCCTCGCGCGACTGGCCGGTCCATTCAAAGCCGAAGCCCTGCGGCAGCTGGGCTGCGAGTTTTTCCATCTCGGCCATGGCGGCGCCGGTGCTGTAGCCCGGCGCGGCGCTGCCGCCTATGCGCATCGCGGGATAGCCGTTGTAACGCACCGTCTGCATCGCGCCGGTGATCCAGCGCGTGGTGGCAAACGCCGACAGCGGCACGGGCTGCCCCTTGCTGTTGCTGGCGTTGAGCCTGAGCAGGTGGTCGGGCTGCATGCGCGCCGGCGCGTCGGCCTGCACCACCACGCGCTGCAGGCGGCCCTGGTTCGGGAAGTCGTTCACATAGCTCGAGCCCAGCGAAGTCGACAGCACCGAGTTGATCGAGTCGAAGGTGACGCCCAGCGCGTTGGCCTTGTCGCGGTCTATGTCGATCTGCAGCTGGGGCGCGTCTTCCAGGCCGTCGGGGCGCACCTGCGCGAGGACCGGGCTCTTGGAAGCCATGCCCAGCAACTGGTTGCGCGCATTGACCAGCGCCTGGTGGCCCGCGCCGCCGCGGTCCTGCAGGCGGAAGCTGAAACCCGAAGCCGTGCCCAGCTCCGGAATCGGCGGCGGGCTCAGCGGGTAGATGAAGGCGTCGCGCACGCCCATGAGCGCGCCAAAGGCGCGGCCCGCCACGGCGCTGGCCGAGTGCGCGTCGCCGTCGCGCTCCTTCCAGTCCTTGAGCGTCACGAAGGCAAGTGCCGCATTCTGGCCCTGGCCGGAGAAGCTGAAGCCCAGCACGCCGACCATGCTTTCGACCTCGGGCTGCTTGAGCATGAAGCCTTCGACGGTCTGCATCACCGACAGCGTGCGCTCGTAGGTGGCGCCCGGCGGCAGTTGCACGTTGACCAGCAGGTTGCCCTGGTCTTCATTGGGCAGGAAGGAGGTCGGCAGGCGCAGGTAGACCACCGCGACCGCGCCTATGATGGCCACGTAGATGATGAGGTAGCGCGCCGCGCGCTTGAGGATGCGCGCGACAACGCCTTCGTAGCTCTTGGCGGTGCGCGAGAAGCCGCGGTTGAACCAGCCGAAGAAGCCGGTCTTGGCATGGTGGTGCCCGGCCTCGACGGGCTTGAGCAGCGTGGCGCACAGCGCCGGCGTGAGCGACAGGGCCATGAAGGCCGAGAAGGCGATGGACGACACCATCACCGCCGAGAACTGGCGGTAGATATTGCCGGTCGAGCCCGCGAAGAAGGCCAGCGGCACGAACACCGAGATCAGCACCACGGTCACGCCGATGATGGCGCCCGAAATCTGCTGCATGGCCTTGCGCGTGGCCTCCAGCGGCGGCAGGCCTTCTTCGGTCATGATGCGCTCGACGTTCTCGACCACCACAATGGCATCGTCCACCACGATGCCGATGACCAGCACCATGCCGAACATGGTCAGCACGTTGATCGAAAAACCCAGCGCCAGCAAGGTGGCAAAGGTACCCAGCAGCGCGATGGGCACCACGATGGTCGGGATGATGGTGTAGCGCCAGTTCTGCAGGAACAGGAACATCACCAGGAACACCAGCGCCACGGCCTCGAACAGGGTCTCGGCCACTTGCGAGATCGAGATCTTGACGAAACGCGAGCTGTCGTAGGGGATGCTCCACTTCATGCCCTGCGGGAAATAGCGCTCCAGCTCGGTCATCTTGGCGCGCACGGCCTGGGCCGACGCCAGTGCATTGCCGCTGGGCGCGAGCTGCACACCGATACCGATGGCCTGCTTGCCGTTCAGGCGGGCCGAGGTCGCATAGGACTGGCCGCCCAGCTCGATGCGCGCGACGTCCTTCAGGCGCACCGACGAGCCGTCGGTGTTGGCGCGCAGCACGATGTTGCCGAACTGCTCGACATTGGCGAGCTGGCCGTTGACCACCACGGTGGCCGCGATGCCCTGCCCCGCCACGTTGGGCCGGTCGCCTATGCTGCCGGCGGACACCTGGGCGTTCTGCGCGCGGATCGCGGTGTTGACGTCGTTGGCCGAAAGGCTGACGCCCTGCAGCTTGGCCGGGTCCAGCCAGATGCGCATGGCGCGCTCGCTGCCGAACAGCTGGGCCTGGCCTATGCCCTTGACGCGCTGCAGCTCGGGCACGATGTTGCGCGAGGCATAGTCGCCCAGCGCAATGGGGTCATGCGCCGGGTTGTCGGACGAGAGCATGGTGAACAGCAGGAAGTTGGAGCGCGACTTGTCGACACGCACGCCTTGCTGCGTCACCGCGGCGGGCAGGCGCGGCGAGGCGCGCGAGAGCCGGTTCTGCACGTCCACCTGCGCCAGGTCGGCGTTGGTGCCGGGCTCAAAGCTCAGCGTGATGCTGCCGGTGCCGTCGGCCTGCGCGACCGATTCCATGTAAATGAGGCCGGGCGAACCGTTCATTTCGCGCTCTATCACCGACAGCACGCTGTCCTCCAGCGTCTGGGCCGAAGCGCCCGGGTAGGCGGTGCTGACGACGATGGCGGGCGGCGCCACGGGCGGGTACTGGGCGATCGGCAGCTGCGTGATCGCCACGCCGCCCACCACCAGGATGAACAGTGCGATCACCCAGGCAAAAATCGGCCGGTCAATGAAAAACTTGGCCATGTGCGGGGCTCCTTACTTCGCTGCCGCGGATGCGGCGGAAGCGGCGGGTTTCGCGGCGGATGCGGCCGATGCCGGGGCGGAAGCCGCGCCGGCGGCGGGCTTGGCGCCGGGCGCCTGCCACGGCACGGGCTTGACCGTGGCGCCGGGCTGCAGTTTCTGGAAGCCGTCAACCATGACCTGCTCGCCGGTCTTCAGGCCGTCCAGCACCACCCACTGGTTGCCTTGGGCCGAACCTATCTTGATGGGGCGCGGGCTGACCTTGCCGTCGGCCCCCACCACCATGACCGTATCGCCCTGCGCCGTGCGCGTGACGGCCTGTTGCGGCAAGGTGATGGCATTGCTGACCTGCGCCTGCTCCAGGCGCACGCGCACGTAGAGGCCCGGCAGCAGCTGGCCGCCGGGGTTGGGGACTTCAGCACGCAAGGTCACCTGCCCGGTCGTGGCGTCCACCGTCAGGTCGGAAAACAGCAGGCGGCCGGGGCGCGCGTATTCGCTGCCGTCTTCAAGCACGATGCGCACGCTGGCGGCTTCGGCGCCGCTGGCGCGCTTGAACTGGCCGCTGTCCATCGCGGCGCGCAGCTTCATGATCTCGGGCGCCGACTGCGTGAAGTTGACGTACATCGGATTGATCTGCTGGACCACCGCGAGCTGCGTGGCCTCGCCCTGACCGACCAGCGCGCCTTCGGTCACCAGCGCGCGCCCTATGCGGCCCGAGATAGGCGCCGTCACCGAGGCATAGCCCAGGTTGATGTTCGCGGTCTGCACGCTGGCCTTGCCCACAGCCACGTCGGCTTCGGCCTGCTTCTGCGCGGCCACGGCGTTGGCGTATTCCTGCTTGCTGACGGCATTGGCTTCCACCAGCGGCTTGTAGCGTTCAGCCAGCGCGGTCGCCTGCGCCAGGTTGGCTTCGGCGCGGGCCTGGCTGGCCTTGGCGCTGGCGGCCGCGGCCGCATAAGGCGCGGGGTCAATGCTGAACAGCTGCTGGCCTGCCTTGACGTCGCTGCCTTCGCGGAACAGCCGCTTTTGCAGGATGCCGGCGGCGCGCGCCCGGACTTCGGCCACGCGTGAGGCTTCCAGGCGGCCGGGCAGCTCGGTGATCAGGCCGACATCGCCCTGGGTCACGGTGACAACGCCGACTTCCGCAGGCGGCGGTGCCCCGCCGGGAGCGCCTGCGCCTTTGCCGCATCCGGCCAGAAGCAGCGCCAATGCGGCCGCGGCGGCAAGGGGCTGGTATTTCAGGAATGGGGGGAGTACAAACGAATGGGCAACGCGAGACTTGGGCATGCTATTCCTCGAATTTTTGGGAAAAAAGCGCAAAGCAAAAGACGTAGCCGGCAATTGGGGCACAGCCCATTTGCCGAAAACAAAAAGAATAAGGGTTTTTGCGAGTGTTATAGTTTACATACATTTGTGAATGTATAACAAAAATCCAGAAATTCACCTTGGAGGCAGTCAATGGCCCGTCGAACAAAAGAAGAGGCTCTGGCCACACGCCACAAGCTGCTGGACGCCGCTGAGCACCTGTTCCAGGCGCAAGGGGTGTCGCGCACCAGCCTGCAGGACATCGCCAGGCGCGCCGGCGCCACCCGCGGCGCGGTCTACTGGCATTTCAAGGACAAGGCGGACCTGTTCAACGCGATGATTGATCGGGTCACGCTGCCCATGGAAGAGTCCTTTCACCATGAGAACGAACAACAGGAAGCCCCCGGCCTGGATGGCGGGGCCGGCCCCAACGCCATAGACCGGATACGGCTGTCCACCGTCAATGCTTTACGGCAAATCGTGACCGATATGCAGACCCGCCGGGTGTTCGAGGTCGCGACCCAGAAAGTCGAATATGTGGAGGAACTGCAGGCCGTGCGGCTTCGCCACCTCAGGGTGCGCAACGGCTTCGTGGAACGCATAGCGCAAAGCCTGGGAACCGCCGCGGAGCAGATGAACCTTGCCTTGCCGGTGCCGGCATCGGTGGGGGCGCAGGGCCTGCATGCGCTGATCGACGGGCTGATCCAGAACTGGCTGCTGGACCCGCAGGCTTTTGACCTGCTGGAGGTCGGCCAGTGCGCGATCGACGTTTATCTGCGCGGCCTGGGATTTCCCGGGGAAACGCAGGGCGGCACGTCCAAACGCGCTTAGTGCAGATGCCGGGGCTTGCGCCCGCCGCCGTGGCCTGAGCCGCCCTGCGGCCCGCCCAGCCCCCGTGGCGGCTTGCCGAGCTGCATGGAGTTGACCAAGGCGTCAAAACGCTGCTCGAACAACCTGTCGACGGCCGCGACGACTTCGCCGAGTTCGGAGCCGTCGAAGTGGCGCTCCATCAGGCCGATCATGTCCTGCACCAGCAAGTCGCGCTGCACCTGCATGATGGCGGCCGGCGTCGGGCCGACGAAGTACATCGCGAAGTCGTCGCGCGCTTCTTCATCCTCGTCGCCCTCCTCCTCATCGAAGTCGGAGTCGTAGAAGGTCACCTCGATGGGCGCGCCCGCCTCGGCGAGGTCGTTCAGGCCCATGCACATTTCGTCGAGGGCCTGGCGGAAATCCTCGTCACCCGGCACGGTCCAGCACATCTGCAGCAGGTGTTTATGAACGTCGAAGCGAATGCCCGGTTCTTCCTCATAGGCACTCGCGGCGGCCGCCGCCAGGGATTTGGAGCCCGTGTACTTCCACAGCGGCTTCAGGGCCTCCTGCAGCTGCTCAAAGGTAACTTCCACACGCAAAGGCACTTCACCGTGCACGTGGATCTCAAAAGGTGTGTTGTAGCGGGACATGATGGAATTTATCTTACCCAGTTTTCGAAGGCGTGCCCGGCGCATGGGTGAGCCGCTGTGCTGTGGTGCCTGAGACCGGAATCGAACCGGTACGCCCGCTATTCACGAAGCGGCGGATTTTAAGTCCGCTGTGTCTACCTATTTCACCACTCAGGCTCAAACGCTTTATTTCAAAGGCCCCGTGCAAACATCCGGCCCGGCGTCTGTGGCCTATTGTCAAACAAAAAAGCCCCATGGCTGGGGCTGATTGCAGGGTTTGATGGAGGCGCGGCCCGGAGTCGAACCGGGCTAGCCGGATTTGCAATCCGGTACATAACCGCTTTGTTACCGCGCCGTATTCTGTCTGCCACCGGCTTCGGCACCATGGCCTTGCCGACTATCCGTGAAACCCCAATGAAAAAGGACAGCATTTTGAAGTGCTGCCCTTTGAATTGGAGCGGGAGAAGAGTCTCGAACTCTCGACCTCAACCTTGGCAAGGTTGCGCTCTACCAACTGAGCTACTCCCGCGATAACAGCCTCAAATTATAGCGTAGTTTTTCGGCTTTTCCAAACTGTCCAAAAAAACTTTGCGAAAGATTCAATGTTTGACCGTGCCCGCGGCTTCCGCCGGCGCAGCCGCGGCGGCCTGCGCGGCAACGGCGGCTTCTTCATCCGTCAAGGGAACAGGCTGGCGCTCCAGCGCAACCTGCAGCACCTGGTCTATCCATTTCACCGGCACGATCTCCAGGCCGCTTTTGACGTTGTCGGGAATCTCCTGCAGGTCCTTGGCGTTTTCTTCGGGGATCAACACCGTCTTGATGCCGCCGCGCAAGGCTGCCAGCAGTTTTTCCTTCAGGCCGCCGATCGCCGTGACTTCACCACGCAGCGTGATCTCGCCCGTCATGGCCACGTCGCCGCGCACCGGGATGCCGGTCAATGCGGACACAAAGGCCGTCGTCATCGCGGCGCCGGCGCTCGGGCCGTCCTTGGGCGTCGCGCCGTCGGGCACGTGGATGTGGATGTCACGCTTTTCGAACATCTCGTCCTTGATGCCCAGCACCTTGGCGCGGCTGCGCACCACCGTGCGCGCGGCTTCCACGGACTCTTTCATGACGTCGCCGAGCGAACCGGTGCGCGTGATCACGCCCTTGCCGGGCATGATGGCCGCCTCAATGGTCAGCAGGTCGCCGCCGACTTCGGTCCATGCCAGGCCCACGACCTGGCCGACTTGGTTCTGCTGCTCGGCGCGGCCGTAGTTGTATTTGCGCACGCCCAGGAACTCATTGAGATTGTCCGGCGTGACCACGACCTTGGGTTCCATCTTCTTGAGCTGTATGCCCTTGATGACCTTGCGGCAGATCTTGGAGAGTTCGCGCTCCAGCGAACGCACGCCGGCTTCGCGCGTGTAGTAGCGCACGATGTCGCGCACGGCCTGCTCCTGCACCTCGAGTTCGCCTTCCTTCACGCCGTTATTCTTGACCTGCTTGGGCAGCAGGTAGCGCATGGCGATGCTGGTTTTTTCGTCCTCGGTGTAGCCGGACAGGCGTATGACTTCCATGCGGTCCAGCAGGGCCGGCGGAATGTTCATCGAGTTCGAGGTGGCCACGAACATCACGTCGCTGAGGTCGAAATCAACCTCGACGTAGTGGTCGCCAAAAGTGTGGTTCTGTTCCGGATCCAGCACTTCCAGCAAGGCGCTGGAGGGGTCGCCGCGGAAGTCGGTGCCCAGCTTGTCGATCTCGTCGAGCAGGAACAGCGGGTTGCGCGTGCCGGCCTTGGTCAGGCTTTGCAGCACCTTGCCCGGCAAGGCACCGATATAAGTACGGCGGTGGCCGCGGATTTCCGCTTCGTCGCGCATGCCGCCCAGGGCCATGCGCACATACTTGCGACCGGTTGCCTTGGCGATGGACTGGCCCAGCGAGGTCTTGCCCACGCCGGGAGGCCCGACCAGGCACAGGATGGGCGCCTTGAGCTTGTCGACGCGCTGCTGCACCGCGAGGTACTCGACGATGCGGTCCTTGACCTTCTCGAGCCCGTAGTGGTCTTCGTTGAGCACGTTCTCGGCATTGCCCAGGTCGTGCTTGATCTTGGTCTTCTTGCTCCAGGGCAGGCCGGTCAGCACGTCGATGTAGGTGCGCACCACGGTCGCCTCGGCGGACATGGGCGACATGAGCTTGAGCTTCTTGAGCTCGCTCTCGGCTTTTTTACGGGCTTCCTGCGGCATCTTGGCCGTCTTGATCTTCTTCTCGATCTCCTCGATGTCGGCGCCCTCTTCGCCTTCGCCCAGTTCCTTCTGGATGGCTTTGACCTGCTCGTTGAGGTAGAAGTCGCGCTGGTTCTTTTCCATCTGGCGCTTCACGCGGCCGCGGATCTTCTTGTCGACATTGAGGATGTCGACTTCGCGCTCGAGCTGCTCATAAAGGTTTTCGAGCCGCGCCTTGACGTTGGCCAGGTCCAGGATGACCTGCTTCGCGTCGAGCTTGAGCGGCAGGTGCGCGGCAATCGTGTCGGCCAGGCGGCCGGCATCGTCGATGCTGGAGATCGAAGTGAGAATTTCGGGCGGAATCTTTTTGTTCAGTTTGACGTAGTGGTCGAACTGCTGCATCACGGCCCGGCGCAAGGCCTCGATTTCGCTGGTCTTGTCGCCGGCAACCACGGCCACGGTTTCGACGGGCGTGACGTTGGCCGAGAAATGTTGCTCGCCTTCTTCAATCTTGTTGACGCTGGCGCGCTGCTGGCCTTCAACCAGCACCTTCACGGTGCCGTCGGGCAGCTTGAGCAGTTGCAGGATGGTGGCCACGCAACCGACCTCAAACATGTCCTCGACCGAGGGCTCGTCCTTGGCGGCGGCTTTTTGCGCCACCAGCATGATGCGGCGCTCGGCTTCCATGGCCGACTCCAGCGCCTTGATGCTCTTGGGGCGGCCCACGAACAGCGGGATCACCATGTGCGGAAAGACCACCACGTCCCGCAAAGGCAGGAGGGGGAGGTCAATGGGGGTGGAAGGCAATGAAGTTTGTCCGGACATATAAACCTTAAACGTTAGCCGTGACGGCCAGTTGCATGGCCCGGCGAAACACAATCAACCCAGACATGGGGCGCAGGGGAGCGCTTTTCAAGCATTCCGGCCAGCCTTTGGGGGATTCAGGCTTTCTTGGCCGCTTCACGGTACACGAGCAGGGGGGCCTTGTTTTCTTCGATTGTGGACTCGTCCACAACAACCTTGTCCACATTGCTGGCATTGGGCAGGTCAAACATGGTGTCGATCAGCGACTGCTCCAGGATGGAGCGCAGGCCGCGCGCACCCGTTTTGCGGGCCAGGGCCTTGCGGGCGATGGCCTTGAGCGCAGAGGGGCGAATCTCGAGGTCCACGCCTTCCATGGCCAGCAGCTTGCTGAACTGCTTGACGACGGCGTTTTTCGGCTCGGTCAGGATCTGCACCAGGGCGTCTTCGCTGAGCTCGGCCAGCGTGGCGACCACGGGCATGCGGCCGACCAGTTCGGGGATCAGTCCGAACTTGATCAGATCTTCCGGCTCGACCTCCTTGAAGGCTTCGGTCAGGGTGCGGGATTTTTTGCTCTTGACGGTCGCGCCAAAACCCATGCCCGAGGCTTCCGTGCGGTTTTCGATGACTTTTTCCAGGCCGGCGAAGGCGCCGCCGCAGATGAACAGGATGTTGGTGGTGTCCACCTGCAGGAAATCCTGGTTCGGGTGCTTGCGGCCGCCCTGCGGCGGCACCGAGGCCATGGTGCCTTCGATCAACTTGAGCAGCGCCTGTTGAACGCCCTCGCCCGACACGTCGCGCGTGATGGACGGGTTGTCGGACTTGCGCGAGATTTTGTCGATTTCGTCGATGTAGACGATGCCCTGCTGGGCGCGCTCGACTTCATAGTTGCAGCTCTGCAGCAGCTTCTGGATGATGTTTTCGACGTCCTCACCCACGTAACCGGCCTCGGTCAGCGTGGTGGCGTCGGCCATCACGAAGGGCACATTGAGGGTGCGCGCCAGCGTCTGGGCCAGCAGGGTCTTGCCCGAGCCGGTGGGGCCGATCAGCAGGATATTGCTCTTGGTCAGCTCAACGTCGTCTTTTTTGGCTTTTTCCTTGTGGCGCAGACGTTTGTAGTGGTTGTAGACGGCCACGGCCAGCGTGCGCTTGGCCGGTTCCTGTCCGATCACATAGCCGTCGAGGGTTCCCTTGATTTCCAGGGGAGTGGGCAAATCGGTGCGGGTTTCGCGGACATCTTCGCCGGCGGGGAGTTCGTCGCGAATGATCTCGTTGCAGAGATCGATGCATTCGTCGCAAATGAATACCGAGGGGCCAGCGATCAGTTTTTTGACTTCGTGCTGACTTTTACCGCAAAAAGAGCAGTGCAAAGTCTTTTCGCTGGAGGAGCCTTTTTTCTCGGCCATTGGTGGGGATGCCTTTAAGGAGCCTGAAGGGAACTGTTACCTAATGATAACCAATAAAAAAACGGCGTTTCTGTTACAGAAAACGCCGTTGTTGCAGAGCAACTTGAGGGGGTCGGGCCGGCCAAGCCGGCTTGACCGCCCCGGGGACGCTTAAGGCCGCTTGGCGATCACCTGGTCGACCAGGCCGTATTCCTTGGCGTCGTCCGCGAACATGAAGTAGTCACGCTCGGTGTCGCGCTCGATCTTCTCGATCGGCTGGCCGGTATTGGCCGCCAGGATGCGGTTGAGCTGGTCGCGCGTCTTGAGGATGTCACGGGCGTGGATTTCGATGTCCGTCGCCTGGCCCTGGGCACCGCCCGAGGGCTGGTGGATCATCACGCGCGAATTCGGCAGCGAAAAGCGCTTGCCCTTGGCGCCGGCCGACAGCAGGAAAGCGCCCATGCTGGCCGCCATGCCCACGCAGAGCGTGGAGACGTCGGGCTTGATGAACTGCATGGTGTCGTAAATCGCCATGCCGGCGGTGACGGAGCCGCCCGGCGAGTTGATGTAGAAGGAAATGTCCTTGTCCGGGTTTTCGCTTTCCAGGAACAGGAGCTGGGCCACCACCAGGTTGGCCGTCTGGTCGTTGACCGGGCCCACCAGGAAGATCACGCGTTCCTTGAGCAGGCGCGAGTAAATGTCGTAGGAGCGCTCGCCGCGACCGGACTGCTCGATGACCATGGGCACCATGCCCAGGCCTTGCGCATCCAGGGCGCCGGCTTGCGGGCCGGTATGGGCGCCGCCGTAAATATTGTTTCGGACCATCATGTGTTCTCCAGAGATGTTTGTACTGTACCCAAAAATTCCACCCGGGAATTCCGGCGAAGGCTGGCGGCGCACTCGCGGGCTGCCGATGCCGTAGCCCAAAGAAATTGGGGCCTGCGCCGCAAAGCACAAGCCCCAATGTCAGCAAAGACGCTGAAGAATCAGTTCTGGCCCATCAGGTCGTCGAAGGAAATGGCTTTTTCGGTGACC
This sequence comes from Polaromonas sp. P1_A2, assembly GCF_056406895.1. NCBI lineage: Bacteria > Pseudomonadati > Pseudomonadota > Betaproteobacteria > Burkholderiales > Comamonadaceae > Polaromonas > Polaromonas sp. P1_A2. The sequence goes on along the minus strand of NZ_JBFTZI010000002.1, from coordinate 42,852 downwards.
TTGGCCTTGCCCAGCACGAAGTCGGTGACGTTGTTTTCGATCACAACCGCCTCGACTTCGGCCATGCGGCGGTTGTCGCTCAGGTACCAGCGCACCACGTCCTGCGGTTTTTCGTAGCTGGCGGCCAGCTCTTCGATGTGGGCCTTGAGCTGCTCGGGCTTGGCCTGCAGTTCGTTGGTACGCACCAGTTCGGCCACCACCAGACCCAGGCGCACGCGCTTTTCGGCTTGCGGGCGGAAGATTTCTTCGGGAATCGGCGCCTTGTCGGCGTCTTTGATGCCGCGCTGCTTCAGGTCGGCGCGGGCGCCTTCGACCATGCGGTCCAGTTCAGCCTGCACGCTGGACTTGGGCAGGTCGAGTTCGGCGTTGGCGACCAGCGCGTCCATCACGGCGTTCTTGTTGCGGGCCAGCAGGCGGAACTTGACTTCGCGCTCGAGGTTTTTCTTGATGTCGGCGCGCAGGCCTTCAACCGTCGCATCGGCGATGCCCAGGGACTTGGCCAGGGCTTCATTGACTTCGGGCAGGTGGGCGGCTTCGATCTTCTTGACGGTCACGAGGAAGTCGGCCTGTTTGCCGGCCACGTCCTTGCCGTGGTAATCGGCCGGGAAGTTCAGCGGGAAAGTCTTGCTTTCGCCGGTCTTCATGCCGCGCACGGCGTCTTCGAATTCCTTGAGCATCTGGCCGTCGCCGATCAGGAACTGGTAGTCCTCGGCCTTGCCGCCGGCAAAGGGTTCGCCGTCGATCTTGCCTTCAAAGTCGATGGTGGCACGGTCGCCGTCCTGCGCGGGCGCATCGGCGGCGCGCTGGGCGAAGGTGCGGCGCTGCTTGCGCAGGATGTCCAGGGTCTTGTCGATGGCCGCGTCGCTGACTTCGGCGCTGACTTTTTCGACCTGGGCGTTCGACAGGTCGGCGATCTTGACTTCGGGATAGACCTCGAAGACCGCGTCGAACGCGAGTTCGCCTTCGGGGGCGCCCTCTTTTTCGCTGATGCGGGGCTGGCCGGCAACGCGCAGCTTGGCTTCGTTGGCGGCCACGGCAAAGGCTTCACCGACCTTGTCGTTCATGACCTCGTAGTGCACCGAGTAGCCGTAGCGCTGGGCCACGACATTCATGGGAACCTTGCCGGGACGGAAGCCGTCCATCTTGACCGTGCGGGCCAGGCGCTTGAGGCGGGTGTCAACTTCCGACTGGATGGTGTTGACGGGCAGCGTGAGCGTCATCTTGCGCTCGAGCTTTTCAAGGGTTTCAACAGTCACGGCCATGATGGTCTTCCTAAGATCAAAAAGTAGTCAAAACAGGTTTTCACCTGGCATGTCGCGGGTTTTCCGCAACGACTGAGCGCATGGACGCAAGAACTGCCGCCCGCAAGCCTCAGGGTGGTGCGCGGGGGGGGACTCGAACCCCCACACCATTGCTGGCGTCAGGACCTAAACCTGGTGCGTCTACCAATTTCGCCACCCGCGCGCCGGAAATAAAAACGGGAATCCGAAAAACCTCCGAATCCCCGCTTGAAATCGGTCAACTCTCTATTTTAGCCGTATCGCGCCCGGTTTTTGCGTCCGGGTGGCCGGCCGCAGAGAATCAGGCCGGCAATGGCTTTTCGGCCGTAGGCGGCTCGACGTGCAGCCTGTCTTCCCGTTTGACCCGGAACCACGCAGCGTACATCGCCGGCAAAGCCAACAAGGTGAGCACCGTCGCCACAATCAGCCCGCCCATGATGGCGACCGCCATCGGCCCCCAGAACACACTGCGCGACAGCGGGATCATGGCCAGCACGGCGGCGGCGGCCGTCAGCACGATGGGCCGCAGCCGGCGCACGGCCGCCTCGACGATCGCGTTCCAGGTCGGCACGCCGCGGGCACGGTCCTGCTCGATCTGGTCGATCAGGATCACCGAGTTGCGGATGATCATGCCGAACAGCGCGATCACGCCCAGCAGCGCCACGAAACCGAAGGGCCGGTTCAGCGCCAGCAGCGCCCCGGCCACCCCCGCGATGCCCATGAAGCCCGTCACAAAGGCCAGGATGGAACGGCTGAAGCTGTGCAGTTGCAGCATCAGCAGGGTCAGCACGATAAACAGCGCGACCGGCAGGCCGGCAACAATCGAGGACGAGCCCTTGCTGCTTTCCTCCACCGCGCCGGCCACCTGGATACGGTAGCCCTGCAGGCCTTTTTCCAGCCATTTCGCTTCCAGTGCCTTGAGCTTGGGCATCAGTTCCTGCGTGACGGTGGCGCCCTGCAGGCCTTCGACGATGTCGCTCTGCACCGTGATGGCGTAGTCGCGGTTCTCGCGCCACATCACGCCCGGCTCCCAGGTGAACACCGGCTTGGCGATCTGCGTGAGCGGAATTGATTTGCCCGACGCCGTGGGCAGGTAGGCGTTGCCGATGTCGGTGATCGCGTTGCGCTCGTCCAGCGGCTGGCGCAGCACGATGTCGATCAGCTTGTCGCCTTCGCGGAACTGGCCCACGGGCGTGCCGGCCAGGATGGTGCGCGAGGCCTGGGCGATCGACTGGCTGGTCACGCCCAGCGCGCGCGCCTTGGCCTGGTCTACCTCGAGGCGCAGCACCTTCACCGACTCGTTCCAGTTGTCGTTCACGCCGCGCGTGTTGCCGCTTTCGCGCATCACCGCCTTGACCTCGTCGGCACGCTCGCGCAGCACCAGCGGGTCTATGCCCACCACGCGGAACTGCACCGGGTAAGGCACGGGCGGGCCGTTGGGCAGCAGCTTGACGCGGCCGCGCACCTCGGGGAACTCGGTGGCCAGCAGGGCCGGCAGCTTGATGCGCAGCGACTCGCGCACCTTCAGGTCCTTGGGCAGCACGATCATCTGCGAGACGTTGGTCTGCGGAAAGACCTGGTCCAGCGGCAGGTAAAAGCGCGGCACGCCCGAGCCCAGCCAGGTGCTGACCGAACTCACGCCCTCTTCCCGCATCAGGCGCTGCTCCACGCGTTTGGCGGTGGCCTCGTTGGCGGCAAAGGAGGTGCCTTCGGGGAACCAGATGTCGACCATGATCTCGGGCCGGCTGGAGTCGGGGAAGAACTGCTGCTGCACCTTGCCCATGCCCACGATGCCCAGCACGAAGATCAGCACGGTGGCGCCTATGGTGAGCCAGCGGTGCTCCACGCACCAGTCCACCGTCTTGCGGAAGTTGCTGTAAAACGGGCTGTCGAACATCTCGTGCGGGCTGTCCTTGCCGGCAGCCACCTCCTGCACGTGCGGCGGTACCTTGAGCAGCAGCGTGCCCAGGTAGGGCACGAAGTACACCGAGACGATCCAGCTCAGCACCAGCGCGATCACCGTCACCGCGAAAATCGCGAAGGTGTATTCACCGGTGGTGGACTTGGCCAGGCCGATGGGCAAAAAGCCGGTGGCGGTGATCAGCGTGCCCGTCAGCATGGGCATGGCGGTGATCTCATAGGCAAAGGTGGCGGCGCGCACCTTGTCGTAGCCCTCCTCCATCTTGCGCACCATCATCTCGACGGCAATGATGGCGTCGTCCACCAGCAGGCCCAGCGCGATGATCAGCGAGCCCAGCGAAATCTTGTGCAGCCCTATGCCGTAGTACCACATGGCCAGGAAAGTCAGGCTCAGCACCAGGGGGATGGTGATGCCCACCACCAGGCCGGGCCGCATGTCGATGTAATAGCGCTTCCACAGCGGCAAGGGGCCAGACCCGTTGTCCGGGCGTTTGTGAAAGCCCAGGCTGATGAAGCTGACCGCCAGCACGATCACCACGGCCTCGATCAGCACGCGCACGAACTCGTTCACCGAGGTGGACACCGCCTTGGGCTGGTTCTGCACGTTCACCAGCTTGATGCCGGCCGGCAGGGTTTTGTCGATACGGGCCGACAGCGCCGTGAGCGACTTGCCCAGCGCGATAATGTCGCCGCCTTTGGCCATGGACACGCCCAGCGCGATCACTTCCTTGCCCTGGTGGTGCACCTTCACGGAAGGCGGGTCCACATAGCCGCGCTTGATCTCGGCGATGTCACCCAGCCGCAGCTGGCCGCCCGAGCTGCCGCGGATCGGCATGGCGCGCAACTGCTCTATCACCTCGAACTGGCCCGCCACGCGCACCTGCACCACGTCCAGCGGCGTCTGCACCGCCCCGGCCGCCTCAACGGCGTTTTGCTGGCCGAGCTGGGCCAGTACCTGGTTCAGGTCCAGCCCCAGCTGCGCCAGGCGCTTTTGCGAGATCTCAATGAAAACTTTTTCGTCCTGCACGCCGAAGAGCTCGACCTTGCTCACGTCCGGCACGCGCAGCAGTTGCTGGCGCACGTCGTCGGCAAAGGTCTTGAGCTCGGCATAGTTGAAGCCGTCGGATTCCAGCGCGTAGATCACGCCGTAGACATCGCCGAACTCGTCGTTGAAGAACGGCCCCTGGATGCCGCCCGGCAAGGTGCCGCGCATGTCGCCGATCTTCTTGCGCACCGAATACCAGACGTTGGCGACCTCGCTGGGTTTGGAGGAGTCCTTGATCTGGAAAATGATCTGCGACTCGCCGGGCTTGGAATAGCTGCGGATGCGGTCGGCATACGGCGCTTCCTGCAGCGTGCGCTCCAGCTTGTCAGTGACCTGCTCGGCCACCTGCTGTGCCGTGGCGCCCGGCCAGTAGGTGCGTACCACCATGGCGCGGAAGGTGAAAGGCGGGTCCTCGTCCTGCCCGAGCTGGAAATAGGACGCGAAGCCCAGGATCATCAGCACCAGCAGCAGGTAACGCGTGAGCGCCGGATGGTCCAGCGCCCATTTGGAGAGATTGAAGCGGGTCGAGGGCGGAGCGAGTTCGCCGGCAGGGCTGTTGCCGTCGTGGTGGGCTTGCGTCATGGCCGCCTCACTTCGCGCCGGAGGCAGCGGATGCGGGCGCCGCGGCGGCAGCCATGGCATTCGGACTCGTCTGCGCCGGCGTGGCGCCGGCCAGGGCCACACTGGGCTGGTAGAAAGTGACTTTCTGGCCCGGCGACAGCACATGCACACCGGCGCTCACCACCAGCATGCCGGCCTGCAGCCCCGAGGCCACGACCACATCGTTGCCGTCGGCCGTGGCGACCTGGATGATTTGCGGCTTGACCGTCATGCTGGCCTTGTCGACCACCCACACGGCCGTGGCCTTGCCTTCCTGGCGCAGCGCCGTGGTCGGCAGCTTGATCACCGGCAGGCCGACGGCGCTGCCCGATTCCGGCACCACATACACCGTGGCGCCCAGCGGCGGCGGCTCCTTGGCATCGATGGAAACCTTGACGGTATAGGTGCGCGTGACCGGATCGCTGCTGGCGGCGACTTCGCGGACCTTGCCGGCCAGATCGGCGTTTTGCGACCAGACGCGTATCTTGACCGCCGAGCCGGCCTTGATGCTCGCCACCTTGTCTTCGGGCACCGAGAACACCACGTCGCGCACGCCGTCGGCCGCGATGCGCACCACCGGCGTTCCCGCCGTCACGACCTGGCCCGGCTCGGCCTCGATGGCCGTCACCACACCCGACACATCGGCGACCAAGGCCGCGTAATTGGCCTGGTTGCCCTGCACGGCGAACTGCGATTGCGCCTGCTCGAGCTGCGCCTGCGCCGACTTGAGGGTGGTTTCGCGGCGCTCCAGCTCGGCGCCACTGATGAAGTTCTGCTCCTTGAGCTCCTTGTAGCGCTTGAAGTCGGCAGCGGCCAGGTCGCGGTTGGTGCTGGCCGCAGCCACCTGGGCACGGGCCGCATCGGCGGCCAGCCTGAAGTCTTGCGGGTCCAGCTGGGCCAGCACCTGCCCGGCCTTGACGCGCTGGCCGAGCTCGGCCTGGCGCTTGATGATCTTGCCGCCGACCCGAAAGCCCAGCCTGGACTCGACCTGGGCTTTGACTTCGCCCGCATATTCATGGCTGGACGAAAACGCGTCGGTCCCCACGGTGAGCACCTTCACGGCGCGAACCGGCTCTTCGGGTGGGGCGGGCTTGGAACAGGCGGCCAGCAATAGAGCAGCGCCCACCACGGAGAAAACGGTTTTATTCATGGTCGGATTGGTGTGAAAACTCGGACGGCATGCAGCCAGGAGAAGCTTGGAAAACTCACTACTGACTGACCGGTTAGTAATCTAGGGTAAATGCTGAGGCTTGTCAAGCGACAATCGCCCGCATGACCCCAGGCCTCCAACAGCCCAGCGCCCCGGTTCCCCTTCAGGGGGTGTCGCACTATGAAAACTTCCCCGTGGCCTCGCTGCTATGCCCGCCGCAGCTACGCCCGCCCATCGCGGCGATTTACTGGTTTGCCCGCACGGCCGACGACATCGCCGATGAGGGCGAAGCCACGCCGCAGGCCCGGCTGGACGAGCTGGCCGCCTACCGCGCCGACTTGATGGCGACCGCAGCGGGCCTGCCGCCCTCCCCGCGCTGGGCGCCGGTCTTTGAGCAGCTACGCCCCCAGCTGGCCCGGTTCGAACTGCCCGTCAACCTGCTGGCCGATTTGCTCAGCGCTTTTGAGCAGGATGCGGTCAAGCAGCGTTATGCCGACGAAGCTGAACTGCTGGACTACTGCAAGCGTTCGGCCAACCCCGTGGGCCGGCTGCTGCTGCACCTCTACGGCATCCAGGACGCCGCTTCGCTGCGGATGAGCGACGACATCTGCACCGCCCTGCAGCTGATCAATTTCTGGCAAGACCTGGGCGTGGACATTCCGCGCGGCCGCATCTACCTGCCGGCCGACGCCTGGGCCCGCCACGGCGTCGATGAAGCGCAGTTGCTGGCGCTGCAAGCCAACCCGGCCACCCTCGCGCTGATCGCGGCCCATGTGCATGCCGCGCGGGCCATGATGCTCAGAGGTGCGCCCCTGTGCAAGAAGATTCCCGGGCGCGGCGGCTGGGAGCTGCGCCTGGTGGTGCAAGGCGGCCTGCGCATCCTGGACAAGATAGAAGCGCAGGGCTTTAACACCTTGCAGCGGCGCCCCAAGCTCAAGCCCTGGGACTTGCTGCTGATGGGCTGGCGCGCCTTGTGGATGCGCTGATCCGGCCCATGAAGACGCGGCATCCCATGTGACAATCGCCGCATGACGCCTGAGCAGTATGTCCAGCAAAAAGCCGCCGCATCCGGCAGCAGTTTTTATTACGCCTTCCTGTTTTTACCCAAAGAGCGGCGCGCCGCCATCACGGCTTTTTATGCCTTTTGCCGCGAGATCGACGACGTGGTCGACGAGGTCACCGACCCCGGCGTGGCCCGCACCAAGCTGGCCTGGTGGCAAAACGAGGTCCTGAAATCCTATGCCGGCGAGCCGACACACCCGGTCATGAAAGCGCTGATGCCGCTGGCCGCCACCTACCGCATCGAGGCGCGCCACCTGCAGGCCGTGATCGACGGCTGCCAGATGGACCTGGAGCAAAACCGCTACCTCGACTATCCCGGGCTCAAGCAGTACTGCCACCTGGTGGCCGGCATCGTGGGCGAGGTGGCCGCGCGGATTTTCGGCCAGGCCGACGAGGCCACCACCGCCTACGCCCACAAGCTGGGCCTGGCCTTCCAGCTCACCAACATCATCCGCGACGTGGGTGAAGACGCGATGCGCGGGCGCATCTACCTGCCCGTCAACGAGCTGCAGCAGTTCGACGTGAAAGCGCACGAGATCTTGAAGCGCCAGTACTCCGACCGCTTTACCGCGCTCATGAAATTCCAGACCGAGCGCGCCCTGGCGCTTTACGACGAAGCGCTGGCCATGCTGCCCGAAACCGACCGCCGCGCGCAAAAGCCCGGCCTGATGATGGCCAGCATCTACCGCACCCTGTTGCGCGAAATCGCCGCCGACGGCTACCAGGTGCTGCACCAGCGCGTGAGCCTCACGCCGCTGCGCAAATTCTGGCTGGCCTGGAAAACGCAGGCTTTCGGACGAGTTGTCTGACCATGAGGGTTGCAGTGATTGGCGCGGGCTGGGCCGGCTGCGCCGCTGCCGTCGAAGCCACCCGCCTGGGCTACCAGGCCACCTTGTTTGAAACCACCCGCACAGCGGGCGGCCGCGCGCGCCGGGTGGGCGCCACCCTGCAGGGCGAACCGGTGGTGCTGGACAACGGCCAGCACATCCTGATAGGCGCCTACGCCGAAACGCTGCGCCTGATGAAAGACCTGGGCGTGGACACCGAGGCCACGCTGCTGAGGATGCCGCTGACATTGCAGTTTCCCGATGGCGGCGGCCTGAAGCTGCCGCAGCTGCCAGCCCCGGTCGATGCGCTGGCCGGCATCCTGCTGGCGCGCGACTGGCCACTGGGCGACAAATTTTCCATGCTCAAGCTCGCGGTGGGTTGGCAGCTCAAGAAATTCCAGTGCAAGCCCGGCGAGTCGGTGGCCGACCTGTGCCGCGGCCTGGCGCCCGGCGCCATGGCCGCGCTGATCGAACCGCTGTGCGTCTCGGCGCTCAACACGCCCGCCGAACGCGCCAGCGGCCAGGTGTTCCTGCGCGTGATGCATGACGCGCTTTTTTCGGAGAGCGGCGGCTCCAACCTGCTGCTGCCGCGCACCGACCTCAGCACCCTGCTGCCCGATGCGGCGCTGTCCTGGCTGGCCGCGCAGGGCAATGCGCCGCAGCTGGGCGCGCGCGTGCAGGCCATCGCGCCTCTAGGCTCGGGCTGGGTCGTGAGCGCCGATGCCAGCGCGGCCTTCGACTGCGTGGTGCTGGCCTGTCCGCCGCAAGAGGCCGCGCGCCTGGTTGAAGGCAGCGGCGTGGCCGCGGTGGACTGGCTGGCGCGCACGCACGGCCTGCAGCACGAGGCCCTGACGACCGTCTATGCCTGGGCTTCAGGCGCGTGCCTGCCGCTGCCCATGATGGCCTTGCCGTCCAATGCCGCGGAGCCGGCCCAGTTCGTGTTTGACCGCGGGCAGCTGGGCGGCCCGGCCGGCCTGCTGGCCTTTGTGATCAGCGCCAGCAGCGGCGACAGCGCCACGCTGACCGCGCAGGTGCTGGCGCAGGCGAAATCGCAACTCTGGCACCTGGGGCTGGGCGGCATGCAGGCCGTGCAGACCATTGTGGAAAAACGCGCCACTTTTGCCTGCACGCCCGGCCTGTTGCGGCCCGGCGCCGAGGTCGCGCCCGGCCTGTATGCCTGCGGCGACTACATCGCCGGGCCCTACCCCGCCACGCTGGAAGGCGCGGTGCGCTCCGGGCTGGAGGCGGCCCGGCATCTTCATTGAGCGGGCGGATTCAGGCGCTTTTGGCCAGCACACGCACCGTGCGGTAAGCCGGCCGCGACAGGCAGCGCTGCAGCCATTCATCCACCTTCGGGCATTTCTCCATCAGCCCGGCCGCGCCCTGCACCCAGGCCAGCACCGAGGCCACGCAGATGTCGGCCGCGGTGAAGCGCTCGCCGGCCAGGTAGGGGCGGGCCTGCAGGTGCTGGTCCAGCACGCGCAGCGGCGTCAGCAGGTGGCGCTCGGCGTCGTCGGCCAGCTGGGGCTTGCGGCGGTCGGCCGGCATCAGGATGCGGTGCATCAAAAACGCCAGCGCGTCTTTTTCGCACTCGGTGACCACCCAGAAGCTCCAGCGCAAAATCTCCGCCTGCTCGGCATGGTCCTGCGCGGCCAGCAGCGGCACGCCGGGCGCCTTGAAACGCTCGGCCAGGTAGAGCACACAGGCCATGGACTCCCAGACCAGCACGCCTTCGTCGTCCACCACGGGAATCCGGCCGTTCGGGTTGATGGCCAGGAACTCCGGGGTGCGTGTGGCGCCGCCCGTGAAGGGCAGCGGGATGTGTTCATGGGCCAGGCCCATCTCATGGACCAGCCACAGCGGGCGCGCCGCGCGCGAGGCCGCCGTTCCGTAAATCTTGAGCGTCATGAGAAGCCCCTTATGAAAGACCTTGTCTCTGCAGTGTCAGCGCGGGAACAAATCACAGAGCTCGGTCAGCGTGGCCACCGTCTCGTGCGGCACGGCCGGGTGCGCCCACAACTGGTCGGAGCGGTTGACCCACACCGTCTGCATGCCGCAATTGAGCGCGCCCAGCACGTCCAGCGTGGCATCGTCGCCCACATGCAGCACCTCCCCGGGCTGCACCTCCACCGCGCCGGCCGCGGCATGGAAGATGCGGGGGTCGGGCTTGCCCACGCCGAACTGCTGGGCGCTGATGCTGGCCTTGAAATAGCCGTCTATGCCTATGCGCCTGATGTCGGCATTGCCGTTGGACACCGCCACCAGCGGGTAGCGGTCGGACAGGAACTCGAGTGCCAGCACCGCGTCCTCAAACAGCGTGACCTTGTTGCGCTCGTCAAAAAAAACATCGAAGGCGGGCTCGGCCAGCAGCGGGTCCTCGCGCGAGCGGTACAGCGCCAGCCGTATCGCCTCGCGGCGTATGGCGCTGAGGTTGTACTTGAGTTCGGGGCGCGAGCGCGTGACATGCTCGCGGATTTCGTGCCGCGCGGCGGGGTTGGAAAACAGCGCCGCGGTCATGGGGGCATGCCGGCTGAGCCAGTCGTCCAGGGCTTTCTCGGCTCTTTCGATGGCCGGCCAGATGGGCCACAGCGTGTCATCGAGGTCTAGCGTGATGGCTTTGATGGTGGTCAGGTCGAGCATGGTAAGCAGGAAATGGATAGGCGAGAATAACCCATGTTTTTTCGCCCCCGCTTCGCTCCCGAACCGCCCTTCTCCCACGGCGCGCCGCCCGTCGGCCCGTCGGCCACCTCCACCACCGCCGTGCTGCTGTGCAACCTGGGAACCCCTGACGAAGCCACGGCGCCGGCGCTTCGCCGCTACCTGGCCGAGTTTTTGGGCGACCCGCGCGTGGTCGAGATCCCCAAACCGCTGTGGTGGCTGATCCTGCACGGCATCATCCTGCGCGTGCGGCCCAAAAAATCGGCCGCCAAATACGCCAGCATCTGGATGAAGGAGGGCTCGCCGCTGCGGGTCTGGACGCAGAAGCAGGCCACCCTGCTGCGCGGCTACCTGGCGGTGCGCGGCCACCCTGTTGAGGTGCGCTACGCCATGCGCTACGGCAGCCCGTCCATCGCCTCGCAGCTGAGCCGGCTCAAAGCGGACGGCGTGGAACGCGTGCTCATCCTGCCGGCCTACCCGCAGTACAGCGGCACCACCACCGCCAGCGTGTTTGACGCGGTCTACCAGTGGGCGGCGCGCATACGCCGCATCCCCGAGCTGCGCTTCGTCAACCATTACCACGACCACGAGGGCTACATCAAGGCCCTGGCGGCCCGCGTGCGCGAGCACTGGCGCACCCAGGGCCGCGCCGAACAGCTGGTCATGAGCTTTCACGGCGTGCCCGAACGCACGCTCACGCTGGGCGACCCCTATCACTGCGAATGCCACAAGACCGCGCGCCTGCTGGCCGCGCAGCTGGGCCTGGAGCCCGCGCAGTACAAAGTCACCTTCCAGTCGCGCTTCGGCAAGGCCAAATGGCTTGAGCCCTATACCGAGCCCACCCTGGTGGCCATGGCCCGGGCCGGCGTCAAGCGGGTCGATTTGATCTGCCCGGGTTTTACCGGCGACTGCCTGGAGACACTGGAAGAGATCAACATGGAGGCGCGCGAGGCCTTTCTGCAGGCGGGCGGCAAGGAGTTCTGCTACATCCCCTGCCTCAATGACAGCCATGAGTGGATCGCGGGGCTGGCCGAGATCGCGCAGCAACACCTGGCGGGCTGGCCGGTGCAGGCCGATGCCGCCGAAGCGGCCAAGGCGCTGGCGGCTTCGCGCGAACGGGCTTTGGCCCTGGGCGCGAAGAAATAGCCGGGCCGGCCCAAGCTTGAATCAGGCCTTGAGCTTGAGCAGTTGCACCATCAGCTGCGTGGTCTTCACATCGAAGTCGATAAAGCTGCCGAGGTCCGGCCCCGACATCCAGGACTGCTCCCAATAGCTTTCCTTGAGCGTCTTCTTCCAGAGCTCATAGGCCAGTGAAGCCTTCACGCCCTCCACCATCTCGGCCTGGCGCGCGGCCGGCACGGCAGCGCCGGTGAACACGGCGCGCCAGTTGGTGAGGTCCACGTCCAGGCCCTGCTCGCGCACCGACTTGACGCCGTAAGCGGCTTTTTTGGAGGAGACACCGAGGGCGCGCAGCTTGCCGCCGGCCAGCTCCGCCCTGAAGGTGCCGTAGCTCGAAACGCCGGCCGCCGCCTTGCCGCCCATCACCGCATCGACCAGCTCGAAGTTGCGCGCGAACGGCAGGTAGACCGCGTCTTCCGGCCTGGCGCCGGCGGCCTTGGCCAGCAGGCCCGCGAACACATGGTCGGCGCCGCCGACCGCGCCTATGGCCATGGACGTCTGTTTGGCGTTGCTGCGCAGGCGCTCCACCAGTTCGTTGATGGTCTTGAGCGGCGACGCGGCCGCCACCACAACCACCGGGTAGTCGCTGGTCAGGCGCGCAATCGGCTTGACCTTGCCGAGGTCCACGGCCGGTTTTTGCAATGCCAGTGCGCCAACGAGGTTGCTGTCGCCCATGAACAAGGCGTTGGGGTCGGCGCTGTACTTCTGCACAAACCAGGCCAGGCCCGCGGTGCCGCTGCCGCCTTCCTTGTTCTCGTACTCGATCTCGTCGCTCAGGCCCTGGCCCACCAGCGCGTCACCAAGGGCGCGGCCGGCTTCATCGAGCGCGGTGCGGGACATGGCGGGAATGACGATGCGCAGCTTGGGCGCCAGCTTGCCCTTGGCGGACTGGGCCCAAAGCGGTGCGGCCATTCCGAGGCCCGCAAGTGCGCCCAGAACCGTGCGTCGTTGGATGGTCAGCATGTCTTTTTCCTCCCGAGCCCATGGTAGATGGAGTTTCCAGGGCAATGGCTAGGTGTTTGATCCAGTGCCCGGACGCTTGCACCGGAGCACTTTTCATGCCACACGCGGGAACGCAGGCACCCGGGCTTCGCGCCCGGGGCGCATGCGCGGCTCAGGCCTTGAGCTTGAGCAAATGCACCATGACCCGCGAGGTGGTCAGGTCAAAATCGATGAAGCTCGTGAGGCTGGGGCCCGAAAGCAGCGAGGACTCCCAGTGGTTCTGCTTGAGCGTTTTCTGCCAGGATTCATGGCCGGTGGCCGCCTTCACGGCTTCCAGCATTTCCGCCTGGCGCGCCTCGGCCACGTTCTGGCCGGTGAACACGCCGCGCCAGTTGGCCATGTCCACGTCCACCCCCTGCTCGCGGATGGAGGGAATGCCGAACACCGTGCGCTTGGACGACACACCGATGGCGCGCAGCTTGCCGCTGGCCAGCTCGTCGGCAAATTCGCTGTAGCCCGAGATGCCGGCCGCCGCCTTGCCGCCCAGCACGGCCTGCACCACTTCGGCACCGCCGGCAAAGGGCAGGTACACCAGTTCTTCCGGCTTGCTGCCGGCCGCGCGGGTGAACACACCGGCGAACACATGGTCCACGCCGCCGGCGGAGCCGCCCGCGATGGGAACGTCCTTGGGATTGGCGCGCATGCGGCCGGCAAGGTCCGCAATCGTGCGCACCGGCGAATTGGCGGCGACCACCACCACGAGGTAGTCGCTGGTCAGGCGCGCGATCGGGCGAATGCGGCTCATGTCGACGGCGGGCTTTTGCAGGGCCACCGCGCCCACCATCACCATGCCGCCCATCAGCAGGGTGTTGGCGTCGCCGCTGTATTTTTCGGCGTAGTAGGCCAGGCCTATGGTGCCGCCCTTGCCGCCCTTGTTTTCATACTCGATCTCATCCGTCGCGCCCGCCCCCACCAGCGCCGTGCCCAGGGCGCGGCCGGTCTGGTCCCAGCCGCCGCCGGCGTTGGCCGGGATCACGATGCGCAGCTTGGGCGCCAGCTTGACCACCCGGGCTTTGGGCTGCGCGGCCGCCGGCGGCTTGGCCGCCGTCTGCGCCCATGCGGGGATGGCCCCGCCCCATGTCGCCAATCCCAGCCCAGCGAGTCCTCCCAGGGCAGCGCGTCGTTTGATGGTCAGCATGTCGTCTCCTTCGTCGTTGGAACCCTCAGCTTACAGATTTGCTCCTCGTCCAGTATTTGGCAAGGCGCGGCAGCACCAGCACCGCCACCACGATCACGACCAGCGTGATCGACATGGGGCGCTGGAAAAACACCATGGCGCTGCCCTCGCCTATCGACACGGCGTTGCGCAGCTGCGCCTCCGCCAGAGGGCCCAGGATCATGCCGACCACCACGGGCGCCGTGGGGAAGTCGAAACGGCGCATCAGCACGCCCAGCAATCCGATGGCATAGAGCAGGAACAAATCGAACGCGCTCTGGCGCATGCCGTAGGCGCCCACCGTCGCGAAGATCAGGATGCCCGCGTAAAGCTGCGGCTTGGGAATCTTCAGCAGCTTGACCCACAGGCCCACCATGGGCAGGTTGAGCACCAGCAGCATGACGTTGCCGATGTACAGCGAGGCGATCAGCGCCCACACCAGCGCGGCGGAGGTGGTGAACAGCTGCGGGCCGGGCTGGATGCCGTAGTTCTGGAAAGCGCCCAGCAGGATGGCCGTGGTGTTCGAGGTCGGGATGCCCAGCGTGAGCAGCGGGATCAGCGCCGCCGTCACCGTGGCGTTGTTGGCCGCCTCGGGGCCGGCCACGCCTTCGATGGCGCCCTTGCCGCCGAACTCGGCCCTGATTTCGGGGCTCGCCAGTTTCTTTTCCGTGGCATAGCTCAGGAAGGTCGGTATCTCGGTGCCGCCGGCCGGGATGCAGCCGAAGGGCGTGCCGATCGCGGTGCCGCGCAGCCAGGCGGGAATCGAACGCTTCCAGTCGGCCTTGGTCATGTGCACGCGGCTGAGCTTGTTCTGGTCTTCCACCGTTTTGCCCTCGTAGAGCACGGCGTACAGCACTTCCGCCACCGCGAACAGGCCCACGGCCACCAGCACGATTTCAATGCCGTCCAGCAGTTCCGGGATGCCGCCGGTGTAACGGCCCTGGCCCGAGATCTGGTCCAGGCCGACGCAGCCGGCGGCCAGGCCGACCAGCAGCGCCGTCATGCCGCGCAAGGTGCTTTTGCCCAGCACGGCGCTCACCGTGGTGAAGGCCAGCAGCATCAGCAGGAAATACTCGGGCGGGCCCAGCTTGACGGCGAACTCCGCCACAAAGGGGGCGAACAGCGTGACGATGACGGTGGCGATGGTGCCCGCCACAAACGAGCCTATCGCCGCCGTGGCCAGCGCCGCGCCGGCGCGCCCGCTCTTGGCCATCTTGTTGCCCTCCATGGCCGTGACCATGCTGGCGGTTTCACCGGGCGTGTTCAGCAGGATGGAGGTCGTCGAACCGCCGTACATGGCGCCGTAGTAGATGCCCGAGAAAAAAATCATCGAGGCGGTGATGTCGACCTTGGCGGTGATGGGCAGCAGCATGGCCACCGCCACCGCCGGGCCTATGCCGGGCAGCACGCCCACGGCCGTGCCCAGGGCACAGCCCACCAGGCACCAGATCAGGTTGACCGGCGTGATCGCCGTGGCGAAACCCGCCATCAGGGCATTGAAGATGTCCATGTCAGATCCACCCCGTGTTCGTCAGGCCCGGCAGGTTGATCGCCAGGAATTTGGTGAACATCCAGAACACCGGCGCGGAGATCAGAAGCCCCACCATGAAGTCGGTGACCCAGGTGCGCGGCGCATTGACGCCCGTCTGGCCGCTGGCGCGGCGCAGGCCTTGCACCGCCAGCAGGTAGCACAGCGTGCAGCTCAGGATGAAGCCTATGGTGGTGATCAGCGCCGCGTTGAGCAGCAGCCCCGCAGAGACCCAGGCAAAACCGGGCCAGTAGGCCTGCGCGGCGCCGGAGGGAGGGTCCAGCTCGCGAAAGCCGCCGCTGCGCGCTTCCCAGATGATCCAGGCGCCGCAGACCGTGAGGCCGACGGAGACCAGCCAGGGCAGGAAGTTGGGGCCGACGCCGCCGTAGCCGGCCTCGGAGGAAATGCTGATCGCGCCGAAGGCCAGCGCCAAACCGGTCAGCAGCACGCCGGCGCCGACCAGGGTTTGCGGCCAGACGGCCGCGGGATCCGAAGTTGTTGTTGTCATCGTTATAGTTCCCGAAAGACGTGGGACGGACGTGGACAGTCTGGCGGCACGCCGCCCTTTCGTCAAATTTTCATCAAATCTGAACCCGGGACGGCGTGGCGCCCTTGCACGCTTACATGCTTGCTTACACGCGCAAAGGCGTGAAGCGTCAGACCATGCCGGACTTGACCATGGTGGCGCGCAGGGCGGCGAAGTCGTCGTCGACGAACTTGGCAAAAGCATCGCCCGACAGGACGGCTGGCGTCCAGTCGTTCTTTTTCACGGCTTCGGCCCAGGCCGGCGATTTCAGCGCGGCCAGCACCAGGTCGGTCAGGGCCTTGCGCTGCTCGGCCGTGATGCCGGGGGCGCCATAGACACCGCGCCAGTTGCCGATTTCGACGTCTATGCCCTGCTCCTTGAGCGTGGGCACATCCACGCCGGGCAGGCGCTTGCCGGAGGTCACGGCGATGGCGCGCATCTTGCCGGCCTTGATGTACTCCGCGAACTCGCTGTAGCCGCTGCCGCCCACCGTGACGTTGCCGCCCAGAATGGCCGCCGTGGCCTCACCGCCGCCGCGGAAGGCGACGTAGTTGATCTTGGAAGGATCGGCGCCGACCTTCTGCGCGATCATGGCCGCCGCGATGTGCTCGGTGGAGCCGCGCGAACCGCCGCCCCACTTCACGCTGCCGGGATCCTTCTTGAGCTGGTCGACCACGTCCTTCATGGTCTTGAAAGGCGAATTGGCGGGCAGCACGAACACGTTGTATTCGCTGGACAGGCGCGCGATCGGCGTGGCCTGCGACAGGCTCACCGGCGGCTTGCCGGTGATCAGGCCGCCCAGCATCACGGCCCCCATCACCATCAGCGCATTGGGATCGCCCTTGGAGCCGTTGACGAACTGGGCCAGGCCCAGCGCGCCGGCGGCGCCGCCCTTGTTGTCGTAGGTCACCGTGTCGGCGACCTTGGAGTCGGTCATGGCCTTGCCCAGGGCGCGGCCCGTGGTGTCCCAGCCGCCGCCGGGATTGGCCGGAATCAACATCTTGATGTTGGCGGCCGCGGAGGCCGACAGGGGCAAGGCACCGGTCGCGGCCAGAGCCGCCAGGGATTTCAGAAAGGTATCGCGACGCATGGGAATGTCTCCTGTGGATGGGCGCCCGGGGCGCCCGGATGGCTGATAACCCGCCTATCATGCACCCCCTGGCTGTCAAACGGCTGTCCGGCGGGACTGGGGAAAGTGCTAATGTCGGGGGCCTGTTAACACTGTGTTTGCAAGCCCTAACCCATGATGCCCACGGTGATGTCCACGGTCAAACTGCTGCTGGTGGAGGATGACGCCTCCATGCAGGCGGCGCTGCAGCGCGCCCTGGGGCGGCGCGGCATGGAGGTTTTCAGCTGCACCGACGGCCGCCAGGCCCTGGCGCAGTGGAAGGCCACGCAGCCCGACGTGGTGGTGCTGGACCTGACCCTGCCCGGCCTGGACGGCCTGCAGGTGCTGGCGCAGGCGCGCGGCCAGGGCCTGACGACCCCGGTGCTGATCCTGACGGCCCGCGGCACCGTGGGCGACCGCATCGTCGGCCTGAACACCGGCGCCGACGACTACCTGCCCAAGCCCTTTGACCTGGACGAACTCGAGGCGCGGCTGCGCGCCCTGAGCCGGCGCCGCCCCGCGGCCGGCGCGGAGCCCGGCGCCGCGCCCCAGTTCGTCGGCCACCTGCGCTATGACAGGGAAAGCGGCGCCATCTACCACCGCGACCAGGTGCTGGAACTCACGCCGCGCGAACTGGCCCTGCTGCAGACCCTGATAGGCAAACTGGGCCACGCCGTGTCCAAGGAACGCCTCTTCGAGCTGGTGTTTCCCGGCGAGACCGACGTGCAGTACGAGGCTGTCGAAGTGGTGGTCTACCGCCTGCGCAAAAAGCTGGCCCAGACCGGCGTCACGCTGGTCACCTTGCGCGGCCTGGGCTACCTGCTGAAAGTGGATGCATGAGCGGCCGGGAGCCTGCGCCGATCGAACCCACGAGCCAGCGGGCCATCTCGCTACGACGCTATCTGCTGACCGGCATCCTGCTTCCCGTGGGCCTGCTGATCATCGTGAACACCGCCAGCCTGTACCGCCAGGCGCTGGCCGCGGTCAACACCGCCTATGACCGCACCCTGCTGGCCTCGGCCAAGTCCATCGGCGAACAGCTGGACGTGACCGGCTACGACGAACAGTCCGAACTGCGCGTGACCGTGCCCTATGCCGCGCTGGAGGCCTTCGAGGCCGACAACCAGAGCCGTTTGTTCTACCGCGTCTCCAGCCTCAAGGGAGACCTGGTCTCGGGCTTTGCGCAGCTGCCCTTCTGGCGCGGCGAGATCCCCATACGCCCGCCGTATTCGGCGCTGGTGGATTTTTATGACGACGTGTTCCGCGAGGAACCGGTTCGCGTCGCCGTGCTGCTGCAGCCCGTGGCCAGCGGCAAGGGCCGGGCCATGGCCGTGGTGCAGGTGGCCGAAACCCTCGAGCTGCGCAAGACACTGGCGCGCAAGATACTCTTTGACACCTTGTGGCGCCAGGCCGTCCTGCTCGCGGTGATCGCCCTGGTGGCGGTGGTGGTGGTACAGCGCGCCACCCGGCCGGTGCGCCGGCTCAGCGCCGAGCTCAAGGCCCGCCCCGAAGGCGACCTGACGGCCATTGCCGCCCCTGACGCGCCGCGCGAGCTGCTGCCGCTGATCGAGGCCACCAACCAGGTCATGGGCCGGTTGCAGCACCTGCTGGACAACCAGAAGCGTTTTGTGCGGGACGCGGCCCACCAGCTGCGCACGCCGCTGGCGGTGCTCAAGGTGCAGGTACAGTCGGCGCTGCGCGGCGACATGGAAGCGCGCGACGCGCTCGGCGAGATCAACCAGACCGTGGACCGCGCCACCGTGCTGGCCAACCAGATGCTGGCCCTGGCCAAGGTGGAGCAGCTGCGCCAGCAGGCCGACCTGCAGGCCATAGACCTGGCGCAGGTGGTGCGCTCGGTGGCGCTGGACCTCTCGCCGCTGATCGCCGAAAAAGACATCGACTTCGAGATTGAAACCGTGCCCGCCCAGGTGCGGTCGCATGAATGGATGCTGGGCGAGCTCACACGCAACCTGCTGCACAACGCCATCAAGCACACGCCGGCCGGCGGCCCGCTGGCCGTGCGCATCGTGCGCGACGCCAGCTTTGTGGCGATGACCTTGAGTGACAGCGGGCCCGGCGTGTCGGCCGAGCTGTCGGCGCGGCTTTACGAGCCGTTTTCGGCGGGCGACGTGCGCCACGGCTCCGGCCTGGGGCTGGCCATCTGCCGCGAGATCGTCGAAACCATGCACGGCAGCATCACCCTGGAAAACCGCGTCGTGCACGGCCAGGTCACGGGGCTGGACGCGGTAGTCCGCCTCCCCACGGCCTGAAGCGCCCACGCGCCCGGCAGGGGCGTTGGGTCTTGGTTCAAAATAGCCGCCAATGGATAAATTGCGCATCGACAAATGGCTGTGGGCGGCCCGCTTTTACAAAACCCGCGCGCTCGCGGTCGAGGAGATCGACAAGGGCCGGGTCAAGGTCAACGGCGCCGAGGCCAAGCCCGCGCGCGAGGTCAAAGCCGGCGACACCGTGTCGCTGCGCCAGGGCCAGGTCAGCCGCACCGTGGTGGTACGCAGCATCAGCAGCCAGCGCGGCTCGGCCCCGGTGGCCCAGCAGCTTTATGAGGAAACCGAAGAAAGCCTGCGCCTGAAGGCCGAGGCCGCCGAGCAGCGCCGCCTGAACAGCGACCCGGCCGGCGCCCAGGAACACGGCCGACCCACCAAGCGCGACCGCCGCACGCTGGACAAGGCCTGGAATAACCGCTGGAGCGCCTCCGCGGACTAAGAGCCGCTCAAGCCGCGTAGGCCCGCTGCGCCAAAGCCTGCGCCAGCAGCGCCGCCGGGTCCACCAGGTCCAGCGTTTCCATGCCGGGCACCGCGCTGAGGGCCAGCGGTATCTCGGTGCAGCCCAGTATCAACGTGGAGAGCCCATGCCGCGCGGCCAGCGCTTCGGCCACGCCGGTGAAGCATTCGCGCGCCAGGTCCATGTTGCCCATTTTCACGCCCTCATAAATGCCGCGCATCAGGCGTTCGCGTTCGCCGGCCGTGGGTGTGTGGCACTGCAGGCCGGCCTGGCGCAGCGCCTGGTCGTACAGGCCGGCGCGGTATGTACCTTCGGTGGCCAGCAGGCCCACTTCGCGCACGCCGCGCGCGGCCAACGTCTGCGCCACCTCGCGCGCCACGTGCAGCACTTCGAGCTGCGGAAAACGCTCCTGCAGCTGGCCGTGCCAGGCATGGGCCGTGTTGCAGGCCACCGCGACCGTGGTGGCGCCCAGCGCCGCCAGTTTGCCCATGGCCTGCAGCATGGGGTCCAGCGGCTGGTGGCCGCCCGGCCCGGGCAACTCCAGCGCCGTGCTGCGGTCGGGCACCGGCACCTGGGCCAGCCAGTGCTCGGGAAAGCCCTGATCCGAGACCGGAATGTCCAGCGCGCGCATGTGGTCCGCGCAAGCCTGGACAAACAGGCGCGCAAAATCCGCGCCCGCGGCAGGCCCCATGCCGCCCAGGATGCCGACCACGCGGGGTCTGTTCATGTCATGCCTTTCAGTGTCAGTGGGCCCGGACAGCAAAATCCAGGCACACGCCGGCCGCCTGTGCCTGGTGGCTTGGCCGTATCGTGTTGTTGGGGGGAAGAACTGCCGTCCTCACCGAGGGCGGCAGCGGGATGGCCGAAGCCATCAGCGGGGAGCGGCGCGCCGGCGCTCCCCGGCGGGCTTACAGCGCCGGCTTGTCGCTCAGCGCCTTCAGGTTGGCCTTGAGCTCCTCGCTCATGGGCAGGTTCAGGTTCACGCCCTTGGGCGGGATCGGCGAGGTGAACCACTTGGCGTACATCTTGGTGAACTCGCCGGACTTGATCAGGCGGGTGATGGTGCCGTCGACCAGCTTCTTGAACTCGGGGTCGTCCTTGCGCAGCATGCAGGCATAGGGCTCGACCTGCAGCGAGTCGCCGACAACTTCCAGCGAGGCCGGGTTCTTGGAATTGGCCATCAGGCCGAACAGCAGGATGTCGTCCATGGCGAAGGCCAGCGCGCGGTCGCTTTCGACGAGCAGCAGCGAGTCGTCATGGTCCTTGCCCAGGATCAGCTGCATGTCCAGCTTCTTGTCGGCGCTGTACTTGCGGATCACCTGCGCATTGGTGGTGCCGGTGGTGCTGGCCACCGTCTTTTTGGCCAGGTCGGCGTAGTTCTTGATGCCGGACGATTTTTTGACCAGCAGGCGGGTGCCGGTGTAGAAGTGGTTGATGGCAAAGGCCACGTCCTTGCCGCGCGCGGAGTTGTTGGTGGTCGAGCCGCACTCAAGGTCGTAAGTGCCGTTGACCAGCAGCGGGATACGGTTCTGCGAGGTCACGGGCATGTAGGCGACTTCGAGGTTGGGCTTTTTCACCTTCTTGCGCACGTCGTCAATGATGGCTTCGGTCAGTTCCGCGGAAAAACCCACGGAGGTCTTGGAGCCGATCAGGTAGCTGAAAGGCACCGATGCTTCCCGGTAGGACACCGTGATCTTGTTGCTGTCGGCGACCTTTTTCAGCGTCGGCACGGTTTGCGCGCCCGCGTTGGCGGCCAGGCCGGCTGTCAGCAGCACGGCGCTCATGAGGGTAGTGAATTTCATGCGTGTCCTTTCGGGGGCAATGGGTTGGTAGTTTCGGTAACCGGGTGAAACTGGCATCGCTAGTGTAGGAACTGCGGCGCCCGGCGTGTCATTCATTTTCGCGTCAAACCCATGACAAAAACTCATGGTTTACCCAAGCGCACCGCCATGGGGCCCGGGGCATAACCAAAGGTCATGGCCGTGGGCGAATTCAGCATTGTTCAAACCCGCGCGCCTTGCGTACAGTCGCGTCCATTCGAGAAACAACAAGGGTTTTTATGCATGTGTGCGTGCTCGGTGCGGGAATCGTGGGCCTCGCGACCGCCTACAGCTTGCGCCGCGCCGGCCATGAAGTCACCGTGGTGGACCGCGCCAGCCCCGGCAGCGGCGCCAGCGGCGGCAACGGCGCCCAGCTGAGCTACTCCTACGTCCAGCCGCTGGCCGACCCGGCCATCTGGCGGCAACTGCCCAAGCTGCTGCTGTCGCCCTCCTCGCCGCTCAAGCTGCGCCCGCGCCTGGACACGCGGCAGTGGCTGTGGGGCCTGCGCTTCCTGGCAGCCTGCAACAGCAAGACCTCTCGCGACACCACGGGCCAGCTGCTGTCGCTGGCGGCGCTGAGCCGCCAGTCCTTCGACGCCATGATGGCCGAGGAAAAACTCGACAACGATTTTTCCGCCACCGGCAAGCTGGTGCTGTATTCCGACGAAGCCGCTTTCGCGGCCGCGCAGCGCCAGATGCTGCTGCAGCGCGAACTGGGCAGCAACCAGGAAGCCGTCGACGCCGACCGCTGCGTGGAGATAGAGCCCGCACTCAAAAGCCGCCATGGGCAGATCGCCGGCGCCATTTACACACCGGGCGAATGCGCCGCCGACTGCCAGAAAACCTGCGACGCGCTGGGGGTGGTGCTGCGCCGGCTGGGCGTGCGCTTTCTGCTGGGCACGCCCATCGAGCAGCTGGTGCAGCGCGGCAAGTCCCTCGCCGCAGTGGCCACGCCGCAAGGCCACATCGAGGCCGAGCGTTTTGTCATGGCGCTGGGCGCGGACTCGGCCCTGATGGCGCAAGGCCTGGGCCTGCACCTGCCGGTCTATCCGCTCAAGGGCTACAGCATCACGGTGGACGTCGCCCCAGGGAAGCATGCGGCGCCCTCGGTCAGCGTGACCGACAGCGCGCGCAAGGTGGTGTTCGCCCGCATAGGCTCGCGCCTGCGCGTGGCCGGCATGGCCGAACTCTCGGGCTACGACACGGCCGTGGACCCGGCGCAGATCGCCTCGCTGCAGGCTTCAACCGAGACGGTTTTCCCGGGCTGCAGCCGCTTTGAGGAACTGAACCCCTGGGCCGGCATGCGCCCGGCCACACCGACCGGCCTGCCGGTGATAGGCCGGCACGCCAAAGGGCCGGACAACCTGTTTTTCAACACCGGCCACGGCGCGCTGGGCTTTACCCTGGCCTTCGGTTCGGCGCAGCGTATCAGCCGCATGATCGCGAGGTGACCGGCGCTCTCAGGCCCTATGCGTCAAGGCCTGCTGGAAGCAGCGCACAAAGGCCCTGACCACCACCGAGCCGGGCTTGCCGGCCGGAAACAAGGCCTTGATGGGCACGGGGATCAGCGGCTCCAGCTCCAGCACGTCCACGCGCGCCGGGTCGGCCGAGGCCGCGGTGCAGGTGTCTATCACGGCGATGCCCAGCCCGTGGTGGGCCAGCGCCAGCGCCGAGTGGTAGGTCTGCACCGTGATGGGGAACTCCAGGCCCACGCCGGCTTCGCGGCAGGCCTGGTTGAGGCTGCGGCCCACCGGGTCCAGCGCGTCCAGCCCGACCACCGGCGACTTGCTCAGGTCGGCCAGCGTGACACTGCCGCGCTTGACCAGGCGCGAGGCCAGCATGCCCTTGGGCGCCACGCACACCATGCGGCCGTCGGCCAGGTGCTCCTGCGCGAGCGCCGAATGCGCGACCGGGCTGAAGAGGAAGCCGACATCGGCCTCCTGCAAGGCCAAAGCCGAAACGATTTGCGGCGAATGCAGGGCCTGCAAGGTGATGGCCACGTCGGCATGCTTGACGCGAAACAGCTTGAGGGCATGCGGCAGGATTTCATAACTGAGCGCCAGCACCGTGAGGATGCGCAGCTCCCCCGCGCTGCCGCCGGTCTTGAGGTTGGCGGCCAGGCGCTGCACTTCGTCGAGCTGGGCGAACAGGCGCTCGATGTGCGGGTACAGCGTCAGCGCTTCGGAGGTCGGCGTCAGCCGGCCCTTGCTGCGCTGGAACAGCGCGAAGCCCAGCTGCAGTTCCGCGTGCTGCAGGATGCGGCTCACGGCCGGCTGCGTGACGTTGATCAGGCGAGCGGCCCCGCTCACGCTGCCGGTCAGCATGACGGCGTTGAAGACTTCGATGTGGCGCAGGCGCATGATGGGGGTCCGTAATCTGTTTCGGCGTGGAACACCGCGAATTATGGCGAACGGGCCCCAAGGCGCGAAGGTCGCTCGGCCCAGGGGATTTTTTCACGCTTTGTTTCATAATCGTCCGTCCACGTTTTTCCCAAGTCGGAAATACGCGTTCGCTCAGTAAACTTCGGCATATTCCACCGGACCCGAATCCCCGTTACCCCAAGCTGCATGCGCCTCAGAATCTACCTGGTTGAAGACAGCCCCGTCATCCGCGACAGCCTCGCGGAATCACTGGAGGAACTGGCTCGCGCGCGCATCGTGGGCTGGGCCAGCAAGGAAAGCGAAGCGGTCCAGTGGCTGAACGAAAACAAGGCCTCCTGGGACCTCGCCATCGTCGACCTGTTTTTGCTCGAGGGCAGCGGCCTGGGCGTGGTGATGAATTGCCGCGAGAGGGACTTGAGGCAGAAGGTCATCGTCCTGACCAACTACGCCACACCCGCCGTGCGCGAACGCTGCCTGGCCATAGGGGCAGACGCGGTGTTCGACAAGTCCAATGAGATCGACGAGTTCACCCGCTACGCGCTTGAGGAAGTCGAGCGGGCCGCGGGCTCCACGCAGTGGTGAAGCGGTCAGGGCGTTCGCGAATCACACAGCGGCCGCCGCGGCCAGCAACCAGTCCCTGAAGATGCGCATGCCGGCCGTCGCCCGCCGCGATTTGAGCCGGGTCAGCCAGTAGCCGCCGGTTTCGATTTCCACCGCGAACGGCCGCACCAGGCGCCCGCCCTGCAATTCACGCGCGAACATGTTCACCGGCAGCAGCGCCACACCGGCGCCCTGCGCGGCCGCCTCGGCCATGGTCAGCGAAGAATCAAACACCACGCCCCGGACCACTGGGCAGGCCACCCCGGCCGCGGCAAACCAGCGCGCCCATTCATCGGCCCGGTAGGAGCGCAACAGCAGCTCCCTGGCCAGGTCGGCGGGCTCGCGCAGGCCCCGGGCCAGCGCGGGCGAACACATGGCCGACAGCGGCGACACCAGCAGGGGCTCGGCCTCGGTGCCGTGCCAGGCGCCGTCGCCGAAGCGGATCGCATAGTCCAGGCCCTCGCCGGCCAGGTCGACGCGGTTGTTGTTGGTGAAGAGCCGAAAGTCGATAAAGGGATGGGCCCGCTGGAAATCCCGCAGGCGCGGAATCAGCCAGCCCACGGCGAAGGTGCCGACGGCGCCCACCGTCAGCACTTCGCGGAATTGCCCGTCCTTGAACTGCTCCAGCACCGAGCCCATGCGGCCGAAAGACTCGGCCAGCACCGGCAACAGGGCCAGCCCTTCATCGGTCAGCGCCAGCCCGCGCGGCAGTCGGCGAAACAGCGGCACGCCCATGCGCTCCTCGA
The DNA here is from genome assembly GCF_056406895.1 of Polaromonas sp. P1_A2. Taxonomy (NCBI): domain Bacteria; kingdom Pseudomonadati; phylum Pseudomonadota; class Betaproteobacteria; order Burkholderiales; family Comamonadaceae; genus Polaromonas; species Polaromonas sp. P1_A2. The sequence goes on along the minus strand of NZ_JBFTZI010000002.1, from coordinate 17,522 downwards.
GGTTCTTCACATGCTGGCTGATGGCGGTTTGCGTCACGTTGAGCTCGTCGGCCGCCCGCGTGAAACTCAGGTGCCGGGCCGAGACCTCAAAGGCGCGCAAGGCATTGAGAGGAAGGTGCATAAGCGTTAAGCCCCAGATTTACTTATGGATAGCCTTGATTATTGCCGTTTGTTGGATCGCCAGGCCCTTGTTATCGTCACGGCCTTGTTCAACAATCTCAGAGGAAAAAACATGCAGAGACGGCAGTTTTCAGGTGCATTGAGCGGTCTGGTGGTCGCAGGTGGATTGTTCAGTTACACCCAGAAATCATTGGGTTCCGGCGGCAGGCCCGGTAGTACGACCCCGGCATCCCTCACCCGGCGCCTGGCGGCCATCGAGAAAACCAGCGGCGGCCGGCTGGGCGTTTCCATCCTCGATACCGGCAGCGGCGCGAAATACGGCTACCGCGCCGGCGAACGCTTTCCGATGTGCAGCACCTTCAAGCTGCTGGCGGCCGCACTCGTGCTGCACCGCGTCGATAGCGGCCAGGAGCAGTTGGACCGAAGAATCCCCATCGCGGCAGGCGACATCCTGCCCCACTCGCCCACGACCCAGCAGCACATAGGCCCGCAAGGCCTGCCCATGGCGGCGCTGTGCGAGGCCTCCATCATCGTCAGCGACAACGCGGCCGCCAACCTGATGCTCGCCAGCTTCGGCGGCCCAGCCGGGCTCACGGCCTACCTGCGCAGCCTGGGCGACAAGATGACAAGGCTGGACCGCACAGAGCCCGAACTCAATGAATCGGCGCCCGGCGACGTGCGCGACACCACGACGCCGGACGCCATGCTGGCCACGGTGCACAGGCTCACGCTGGGCTCGGCGCTGTCCGATGCCTCGCGCCAGTTGCTAGTCCAATGGCTGCAAGCCAACACCACCGGCGACCGCCGCCTGCGCGCGTTGCTGCCGCCGGGCTGGCGTGTCGGCGACAAGACAGGAAGCGGGGCCCGCGGCTCCACCAACGACGTGGGCCTGGTCTGGCCGCCTGGTGGGCGCGCGCCTTTGCTGGTGGCGGCTTACCTGACCGGCACACAACGGCCGGCTGCGGAGCGTGATGCCGCGCTGGCACAGGTGGGGCAGCTTGCGGCTTCGTTGGTGCAGTGATGAGTTTTTGGCAGACGCAAGAAAGCCGCCCGAAGGCGGCTTTTTATACTGGCGGAAACGGAGGGATTCGAACCCTCGATGAGGCTCTACACCCCATACTCCCTTAGCAGGGGAGCACCTTCGGCCACTCGGTCACGTTTCCAATAAATCGATTATCTCACGACTTGCGGGCCATTTTCAGGTGGACGGCTGGTCCAGGTCAAAAGCCTTGTGCAGGGCGCGCACGGCGAGCTCCATGTACTTCTCGTCGATGACCACGGAGGTCTTGATTTCGCTGGTGGAGATCATCTGGATGTTGATGCCCTCCTCGCTCAGCACGCGGAACATCTTGCTGGCGATGCCCACATGGCTGCGCATGCCGATGCCGACGATGCTGACCTTGCAGATCTTGGCGTCGCCGGTGACTTCCTGGGCGCCCAGCTTGGGGACGACCTGGGTCTTGAGCAGGTCGACGGCCTTGGAGTAGTCGTTGCGGTGGACGGTGAAGCTGAAGTCGGTCTTGCCGTCCTTGCTGATGTTCTGGATGATGACGTCGACTTCGATGTTGGCGTCGGCCACGGCGCCCAGGATCTGGTAGGCGATGCCGGGGGTGTCGGGCACGCCGAGCACGGAGATTTTGGCTTCATCGCGGTTGAAAGCGATGCCCGATACGATGGCTTGTTCCATGTTTTCGTCTTCCTCAAAGCTGATCAAAGTGCCTGACTTGGCTTCTTCGTTGATGTCGATGTCCCATTCGGTGAAGCTGGACAGCACGCGCAGCGGCACCTTGTACTTGCCGGCGAATTCCACCGAGCGGATCTGCAGCACCTTGGAGCCCATGGAGGCCATCTCCAGCATCTCCTCGAAGCTCACGGTGTGCAGGCGGCGCGCCTCGGGCACCACACGCGGGTCGGTGGTGTAGACGCCGTCGACGTCGGTGTAGATCAGGCATTCATGCGCCTTGAGCGCCGCGGCGATGGCGACCGCCGAGGTGTCGGAGCCGCCGCGGCCCAGCGTGGTGACGTTGCCGCCCTCGTCCACGCCCTGAAAGCCCGTGATGATGACGACCTTGCCGGCGTCCAGGTCGGCGCGCACGCGCTCGTCGTCGATGGACTCGATGCGGGCCTTGGTATAGGCGTTGTTGGTCTTGATGGTGACCTGCCAGCCGGCGTAGCTCACGGCCTGCATGCCTTCGGCCTGCAGCGCAATGGCCAGCAGCGCGCTGGAGGCCTGTTCGCCGGTGGCGGCCAGGGCGTCGAGTTCGCGGCTGTAGGCGTCGCCGGCCTTGGCGGGCGCCAGTTCCTTGGCCAGGCCCAGCAGGCGGTTGGTTTCGCCGCTCATGGCGCTGGGGACGACGACCATCTGGTGGCCGGCCCGCGCCCACTTGGCCACGCGTTTGGCCACGTTGCGGATGCGCTCGGTCGAGCCCATCGACGTGCCGCCATATTTATGAACGATCAATGCCATTGCAGGATGTCAATCAGAAGTTGTTGCGAATTTTTTGCGGGCTGTTACCGGCAAAAAGCGCTATTTGAGAGTCTTTTTAGCGGTGCTGCGGCGCCAGCAAAGCCTTCAATTATACCTAGGACTACTATCTGGTTAAGCCGGCTTATCCGCCGCGGCTTCGTAGCGCAGGGCCGCGCCGGCCCGCGTGACATGGCCGGTCGCGACCTTGAGGTGGATGCGGTGGCCGCGGGTGGTGCAGGCGGCGATCTGCGACAGCAGCTGCTCGAGCTGCGCGGCGCTGGGCGTGGCCCCATGCGATTCCAGCAACCAGTGGCGCAGCACATTGGCCTGGCGCGGCGCGGACAGCGCCTGCAGGGCCGCAATGGCGGGTGGCGTGCCGACACGGGCCAGGTCTTCACGGGCCACCTCGGCCAGCAGGGCCTGCGCCTGGGCCGCGTGCTGGGCGCTGCGCGCGAAGGTTTCGCGAAACTGCGGAAAGGATTCGGCCAGGGCCGGCAGCAGGCGGGCGCGTATGCGGTTGCGGGTGTAGCGCTCATCGCTGTTGGTCGGGTCGTCGACAAAGGGGATCTGCTGCTCCAGCAGCCAGGCACGCAGGGCCGCCGCGGGGACTTGCAGCAGCGGCCGCAGGAACAGCACGCCGCCGCGCTCAAAGCGCGCGGCCATGGAGGCCAGGCCCGGCAGGCCCGCGCCGCGGCTCAGCGCCAGCAGCAGGGTCTCGACCTGGTCGTCGGCATGCTGGCCCAGCAGCACCGCACCCAGGCCCTTTTCGGTGGCGGCCTGCGCCAGCGCGGCATAGCGCGCCAGCCGCGCCGCATCCTCGGGGCTCTGGCCCGCCGCGTTGCCGGCCTGCACGCGCAGCACCTGAAGCGGCACCTTCAGGCGCGCGCAGGTGACGTCGCAAACCCGCGCGAAGTCGTCGGCGGCAGCCTGCAGGCCGTGGTGGATGTGCAGCGCCGTCACCTGCCCCGGCCAGCGCTGCGCGGCGGCCAGCAGCAGCGCCGTGGAGTCGGCGCCGCCGCTGTAGGCCACGCCCACAGGTAAAACGGGATCAAGGGATTCCAGCGCCGCCAGCGCCGGCAGCGCCGGGTTAGGGCCGCTCACGCCGTGCCCGGCGCGCGGGCGGCCGGCAGTTTATTTAGCGTCGGCCTTGGTGTCGGTAAAGCGGCCATAACTTTGCAGGCGTTCATAGCGGCGGTCCAGCAACTCCTTGACCTTCAGGTCGCTGACCTGGCGGAAGGCGTCGTTGAGGGCGCGCTTGAGGAAGGCCGCCATCTGCTTGTGGTCGCGGTGGGCGCCGCCCACGGGCTCGTTGACGATCTTGTCGATCACGCCCAGGGCCTTGAGGCGGTGCGCGGTGATGCCCAGGGCTTCGGCCGCCTCCTGGGCCTTGTCGGAGGTCTTCCAGAGGATGGAGGCGCAGCCCTCAGGGCTGATGACGGAGTAAATCGAATATTGCAGCATCACCACCTGGTCGGCCACCGAGATGGCCAGCGCGCCGCCGGAGCCGCCCTCGCCGATGATGGTGGTGATGATGGGCACTTCAAGCTGCGCCATCTCGAAGATGTTGCGGCCTATGGCCTCGGACTGGCCGCGCTCCTCGGCGTCAATGCCGGGATAGGCGCCGGGCGTGTCGACGAAGGTGAACACCGGCAGCTTGAACTTCTCGGCGGTCTTCATCAGGCGCAGCGCCTTGCGGTAGCCCTCGGGCTTGCTCATGCCGAAGTTGCGCAGGCCGCGCTCCTTGGTGTCCCGGCCCTTCTGGTGGCCCAGCACCATGCAGGCGGTGCCGTTGAAGCGGGCCAGGCCGCCGACGATGGACAGGTCGTCGGCGAAGTGCCTGTCGCCGTGCAGCTCGACGAAATCGGTGAAGATTTCGTTGATGTAGTCCAGCGTGTAGGGACGCTCGGCGTGGCGGGCGATCTTGGTGATCTGCCAGGGCGTCAGGTCGCTGTAGATGTCTTTGGTGAGTTGCTGGCTTTTTTTGGCCAGCTGGTCGATCTCTTCGGAGATATCGACGGCCGACTCGGTCTGGACGTAGCGCAGTTCTTCAATTTTTCCTTCGAGTTCCGCGATCGGCTGCTCGAAATCAAGGAAGGTTTTCTTCGCCATGTATTGCTCCTCAGGGCTTCTTCAAACTTAGATCTTGCTCGGTGCCGCCAGGGGCACCCAGGACCGGCAAGGGATCCAGCGAGCGCCAAATATACCAAGTTGCGACGCTGCAGTACGGCGCCCAGGCGGCGGCCACCTCGCGCGCGTCGCTGCGGCTGACCGATTCGCCGGAAAAATAGTTCTGGCTGATGCCGCTGATCAGGCCTATGTCGTCCAGCGGCAGGACATTGGGGCGCATCAGGTAAAAGATCAAAAACATCTCGGCCGTCCAGCGCCCTATGCCGCGAATGGCGACCAGCTCGGCGATGATGGCCTCGTCGTCCATGGACTGCCAGTCCTTCACGTGCACCGTGCCGGCGTCGAAGTTGATGGCCAGGTCGACCAGGTATTCGACCTTGCGCGCGCTCAGGCCGGCGGCCCGCATGTCGTCGACCTTGAGCCTGAGCACATTGGCCGGCGTCATCTTTTTGGGCAGGGCCTCGAAACGGTGCCACACCGTTTGCGCGGCCTTGACCGAGATCTGCTGCCCCACGATGCTGCGCGCCAGCGTGCTGAAGGCGTCGCCGCGGGCCTGCAGGTGGGCGTCGCCGAACTGCGGGATCAGGCGCTTCATTACGCGGTCTTTCTTGACCAGGTGCTTGCAGGCCTCGGCCCAGTAGGCGGGGGCCGCGGCGACCGGGCCCGGCACGTCGGCCAGTTCGGCGCTGGCCGGGCCGCTTTTGACGACCTGTTTCATGGCGCCTTGCGCAGGGTCTGCGGGTTCAGCGGCGGCTGGGGGCCGACCGGTCGGGCAAGGCTCACGACTGGACCTCCCAGGTCGTGCCCGCGGCGGAGTCCTTGAGCACAATGCCCTGGGCCAGCAGGTCCTGGCGGATGCGGTCGGCCTCGGCGAAGTTTTTCGCGGCCTTGGCGGCGGCGCGCTGGGCGATCAGGCCCTGGATGCTGGCCTCGTCCAGGCCGGCGCCGGCCTGCAGGTAGGCGCCGGGCTCGCCCTGCAGCAGGCCCAGGCAGCCGCCCAGGCTTTTGAGCAGGCCCGCCAGCGCGGGCGAGCGCGTCTTGTTGACTTCCCCGGCCAGATCGAACAGCACGGCCACCGCCTCGGGTGTGCCGAAGTCCTCGTCCATGGCCGCCTTGAAGCGGGCGGCGAAGGGCTGCGCCCAGTCGATGGCGACGGTGTCCGCCGCGACCCCGTCCAGCGCGGTGTACAGGCGCTTGAGCGCGCTGCGGGCATCGTCCAGGTGGGCGTCGCTGTAGTTGAGGGCGCTGCGGTAGTGCGTGCGCACCAGGAAGAAGCGGATGGTCTCGGCGTCGTAGCGCGTGAGCACGTCGCGGATGGTGAAAAAATTGCCCAGCGACTTGGACATTTTTTCGTTGTCCACCCGCACAAAACCGTTGTGCACCCAGAAGCGGGCCAGCGGCTTGCCGCTCGCGCCTTCGCTCTGGGCGATCTCGTTTTCATGGTGCGGAAACTGCAGGTCGGCGCCGCCGCCGTGCAGGTCGAAGGTCTCGCCCAATGTCTGGCAGCTCATGGCCGAGCACTCGATGTGCCAGCCGGGGCGGCCCGGGCCGTAGTCGCTGTCCCACTTGGCGTCTTCGGGCTCGGTGGGCTTGGCGCTCTTCCAGAGCACGAAGTCCAGCGGGTCGTCCTTGCCGTCCAGCACCGCCACGCGTTCGCCGGCGCGCAGCTCGTCCAGGGACTTGCCCGAGAGCTTGCCGTAGCCGGGGAACTTGCGCACCGCATAGTTCATGTCGCCGGTCGAGCCCTTATAGGCCAGGCCCTTGCCCTCGAGGGTGGCGATCAGGCCCAGCATCTGCGGCACGTACTCGGTGGCGCGCGGCTCCAGCGAGGGCGGCTCCATGCCCAGCGCGCCTATGTCCTGGTGCATGGCCTGGATCATCTCGTCGGTCAGCGCCCGGATGCTGATGCCGCGCTCGACCGCCCGCTTGATGATCTTGTCGTCGATGTCGGTGATGTTGCGCACATAGGTCACGCGCAGGCCGCTGGCCTTGAACCAGCGCTGGACCACGTCGAAGGCCATCATCATGCGCGCATGGCCGATATGGCACAGGTCGTAAATCGTCATGCCGCACACATACATGCGAACATGGCCGGGCTCCAGGGGGGAAAATTCTTCCACGGCACGCGACAGCGTGTTGTAAATGCGAAGGCTCATGAAAATTGGGGCGGCGGGAGACATCGGTCGAAAACCGACTATCAATTGGACAGGGGGAACAGAAAGGTTTATCTCACGGACACCGGGGGCGGACAAGGGCCGGTTGGCATACGCGCAAAAACCTGCGACAAAACGGAAAAGTACGGAATCCGGGCGGCCATGGACTATACCCCCTCAGCTACAATCGGCCAGTATATCCAGCCCGATGGACAACATTCAGCGGCCCCTCTGGCCACCTGAAAAGCCGGGCTGTTTATGGCAACTTTCGACCCACGGCCCTCAACCAGCCCCAGGGGACCCAAAACAATAGCGAGAAGTTCTTATGCCCACGCAAAACTTTTTTAAACGCAAACCCCTGTCAGCCGTCCTGCGCCTGCTGGTGGCTGCCGCCGCCCTGTCGATGTCCGCGGCCCATGCCGACGACTATGCCGATGTCAGCCGCCTGATGCGCGCCGGCCAGTTCGCCGAGGCGATGGCCAAGGTCGACCAATACCTCGCCAGCAAGCCGCGCGACCCGCAAATGCGTTTCTTCAAGGGCGTGATCCAGACCGAGACCGGCAAGGCCAACGAGGCCATCGCCACCTTCACCAAGATCACCGAAGACTACCCCGAGCTGCCCGAGCCCTACAACAACATGGCCGTGCTGTACGCCGGCCAGAGCCAGTTCGACAAGGCCCGCGCCGCGCTGGAAATGGCCATACGCACCAACCCCAGCTATGCCACCGCGCACGAAAACCTGGGCGACGTCTATGCCCGCCTGGCCAGCCAGGCCTATAGCAAGGCACTGCAGTTGGACGGCGGCAATGCGGCCGTTCCGCCCAAGCTGGCCCTGATCCGCAACCTGTTCTCGGCCGACGCCAAGGCCCAGCCGCAAGCCGCCGCCAAGCCCGCCGCCGGCGCCCAGGCTTCCGGCCAGGTCACGGCCGCCGCGCCGGCAGCAGCCCCGGCACCGGCCGCCAAGCCCACACCCGCGCCTGCGGCTGCTCCCGCCGCCCCAGCACCCGCCGCGACGCCGGCGCCCGCCGCCACCGCCCCGGCACCTGCAGCCGCACCCGCCGCGGCCACCGGCGCCGAGAAGGAAGTCGAGGCCGCCGTGCGCGGCTGGGCCCAGGCCTGGTCCGACAAGGACATGGGCGGCTACCTCGGCAGCTACGGGCAGAACTTCGAGCCGCCCGGCAAGCAAGCCCGCAAGGCCTGGGAAGAAGACCGCCGCGCGCGCATCGTCGGCAAGTCCAAAATCAGCGTGAAACTTTCCAACCTGTCGATTTCGGTGCAGGGCAACAAGGCCACGGCCCGCTTCAAGCAGGACTACAGCGCCGATTCGCTGAACATCTCCAGCCGCAAGACCCTGGACCTCGCCAAGGTGGGTGACCGCTGGGTGATCGTCAAGGAATCCACCGGCGGCTGACCTGGCCCACGTGTTTTACCCAGCCCGTCCCTGCCCCTCTTCGCCGGCCGGCACCCTGCCTCGGAAACTTGCATGAAAAAGGTGCTCACCGCCCTTTTTTTCGTGGCACCTTGCCTGGTGCCGGCACTTGCGTCCGCGCGTGTTGAAACCGCGGCCAAGGCCGTGGCGCGCAGCGCCGCCGCGCCGCAACGCGCGGCACGCGACGGCGAGGCGGAAGCCCGCCTGATTGAAATCTACAAGCTGATCGGCCAGGCCGCCCCGCGCGAAGCGCTGCGCAAGGCCGAGAGCCTGGTCAAGGACCACCCCAATTTCCAGCTCGCGCAACTGGTCTACGGCGACCTGCTGGCCGGCTTCACGCGCCCGCTGCGCGCGCCCGGCGACGTGCCCGACATCACCGCCAACAAGGCCGCGGCCCCGCTGCTGGCCGAGCTGCGCCAGGAATCGCTGCTCAGGCTGCGTGCGCTGCGCGAGCGCCCGGCGCCGGGCACCGTGCCCTCGCAGTTCCTGGCGCTGTCGCCGCGCAACAAGCATGCGATCGCCGTCGACGCCTCCAGGTCGCGCCTCTACCTGTTCGAGAACACGCCCACCGGCATCAAGCTGGTGGCCGATTACTACATCTCGGTCGGCAAGTCCGGCATTGAAAAATCCGTCGAGGGCGACCTGCGCACGCCGCTGGGGGTGTACTTCATCACCAGCAACCTGGACCCCAAATCGCTGCGCGACTTCTACGGCTCGGGCGCGCTGCCCATCAACTACCCCAACCAGCTCGACGTCAAGCGCGGCAAGACCGGCGGCGGCATCTGGCTGCACGGCACGCCGCCGGCGCAGTTTTCGCGGGCGCCGCTGTCCACCGACGGCTGCGTGGTGCTGGCCAATCCCGACCTGGAACGCATCATTCGCACCGTCGAGGTGCGCAGCACGCCCGTCGTCATCGCGCACAGCCTCAAATGGGTGGCGCCGCAATCGCTGGCGTCCGACATCAAATCCTTTGAAAACGTGCTGCAGGGCTGGCACAGCGCCAAGTCCAGCGGCGACATCGCCAAGCTCACCGCCTGGTACACCCCCGACTTCACGAGCTACGGCAAGACCCTGGCTGAATGGACGCCGGCCCTGCAAAGCGAGCTCAAGCAGCTGGGCGGGCGCGGTATCCAGCTCAAGGATGTGTCTTACCTGCGCTGGACCGACAGCACCGACACGATGGTGGTAACCTTTGGCGAGCTGGTCAAGGGCGCCAAGACAGGCCGCACCAAGCGCCAATACTGGGTCCGCCAGGGCAGCCAGTGGAAAATATTTTTCGAAGGAGCCATTTGATGGCAGTTCACCCCAGGCCGGCGATGTCCGCGGCCTCTTTCCTGCATTCCCTCCATTCCCCCTTGCGCCGCGCGGCGTTCGCGCTGGCCGCCGCCGCGAGCCTGGCCCTGCTGGCCGGCCCGGCGCTCGCGCAAAGCGCGCCCAAGGTCAAATTCGCCACCAGCGAGGGCGACTTCGTGGTCGAGGTCTATCCCGACAAAGCCCCCAAGACCGTCGAGAACTTCCTGCAATACGTCAAGGACAAACACTACGACGGCACGATTTTCCACCGCGTGATCAGCAACTTCATGGTGCAGGGCGGCGGCTACGACGCCACCTACGCCGAGAAGAAAACCCGCCCGCCCGTGCCGCATGAAGGCCGTGAGGCGCTGGCCAAAGGCGGCCCGAGGAATGTGGTCGGCACCCTGGCCATGGCGCGCACCAACGACCCCAACTCCGCCTCGGCGCAGTTCTTCATCAACGTGAAGGACAACGACTTCCTGGACCCCACCGTCATCCCGCCCGGCGACCCGGTGCCCAAATTCGAATACCAGGGCCGTGTCTATGAAAACACCCCGCGCGCGCAGCTCGTCAACGCGCCCCAGCTGTACGGCTACACCGTCTTCGGCAAGGTCGTCAGCGGCATGGACGTGGTCAACAAAATCAAGTCGGTGCCGACCGGCGCGGGCGGCCCCTTCCCGAGCGACGTTCCCAAAACGCCCGTCCTCATCAAATCAGCAACCCTCGTCAATTAACCGCCCTCCCCCTACAGGACACCATCATGAGCAAGCCCAGAGTCGAACTCCACATCGCCGAATACGGCGTCATCACGCTGGAACTGGATGCCGCCAAGGCGCCCAAGACCGTCGCCAACTTCCTGAACTACGTCAACAAGGGCCACTACGCCAACACCGTGTTTCACCGCGTGATTCCCGGCTTCATGGTGCAAGGCGGCGGCTTCGAGCCCGGCATGAAACAAAAGCCCACCGACGCTGAAATCGAGAACGAAGCCAACAACGGCCTGAAGAACGACAACTACACCATCGCCATGGCGCGCACCAACGCGCCGCACTCGGCCAGCTCGCAGTTCTTCATCAACGTGGCCGACAACGGCTTCCTGAACCACACCGCGCCCAGCGCTTCGGGCTGGGGCTATGCCGTGTTCGGCAAGGTGATTGCCGGCACCGACGTGGTCGACAGGATCAAGGCCGTCAAGACCGGCCGCAAGGGCTTTCACGACGACGTGCCCATGGAAGACGTGATCATCCAGCGAGCCATCTCGCTGGACTGAGCCCGCCCACCCAGCCGGTGAACACCCCCCAGGCCGTCCCCGAGATCGCGGAGCTTTTGGCGCCGCCGTCCTGGCGCACGGTCGATTTCATTTCCGACCTGCACCTGCAGGCCGGCGAGCCGGCCACCTTCGAGGCCTGGCGGCATTACCTTGAAAGCACGCCCGCCGACGCGGTCTTCATCCTGGGTGACCTGTTTGAAGTCTGGGTCGGTGACGATGCCGTGGGCGAAGATTTGTCCTCGCCCGCGGCTGGTTTTGACGCGCGCTGCGCGCGCGCCATGGGCGAAGCCGCCGGCCGGCTGGCGCTCTTTTTCATGCACGGCAACCGCGACTTCCTGGTAGGCCAGGCCTTGATGGACCTGTGCAACACCACCTTGCTGCACGACCCGACGGTGCTGGAATTTCCCGCGGGCTCGGGCCGGCGCTGGCTGCTGTCGCACGGCGACGCCCTGTGCCTGGACGACACCGACTACATGGCGTTCCGCCAGCAGGTGCGCAGCCCTGAATGGCAGCGCGCCTTCCTGGCCAAGCCGCTGGCCGAGCGCCAGGAGATCGCACGCGCGCTGCGCCGGCAAAGCGAGGCGCGCAAGCAATCGGGCGCATCCTACGCCGACGTCGATGCCGAAGCCGCGCGCCAATGGCTGCGCGCCGCGAAGGCCCCCACCCTGATCCACGGCCACACCCACAAGCCGGCCATGCACGATCTGGGCGAGGGCCTGGCGCGGGTGGTGCTTAGCGACTGGGACCCGGCCGCCCCGGTTCCGCGCGCAGACGTGCTGCGCCTGTCCGCCGCCGGCCTGCAGCGCATCGCCCTGTGCTGACCCTTTTTTCCACTCTTTAAGCCTTGCCCACGACCAAGACACCCACCCCATGCTGAACTGGTTAAGAACGCTGGGGCGCCAAAGCGCCCCCACCAAGACCATTCCCGATACCCTGTGGATGGACACCCTGCTGCAGTTTCCCTTCCTGGCCCGCCGTCCGGTGGCCGAACTGCAGCAGTTGCACGAGATGGCCGGGAAATTCCTCAAGCAAAAAGAGTTCACCGGCGCGCAGGGGCTGAAAGTCACCGACGAGATGGCCGTCGCGATCGCCGCGCAGGCCTGCCTGCCGGTGCTGCACCTGGGCCTGCGCTGGTATGACGACTTCAAGGGCATCGTGGTGCATCCCGGTGCCATGCTGGCGCGCCGCGAAGTCACCGACCAGGCCGGCGTGGTGCACCGCTACAGTGAAGAACTGCTGGGCGAAGCCATGGACGGCGGCCCCGTCACCCTGAGCTGGCAGGACGTAGCCGCCGCGGGCAGCGCGGCCGAACATGGGCACAACGTGGTGATCCACGAATTCGTCCACAAGATGGACATGCGCGACGGCGCGGCCGACGGCTGCCCGCCCATGTCCACCCGCAGCGCCATGAGCGGATGGCACTCGGTGATGCAGCCGGCCTTTGATGAATTTTGCGAGAAAGTCGCCATGGCCAAACGCTTCGGCGCCGAGCCGCCGTGGCTGGACGACTATGGCGCGAACTCGCCGGCCGAGTTTTTTGCCGTGGCCTGCGAGGCCTATTTCGTCAACCGCGAACGTTTCACCCGGGAATTCCCGGCGCTGACGGTGCTGTTCGACAAATTCTTCATTCCCGCCAAATAGGCGTGAGGGGCCGCAAGGGCCTCAAAGCTCCGAAACCGGGGTATTGAGCGCCGCGCTTAACCCCTTTTCCCCAGTTGCCCCGTTTCAGGGAGCTCCACCCTCTTTCTGGAGCCCCCATGAAACCCCTTATCCTCCCCGCCTCCCTCCTGCTGGCCCTGTCCGCCTGGGCCCTGCCAGCCCATGCCATAGGCCGCCTGGCCGACGTCACCGTGGTGGACCGCAATACCGGCGCCACACTGCCGCTGTACTACCACCGCGGCGAATACTGGGTGGCCGGCCAGTACGGCGCCAAATACGCGATCGCCGTGCGCAACAAACTTGGCGAGCGGCTGCTGGCCGTAACCGCCGTCGACGGCGTCAATGTGCTGAGCGGCGAAACCGCCGCCTGGGACCAGACCGGCTATGTGTTTTCGCCCTGGCAGCAGTACCAGGTGACGGGCTGGCGCAAAAGCAGCAGCGAGGTCGCCGCGTTCGAGTTTTCCGCGCTGGGGGACTCTTATGCCGGCCGCACCGGCCGGCCCGCCAATATCGGCGTGATCGGCGTGGCGCTGTTTCGCGAACAGCCGCCCGAGCCGGTGGCACAGGCACCCGTGTATTCCAGCCCCCGCCGCAGCGAGCGTGAGGCCGACGCCCCCGCGGCCCCTGCAGCACCCGCCGCGGAATCACCGGCCGCCGGCAAATCCGCACTGGCAGATCGCATCCTCGGCGGCGCGGAGGCATCAGCCTCCGCTGAAGGCCTGCTCAGAAAGCCGCAGGCCGCCCCCTTGCCGGCTCCCAAATTGGGCACGGGCCACGGCGCGCGCGAAAGCTCGGTGGTCTCGCACACCAGCTTCGCGCGCCTGCAAGCCCAGCCCAACGAGGTGATACGCATCCGTTATGACAGCCGCGAGAACCTGGTTGCCGCCGGCGTGATCCGTCAGCCGATACCGACGATTCCCGGCCCCAATCCATTCCCGGAGTCTCGCAACCCTTCTTATGTGCCTGATCCCTCTTGATGGCGCAAGAAGCTACACGCAGTGGGGGTGGGGCTTCTCCAAGCCAGCCGGGGCCGCGGGACTGGCTTTGCCAGACCGCAGGCGCAGCGGCCCCCTCGGGGGGCAGGGAGCGACACGCAGTGCGCGACCGTGGGGGCTGATAAAGTGGCGCATGCCCAGCGCCCCGACGCCAGACAACGCAGCCGAAGACAGCGACGAATCGCTGATGCTGCGCTATGCAGCCGGCGACATCGCGGCTTTCGATGCGCTCTATGCGCGCCACGAGCTCGGCGTGTGGCGCTATGTGTTTCGCAGCGTGCGGGTGCAGGCGGTGGCCGACGACCTGCTGCAGGACGTGTGGTTTGCCGTGGCGCGCAGCGCGCCCACCTACACGGTGTCGGCGCGCTTCAAGACCTGGCTGTTCACCATGGCGCACAACCGGCTCGTTGACCACTTTCGCAGCGCGCGCCACCATGTGAGCCTTGAGGCAGGCGGCGACGAAGACAGCCCGGGAATCGGCGACACGCTGGCGGCCGATTCCGGCTTCGGCCCGCTGCGCCGGCTCGAGTCCAGCGAGCAGGCGGCGGCGCTGATCGCCGCGGTCGAGCGCCTGCCGCGCGAACAGCGCGAAGCCTTTTTGCTGCAGGCCGAAGCCGGCCTCAGCGTGGACGAGATCGCCGCCGCCACCGGCGTGAATTTCGAGACCGCCAAAAGCCGTTTGCGCTATGCGCGAAACAGCCTGCGCCAGCAGCTACAGGAGTTTGCATGACAGAGCCTGACCGCAGCCCGCCCGGCGATGAGCTGACGCAGCGCTACCGCGAGGCCAGCGCGCAGGACACGCGCCGCCCCGGCGCCCATGTGCGGGAGGCGGTGCGCGCCCACGCGCAGATGGTGATCGCCGCAAACAAAGCCTCCACGACGGCGGACAGCGCACCCACAGCGACCGCCGCCAACCAGTCGCGCTGGAAAATTTCCGCGCTGGCCGGGTTGGCGCTGGCCGGCTTGACCGGCTTGCTGGTGCTGCAATACGACCGCGGCACCGACGAAGAAAAAGACCTGGCGTTTGGCCAGCCCAGTGCGAGCGCGCCACCCGCAGCTGAGGCAGCGCCAGCCGCCGCACCGCAACAAACACCCCAGGCCGATAGCCGCAGCGCCAAGACGGGCCAGCCGCCGCCCCTGAAAGCCCCCGCGGCACCCTCCGCCGGAAAACCCTCACCCCAGCCCTCCGTCACAGGCTCGGTGGCACGCAAGGCCGAAACCGAAGCCGCGCCGCCGCCCCAGGCAAGCGCGGCGCCCCAACCTGCGCCCCAACCTGCGCCCCAACCTGCGCCCCCATCTGCGCCTTCACCCGCGCCTTCGCCGCCCCCCGCCCCGGCGGCTCCACCGCCACCCGCGCCGGAAGTTACCGCCGCCAAAGAAAGCTCGCAACTCGCACGTCCTGCCCCCCCGGCCGAGGCGGTGGTGGGCGGGCAGGCGGCCTCTTCCATGCGGGACGCCGCACCGGTCGCTGCGCCAGCCGCGGCCCCCGCCATGGCAGCGCCGGCGGCACGCGCCGCCGCTGCGCCAGCCGAGGCCGCAGCACCAGAGCAGCGACGGGAAAAACTCAGCGCTTCTGCGCCCTCCCCGCGCGCGGAAGCACCCGGCACACCCAAACTGGCAAGCGCATTGCAAAACGCGGCCCGCGCGGGCGACCTGCCGCAGGTGGGGCGTTTGCTCCAGCAAGGCGCGGCCCTCAATGCCGCCGATGCGGCGGGCCGCACGCCCTTGATGCTGGCCGCCATGCAGGGGCACACGGCCGTGGTCCAGCGACTGCTCGCGGCAGGCGCGAACACGGCATTGATAGACCACGACGGCCTGAACGCGCTGCAGCATGCGCGGCGGCTGGGCTATGACGGAATTGCCCACCTGATCGAAGCGGCCCGCTGAGCTTGCGGCGGCGCCAGGCCAGGCTGATGGCACGGGGTACCATTGCAGCCCGCTTGCCCCCGAACCCTTTTTCACGAACAGGTCCTTCCCATGGATATAGATCCCCTTGAAGTTGCCAAGGGCGACGACGCCGACGACGCATCCTTTGCGCAGTTCCGCAAACTCAACCAGTTTGTAGCCATCACGATTGCCTTGCTGGCCACCTTCATGGGCATCTGCAAGGTCAAGGACGACAACATCGTCCAGGCGATGCAGCAGGCGCAGGCCAACAAGCTGGACCACTGGAACTTCTACCAGGCGCGCAACATCCGCGAGGAAGTCGCCAAAGGCACGCTGCTGCAACTGCGGCTGGCCGCCCCGTCACAGCCAGCGTCGGAGCAAGCCAATTACCAGAAGGCCATTGCGCAGTACGAGCAACTGGCGGCCGAGCAGGCCAGAAAAAAAGACGAGCTGAAAACCCTGGCCGAGCAGGACCAGAAAGACTATGACGCCGCGAATTTCCGCGACGACCAGTTCGACCTGGCCGACGCCCTGCTGGCCATTGCCATTTCACTGCTGGCCGTCACGGCGCTGACCCATTTCTGGTGGCTCTATTTCCTGGCGCTGGTGCCCACGGGTTTTGGCGTGATGATGGGCCTGGCCGGCCTGGCAGGCTGGGGCATTCACCCGGATATGCTGATCCGGCTGCTGTCCTAGCGGCGCGGGAAGGCGTTCAAGCCCGGGTAAGGCCTAGGCCGCGTAATACAGCACGGCCACGCAGTGGCAGGCGGTGCCCGCCGCCACGAACAGGTGCCAGATGAAGTGCCCGTAACGCAGCCTGGAATCGGTGGCGAAAAAGCCCACGCCCAGGGTATAGAAAAGCCCGCCGGCCACAAGCCAGAACAGGCCCCAGCCTGGAATGAGTTCCAGCATGGGCTTGACGGCGATCACGGCAATCCATCCCATCGCGAGGTACAGCGCCGTGGACACGCGCGGGTAGCGTATGCCCGCGACGGCTTTGACCGCCACGCCGGCCAGCGCCATGGCCCAGACCAGGCCGAACAGCGTCCAGCCCCAGGGTCCGCGCAACACGCCTAGCGTGAAGGGCGTGTAGGTTCCCGCGATCAGCAGAAAAATCGCACCGTGGTCCAGCACCTGGAACACGCTTTTGGCGCGCGCGGCGCGCACCGCCGGCAGCGCGTGATACAGCATGGACGTGAAGTAGAGCAACACCATGCTGGCGGCAAACACCGAGGCGCCCGCGATATCGATGGCATCGCCCTGCCGCATGCTGCCCACCACCAGAAAGGGCGCCGCCGCCACCGCGGCAAGCAGCGCCACGCCGTGGCTCACGCTGTTGGCGATTTCCTCGCCCAAGGTTTGCGGCCGCTCCTGGGGCAAAACCTCAGCAGCGGCAGCAGCGCTCATCGTTTGAGCAGCGTCTTGAGCACGTTCTGCACGCGCCGCGCATTGCCGGCGTCAAAGTCGGCCGCCAGCACCTGGGCCGTGTCTTCGCCCCAGGTTTCGGCCGGCGCGGGTGCGTTGCGTTTGGTCAGCAGCTGCAGCTGCAGCATGCGGCGCGCGCTGATGTGCTCGGCCGGTGTGGGCAGGTCGGCGGCGATTTCCAGGCGCAGCAGCGCTTCGGAGGCGTCCTTGCCCGAAGGCGTGCCGACGGCCTGCACCCAGCGGTTGCGCACCGCGGGCGGCACGGCCTTGCCGAGCTCCTGTGCGCTGGGCAACTGTGCCGGGTCGCGTTTTTCCCAGGCGCTGAGCAGGTGCGTGAGCACCTCGCCGTGCGCCTGCACGGCGAGCTTTTTCAGGGCCTGGTTGGCCGCCTCAAAGGCTTCGCGCTGGGCGCGGAAGGCGGCGTCGCCCAGGCGCGGGCCGCGCTCTTCAAAGGCCGGGCGCTCGCTGCCGCGCGGGCCGCGCTCGTCACGGCCCGGGCGGGCGTCGCGGTCGGGGCGGTAGGGTTCGAATTTGTTGTCAGTGCCCTGGCGCGGGCCGCCCGGCTTGCCGCCGGGACGCGCGTCCTTGCGGTCGCCGAACTTGCCGCCGCGCCCCGCGGCCACGGGGTCGGCTTTCTTCATGCCGGGGCGGTCGTCGCCGCGCCTTGCCACGATGGGCTTGGGCGCGGGCTTGGGCG